>NZ_JBMSEC010000003.1:0-214010 GCF_049446115.1 Caulobacter sp. KR2-114
CACTTCGATATGCACGAGGGCGCCACCTGCAGCGCCGCCGCAATCTCGCGATGCGTCTCGCCCGCAGCCCGGCGCGCCATCGCCCGCGCCCGAAGATCCATCGAGTAAGGAGCCGTCATCCCAGCTGGCCTCCCCCAGCAGCCAGGGTGAATCAGCTCTCCGCTGATTTGGGAACCCCGATTCCGCCAGAAAGGAACCCGCTCTAGCCCGAGCGGGCCGGCCTGGCGGCGCTGTTGGATCAGCGCTCACCTGAAGTTTCCCTAGCCGTCCGGCGATGCCATGGCGCACAGCGTCCAGGGCATATGGTAGGCGCATCTTTAACCTGGGCGATGCGGGGCAAGAGCTAGGATGGCTGCGCCGGAGTAAGTAATTCCAGATACGAAACACCGAGGGCCATCGCGACTTCGTAGATCGTTACGATTGTCGGGTTCCTACGGCCGCTTTCCAGACCGCTCAGATACTGCTGTGAAAAGCCGGACGCGGCCGCCAATTGCTCTTGGGTCCACCCTTTCGCGATCCGGGCTCGCCTAACGTTGTCCCCGACGAGCTGCCGCATATCCATGCGCGGAAACTCGATCAGCCCGTAGCGACAAGTTTATCAACTATAGTATGTATCCGCGCGAGCGCCGTGGATGATGCCGTTCAGAATCTGCGGTCGCGCTCCTCCGAACACCAGCACAGTCCCCACGCGAGGCCGCGATGAAGACCTGCCCTTTCTGCGCCAATCAAATCCAGGACGCGGCAATCCGCTGCCAGCATTGCCACGAGGACCTGCCGACCGAGGCCGGACCGCCGCCTCCCAGACCTGCAGCGGCGGGCGCAGCCGGGACCGGGGCCAGCGTCGCGCCCCGACCACCAAAGCCACGCCCTCACCCGTTGCTGATCCTGCTCGTGCTTGCCGGGGTGATCACCCTGGCCGTGATGGGCGGCGAGCAGTTCATGCACGGGCATATGCTGCCGGCGCTCGTCGCGGGGGCGTGTGTGGCCGCCTTCCTGGTGGCTGCCCCGATCGCCTGGTGGCTTGGCGACCTCTTCCGCCGTTTCGCCATGCCGTCGCTGGTGTTCGGATCCGGGGCGATGGACCTGGCCGGTCAGCGTCTATTCTGGATGGTGGGACCGCAGTCCCTGGGCGTGGGCTTGGCCTTCATCGCCTGTGTCGGCGTGGCGCGGGCGTTCGAAGGGACAAACCTGGCTTCGGCCGCGGCGCAGGCGGCAACACCGGCGCTCAGCGCCACAACTGTCGCGGCGGCGTCTGCGACTGACGGCGGTCCATCGGCGTCGGCGGCTGACCTGCAGGCGACAAGTGCGGGCGCCGCCAGCGAAGGTGTGGCCAGCGTCGCTGAATTCCCACCGGAGCCGAACCCGCAGCAGTACCCGCCGCGGCGCTTTGCCGGACCGGTGGTCACGCCGGACTTCTCCGATCACAGCAAGCCGTGGACCGCGTTCCGCTCGCGCATCACCGCAGCGGTGCAGGCTGGGTCGAACTTCGCCGGTGATGCGGCCATCGCCGAGTTCGGCTGCGGGACCAACTGTATGCGCGGCTATATCATCAACCTGCAGACGGGACAGGTGATCGACCTGCCCAAGGAAGGTGAGGACTTCTACAACCTCACCTATCGCTACGACGTCGGCAGCACCCTCCTGCGCACCCAGTGGGAAAGCCAGCCGGACCAGGCGCAGACCACCTGCTACCGCGCCTATTTCCAGTGGACCGGCAGCTCCTTCCTGGAGGCTGACAAACGCTCAGCGCCGGGAGCCTGCCCTGAAGGCTGATGGCGCGGCTGGCGTCCATCGCCGGCACTGTGGCGCCATCGGCAGCAATTCATGGGGAGCGACGGCGCGGAGGTCAGCAGACGCTGAACTTCGCGCTTCGTCGCGTGAACACCTCCCATCCGCCCCTTCAAGGGCGCGTCCATGTGGAGGCCCTCCTTGTCCGACATCCGCACTATTCCCCTCGCCGCCTGCAAGCTCGCGCCGGAGAACGCCCGCCAGGCGCGCGGGGACGTCGCCGGCCTGATGGCCTCGATCGCTTCCGAGAGCCTGCTCGATCCGCTGCACGTCTACCTGGAAGGCAAGGTCGCCATGGTCTGGGACGGCGGGCGACGGCTGAAGGCGCTGAAGGCCTTGCACAAGGCCAGGAAGCTGCCGGCGGACCTTGCCGAGGGTGTGCCGGTGCTGGTGTCGGAGAAGGACGCGGCGTGCCGGCAGTCGGTGGTGACCTTCGTGCGCGAGGGCTTGCATCCGGCCCGGGAATTCAAGGCCTACAAGGCGATGCTGGACAAGGGGGAGAGTCCGGAGCGGATCGGCGCAGCCATGGGGGTGGACACCCGGCGTGTGGCGCAGATCCTCAAGCTCGCCAACCTCGCGCCGGAGATCCTCGACGCCTTCGAGGCCGGCGACTTCAGCCTTGGCGCGGCGCAGGCCTTCACCCTGACGGATGACCACGAGCGGCAACGCCAGGTCCTGGCCGCCTGCCAGGGCTGGGTGCAGGCGCCGCGGGTGCGCCAGCTCCTGCAGCAGGGCATGACCTCGCCGCGGGAACGGCTGGCGAGGTTCGTGGGGCGTGAAGCCTATGAGGCCGCCGGCGGTGGCTTCCTGGTGGACCTCTTCACCGAGGGCGAGGAGGCGGAAGCCTGGACCGACAGCGGTCTGGTCGAGCGCCTCGCGACTGAGAAGATGGCCAAGGTGGTGGAGGACCTGAAGGCCGAGGGCTGGGGGTGGGTGGAGGTGCTGGAGCCCTACGACTTCGGCTGGGGGCATGGCTATGAGCGGGTGTCCGGATCACCTGTCGAGCTGGATGCCGAGGAGCAGGCGGCCTACGACGCGGCCGCCGAGGTGCTGGAGCATGAGGGCGCGGGGGTCGGCGAGCTCGATGCAGCCGCCGAGACCCTGGCGCGGCTGGAGGCCAAGATGGAGGCCGGCGGCCTCACCGCCGAGGAGAAGGCTGAGGCGGGCGTCTTCATCCAGCTGGATGCGGGCGGGTTGCTGACGATCCGGCGGGGTTACCGCAAGCGCCCTGAGGCGACAGGTGAGGCTGCCGGGAAGAAGGCTCAGGCCGCGGCGCCGCATGGTTGGGGACACACCGGTCACTGGCACATGACCCATATCGCCACGGCGGCGACACGGCATGCGCTGCTGAAGGATCCGGCGGCGGCCTACGACGTGCTGGTGGCGTCGCTGGCCTGGGAGATGTCTCACGCCATGCCGCGCGGCGGAGCGCTGAAGCTGCAGGCCAGGGGCGTACGCGTCAGCGACATCCCGGCCGAAGCGCGCCTGGCCGGTGAAGCGGACTGGACCAGCGTCTTCGCGGCCTGGCGGGAGCGGCTTCCGACGGAGAGCTTCGAGGACTGCTTCGACTTCGTCGTCGGGCTGCCGGCGGAGGAGAAGGCCGAGCTTCTCGCGCTGGGCGTGGGGCTGGGCCTGGATGCGGTCGAGCTGCGGCATGACCAGCGCCGGTCGGAGGCCTGGCGGCAGCTGGGTGTCTTCATGCGGCGGACTGGGGTCGATCTCGCAGGGGCCTGGCGCCCCGATGCGACCTTCCTGGCGCGAGGCACGCGCGATGCGCTGGTCGAGGCGCTGAGTGCGGAAGGCGTCACCGGGCCGCAGAAGGCGCGCAAGAGCGAGCTGGTAAGCCTATTGGCGGCTAAGGTCGCCGTGTCGCGCTGGTTGCCGGGCGTGCTGGCGCGGCAAGTCGCACGGTGACCTCCCTGCTTCGGCGCTTCGGCACGCGCAGCAGAGTGTTAATCCCCGACGCTGACCTGAAGGCCTGGGATAGCGCAGGACGCCCCTTGTCCGCTCCGGCTCCCTCGTCCAGGGCACGCGCTTTGACCTGCGTTTACTGCAGTTGCCTACGTCGCCAGCGCACGCTCAATCCGCGCCCTGGCGGTGGCACTGAGGCGGCGCACGCCGAACCGGCGGGCGATCTCCACGGGGTCAGTGCTTCCAGCTGCGCGCAGCTCGACGAGCGCAATGTCCTCGACCTGCCGGATGTCCTCGTCAGTTGCCGGAAAACGCGCTCGCACACCTTCCAGGAAGGCGTCTTCGCTGGCCCAGATGAAGGGTTCTGCATCGCCGTCGGCGTCCACGTGGTGGCGCGCCCTGACCAGTGTCATGACCCGCTCCCGGATGACGCCGCCGGCGCGCGCAAACGCGTGAGCGCGCGCCAGCCGTTGAACGAGGTTGATCTGCGCGATTGGTCCTTCGGACGCGACGACATGCTCGATGAGCTGGCGCAAGGTCTCATCGTACTGCGGTTCATAGAAGTTGGCCGGGTCGATTTGGTGCGCCAGACCCTTGAAGTCAGTTATCCGGTAGAGCCCGTCGCTCGTCGCGCCAGGCGATGGCGCCTCCTCTGGCAGCACCGGAGCGGGCGACCCAGCCACTGCTGCGGGGGAGGCGTAGGTCGCCAGGTCCTGAGGCGCTTCGAACTCTAGGTTCAGGCTGGACTCTGGGGGCGGGCCGTTGTCCTCCGGCGTCACGGCGGGCAGCTCATCGATGGCTGCAGCCCCGGCAGACTCAGCCTGGGCGCGCGTGACGCGGTCGGCTTCCAGAAGCGCTTCCAAGGCCTGGTGGGTCTTGTCCGCGGCGCGCTCGCGATCGGTCCACCACTCTGTCGACCAGACCCGAAGCAGTTTCCAGCCGAGGTTTTCCAGGATTGACGCCCGAACCTTGTCGCGGTCACGGGCAGTCGCGGCGCTGTGGTAGGTCGCGCCGTCGCACTCCACCCCCGCCAGGTAGTCACCCGGCCTGTCAGGGTGGACGACGCCCAGGTCGATCCGGAACTTCGAGACGCCGACCTGAGGAACCACAGTCCAGCCACGGTCGCGCAACGCATTGGCCACCGCCTGCTCGAAAGGCGATTCCACATCGCCAAGCGACCCGCGGTTCGCCTGGGCGATCGCCTTGGGACCCCGCTCGGCATATTCGATGAACTGCTTGAGGTCGGCGACCGCTTGCTGGCTTGTCCGCGTGAGATCGATCATCCCCGCGTCAAATGATGTGAAAAGCACCATTTCCTGTCGGGCGCGGGTGACGGCGACGTTCAGCCTGCGCCATCCGCCGTCGGTGTTCAGTTTGCCAAAGCCCATCGACATCGTCTGGCCATGCGGGTCCGTCGGACCAAACCCCACGCCGATCAGGATCACGTCGCGCTCATCGCCCTGGGCAGTCTCAAGGTTGCGGACCACCACCGGCTCGAGGCGGTCATCGCGGAAGTGTGGCTCGATCTCAGGATAAGCGCGGCGGGCCCGGTCCAGCAGATCCTCTACGAGCCGCATCTGCTCAATGTTCATGGTGATCACGCCTAGCGATAGCGGCTGCCCCTGCCCATCGACGAACTTCGGATCGCGCAGCCTTCGCACAGCCTCTTCGACGATCGCCCTGGCCTCGATGGCATTGGTTCGCTCAGCGCCGCGCGCCCAGACTCCCTGCACGCGGACCCAGGAGACGGCGGTGGGCCGCCTCTGCGGCGCGGGGAACGTCACAAGGCGGCTGTCGTAGTAGCGGTGGTTGGAGAAGGCGATCAGGCTTTCGTGGCGGCTGCGGTAGTGCCAGTCCAGGCTGTGCTGGGGGACACCGGCCGCAAGGCATTCCTCAAGGATTGAGGAGAGATCCGCCTCCGTCCCGTCGCCGTCGCTCCCACCGTCAGCACTGCGCTGGAAGTCATTGGAAGGCGGCATCTGCCGGGGATCACCGGCAATCACCACCTGCTTACCCCGCGCCATGGCGCCGATGGCGTCCCAGGGCGTGATCTGGGAGGCTTCGTCAAAGATCACGAGGTCGAACAGCGCCTGATCGGCGGGGAGGTACTGCGCGATCGAAAGCGGGCTCATCAGCATGCAGGGCGCAAGCCGCGTGAAGGCATCACCCATCTCCGCCGCCAGTTGCCGGATCGGCTTGTGCTGGCGTTGGAGCTGCAACTGGTGCCGCAGCACGCCGTAACCGTCCTTGCGACTGGCCTCCGACTTGTCCGGGATGAGGCCGCAGATCTTTGCACGGATGAAGCGGCTTGAGAGTTCCGACAGGCGCTCGTCCACAGCCCGAAATCGCTGAATTCGGTCCATCTGCTCATTGCCGGCGAAAGTCTTCAGCAGCGGCTCTTCATCCATTCGCCTGGCGGCGAACCAGAACGCATATCCCAGCTCCAACGCGCGAGAGGCGTCCTCTGGGGCGGTCAGGCCTGTTTCCAGCGCTTCCACCAAAGGACTGAGGCTCAAAGCCACGGCCTCGCCGCGAACGCGTCTCCAGTTGGCCCAGTCGCGCAGCCGCCGGCTATTGTTGACGATGGCCAGGGCCTGCGCACGAAGCGCCGCAAACCCGTTCTCGGCCGAGCTTTGGGCGAGCCGATGGTATCGCGATGCGCCGGCTTCATAGGCCTCAAGAGCGCGGGCCAGCCGCGAGGCCGCCCTGGCGATTGGACCCTCCGGGTCAAGAAGCTCGTTGGACTCCACGACGAGCGCAGCAGCGGAGCGCTTCAGGGCAGCGAGCTCGTCTGGTCCGCCCGCTTCCGCGGCGATCGCTGCGCGCAGACGCTCAGCCCGGCCAATCGCCGCTTCGACATCGACGGCGTTCGTTTCAAGGCCATTCCAGCCGGTCACACCAGACGCGCGCGGCGCCAGGCCGCTCATGGTGGCGAGGAGGTCACGCATGACCGCCAGACGCGGCAGGTCAGCGTCAGGGCGAACCTTGCCGGCTGCCCCACCCTCACGCGCCAGGTCGCGTGCAACCCGCCCTTTGGCGAACATCGACAGAGGCCAGACCTGTCCACAGGCCTTCGACCAGGCCGCGCGCAGGGCATCGACCGGAATGCGTGCTGCGGCCTTCTCTACATAGCGGACGGACAGCGCAGCCTCTTCTGCTCGGTACCGCTCCAGATGCTGCAGGCCCTCACGGGCTGCGACCACCTGGTCGGCCATCACCGGGGAGAAGGCGAGCCGATCATCGCGCGAGAAGCTCTGAAGAAGTGTCCGCACGAAGGCCAGGCGACGGCCAAGTGCAAAGGCATCCTCTCCCGGCAGCGGCAGGCCACAGGCGGTACGCAGCCCTTGTGCAGCCTGTTCGAGCTCGTCGAGCAATGCCGGGATCGCGCTCGCGGCCGCGATCACCTCATCCTGCCATGCATTCGACCATTCGCTGGCCGCAACATCATTCATGTCCGCGGGGATGTCGCTCACCTCAGCACGCGCCAGGCCAAGGCGGCGCGCCACATCGCGGAGAGCAGCTATATCCTCGGCGTGGTGATCGACGTCGGGTCCAAAGTCGAAGCGCAGCGCGCACTCAGGCCCCTCGCGCACGACAAGGCCGATGGCCTGCTGGATCGTCCAGCCGTTGGCCTGACGCCGGTGCAACAGGCGAACCAGGGCGTTGAGGCTGTCGCGCAGCGCCCTGGCTTCCAACGCCTCCTCCTCCCACTCCTCTGCGGTCATCGCGTCGCGTGTCGACCAAGCCTGGTCGAGCTGGCGCAGGACTGCCGTCTTGGTTGCCTTCGCCGAATGAAGCTCAAGGCAGAACGGACCAAGGCCTTTGTCTGCCAGGCGCCGTTGCACCACCTCCAGCGCCGCCCGCTTTTCCGCGACGAACAGCACCCGACGCCCCAGGGCCAGGTTGTGCGCGATCATGTTGGCGATAGTCTGGGATTTCCCACAGCCTGGCGGGCCGTCCAGCACAAAACTCTGCCCTCTTGCGGAGGCGACAATCGCGGCAAGCTGGGAGCTGTCTGCCGGCAGGGGTGTGAAAAGGTCGGCCGGCGTCAGTTCATCGTCGAGGCTTTCGGGCCTCGGGAACTTCTCCCGGTCACCAAATTCGTCGCCGCCACGCTCGATGATGTGTTTGACGAGCGGGCTCTGCTTGAGGTGGTCGGCACGGTCGACCAGGTCCTTCCACATCAGGTACTTGGCGAAGGAGAAGGTGCCGACCACGAGGTCGGGGATCACCTCAAAGCCCGGCATTTCACGCACCGCAGACCGCACGATCCTCCAGATTCCATCCAGATCGATGCCGTGCTCGTCCTTTGGCAGCTCGCCCTCAAGCCCGGGGGTGGCCAGGTCGAAGTCCTGACGCAGGAGCTCCAGCAGGGTCAGGTTGAACCGGGGCTCGTCCTCATGCTGGACCATCACCACGCCGGATAGCGCACTGCGGCGCTCCAGCTTCACCGGAAGCAGGATCAGGGGCGCTCTATAGACCTTGTCCTCAGCGGCCGACTTCCTCCACTTCAGGAACCCCAGGGCCAGGTAGAGGGTGTTTGTGCCGCCTTCTTCGAGATCGGTCCGTGCTTTGCGGTAGAGCTCGACCAGCTGGGCGTCGAGCTTGTCCTTTGCGAGTGTGGAGAGCACTTCGTTGCGCTCAAGCATCTGCCGGGCGACCTCGTCGCGCAGACTCGTCTGCGTCTGGCGCTCATAGGTGGCCTCATCGCGCCCGCCCACCTCCAGGTCCGGCATGGCGCCGATCTTCAGCTTGTGGCCAGAGGCCAGGAGGTCTTCGAGTTTGCCGGGCTCCGGACAGTGCAGGCGCAGCACCTTTGCGCTCTCAGGAACATGCAGGAGCCGGTTGGAGGTGGTCAGGTTCAGAAGCTTGCGCTGCCACTGACGAATGCGGTCACCCGGGGTGTCGGCCTCGGCTTCAACCTCGACGTCGAACGCCGGCAAAAGCGGCGCGTCCTGCAGGCCCTCGGCGGTGGTCTGGCCCGTATCGACCTTATCCTTTGGCCCGACGGCCACGCCGAGAGGCCAGATGCGCTGCATGCGCGCGCGGTGAATGTCCACCGCCATCTCAAAGCTGCCGTCCAGGGGTTCTGCGAGCTGTCGGCGCGCCGCATCGATCGCCGCCATGAAGCTGGCTGGCGGATCGTTTGTGGCGAGGGTCGTCTCGAAGACCAGAAGGTCATCCAGGTCGATACGCCGCCGCAGCGCCGCAGCCTCGTCGGTCAGGATGCTCGCAAACTCCAGCGGCTGGAGCCAGACCCCGGTAAAGGCGTGGCCCTTGGTCAGGATGACCAGGGGGTGAAGGCCGGCCTGCTCAAGAGCCGCCGAAAACAGAAGCGCCGTGTCCAGGCACGTGGCCACCCGACCATCGAGGATGGCGCCAGGCGTGCGGATCTTCTGTCCCTGCCGCTCGAAGCTCGCTGGCGGCAGGGCGTACGACAGGCGAAGCCCACAGGCCGCAGACCAGATTGCGGAGGCCACCAGCCAGACGCGGGCGCGCTCCTTGCTGCGGTATCCATCCAGCTCGGAAGGCTTTCCCGCACGTCGCAGCGCATCGGAGGCCGACTTCAGGACGCGGTCGACCGCCGGGTCGTTGGGCATCGAGAATGCAGGCAGGAGCTCGGCCATGGCTGACGAGCCGCCCCACTGGTTGTGGGCCAGTAGCTCAACAGAGGCGTCCTTGCGGGCCAGCTCTTCGCCGTCCTGCGAATGCAGGGTGAGCGTGATCGAGCCGGCGACGCTTTCGGTCAGACCACTGAGCAGGGTCGCATTCAGCTGAACGTCGCGATCGGCGATGACCAGCTCGTCTCCTGGCGCGAGGCGATCGAGGCGCCAGGTCTTCTGCTGGACGAAGGGGGGATCTGCTGAAAGGCGAAGCTCGCAGTGCTCTATAGCGTCGTCGCCGGCGGCGTGGAGTTTCAGCTCACGCACCAACGGCACAGCGTTCTGGTGCGATGCGAAGCCGACCTTGGACGCGATGGTCCCGACGATCTCGAAAGTCATGACCTGAACCCCCGCCCTTTGCAACTTTAGGTCGGAGCGTGGTCCTTCGCCAAATGCTCGCTGCCGAAATTGGCGCTTATGGCTGGGTTAGCGCACTAACCTCATTTGGGTCGTTGCCGACAGCAAACATCGATGCTGCGGTAGCCGAGGCAAGACGGCCGACGGCGCTTAAGCCGCCGCTTTGAACCGTTCGAATCGTAGCGCGAGACGGTCTCGGTCCGGCCGATCCTGTTCCCGCCTCGGAAGGCGAAGCGTTCCGCCCGCCAGCGCTTTAATCGCTTCGAGCATCGGTCCATCGTTCTGGGCCAACAATCGTTCGGAGACATGCAAGCGGTAGTCAGGGTCGATGCCGATGAGATGCGCATCGAACGCGGCATGGTGGATTTTGGACAGGGGAATGCCATTGCGCACAATCGGCTGACCAAGCCGCGCATCAATATCAGCAACGATATGGGCCGCATCGAGCAGCATGGGCTCCGGCAGGCCGGATAGCGCGCAACGGCCCCGGTACGCGCCGATAACGGCGGCCCTGAATGTCGCTTGGTGTAGCCTTTGCTTGACAGTTCGCAGCGCGTAGCGCCGCTCTGAAGTATCGCGCGGCGGAACGATAGTCCCCTCCACGGGAAGGCCAAAGGCAATCCGCGCCTTCAGAGTTTGGGAATCCCAATCAGCAATGAAGGCCGGCATCATGGCCTCGTAGCGGCCAGGTGCGACGCCCAAGAAATAGATGATTGGGATTTGATTTTCGAATGCTTCTCGAAGCCACCGATTGTCGGCCGCGTCTGGGTTTGTCCCCATGAAAGCGTAGTCGACGACATCGTCGCCCTCATAGATTTGGCGATGCACTTCACGTTGATCGTCGTACCAAACTCGGTTTCCGCTCTTTGGAAACACAGTGTTGATGGACAACAGAAAGCGCATCTGGCGGGGCTTAAAGATCCCGCGCCTCGGATTGAGAAGGGGGTAGCGCAGGCCATCCGACAGGAAGCCCTCGCCCAATTGCTGGGCTGTGAGGGGATTGTGTATTTCGCCAAGCCGCTTCACGCGTTCGAACGCGGCCAGACGCAGTCGTTCCTCTAGCCCGCTATCCGACATCCAATGCGTCGCCCCGCGACCAACCGATTAGCACGAGCATGCTGACATCGACCCCTATGATACCGTAGGCCCGCGCTTCACCTTCTCCAAGACGGCGCTAAGACGTGGGCAACTTGTCGTTATGTCCCACTTTCGCCTCCTTCGCCCTTCTTCAGTCTGCCGCTGAGCAACACCCAAGCGAGGGTTGGGCTGACGGATCGGTCGCCAGCGCCGTCAGGCGCTGCGAAAATCCCTGCGACGACGAGACATCAATTGTAGCCGTCGTCAGGTAACTACTCGCATTCCTCACTCGATGACGATTCAGAGCCCCCTCGCTGCAGGTGAGCTCCGCATGATGGGGATACAGCAGCATCAACCGATTGCAGCGGTAGACCTGACCATAGGCCATCATCTGGTACACGTCGGCTTGGCTCACGCCCTTCTTCGGGTCGTCGATGCGGCTGCTGAGTCGCTTCCACTTGGTGTCGATGATCAATTCGACAGCGCCACCGCGCTTGATCAGGATGTCGGGCTTGGTCATGAACCGGTTCGAACCGCTTGGCGTCTCCTCCAGGCAATAGAGACGCCCTCCCTGGACATGCACCGATAGCGGTGTGCCGGCGAGCGCCAGCTTCATGCTGCGGGCGATGAACGCCTCAAACAGGGTGTTCATCTCAAAGAGGAGCGAAAACCCTCCATCCGATCCGGCCGAGGTTGTCTGGAAGCGTTCGCCGAGAAGGAGTCGGGCGAGGCTAACCAGCTCACGCCATTGGGCATTCGTCCGATCGAGCACCACCTCATTCCAGGGGAGGATCTGGCGGGGCACGTCAGAGATGTCCGCGTACGTGAAGGTGAGCTCGCGCAGGCGTCGCTGGTTGGCGCTGCTTCGCGACACCTTTGCCAGCAGCCCGACCGCCGCCTTCATGATCTGGTTGAGCGCAACGTCGGGAGATAGCACGTCGTAGCGGCAGGCGAGGGTCTGAGGGGTGGCGAGCAGCGCGGTGAATTGGCGGGTCATATTAAGCCGCCCACGCAAGACAGGGAGATCGTCCTCGCAGGCGATGTAGCGCCGCGGCATGCCCTGGCGCACCGCATCGGAGAGCTTGGCCGCAAAGAGGCCGATTAGGATTTCCAGCAGGCTCTCGCGCTGCCATCCCAGTTCCGTGACGGCCCCGGTGGCGATCTTCAGGTCAAGGGCGACGGCCAGCATATGAACGAGCCGCTTGCGGATCGGTGCGATCGCCGGTTCGCCATCTTGCGTCGGGAAGTCGATTTTCGGCAGGATTTCCAGACTGCAGCCATCAGCGACGACGACACCCACCACCTGGCCGGCCTTCAACCCACTTCGACCTTCGCTCAGCACGCGGCCGCCCCCCTCACCAGCCAACGCCGATCTCCTGGCCACAGCGGCGAGACGCCGAGCGGCATCCCTGGGGATGGAAGCGTCTGTGTCGCCGTAAGGTAGCGACCTCCATTCCAAGACGGTTCGCCGGATCATGCGCGCATCGGGTAGGCGTCGGCTGCAAACTCGCTGCGCACCGACCACCGATAGCGGGGATCTTCAGGCTCATCGTCCAGACTATCGGGCGCCTTCAGCTCCTGCCGCAGGATGAAGCGGCCTTCCCCTTGCGCATCGCCGAGCACGGCAGCCACCTTCGACCAGTCTTCGTAGAAGTACTCCGCCAAAAGCGGGATTACCCTTTGCCGCATGAGGTCGTGCACGTCCTGGAGCGTTTCGCAGGCCATGAAGTAGGCGTGGCCGATCTGGTGATCGCGGTCGAAGAGGTACTCGATGCGGTCGTTGATCTGGGTCAGCAGGGTCACAAGGTCGACGCCAGTCCGTTCCGATGCCGTCTGGAGCAACTTCGGGTTCGGCATCAGTTCGCGAAACTCGAACCGGCGGCGAAGGGCGGTGTCCAGGAGGGCGATGGACCGGTCGGCCGTGTTCATGGTTCCGATCACGTGGAGGTTGGCTGGAACGCCAAATCGCTTCTTCGAGTAGGGCAGCAGTACCGTCGGACCACCGCCGTCGGGGCGCAGCCGCTTGTCCGGCTCCAACAGCGTAATCAGCTCGCCAAAGACCTTGGAGATATTCGCTCGGTTGATCTCGTCGATGATCAGTACGAACTGCTCAGTGGTAGAAGGCTTCGGCGCCTCTCTCGATAGGTAGCGGTTTATGCCGGCCACGTTCAAAAGCCCGGGTATCAGGCTGTACAGGGTCTTCATCGAGAAGTGCTTGTTGTAGATCTCCTCCACCGGCACGCCTTCCGGATCTGACCAAAGCCAGCGCACCGCGCGCCGATGCGGATAGCCACCGTCCTCGCGCGGCACATACTCGTAAGGCCCAGCGACAATCCCTATCGCCCTGAAGCTGCCGTTGCCCTTTGAGACGACGACCAAATCGCCTTCGCGCATGACATTGCGAAAGACGTAAGGACATTGGACCCTGGCGTTCTTGGCCGTTGGCGCGGCCTCCTCGGGAAACTTCTGCGCCCAAGCCTCGATGATCGCCTCGGTGGTCGCAAAGCGATCGTCCGACCAGTCGATGTCGCCAAAGCCCAGGAGGATGCAGTCCTCGGCGATAGCGTCCTCGAAGACGTAGGCATCGTCAGCGTTGGCGGCTTCTCCGAGGGACATTTTGAAGACCCGGTTCGGATCGAACAACGGCTGCGTGGCGCCGGTGGTCGCCTTCCCCATTTCCGCCCGTTGCGCCAGCCGCCTGAAGACGCCCATTTCCGGCTTCAGCTGGAAGCCCGCCTGGCCCTCGATCGGCTCAGGGCGCAAGCACTCCACGAACTCCTCGTAACCGAAGGACTGGTGGAAGGTGATGAACTCAACCTGGTTGGCTTCGACCAGGCGCTCGTACTCGGCGACGACCGCCTCTCGGTCGTTGAGGTTGATTGCTGGGTTGCAGAGGCGCACGGCCTCGGCCGCCGTCGCGAAGGTTTTGCCCGTGCCTGGGGGCCCGTACAGGATGAGGTTGGTCGGCTTGGGCGATGGGGGCATGGACCGGGTGTCCTGGGCTGGATCTGAAGACGCTGGCTTGGCCTGATCCCGCGCGCTCTTCGACGCGCCGTACCAATCCAAAAGCCGATCGAGCTCGCTCCAGGAGCGAACCCGCACGAGCGCCACGGGTTGGGGGTCGCCCGCAGCGTGATTCAGGCGCCCCGGCAAGCCATGATGGCGGTTGCGCCTGGCCGGGTAGAGCTGGTGTTCAAGACCAGCGGGCAAGGGCGTGGATGCTTCCACCCAAAGCTGGGCCGCGTCTCTTTCCCGGTCCAGCGCGACCTCGCGAGCGTCGCCCAGCTGGAAGGCCAGGATCTTCTTCACATGCTTGGTCGGCTCCCCGAGCCTTGCGCGAAGGACTTCTTCGACGGCCTCGAGCGTGAAGGGCCCGGCGTTGAGATCAAAGGTGAAGGTCGTCGCAGGACTGTCGTCAGCACCCTGCTGGATAGGAGCGATGAGGTCCGCCTCTTCATGGAGCTTCTTTCCCAAAAGCACCTGACAAATGTTCCGCGAGCCTTGCTCAAGCCCCAGCGCATCCTTCACATCGCGCACCTTCACCACGACCACGTCGTCGCCGCGTTCTCTGGCAGGGGTAATGTAGGTTTCAATGACGTGCGCGCGGATCCGATCGGCGATGCTCTCCCCCGTTGGAGCGGCGCCATTCCGGAACGCAGCGTATTGGCGAAGCCAGCTGACACAGTTGCTGAGCCGCTTGTGCGGGTTTTCCGAGTTGGGCATCAACGCGCGAAATTGGGCGCCGCCAGCCGCCGCATCCGTCTTCACGCGCTTAAGCGCCGAGATGGCGGCGCTCAGTCCGTCCTGGCTAAAGGCGTCGTCCAGGTTGGCCGCGCCCACGCCAAGAGCCGTGAGATTGCGCTCGACGACCTTGAGCATCTGGGTGCGCGTGGCGGCGCTGTTTTGCGCTACGCCACGGCCCGTTAGCCAGTTTCGATATCCTTCGTCGTCCACCCTCACGCCTCACATCTTGGCCGAGCCGGCCGCATAGTTGCCGGAGCGCCTGGCGGCACGCCACAAGGCTCCCGTAGCGTCTCTCAACCCGCCGCCTCATCCGCGAAGGCGAACGCGTCCAGGCGCTCCAGATCGCCTATGGTGGCAGGAGCGAGCTCCAGCAGGCCCTCGCCCCGGACCAGGATCGCCAGGCACTGGGCGCGGCTCAGGGCGACGTTCAGCCGGTTGCGGCTGAACAGGAACCCGGTCCCGCGAGGCGCATCGGCGCCGTTTGAGGTCGCCATGGAGACGATGGCGACGGCAGCTTCCTGGCCCTGGAACCTGTCGACCGTGCCGACGCGGACCGCCGCAGGAAGCATCCGCCGCAGGAGATGGACCTGGGCGTTGAAGGGGGCGACGACCAGGATGTCCTCGTGCGTCAGCCGGCGGACCGTACCGTCTGGCAGGCGCAGTTGCTGTCGGACGAGCGACGCGACGAGCGCGGCGACCACGTCGGCCTCTTCCGGGCTGGTCTGCCGGTTGGCTTCATGCGGGACGGCGACGACGCTGATGCCGGCGGGCTTCAGGGCGGGATGGGCGTCCTGGTGCAGGATGAGCGCTCGCTCGGTGGTCGAGGTGTGGGCTTCCAGGCGACCTTCGTAGAAGGCCTCTGAGATGAAGCTGCAGACCTCAGGGCGCATGCGGCGCGAGACGTCGAGGAGGATGCCGCGCTCTGGCGGGACCGTGGCGTGGTCCTGCATCAGGTAGTCCAGACACGAGAGCCCGGACTGGCCGGGGTGGGTCCCCTGTACCGGTTGGGGCAACTGCATCTGGTCGCCCACCAGGATGATGTTCCTGGCGCATCCGGACATGGCGGCAAGGTTGCCGAGCGCCACCTGGCCCGCCTCGTCGACCACCAGAACGTCGAAGGCGCCAAGTTCGGACGGCCTTGCGAAATGGAAGGCCGTGCCACCGACCAGTTGGGCGAAGCCCGCTTCATCACTGTCGGTGATGGTGCTGATGCAGGCGCCGTTGAAGTAGGACTCCGGATTGCCCTGCGACCCCTTCTTGCAGCCTTGGAAGGTGAACCCCTGCTCGGCGGCGCGGGCCTCGACAGCCTCCAGCAGGTTGTTGATCGCCTTGTGCGCGTTGGAGGTCACGCCGACGCGTTTGCCGGCCTTCAGGAGGGCCAGGATCATCATGGAGGCGGTGTAGGTCTTGCCGGTCCCAGGCGGGCCCTGAACAGGCAGGTAGCTGCGATCGAGGCGCAGCGCTGCGCTGACCGCGCCGTCCACCAGGTCGACCCCTTCGGGGATCATCGGATCACCGGCGGCGACGCCTGCGATGCGCGGTGCGCGGCGGGTGATCAGGTCCAGGAGGGCACGGTCGCAGTCCGCGTCGCCGGAGGCCAGGCGAGCGGCCAGGCGCTTGACCGCTTCGATGAGCACGTCCTGGTCGATCACCGCACCTGGGATGATGCTGGCCCTCTCCGGGAAGTCGCCAGCGGCAAGACCCCGGCGAAGGGTGAGCCAGCCGCCGTCAACGTCGAGCTCCAGCAGCACGCCCGCCGGCTTCGCCCCATCGGCGAAGCGGCAGCGGTCGCCCTCCTTCAGCTTGGTGTCCTGCGGCTCGAACCGATAGGTGGCGATCAGGGAGCGTTTGTCGGGGCGGACCGGCGCGTTGGGATCTAGCCAGGCGCCGCCGATGCTCTCGAAGTCCTCGATCAGGTCCTCCTCGCTCCAGGTCTGCCGGTCGAAGATCGCCCACCATTGCGGCTTCTGGGCGCGCTGGTGGAACCAGAGGAGTTCGCCGAGGAGATCGGCGCCGGTTTCGTCAGGCCTGGCTGCGGCGATCAGCTCGGCCTTCAGCGCCTGGCGGACGGCCTCGTCCTGTCGGCGTTTTGCGGCCCACTCGTCCTCTTCGGCTTGCTCGACCTGATCCGCGCCATTTGGGCCAGGCGCGGCAGGACCGCCGTTTGCTGGGCGCAGGGTCTCAAGCCAGTCGCGCATTCGCGCGGTGGAGACGCAGTCGTCCTCGTTGTAGCGGCCGATGCTGTCGAGGATCGCCTGCTCGCCGGTCTCGCGCCAGCGTTCGTACTCCACGATGGAGTCGCCGGCGTTGGTGACCTCGCCCTCACGCTGACCCCAGTAGATCTTCTCCAGGTCCTTCAGCGAGTAGCCTTCGGTGGAGGCGCGGATGGACTGGCGGACCACCTGGTAGAGGTCGACGAACCGCTTGTCGCGCAGCAGGTCGTCGAGCTCGGCTTCGCGCGTGGCGTGGCGCATCGCCAGGCGCTTCAGGGCCACCGTCTCGTAGGGCGCATAGTGGTAGATGCGGGCTTGCGGATAGCGATCGAGGTGAGCTGTGAAGAGGTCCATGAGGGCCTCAAAGGCGCGCTTCTCGGCAGCGCGATCGTGCGCCCAGATCGGGTGGAAGATGTCGGTCCCGTCCGCGCCCAGCGGTCCCCAGAGACCGAACAGGTACTCAAGGCCCTCCGGGTAGAGGGGATCGCCCTCCATGTCGAAGAAGAGGTCGCCCGGCGCCGGGGCTGGCAGGAGGTCAAAGCCCCTGCCCTCCTCCGGCGGCAGCAGCTCGGTGAGGTAGCGCCCTTCCTCGCGGCCGCGGTGTTGTAGCCGCGCCTGGCTGGCCAGCCGCTCGAACGCCTTGGCGCCGATGCCGCCGATGGGGGTGGCCGGATCGCAGCCCGCGAGCTGCGCCAGGGTGGTGACGCCGGCGGCCTCCAGCTTCAGCATCTGGTTGGTGGCGAGGCCCGCGACGAAGGTAGGGCTGTCTGCGGCGCGCCATTGCGCCTCGCAGCGGGCCGCATAGCCGCAGCGGGCGCATTCGGCGGAGGGCAGCGGGCGCGTCGGACGCTCGTCAGCGTCGGCGAACGTCTCGAAATCCGCCATCAGGCGGCGGGTGATGTGTCGTGTGCGGTCCAGCTCGAACGCCTGGGGTTCACCCTGGCCGACGTGGATGACGCCGGAACGGGGGCGGTAGCCGGTGGCGTCGGCAATGAGGGCGCCATAGATGCCGAGCTGCACCACATGCTCAGCCTTGGCCGCACGGGCGAGCTTGGCATCCTCGGGCGCATAGCCAGTGATGCCCTCCTCCTGGCGCGTCTCGCGGATCAGGAAGTCTGGGAAGCCTACCCAGCGGTCGTTGGCGAACGCGCCCTGGTAGATGAGCGGCGCGCCGTCCGCCATGGCGGCCAGGGTCTGGGCGACGCGGTCCTCCAGGGAGGCGTCGGTGGCGATCTCAACCGGCGCGCCGTGGAGCGCGGCGAGACGGTCAAGGACCTGCGCCTCGTGGTCGAACCCCTTGGCGCGCACGAGCTCGAGGGTGGCGTTGGCCTCCTCGTCGGGTTTGACGCCGTCGAGCCACAGGGCCGCCCGGTGCTGGCAGCCCAGGAATTCGTTGAGGCGGGAGGCGGAAAGCAGCTTTGTCATGCGCGAAGGGTCGCTGACCCGCACGTCAGGATTGGTCGCATGGTGGCGCTTGGTGCTGGCACAGCGACTTCAGGACCTTGCGGAGCGGTCGTGCGCGCTGAGCGCCAGCTTCAGTTCCTCCAGCATAGTCTCGCGCAGGATGGCCGGCTGGAGGATCTCCACCTGGTCGCGCCAGGTGAAGAGGTGCCAGGCCAGCTCGCGCATGCCGCTGGCTCGGAAGCGCACGACCACTGAGCCGTCGGCCTTATCCTCGATCTCCTGGGTCGGGTGGAAGCGCCAGAGCCGCGCCTCCTCTGCGCCGGCCGGCCCGATCCTGAGCACCACGTCCTGCACCTCGTCCTGGAAGATGCCGAAGGAGCGGTGTGCATAATCCTGCAGGTGGAAGCCCTCCGGCACGCTGGCCGGCCGGTCCAGCACCTCCAGATCGAAGATCCGGTCGAGCCGCCAGTTACGGGGGGCCTCGCCGTCGCTGCCGAGCTCGGCCGCCACCAGGTAGTTGGCGCGGCCGAACATCAGGCCATAGGGGGCGACGGTGCGGCGCGCGCCAGGCGTGCGGCCACCTTCGTAGCGGAAGGCGATCGCCCGCATGGCCACGAGGGCATGGCGGATCGCGCCGACGATCTCGGGGTCCTCGAAGGGGCGCGGACCGGCCTGTACGGCGATCGCCTCGGCCCTGACCAGCGCCTCCAGGTCGGGAGCGATCTTGCGCCAGGCGGTGGTGCGGATCGCGGAGGTCACCTTGCGCTCCAGGGTCTCGAGGATCTCGGCCCGCGCGGTCGCCCCGGAAGCCCTGAGGCTCGCGCCGGCCATGCCGAGCTCCGCCAGTTCCTCCGTCGTCGGGGTCTGGAAGATCGCATCGAGGCCCTGCGGGATGCGGAAGCGTTTGACCGGGCCGTCGGGCCATTCGTCCATCTGTGGGAAGAGGATGTAGAGCGCATCGCGCATGCGCTCGGCGGTGCGCCGTCCGACGCCGGAGGCTTCGGCCATCTCGTCGAGGGTCAGCCCTTCGGCGCTCGAGGCCAGTCGCCTGGCCAGTTGCAGCAGCAGTTCCGCTTTCTCGTAGCGCATGCCTTCCCCCAAAGGTCACGGCAAAGCCTTACCCCAGCGAAGGACAATCACAAGCTGCAAACGGCTGGGAGGTTGGCGCACCGCTGGCGACGGCCGCGGCATAGGCCCGCATCTGCTTCAGATGCTCATCGCGGATGCCCCAGGCTCCTGTCCAGTGCACCGTGCTGAGCCAGGGCGTGCCGTCGGGGAGGACGTAGTGCTCCAGGAGGCGTCTTGGCTTGTGGCCCGTGGTTGCTGGCGCGGTCACGCTGCGGATGTGGCGCAGATCATAGAGGCGCGCGGCCATGCCTCTCCAGCCGAGCCCCGGCTGCAGGACGACCTTCGGGCGGTGGTGGGCGATGAGGCGGCGGTTCAGCTCTGCGCAGAACTGCAGGTGCGGTTCGAGATCGCCCACCCGCCGCGAGAGCGCGCCGAGGTTGTTCGAGCTCCAGAAGAACATCTCCGTCGTCGCCCAGGGGCCGCCGACCGCCGCGGCGAAGTCGCCGCAGAGCCTGATCCAGCGCTCTTCGCTGGCCTTGTTGACGCCGCTGGCCTCATGCGGGGCCTCGCCAGGGTTCATCCCCATGATCAGGACGTCGACCGGTCCTTGCGCCTCGACGGGTTGGCCGTCCGCATAGCCGATGTTGAAGACGTAGCCTCGGCACTCGGCCAGCATCGGGTCGCTGGCCTGCCTGGCGCGGATGGCGGCATGCGCCTGCGAAAGCATGGTGTCGGATGACATGCGGAGCCCGCTCCCCCTGGGTGTCGCCGTTCCAGGGTCACCCTGAGGGCCTGGGGCGGCGGGGACAAGGCCGGCTTGTGCTCTGGGCGGCGGTCTCACGTCCGATGCTGACGTACCGCGCCCGCAATCCTCCTGGCGTCAGGGAGGACAGCGGATGCTGCTGCGCGTGATCGACATCGAGACGACAGGGACCTCGCCGTCGGAGGTGATCGAGATCGCCGCTGTGGACGTGATCCGTTCCGGCGGCCGCTGGACGGCGGGGCCGCCCCGTTCGCGGCTCTTCAGGCCCTCCGGAGAGATCAGCGTCCATGCCATGGCCATCCATCACCTGACGCTGGCCGACCTGGACGCGGCTTTGGGACCGGCGACCGATGAGGCTATCGCCGAGTTCGTGCTGCAGGCTCCTGCGCCGGACGTGCTTGTGGCGCACAACGCCGACTTCGAGCGGCGGCATCTTGGGCGGGCGACGGGGGCGTTGCCCTGGCTCTGCACCGTCAAGGCTGCGCGCGAGCTCTGGCCGGGCGCGCCCGGCTATGGCAATCAGGTCCTGCGCTACTGGCGCCGACTGGAGCTTGATCCGGCCCTCGCCATGCCGGCGCACCGCGCGGCCCCGGACGCCTGGGTCACCGCACACATCCTGATCGATCTGCTTCAGTGCGGCGGCGCGCTGCTGGACGGCGCCGGGCTGTCGGCAGGACCGCTGGCCCTGGGCCGTGCGGCCTGATGCAGCGCGCGCTGATTGATGACTTCCATGACCGAAAGGACCCGATGAACCGTTTCCCCAAACTGCACGAAGCCCTCGACTATGCGGCCGAAGCCCACCAGCACCAGACCCGCAAGGGTACGACGATCGCCTACCTCAGCCACCTGATGGGCGTGGCGAGCCTGGTCATCGAGAACGGCGGCGACGAGGGCCAGGCGATCGCGGCGCTCCTGCATGACGTGATCGAGGACGCCGGACCGGAGCATGAAGCCCAGGTGCGCGCGGCGTTCGGTGACAGGGTGGCGGCCATCGTGCTGGCGTGCACGGATGGCGTGCCGGATGCCGCGGGCGTCAAGCCGCCGTGGCGCGAGCGCAAGGAGGCCTATCTGGCGCACCTGGAGACAGAGGTCAGCGAGGATGCCCTCCTGGTGTCGGCCTGCGACAAGCTGCACAATGCCCGGGCGATCGCGGCGGATGCGGCCAGCGGCAAGGACGTCTTCGCCCGCTTCACCGGCGGCAAGGCGGGGACGCTCTGGTACTATGACCGGCTGGCCGACATCTATGAGGCGCGGATGGGCGCTGGCGCATCGCTGCCGATCGAGTTGCGCGCCGCCATCGCCCGGATGAAGACCTTCGCCTGAGGCGCGGATGGGAGGGGGACTATGGCGGCATCCACCGTCTTCATGATCGACCAGGCCAATGGCCTGACGGAGCTCAGCCCGTCGGCCTACGACTCCGAGGACCTCTTCCAGGCGCTCCTGGCTGACCATCCTGCCCTCCTCCAAAGCGCAGGCGGGCCAACCGGGAAGTTGATTCTTGTACGCCGTGAGGCGCCCGTGCCTGAGGCGCAGGATGGACCGGGCCGCTGGTCACTGGATCACCTGTTCCTCGACGGCGACGGGGTGCCGGTCCTGGTGGAGGTCAAGCGCGCCACCGACACGCGGGCGCGGCGCGAGGTCGTCGCCCAGATGCTCGACTATGCCGCCAATGGCGTCGCCTACTGGCCCGTCGACCAGATCATCGAGGCCTTCGAGGCGACCGCGCGCAAAGGGGGCGCAGAGCCCGAGCAGAAGCTCGCCGAATTCCTGGGCGACGTGAGCCCGGAGTCCTACTGGCGTCAGGTGGACGCCAACCTGCGCTCAGGGCGCGTGCGCATGGTGTTCGTGGCCGACCAGATCGGCTCGGAGCTGCGCCGCATCGTGGAATTCCTCAACGAGCAGATGCGACCGGCCGAGGTCCTGGCGATCGAGGTGGCCCAGTTCACCGCTGAGGGCGGCGTGCGGCTGCTGACGCCCAAGCTGATCGGGGCGACCGAGCGGGCGGTGAGCGCCAAGGCGGTGACGCCGGCCAAGCCGCCGATCGACGAGGCGGGATGGTTGGAGAGCCTGAAGGAGGCCAAGGGCGTGGCGTGTGCCGACCATGCCGCCCGGCTCCTGGAGTGGTTCAGGGCGCATGGGTTCGTCACCGGCATCACCGACTCCCAGGATGCGATGTTCGCGCGGCTGGTGAAGCCGGGTGGCAAGCCGATCTGGCCATTCTTCATCCGGCGTAGCTCCGGGAAGGTGGAGACCTCGCTGCAGTACCTGAAGGAGAATCCGGCGTTTGCGAGCGATGCGCAGCGTCTTGAGCTGCTGGAACGGATAAGGGCCCTGCCGGGCGTTTCCATCTCCACCACCAAGGCGACCGGCTGGCCGGCGATACCCCTTGCCGACCTCTCGCAGGCGGCGATCTGGGATGGCTTCACGGCCATCGCCACCGACGTGAAGGCGCGTTCGGACAGCGGGGTGTAGCCGGGATCGGCGTGGCGGCTCACGGCTCCCTCGACGCGATCTGGCGCTCGCATGAGCACCCGCGTAGCTGCGCGAACCCCCTATCCAACCGCCCGAGCCAGACGGCCTGCCAGGGACTCACCGCTCACCGAGGGGTCGTCGAGGATTGCCGTAAGGCGGATGGGTCGTGGGGCGCCGCGTGCGATGCGGATCGTCTCAAGGTCGAAGATCATCGGATCCTTTGGTCTGGGCCTGAAGAAGACAGGTCCGCCCCAGTCGAACGGCTTGGCCGGAAACCAAAGCAGGGCAATGCCGTCGCTCTGCGTCTCGATCCAGACCGTACCGCCCGCCAGGGCGTGGACGAAGCTGTCCGCCGGCCGTCCCGCACCGGGCTGCATATCCGTCACGGGGAGCCAGCCGCGGGCGTCCCGTACACAGCGCCGGACCTCTGCAGGCGTCCGCTGCCGGACGATGTGGCCCCCGCCGGCCTCGCCGAGCCTGCGCACATTCCAGTCAGGATGTTCGGTGCAAAGGTGCCGGGGCCAGGGTGGGCCGAGCTTGTCGAGATAGACGCGGCCGCCACCGACTGACTGGTGGAAGAACACCCGTTCGCGGCACTCGGGACAGCGGACATCCGGTATGGTGAGGCGGCGCAGCCGCTGGGCTCGGCTCTGCGGCTTCGGCGGCACGGCGAAAAAGGATGGTTGTGCGGGGCGGGGGCTTCTTGTTCCGCCCCAGCCGCAGTGGCAGTCGCTGCGGTGGTTGCGGGCATTGCAGGCCATCATGGACCTCCAGACACCATCGACGATTCGGATGGCGTCTTCAGCTCAGCGGCTTGGTGCGTCAGATATGGCCGTGCCTGGCGGCGCCGGCATCGTCGCGCGAGATCAGCGCCGAGGTCTAGGGATCGGGACGTCTGAGCGCCCGCGGACGCCAACCTGGTCCGACTCGGCGGAGCCGGCCTGATAGCGGCGCGCCCAAACGTCAGTGCGCGATCTCCGCGGCGGCCTCATCAATGAGGCGCGCTGGCTCCAGTGACGGCAGCGTCGGCGCTTCGTCACCTTCGTCGTCACCCTCGTCCTCGGCATACAGCCCCTTGGGCAATGCCTTGGTGTTGCGGGCGCCTAGCTCTCGCAGCTTCTGGGCCTGGCCCACCAGGTTGCCGTGCCCTGTCTGCAGCTTGGTCATCGCGCCGCGGTAGCTCAGCTGCGCCTGGTCGAGCTTCTGTCCGACCTTCTGCAGGTCCTCAACGAAGCCGACGAACTTGTTGTAGAGGTGGCCGGCGCGCTCGGCGATGGCCTCAGCATTGCGGTTGCGGCGCTCCACCTGCCAGACGTTGTCCACGGTGCGCAGGGCGATCATGAGCGTCGTTGGTGTGGCGATGGCGACGTTGTTCTGCACGGCGAATGTCGTCAGCGTCGGGTCCTTCTGCAGGGCCGCGGCGAGCGCGCCCTCGATGGGCACGAACATGATCACATAGTCGAGGTGATCACCGGCCAGGGCCTGATAATCCTTGGAGGCCAGGTGCTTGATGTGCTTGCGCATGGAGGCGAGGTGGGCGGAGAGGGCCACATCGCGCTCGGCCTCATCCTCACTGTTCACATAGGTTTCGAAGGCCACCAGCGAGACCTTGGCGTCGATGACCACCTGCTGGCCGTTGGGGAGGCGGACGATCACGTCGGGACGCAGTCGGCGGCCATCGTCCAGCGTCTGGCTGAACTGCGAGATGTATTCCTCGCCCTCCCGCAGGCCCGACTTCTCCAGGAGCGAGGCCAGGATCATCTCGCCCCAGGCGCCCTGGGTCTGGGACTTGCCCTTCAGGGCGCGGGTGAGGTTCACCGTCTCGGTAGTCATCTTCGCGCTCTGCTCGGAAAGCAGGCGGACCTGTTCGCTGAGCGCCGCGCGCTCCTTGGCGCTGTCCGTCTGGGCGCTCGCCAGACCGTCCTGGAACTCCTTGAGCTTGTCGCGCAGCGGCGTCAGCAGGCCGTCGAGCTGCTCCTTGTTCTGTTTGGTGAAGGTCTCGCCGTGGCGCGACATCACGTCGTTGGCCATGACCTGGAATTCCTTGGTCATGGCGTCCCTGGCCTCGCTGAGGAGCTTCAGCTTTTCCTCAGCGTTGCGGCGCTCCTGGTCGAGGGCCTCCTTAAGGCCTGCCAGTTCGACCTTGAGGCGGCTGACTTCACGATCCGATGCCTCGCGCGCATCGCGCGCTGCCTCGGCCTCCGCCTTGCGAGCGGCCTCGACGCCTTGCAGCCGGCCCTTCAGGTCCGCAGTAGTGGCCTCGCGCTCACTGCCCGTCGCAAGCGCTGCGGCAAGCTCTGTCTGAGCTTGCACCTTCGCTGCCCTTTCCTCATCAATCCTGCTGCGGGCGCTGGCGAGCTCCTGTTCGTGCTGAGTGGCTTGGGAGAGCCGCTCCCGCGCCACGGCGAGCTCCCGTTCAAGCGAGACACGTTCAGCCATCGGTTCCGAAGCGCCAGCCGGACGAAGCCCATGGCGGCGCAGGACGACGACGAGCACGAGCGCGACCATGGCCGCCGCGAGCAGTCCAATCACGCCGCTGAGGATGAACGGGCCAAGGTTCGCCATGGTGTATCTGCCTCCAGGTCATGCAGCGGACCGCGGCGCGGCCCTGGGCTGTCTGCCTCTGCGCTTGGATCACCGATGCGTCAGGTTCGGTCGGATGGGATGCTCAGTGCCCCTGGACGGCGCACTAACACATGTCCTTGTCGACGAAGCTCGCCGTGTAGTCCCGGTGGCGGCGCACTTCGTCTTCGATCTGCGACGGCGGGGTCAGCGTCGGCAGCATCTCTTCACCTTGGGAAAGACCCCATGCCAGGACGAGGCGGGCGAAGTCAGCGCCGGCTGTGTACTTCAGCCCACGCTGGGGCTTGGGCGTCACCAGAGGCGCTTCGAGACCCTGAGGGTAGTTGTTGTAGAGCTCAGAGTGGACGTCTGTCAGGCGTCCGCCCCCCACAAACAGCAAGGGCTTAGGGATGCCGTTCAGGGGGAAGAAGCGGCTGTCCTTGCGGAGGAAGGTGTAGCTGAGCACACGGCGCGTATGCTGGGCGCAGGCCGCGCGGAAGGTGGGATCGGGAACACCGTTCCTTCTCGCCAAAGCCAGGGCCTCGCCGCCGAGCGTATCCACCGAAGACATCAGGACCTGGACGTTCTCGTCGCCGGCCGGGAGGTAGAAGGTCGCCACATCGAGGGTCGCGGCGCCGACATCGACGATCACATGCGCGCCCGCCCGGTGGTCGGGACTGACCTTGTAGCCGGCGATCACCGCTGCGAGCTCTTCGTAGAGGACGAACGGCGTATCGGCGCCGGCTGCTTCGGCCTTGTCTGCGTCTCGCAGGGCCTCACGCACGGCGTCCAGGTCTAGCTGATCGGCCTGGGAGGCCAGGCGAAAGGCAGCTGCCAGGATGCCATGCATCTCCTCCACGCAGCCCGCCTCGTCCTTGCACGACACCGGCAAGCCGACGTGGAAGCGCGAGAAATAGTCTGCTCTTCGGATACCCGCGGGCGCATCGTTGTCGTGGTCGCCGACGACGTAGGCGATCATGAGGGCGAGGAAGGCGGTCGCAGCCTGGGCATAGGTCACACCGTGGGCCGCCATCCGATGACCGCGGGTATGGATCTGACCTGCATCCGGCCGTGGGATCAGGCCAGTCTTGAAGCCCGTGATGGGCTCGGCGTCACCGAACGACGTCAGGGCGAAACGTCCGCTCGAGGATGAATACCAGACCCGCGTCGCCCACAGGTGGGCTCCCGCCGCGCCAGGCTCTGCCCTCAGACCCTCAGGGACCGTCAGGGCGTAGGAGGGGTCGCCGGCGCCCGGTTGGCGCACCACGACCTTGGTGGAGCTCGTGCCGAAATCGAGGCCGACCACATAGCCGCCCTCGTCCGGAGCGCCTTCCATCGCGATCCGCGCCGCGCCAGCCTTCACCGTGGCGCTGATCGCTCCCACCGCTTCAGGGGTCAAGGTCTCACTCGTGAGCGCAGGCTGCATCGCCTGCTCGAAGATCTTGGAGTGGACATAGGCGAGCGCGGCTCGGCCCTTGAGGTCCGCGACGGGCTGCTCATCGTTTGCGGCTACGGGCAATGGCGAAGGCGCGTGCGAGGCGTTGGCCGCCTTGGTTGGCGCCGGCGGGGACGGCGGAGCGGTTGGGGCGATTGGAGCAGGACGGGCAGGCAAAGACGAAGGCTGCGTGCCGGGAAGGGATCTGGCGAGACGCTTGCGCAGCTGAGCGAGCGCTTCCTGGAACGGCAGGTTCTTCTCCCGGTTGGACATCAGGCCACCTCCACCACGGCGACCCCGAGCGTCTCGGGAGGGTTGAATTCGAAGTAACCCGCGCGCTCGGCCTCCTCGATCTTGAGCTCCATCCGGCCGACGTACTTCTCAAGCTTGGCCCGTTGCGCCGGCACGATCCTGGCGCGCCGCCCGCCGACCCGGAGCAACTCGGCAATCTGGGCCTCATCCTTGGCCCGCCGGCTGTCGAGCTGGCGCTGCAGGACGGCGAGCAGGGTCGCGCGCTTGTCTTCGTGCGACGCCTCCTCGATGGCGATGTATTCCGAGTGGGCGCGCTCCAGATGCCCCTCGATAAGACCGTCTCGGATGGCGTCTGCGAAGCGCGCCGCCTCGGACGGCGAGCAGTCCATCATCTGCAGATGCTGCAGCGCAGTGCTCGTCAGGGTCTCGGCGGTCTCCTCGGCCAGTAGTTCCCCTGTGACAAGATCCATGCCGGCGTAGACCAGCCGGTCCTGCGGCGTCACGCCGCCGACGGACCAGCGTTGCACGGCCAGGCCATAGGTTCCGGGCTGAAGGCCGGCTGGACGCTCATCAGCGTCCAGCAGTCCGACGACGGCGGGGCGGGCGTTAAGGCCGGACGCCGCCGCTTCGCGCTGCTCGGCGATGAACCGCACCAGCGGGTGCGTCGGTGTGATGACCTCGATGTCCGGCCGGCGAGCGCCCGCCGGCTTCTTGAAGGCGACGCGAACAGGCTCACCGCGGCGTAAGCGGGTTTCAAAGCGGCGCGCCCGGTTGTCGAGATACTCGCGGAAAGCCTGGTGGGCTGCCGGGCAGAGCCTCAGATCGTGGGCCTCGTAGTCCACCGGCGCGCGGTCGATGGACGAGCGGGGGAAGATCGCCTGCAGGCCGCCGCGCAGATAGGAATAAAGCTCCTCGGGCTGGATCCAGCGCTGTTGTTCGTGGGTGCGCTTGATGCGGCGCAGGATCATGTCGCCGTGGGCGATGAGACCGGCCGCCTCCTCTTCCAGATCGTCCTCGATCCTTCGCCGGGTCTCGGCGGCCTGGGCTGCGCGCTCGATCTCGCCGTTGACCTCTTCGGTCGTGAGCTTGGGGTCGAGAAGGCGCCCCTCCAGCTCGCGAACGATGGGACCTAGGATGGGCTCGAACCCGCCCAACGTGCGGACGATCAGCTCAAGGCGCTCATAGAGCCGGGTGTAGACCCGATCCTCGATGGTGCCCTCGCAGATGAGGCTGAAGACCTCCACGGTCTCGGCCGTCTGTCCGATGCGATCGATGCGGCCCACGCGCTGTTCGACCCGCATCGGGTTCCAGGGCAGGTCGTAGTTGATCAGGATGCGGCAGAACTGCATGTCCAGGCCTTCGCCGCCGATCTCCGAGGTAAGCAGGACGGCGGCGCCTGGAGCGTCCTCGAACGCCTCCAGGACACTCTCGCGGGACCGGCTGATCGAGCCGTGCATCTTGTGGCAGGCGATGCCGTCCGCCTGCAGGCGTTCCTCCAGGTAGTCCAGCGTGCCCCGGTAGCTGGAGAAGACGATCAGCTTGGACAGCGGATCCGCAGCCCAGGTGTCGCCAAGGGCTGTGCGCAGGAGGGTGTATTTGCTGTCGGCGTCGGCAAGCTTCCCAGCGCCGCGGGGGTCCTCGCAAGCGGCGGACAAGGCCTGGATGAGTGGGCCGGCCGCGCGGCGCGCAGGACGATCCACCTCGTCCTCTCCTTCCTCGCCGAAGTCGTCCACCGCTTCTTTCCAACGGCGGTAGGCGGCCGGCAGGCAGGATGCGAGCATCCGCTGGGTGTTGGAGAGCAGGAACATCTCGTTGACGTCCGCTTCCCAGGCGTACTGGCGAATGATCGCGCTGGCGCGGTCGTAGAAGTCGCGCTCCAACTCATTCATCTGCCAACGGCGGCACTCGGCCCGGCGCACAACCTGCATGTCGCTGACGTCCCGCCGCCGGGTCCGGTTGACGATGCCGCCGAGCATCGACATCTCCTCCAGGCGCGAGGCGATCTCCGCCCGGCGGGCCGGCGTGTCCGTTGTAGCGTCCTCAGACAGTTGCTCGCGCAGGATGGCGAGACGCCGATCGGTCTTCAGCAGCTGCCCCGGCGCGATCGCAGTCAGCGCTTCAGCGACGTCAGCCAGGGAGTGTCTGGCGGAGAGCACCTTGTCCCGCGCCTCCACCAGGGGCGCGTTCTCGGTCTGCAGCTCGCTGAAGATCCATTCGCGGTCGAACAGATCCGGCTCGATAAGGCGCAAGATGGAGCGCAGGTCCTCGCTCCTCAGGTTGATCGGCGTCGCCGACAGCATGAGTTTGTAGTCGGCAAGCTCAGTGATCATCCGCGCCGTGCGGTGCTGCGCCGTCTCCGAATTGCGCAGATGGTGGGCCTCATCGAACACGACCATGTCGAAGAGTGGCTCGCCGCCCTGACGGGCGTCGAGAAAGCGGGCAAGCTCGGCTCTCGCTCCGGAAGCCGGCGTCTCCTGGTCATCCCAGCCTCGGGGGAGACGGACGCCGGACAAGGTCGCGACGACCGCGAAATCGCCGCCTCGGACCTCAGCCTCCTTCAAGGTTGAAAGGAGTTCGGCAGCGTCTGACGCTTCAGCGAAGACGCGGAACTTATCGCGCAACTCGGTGCGCCATTTCGGCTGCAGGGACTTGGGGCAGACAACAAGGAGACGGCGTACGTCGTAGCGGGCGGCAAGCTCCGTCCATACCAGGCCCGCCTCGATGGTCTTGCCGAGACCGACCTCGTCGGCGATGAGTAGGCCGCGCGACGCGGAATTGAGGATCTTCACGACTGGCTTGAACTGGAAGGCATGGAAATCGGTGTTCGTCGCTTCCATGCTGTAGATGAGGTCGGCCAGTCGGCCGGTCAGGCGCACATGCGTCAGAAGGCGGCCCAGGTCGTCGGGCGCCGAGAGCTGCCCTCGCGCTAGATCCGAGACGGCGTCCGGCGCCTCTTCCAGGGGGATGAGACGAGATTCGAGAAGCCAGATCGGCTGTCCGCTCGCGAGTTGAACTTGCCGGTAGACCCGGCCGTTGGTGATCCTGGTCTGCGCTGAAGCGATGCCGACCTTCGCCGGATCATCCTTCACGCGCACGCGCATGTCCGCTTCGATCATCGCCTTGCCCCCGTAGCTGAAGTTAATGTGCTTGAGAGGAAGAATTCAACTTCAACGAACCGCTGGTTCGTTGCGCAGCCTGGGGCTGTCGCGCGGCAGGCGCCGATCAATGGACGGCGCGGTAGCGGCGACCACCGCGGCCTTCGTGATGGTGCAGGACTGTCACAACGCTGCCTGTAAGGTCGCTCCAGACCAGAACCAGCCGTGACAGGCGATCAACCTGGCCACCTAGTTCAGCTCGGATAGAGCGATCCTGTAACCGTCGGCGGCTGACCCGCAATAAGCGGCAACCGCCTCCTGCGGGAGCGTCAATGTCGGCATGCTCAAGCAGGGCATTGATGAGGCTGTGGGGCGCCCCGCGCTGCTGGGCGCGGGCGCCGGCGTGTACAGACAGGTCAAGTTCAAGCATTGACTGGGTCCCTGGACAGTCCTGGGACTATCGCGCGCCCACCCGACAGATTCGGTCGTGTTGGATAGCGCACGCGGGGCCGCTTGGCGTCGCGAGCGTCGCCGCGGCTCCATGTTACTGTCGCGCGGCAACCGGAGTTCCATTGGGAATGGACCTCAGTCTTCTGGCCTCAACCGACGACTGAGGAGTCAATGGCCAGGGCTTCTGCCTAGAACGCACGACAGATTGACGCGATCGGCGGCCAGGACTGCCGTTGGCACTTAAGGTTGAATGGTGTTGATACCTCAGAAACCTGCTGGAGCTAAGACTGCACGTGCTGCACGCCTTCATCACCAAAAAGGTGCGACGGATTCTTGGCCGCGATGGCCATGAGCACACGAACGGCAAGGACGAAGACGCCATCACCTCGATGGTCTTCACGCCCCTGACCTTCATGGAAGCCGGCGAAGCTTTCGCAGCCCTCGATCAGTTGCTTGGCGGCGCGCTCGGGCAGCATTCTGACGCAAACTTGCCCCGCAGGCACACGGTCCATCTTTGGCCGTCGGGCCTGTTGGCGCCAAGCGTCGAGGGCGATGAACTTACCGGCTGCGAGCCGGACCTCGTGGTCGTATTCGAATTCGAGGTCGGGCGGCGGCTTGTCGTGATCGGCGAGATGAAGTGGGACTGGAAAATGGCGCCCGCTGCGCTCGATCGGGAAGTCGCCCGGGAGAAGGTGGCGGTCCGAAGCCGCTGGCCAGGCGAGCAGCTCGCGTTCGTGTTGTCAAAATACCCCTATCGCGTTCGGCATCGCGGGTTTGAGGCGCTCACCTGGTTAGACGCGTCCAGCCGGCTGGAGCAAATGGAGGCGACTGCAGAGCAGAGAGCCTCCGGCCGTTGGGCCATCCTCGTTCGGAGCTTTCTGGCTCTTGCAGATGTAGTGGGATTTGGAGGCTTTCCCCTCGAGGCGTTGCCCCACCTGCCGCCCAGCATCCCGGCGTGCGCCTTTTGGCTGTCTCCAGCCGAAGCATCGGCGCAGCCTGTGGGCTTCGGCGGGTTCGCCGCCGACCGGATTGCGGGCCTTTCGGACCCTTTGAAAAGCTAGGCCTACTGGAGGGCGACCGATGATTGACTGTCCGATCTTCGTTGCCGCTGGGCTGATGACAAAGGTCTGGGCAGAAGGTGAACACCTGCGACAGGCCGCAATCACCGGCTTACGGCGTGCAGGACTGGAGGCCGTATATAGGCAAGAGGTTATGCGCTCGGACGCCCTCAGCTACGGCTACGAGTGCGAGCTCAAAGGCGTTTACGCCCGACAGAACAGGCCCGCTCACCTGCTTCTTGGGTTCGATCTCTTCAGGACTGGCGCTGTTGAGGGCTGGCCTGCCGGCAATGCCGCGCTGCTCCTGGTGGGCTACGGGCCAAAGGCTTCTGATCCTTGGGATATGGACGATCTGGTCTTCGGCTCCGATGGACGCCTCACCGATCCCGACTATCGGGCGAGCCTTACACCTATGGCCGCCTTTGGTACGCGCCTGCTTGCTTTTGAGAGCGAAGCGTCGTTGCCAATGGCCAGACGGTCGTGGCTGTACGCCGTGCCCCTCGGACGGATTTCTGGACCCGTCGAAGTGGATCGCAACATTGTCGAACCGCTGATGGGTCTGCTGGCCCGAGACGGCGTGAGACCCGGCCCGCTGCTGGCCTCTTCCGCAATCGAGTGGCCCGCCTGGTCTGCGGCCGCCGCTGTATCGCCTTGCTATCCGGCGCATGCATCCTGAGAGGCCGTCTGCCGCTGAACCGGGAGGTGTGCCACCACCATCACGCCGCTAGCGATGCCAATACGGACGGTTGGATTCTGTGCTGCGGCAGAGTTTGAGCCCCCCGCATGCACAGCGCAACGCTGATCGAGGCGACGGAAGCGAGCCTTGGTGCAGGCGTTGTCGGCAAGCTTGTGGTGCGCCAGCGCATGAAATCAGAACACCGAACGGTGGTTGACTTCAGTTTAAATAAAATATTGACGAAAAGCTCCCTGACACGTATGATACACGCTATGTTATATTCTTACTCACTAGAGAATTATCCTTCTTCACTTGACGATGCTGTTGCGTCCTCAACGGAAACTCGCGCCGATATCGCACCCTTGCTCGATGAAGCCATTGTAGAAACACGGCTGGGGGGGCAATTGGGGTTCCTTGCAAGGCTTCGCGCCAAATGCCGCGACCTAGGGTATCCAACTGAAGCAGCGATGATAACGAAACTCGCGTTTCAATTTCGCCGCGAGGATCCGTTCTGACCACCATCTGGATATCTGCGCGTTAGCCTCTGCGAGTTAGCGCTTACGGGCGCCGTTCCGGAACCGCTCCCTCACCCGGTGGGACTCACGCAGCAGGCGCCAGTGGGCAAACTGGCAGACGCCGAATTCTTCCTTTAGTACGCGCTTGGTGATCTTGCCTTTCGGCAAGCGTGGTGGGGGCGCAGGTCGCTCTCGCGAAAACCCGCTGTCCCAACAACGGGGTTGGACAGTCGCGCTTCGCCCAAGAACAACGCAGCTTCACACACGGTCTGAGAACCGGTCATAGGCATCAAGGCGGCGCACCAGCAGGTCAATTTCCCCGCGGTAGATCTCTGCCTTCAGGAAGGCCTCCTCGGCTTCTCGCGCTTCTGCATCGACGTCGATGTACCAGGCGCGCGGTCCGCCCCCACCTTCTGCGTTCCATCGATAGCCCCGAGCCTTGAGGACATCCTTCAGGTCAAAGGGCGAGTTCTCTGCCCAGATGCGCCAGGACGGAGCCCGTGCCCGCTCCAGGAGCTGGTCAAGGCCAGTGCGGCCGCTGACAGGCAGACGGCGGGCCAAGAGCTCAATGGCCGCCAAGCAGTCATGGACGGCGCGGTGGCGCTCATAGAAGAAACCGGCGCCGACGGCGAGGTAGGCGAGCTTCGTGCCTTCGTGACCTTCGCCAGCCCAGTCCACCTCACTCATCGAGCACGCCCAGGGCTTGGTGTTGAAGACTCCGTAGTGTCGCTCCAGGAAACGCCGATCGAAACCCGCGTTATGGGCGATGACCAGCGCGGCGGGGGCGGCGAACGCGGCGACTTCGTCCGGATTGATCGTCTTGCCCGCCACCATGGCGTCATCGATGCCAGTGATGGCGGTGATCTGAGGGGGGATAGGATTGGCGGGTTGACGCAGTTGCTGAAATGGCTCGCCGACGCTGTAGACCTCGCCGTCCAGGCCGTAGATGAACGGGACCATCGCCAGTTCGATGATCTCGTCGTGGGCGGTGTCGAGGCCGGTCGTCTCTGTATCGACGAAGAGGCCCATACGGGTCGGCACACCAACGGGTGGGCCTCGATCGGGTCTTGGCGCCAGGCGACGTAGGACCCGGTAGTCGTCCGAAAACTCCAGGGCCTGGGCCATGGCCTCAAGGTCGGCGCGCGGTCCTGCGGCAGGCGCGGTGGTCAATGAGCGTCCCTGTTCGTCAGCGCGGTGGTTTCGGACACCGTAGCCGACGACAAAGCAAAGTTCGACAGCGCGGCCTATGACCAGGGCACAGCAGCGGTGCACGCTACCGACAAGGGGAGGACGAAACGCTCCGGGGCAAAGACGCCACAGGCGGCGGCCCCCGGCGTCCGTTAACCTCGCCGCGACGGGGGCAAGGGTGGAGCAGGGCGACTACTGATGGCGGAGGTCAAGGAGGCCGACTGCATGTGTGCCTGCGATCGGGAACCCGCGCGGCTGCCGCAGCCGCGCAGCCGGTTACGGCAAGTTCGCTGCTATGAAGAGCATAGGATCAGATTACTTGGGCAACTTCCGCAGGCCATGGCGGCGGCGCACGGGGTCTTCGGCGGCCCAAGCCTCGACTTGCCGGTCTGGGCCGCGGAAGCGCGCGGAACGGCGCGGAACGGGGACGCAGAGCGGGACCGGTTCCTTCGTGAGGTCTACGGGACACTTCTTGCCTGGGGCATGCACCGCATGGGCGAACGGGGCGCGACGATGCCGCGCTTCGAAACCTTCAGGGCAAGCATCCTGTCCGTATGGCCCTTACTTGAGGCGCTCTGGGACGTCAGGCGACCCCAGACCCAGGCGCAATGGTCGGCGCTCTGTCGGGTGTTCCACGCCGCCGAGGCGTCCACCACGAACAGCCGCCTCGTCGCCAACGCCAAGGTGCTGGCGCTCCTGCTGCCAGACGCTGTCGCCGTGATCGACCGGGAGTACACGTTGCGCTTTCTTGGCCTTCGCAATGTCTATACGTACGGTACGCACCCTGATCGTGCCGCCCCTTGCTTTGAATGGCGGCTCTTCAGGGAAATCCACGAGTGCTTCTTCTACCCACTCGTCGATGACCCGAACTTCCAAACTGCTGTGCAGCAGTGGCCAGCCCCACAGGAGGGTCAGGAACCAGCCATGATGGGAACCCCGCTCAGGGCCGCGGACAGCATGGTGGTCGGCTTCCAGCGGCTTGGTCTGGGCTGACGGCGACAGCCTCGTGGATCAGAACAAACCCAGGCCCCCTCGCTCGTCGGTTTCAGCGTTGGTGCTCGGTCACCGCTCATCCCGTGGAAACCCCAACTCGTGCATACAAATCTTCGACGTGCGCCAAGGCTTGATTGACGCCTTCCGATGCTAGTCGCCCAGCCGCGGGGGCGGGCTCACACCTTAAACGGAAAACGGGTGCGCCGAAGGTCGCCTGCGGGCGCCAGCCTCGGCGCACCCACTCCAGCGCCGCATAGACGCGGCGTCCGGCCGGACCTATCGCGACCGGCCTGGCGGGCTCCGAACGGGTTCGCCGTCATCCCCGCCACCGCCCTTGATCCGCCCCACACGGCGGCTTCTCCGGCGGTCCCGGCGCTTGAAGGGTCCCGGTCCCCTCTATTCCCCGCCCTGCCCTGAAGTCAGGGCGTCGGCGCTTGTGGCTGGGCGCCCGCTGTCTCCGGTGGGGCTCGGGCGACCGCCCATCCGGGGCGCAGAGTCTCGCCTTCGCGCCCGATCGCAGGCAGCGGACCGGCCTGGTCGAGGGAGGCGGCATTGACGATGCCGGTCAGCTCCTCGAGGAGCTCGGGCTGGCGCCGGGCCAGGAACTGATGGATGGCGCTGTTGGCGAGGAGCCGGCCCACGTAGCCGGCCGAGATCACCAGTTGCAGCACGTCGTCGCCGTACGAGGCCTCCAGGGCCCGGAAATCCTGGTTGAGGGTCTCCATCTCCCGTTCGAGCCTGGCCATCTGCTCGGGCGTCATGCGGCCGACCTTCTTGGCCTTATCGGGCTGGGCAAGGTCGCTCTGGCGCGTGGCGGCGAGCAGCGCCTTGGCGTAGGCGCAGGAGAAGTTGCCCAGCGCCATCATCAGCTCGACCGCCTCGATCTGGCGCATCGGCTTCATGCGCCGCAGCACCTCCAGGGTCTGGACGCTGATGTTGCGGTCCTTCAGGAGGTCCACGACTTCGGGACAGACGCCTTCCAGCATCAGGCGACGGCGCTTGATCGCCTTGACGTCCACGTTGAGGGCCCGGGCCAGCTTCTCCTCGGAGACCCCGCGTTTGAGGGCGCGGACGATCATGTAGTGCTCCTGGATCGTCGCCAGCCGGTTGATGCGCTTGTTGTAGGTGAAGGCCTCGTCGTCGCTGGAGATCAGGCAACGGACGTCCGCCTCCCCTGCGGCGGCGAGGATGTCGAAGCGGATGTGGCCGTCGAGCAGCAGGTAGCGCGGTTCCAGACCGGTGGGGCGCGCGACCACCAGGGGCTCGATGATGCCCACCTCGTCGATGGACTGGGCAATGCGCCGGTACTTCGACGACAGGCGCATCGCCTCCGTGGCCTCCCGCTGAGGCGCGATCATCTCCAGCGGCAGGATGACGAGGCGTCCTTCGAAGGCCGCGCGGATGCCGTCATGGAGGGTGTCGGCCATGTCGCTACCTGTTCAGGCGCTCGGCCAGCGGCTTTGGGAGGCTGGTCAGGCCCTCGGCGCGCAGCAGGGTGGTGAAGTGCTCGTCGGCCATCAGCTTGCGCATGGCGTTGACCAGGAAGAGGAGCCGGCTCTGGGCCAGGGTGGCCTTCTTGATGAGGGTCTTCTGCCGCTCCGTCTCGCGAAGGTAGGCGCGCACTAGGCCATCGCTCGTGGCCCGTTTTCGGGGCGCGGCGCGGGTGCCGTTTATCCCCTTTCCGCTGGCGTTGCGCTGCTCGATGATCCTGCGGATGGCCAGGAGCTGGTTGCCCGGCAGGGCCTTGGTCTCATACGCCTCCGCAAGGGCGTCCTGGACATCGCCGTCCTTGGCCTTGGAGATCTCGATGGCGATCGTCGGCGGGATGATGCCGCGCTCGACCCCGGCGATCAGCTTCTCCTCGCCGTGTTCGAAGAGGTAGCAGATCGCATAGGCGTACTCGGGACTGAGGTCCGTCTTGGCGGCGATGTCCTGCACTGAATAGCCACGCCGGCGCAGCACGCCGATGTCGCGCAGCAGCTCAAGCGGCGTGTGCTGTCGGCGCGCCAGGTTCTCCACCAGGCTCATGACGAAGCAGTCCTCCTCGTCGGCCTCGACCACCAGCGCGGGGATCTCGACTTCACCGAGCTCCTTGAACGCCTCCAGCCGGCCCTGGCCGCAGACGAGGTCGTAGCCGGAGCCGTCCCTGCGGCGGCTGACAGTGATCGGCTTCTTCAGGCCTAGGTTGGCGATGCTCGAGACCAGTTCCTCGAACACACGCCGGTTGCGCGCCCTGGGGTTCAGGACCGTGATCTGGCTGATCGGCACGCGCTCGACGGCGCCGGCAGTGGCGGGGTCGGTCTCTTCCACACTCATGCCGCCGCCCTCATGGGTTCCCGGCTCGCCAGGTAGAAGAGCGCGGCCAGGTCGTCGAAGCGGTAGGCGTCGAGGCCGATGCCGTTTTCCTCGGAAAGGCGCAGCCGCGATATGCGCCCCAGGTCAAGGCGGGGCAGCAGGTAGTAGTCGCGGGCGGCGGCGTTGCCGGCGTCCATGCGGACGGCTACGCTGATGTCGGGCCTGAGCCCAGTGTCGAGACGAAGCTTCCACTTGAGGCCGCCGGCCGGTGTCGGATGGCACCTGGCGATCACGATCGAGGCCGTGAACTCGTGGTTGACCGCGATGAGGTCGGTCTCCTGATCGGCCTCGACTTCGCCACCGGCTTCCTCAATCCCGCGCATCGTGTCCTTGACGACGTCTGCATGCAGCCCCCGCAGGAGACGGTTGATCTCAATGAAACGGTAGTCGCGGGGCGGGGAGAAGCCGATCAGCTGGTAGGCGCGCACCAGGCTGCCGAAGCGGTGGCGATAGGCCGAGCTGGAGGGCATGCCTTCCGCCTCGTCGATGATCAGGCCAGAGAGCCGTCCTTCACGGCTGAAGAGCTCTGAGAGGCGTTCCAGCAAGGTCTCGTCGCTGTAGCGGCGGCAGCGCTCCTGGATGATGCGCTGGGCGGCGGCGAAGAAATCAGGCTCGACGATGGGTTCGAACGCGCCCTCCTGCCTGACCCAGGCCTCCGGTGGGTTCCTGACCCGCCGCATCTTCAGCTTGAAGGAGGTGCGGTTGAAGACGTTGTTGCCGACGTACTTCTCGTTGGTCAGCACCTGGTGGACCGATCCGCGGGTCCAGGGCCGGCCAAGGTCCGTAAGCCGTCCCTCGCCGTTCAGGGTCTCGGCGATCTGACTCTCGGCGTGGCCGCCCAGCGTGAACATCCGATACATCCGCCGGACGGTCTCGACCTCCTCGGCCGGTCCAGGGGACAGGATCACGCGGTCGGTCTGCAGGCTCTTGTGTTCGCCCCTGGCGAGCTCGGCCTTTGGTTGGCGCTGCTCGTCTACGAGCACCCGTCTGAGGCCAAAGCCTGCCGGGCCGCCCTGCCGGAATCCATAGCTGATCAGCCGGCACTGGCCGGCGAACACCTTGGCGGAGAGCTCGCGGCTGTACTCGCCCGCCATCGCGCGCTTCATGCTCTTGATGACGGTGGCGCTGAGACTGCCGTCGTTGTCGAACTGCTCGGCGCAGTACTGCACCGCAACCCCGGCGTTGCGGCAGACGTACTCGTAGTAGGCGCTCTGGTCGGCATCCTGGAAGCGGCCCCAGCGGCTGACGTCGTAGACCAGCACCACCTCGAAATCGGCCCGCCCCTCGGTGACGTCTGCGATCAGCTGCTGCAGCTGGAGGCGGCCCTCCAGGTTCAGGCCGCTCTTGCCCTCGTCGGCGTAGGTCCGGACGATCGTCAGGCCACGAGCCTCCGCGTAGTGGGCGATGGCGTCGGCCTGGTTCTCCGTCGAGTACTTCTGGTGTTCCGTCGACATGCGCACGTACTGCGCCGCGCGGATCACTTTTGCAGCGACAGCCTGCTTTGTGATTTCTGGGGGCGCTCGCTGCGCCGTATTCGTCCACATCTCTTGCGACACCAAAACGGGAAGAACGACCTTCCGGGCGAAGTAACGCAGGAACGTGGGCGGATGTCTTTTGCAGAGAGCGGCCGAAATCTTCGGCCTGAATCCGGAAAACCTTTTCCGCTGGATGCAAGCGAAGAGCTGAGCTTCTCAACAGCGATTGCAGACGCGTTGCGGCGGGATTTTGGCAGCAACCCATCGGCGGTCAAGCGCGTCGCCAGGCTCGTCAGGGCTAACGAGCGCGGCGTGCGTAACTGGTTCGAGGGCAGGAACGGCCCGAGCGGCGAACACCTCGTGCTCCTGATGCGCCACTCAAATGCCGTGCTGGAGATCGTGCTTGCCCTTTGCGGGCGCTACGACCTCGTCCACACACAGTTGGTGTTCGACGCCAAGGAGAGGGTACGTCAGATCCTCTCGACGCTCGACACCTTGCTGTTGGATTGATCGAGCCCAGACACAGTCCCGCCGCGCCCAGGAGACCCGTCAAAGCCGCCCCTTGACGCTCAGCATCCCGTCCTGCCTTGGTTCCACCACGCGCTTCAAGGCGCGGTCTACATGAGGGCGAAGGGCCGCCAGGCCCTTTGAGGCGGCCATGATCAACGAGGCCATTTCTCGGCTTGCCCGAGCGACGGAAAGCGAGCGTGACGACCCTGCTCTGACGCGCTTGGCGCGCCAGGCGATGAGGCGCTTTGCAGCGAGCCTTTCAGCAGAGCACGCCCTGATACTCGAAGAGATACTTCAGAGCATGGCGCGCGCTGCTGAAGAGCTTCCGGATGACGCTACTCCGTTCGAAATCCGAGATCGCGCGCGGCTGATGCGTCGGCAGCGGCACTAACCGGCAAAAGGGGATTGGGCGCTTGGCGAGCATCCCAAGGCGTATGCATGGGATCCAGGCAAAGCGGCACACGTTGGCAAGTTCGATCTGAGTTCATCAGAAGCGCTAAGCCACGCGCACGCCGCAACGCTCGAAGACGCTACGGAGGATAAACTCCACCTGTGTTCGGGCGAAGAAGGGCAATGGCTCCTTCCACTGCACCCGCCGCCCGGCTCTCCCAAGCAGCCTTCTCTCCCCAGCTTGCCGCCCAGGCCAACGCACCTCCGGCTGGGCCAGATTGGGTCCACGAGATCAAGGTTGACGGGTATAGGACGTTCGCCTTCATCCGCGATGGATCGGTTCGCCTCGTCACCCGCGGGGGACACGACTGGACGCACCGCTATGGCGACCTGGGTGCTCAACTTGCATCGCTGCCTTGCAACGACGCAGTGATCGATGGCGAGATTGCGGTCCCCGATCACGACGGGGTCACCCGACTGAGCGGGTTGCAAGCTGCTCTGACCGAAGGCCACACAGGATCGCTGGTGTTCCATGCCTTTGACCTGCTCCGCCTCAATGGGGCAGACTTGCGCGAGCACCCCCTCCTGCAACGCAAGGCAGCGCTGGCCAGTCTGGTCGCGGCGCTGGGCCCGAAGGCGGATCGGGTTGCCTTATGCGCTGTCCACAGGGACGGCGCGACGCTCTTCAGAATGGCCTGTGAGCGCGGCATGGAGGGGATCGTGTCCAAGAAGGTCACCGAACCTTATGTCGGGGGGCGTTCCAGGACTTGGCTAAAGGTCAAGCGCCAGGAGCATGGCCAGTTCAGGATCGCAGGCTTCATCGCCAATCGCCCCGGTTATGTCTCATCGGTGGCCCTGATGCAGACGGGCGAGCCAGATTGGCGGCCTATCTGCCGGGCGAACGTGGGCTCGTTCGGGCAAGCACTGTTCGACGCGTTGGAGCCCATGACAGCTCTGCCGGCGCCCAGAGGCCCACGGGGCTATGGCAAGATTCGCTGGATCGCGCCCGTCTGGCGCGCCGAGGTCGTCTATCTGGGGCGGACGGCCCGCGGTGCGCCACGGGCGCCCGTACTCAGCGGCTTTGCGAGAGACACTGTGCTTCAGTGACCCAAGCTTGAACGAGCTCGGCGGAGAAGACGGGGGGCGTCGCCATTAGGAATAGACTGATCGCCTCAAGCGGCAGCCGAGCGCGAACTGCCTCGACCGCTATCTTGCCACTAATTCATTGCGCCCCAGGCGGCCCAGGCCGGCGTTCCGCCCGCCGGGGAGGACTGAGTGCATGAGATCAAGGTCGATGGTTACAGGACCCTGGCGTTGATCGAAACTTGATCGTCTTGCCCTTCACGAAGTGCTCGCGCCTGATCCGGGCGATCGTCTCCACCACCAACATCCCCGCTCCGATTCGGCAAGCCCAAAAGCCGCCGATCTGGCCATCACGCCCCCCGGGATGAAGGGGTCAAATTTGCGTGCCGATCACCCCGGGCAGGGGGTCAAAATTCCATGCAAACCCACAGGCGGCGGTCACCAGCCAGCCGCGGCTATTTCAGGCGTCGAAGCCGGATTTCCGCGAGCGTTAGGTCGGCCTCAGATCAACATTGGGGAAGAGTAATATCGCGCCCTCGGCGTCCATCAGAGCGCCTGAGTACGTAGCACGGCCAACGTCAACGAGTTCAAGAATAAAGAAGGCATCGTAATCTTTCAATATTATCTTCGCACCCTCTATAATACTTGTCTGAGATTCTTCAGTATCAACGAAAATAGAGTCTCCAGAAGCCATCCACGCCGGCCCAAGCGTAAATAGATATTTAATTATTTCGACTTTTCGGCTCTCTATCAGATTGGCGTTATCACGCTCATCGTCGCCAATTCCAAGGTTGCACAACACAAGATACTTAGACATGCGGTCACCTACGGCCCTGGATATCTAATTTTAACGCTAGTGGGCACCGCCTCACCGTCAGAGACTGGTGCACGCACGGTGATTTGAAGTGTCGGACTGGACGTATAGGCCCCCGAGGCGCTTTGACCGCTAGAGAGATGATAGTTGATAAACACCTGCACGTCACCGATGCGATAGCTCACATTTTGCCCCAACTTCAACCCTTGACCCGTAAGTAACTCCATATCTCGATCTAGATTATTTGCATTTCCGACAAACTGGAAGCTTGCACCGTACTGGCCAATTGTCTTATCCAACCTCGCACCAGACAATACTGTCTGGATTCTATAGCTTAGTTGATCTCCTGCGTCCGAATTCATTGTCTCGGATTGTCCGTTCAAATTGCCGGACCCCAAAACACTATATTGAGTGCTTATGGCATTTAGCTGGCCTGTTGTAAATTCAGAAGGATCTATCCTTGGATTGGCCGAAGTGACACGCTTTGCAGCCTCTTCTCTGGCCAATTCCTCTTTCGAATCATCCTCCACGCCGTCGTCACGGGTCTCGTCTTCTTCGTATCCCGCAAGTATAAGCCGCCCACCGGATGCTTGACCCGACTGAGACCACCCCGCCGTCAACCCTCTAGAATCGGCTGCATTTAGGGGATCCGCCCCTACATAGGCATACAGGTTAATGCCGCCGTCGTAGCCAACGGGATCAGTCTGCATGAAGTGCCCCGAAGCCGGATCATAGGCACGCGCCTTGTAATGATAGAGAGCCAATTCCGGAATCGCGATCTGCCCAGTGTAGCGGAAACGGGAGCCTGAGCCGAAATTGTCCTGCGGCTCGCCGTAAGGGCCATACGCGTAGATTTGCGTCACTGTGCCGGTGTTGTCCGACTGGGCAACGACCGAGCCGCGCTCGTCGGCGTGCAGCCAGCGCCGGTCGGTGCTGGTCGCCCCGCCCTCGATCCAGACGATCGGCTCGTCCGAGCCGGGGCCATGAATGTAGCGGCGCAGCAGGTTACCCGAGCCGTCGTATTCGGCGCTTAGCCGCTGGCCGTCATAGAGGAAGCTGGTGTTCGTCGTCGTACTGGAGACCGTAGTCGCCTGGCTGTTCAGTCGGCCCAGCGGATCGTAGGCCAGGGTCACGCTGGTCGAGGAGGCGCTGACGGTTCCGCCCGTCAGCCGGTTCTCCTTGTCGTAGCTGAAGGTCCTAGCGCCTGCGGCATCCTTGGTCATGTTGCCATTGCCGTCGTAGCCGCTGGCGGTGACCACCGCGGCGTCACGGTTCAGGCCGTCCGGCGTGGTGTTGACCGTCGCCGTCGCGTGGTTGGTCCAGGCGTAGGCGCCGTTGTCGCTGGTGCGCGTCTGCAGCTGGTTGGCGTTGGTGTAGGCGAACGTCAGGGCCAGATTGCTGGCTGACATCGCCGGCGCCAGCGCCAGCGCCAGATTGGTCAGCCGGTCACCAGAGTCATAGCCATAGCTTGTCACCGCCCCGTTGCCGCGGATCAGCGACGTGCGGCGGCTTAGAGGATCATAAGCATAAGTCGCCAGCACCCCGATCCCGCTCGCCGCTCCGCTCTCGCGCACAGCCGTCACCCGGTTGAGCGGGTCGACGTCGTAGGTCACGAAGTATCCATCCGCCCAGGTGGTCCGGACCCGGTTGCCGTTCGCATCCACCTGGAAGGTCAGCGCCTTGCCGAAGGTGGTCTCCGAGGTCTGCCGCCCGGCGGTGTCGTAGCCATAGACCACGCCCGTGCCGTCGCTGTGGCGCGTGACCGAGGTGATCTTGCCTGCCAGGTCGTAGGCATAGACGTTGTCCTGGTCCGGGGTCGTCACGCGGGTCGGCCGGTTCAGGGCGTCGTAAGTGCTGGTGATAGTGGTTGTCCCGTCTCGCTTGCGCGCGATCAGGCAGTTGCCGTTGTTGTCGTAGCTGGTGCAGCCTTCGTAGTCGGCGGTGTCCGAAGTGGTCAGTGACGGGTTGGCCTGCGGATACTGCATCTGCGATAGCCGGTCGAAGCCGTCATAGACGTAGGTGGTGGTGTGGCCGTTGGCGTCCACCAGGGTCTGCCGTTTGCCGTTGGGGGTGAAGGTGTAGGCCACCAGGGGCGCCGCCTGGATTGCGGTATTCTTCACGCTGAGCAGCCGTGAGAGCACGTCGTAAGTGTTTGTGGTCACCCGGCCAATCGGGTCGGTGATCGTATCGACGCGGTCGAGTGTGTCGTAGTGATACGTCGTCGTGTGGCCATTGCCGTCCACGTCGGTCAGCTTCTTGCCGGAAGCCGACCAAGTCGAACTCGTCGTCTCCCACGTCCCCACGGTCGCCGTCTGCCGCTGCACCGAAACCACCGCGCCATCGGGATTGTAGGCGGTCTTGGTGATGGCGTTGGTCGAGGTTGGAGCCGTTACCTGTGTCACGCGGCGCAAGGCGTCGTAGGTGGAGGTGGTGACGTTGCCGTTGGGATCAGTCACCGAATTGATATCGCCAACGGGCGTGTAGCCGAATTGTGTGATGAGATTCAGCCGGCCGGTTCCGTAGTCGGCGGTCCTGGTCAGGAGCACCTCTGTCGAGGTGTCGTAGGTGTTGTTTGTGACCTTGCCGAGCGGATCCGTCACCGTCAGCACCTGACCCCGACTGCTGTAGGTGTAGAAGGTCTTGGGCACGCCCGCCGCAACGGCCGGCTGATCCACTTCGCTCAAGGTGCAGGTCGTGGAGTTGTAGACGTTAGTCAGGACATTGCCGTTGGCGTCCGTCGCCGTCTTCACTTGGTCGTGGCAGTTGGTGTCGTAGGTCATCGACACGGTCAGCGAGCTCGGTCCAGGCCCCGACTTGGGGTTGGCGGTGATGCTGGTCACGTTCTGCAGCGACACCCAACCCGACTGGTAGGTGTTGTTGTAGGCGTAGGTGGTCGAGTTGCCCTCTGGCAGCGTCGTCGACACCAGACGATCCAGGCCGTCGTAGGTATTGGTCGTCACGTGGCTCAGACCATCGATCACTGCCAGGACCTTGCCGCGGGCCGTGAAGTACTGAACTTGGGGGGTTCCGGCCGGGTCGTCCGTTTCCGTTCGATATCCAGCGAAGAAGAGGTTCGTCGTGTTCCCCAACGCGTCCTGCTGAACATTGACCCGATCGAGGACACCGTAGGTGTTGGTGACGAAGGCCGTCGTCGGGAAAGACGGATAGAAGATCTGCGTCAACCGCCCCGGCTGGTCATATTGATAGCTGATCGTGTTCGATGGTGTGGCAGCGTCGTGGAAGGCCGTCAACTGATCGGAACCATCGTAGGTGTAGCTGACAGTGCGCGCACCATCCGTCACCGACGTGATCTGGCTGGTTCCGGTTGTAGCATTGGCAGTGTAGTTGAGCGTCAGGCTGCGGCCCATGCCGTTGCTGACGGATGTCAGCTGGTTCAAGCCGTTGTAGTTGAAGGTCACCGTCGGCCCAGCGGGACTATGCCAAGTGGAGATGTTGCCGGCGTTGTTGAAGTTCAGCGTCGCCCCACTCGGTGTCGTGTAGGTGTACGCTCCGCTATTCAGAGCCAGTGTGCCCGTCGAACCCAGAGGCGCATTGTAGGTTCCGTCCGCCAGCTTGACGAACGCTTCGCCGGAACCTGGCTGTGACACAGTCACGACGTTGCCGGTCAGTTGGTCCATAAGCCAACGTTCAGCTATGGCTGCGATTACGAGGCGGTCGAGATTGATCAGAGAGTTTCCGGAGCCATCCGCCTGGCTCAGGATGTCCTGCAAGACGTAGATCGTCGAAATCGCCGAGGCGCCGCTGATCGGAGAATCCTGTCCCAAACCAGCGAAGCCGTCGCTGCCCGCCTGGGCGCTGAACGCCAGGCTGTGGGTCCAGCCAAGCCCCATCACCCCATTCGCCAATCGGCTGCTGGAATTGTAGGTGCGCGAAAAGCCTAGCGCATAGGGGAACGAGCCGCTGCCGACAGTTAGGTCGGCGTGGTCGTTCTCAAACGCGCCATCGACCGGATTGACGGGGTCGGCGACGCTGCTGAAGTTGTTCGTGTTGTTGTCACCAGGGGTCGTGGAGACACATCCGCTCGCGCAGCTATTTGCACTCACGACTGTCGGCGTTTGAACCTGAAGGCTTCCGCTCAGCACTTCGTCCGTGTTGTACGACTGGCCACTGAACCCGCCACTTAGGCCGCCGGTGATGATGGCGCCCAAGCTCCTATAGTCCTGACCCAACTGCAGGAAGCCCGTCCCCCTCCATCCGCCGATGGGATAGTTGCCGCCCTGCGGCGCAACTACTCGCAAACCCGACGCGACAAGGCTTTGCACCCGGGCCAAGTCCGTTCCGGTATAGCTGGGCAGCGCGCTCGCAATCTGGGCGTTGGTCCAGTACGATGCACCATCGCCAGTCACGTTTGTATTATTGATATCATAGATGACGTCGGTTTGACTGGCCATATCCAACAGCTTGATTGTCGAAGCCGCTGTATTTGAAGCCTCAAGCTGTTCGAGTGTTCCAGATTCCAAGACACTCGCGATCTGCATCGTCGTGTAGAAGCTGGAGGTCTCAAGGGGCGTAGGCGGAATTGGCCCTGAGGGCGGGAGCACCGGTCTGTTGTGCTCCTGGGCAACCGAAAAGAGATTCAGCGGAAGGTCTACGTAAGGCGCTGTGCCAGGCCCACCCCCCACCAGTCCTATGCCGACGATCCCAACGGCATGCTGGTACAGCGTCTGGCTCTTGGTGATCTGACCGGTCACCAGCATGGCCTGGCTCAGTTCGGCCAACCAGCTGTAGCCCTGCATCGACAGGCTCTCGCCCATCACGGGCTCGGACGCGGGCGCCGATGGATTTGCCTGCCGATTCAGTGTCAGCAGCCGCCGGTGCTTTTCCATCATCGCGCGGCTGACCGGCCCCCAGCCGGTCGCGATAAGGTACTGGCTGCCAGCGACGACAGACAGCGTGCCGCTCTGGTTCGCGAAGCCGCCGTAGGGATGGGTAATCACCACTGGAATCGCCACCGGGGCGCCCGGTGTAACGGCTGTACCTGTAGCCTGCACGGTTCCATCGAGGGACAAGACGGGCTCGTTCGAGTTGTCGAAGAAAATCGTGAGCCTGTGGCCGTATATGTCTGAAGAATTGAAGGTGATCGAGCTGGCGGCGCCGGGGATTGTCACCTGAAGTGTCGTGCGAAAAACTGTCGGCACGGTGGTACCGTAGCATGGATTTGCTTGCACCCAGCTGGGATCCGCACACGATTTCGGCAGCACCGTTGAACAGCCAGCGGTGTTGCAGAAATAGGGCAAAGCGGCCCAGCGCTGGTGGGTCGCAAGTGGCAAGGCCTGGATTGTCTTGCCGCCGACGATGTCCGCCGTGGTGGCAGTCGGCCGGTTTGCCTGAATCCAGCCCACCAATGCGTTTGAATAGTTGGTGAGGCTTGCGCGTTCAGTGCTGCGGTTCAGGCCTGACACAGAATTCGACGTCACCGTCGCCCCGCTGCCCGGGCCATCGATCCCACTGATAAAGTTGCTCTGCGAGTACCCAAGCACCGTGCCCAGCGATACGCTGGGGGTCTGATCACTGAGTCCGTTGATCACGTGGTAGGCGTTGCTCGCCGGCCCCTCGGACGTAGCCATGGGGCAATTGGCGGGTTCGCCCTGCAGGTCCGAGAACGTCTGATTGCTTAGCTTTGCCGCAGGGTCGAAAACATAGGTCACGGAGTTGATCTGAACCGACACCCATGCCCAACCGACGTTAGTGCAGGTTATCTGGTTGCTGCTGTTAACATAGTAGTTGGCCACCGGCTGGCCAGAGCTGCCCAACGTAAGGCGGGCGCCGTTGTATTCGTCCGTCCCTATCCAGCTCTTCAGCTGGGATCCCGTCATCCAGACTTGGCCAATCTGGATTTGCGGGTTGTTGATCGTCCCATTGCCATTGGAGATGGCCTGCTGGAGCAGCATCAACATCAGCTCCGCCTGATCGAACGCTGTGCCCTTGCCGTCGATCAGCGCTCCCACCGGGCCTTTCAAGCTTCCGTACTGAGGCAAGGTCTCGATGTTGTTGTAGACGTACTCGTAGATCAGGTCTGGGTCGTTCTTAAGAGCCCGCGAGAGCTCCACAATCTCATCTGGATTGGTGACCGAGGCCGGAAGGCTCAAGCTCATTGCGCGAGCCCCGCCCGTTCCGCTGGTTGTGGCCACGAACCCCGAGGATGAGGCCGTTTGACCGCCGCGGGATTGCGCCGGCGTTGGAACCACGGCATTGGACACGTCCGTCCTGGCGGCAAGCTTGGACATCTGCTCGTCGTAGCTGAGGGGCACAGCCAGGGCGTTCTGTGGGGGCGGATTGGCCACACTTTGCGCTGCGGCCGCCCCGACAAATGAGAGGCCAAGCACCAACCCGGCCAATTGTAGGGCTGCGGAACGGATTATCGCTTGCCACATCACAACTCTGCCCATCCCTGACCCACCCGAGGCGCACGCCATCGCTCGCCCACCGGTCGATCTGGGCGTCATCGTTTCGTCATGCACGAAAAAACCGCGCTTAGGTTGTCAACGCTATTGCAAAGCTTGTTCGATCGTCAATTCATATGGCGGCGCGTTGGTGGCGTTTTTTTGGGGATAGCGATGGCGAGGATGACCACACTTCAGGCTGCGCTGGTGGGCGCTGGCATATTGCTTGCTGCCTCACCCGCCGCAGCCGAGTCGAGCGCCTACACCTATGACGCGCTCGGTCGCGTCCTCACCCAAACAGATGCAGACGGGACCGTCATAACCTTCTCCTATGATCCCGCAGGCAATCGGACTCAGCGCGTGACGACGGCTGGAACCCGTCACCGACCAGTGGCGGTGAACGATACGATCTCCTCCACGGGCTCGACTCCCGTCACCTTTGACCCGCGAACGAATGACAGCGACCCTGATAGCTTTGCTTTGACTGTGGTTGGCGTGACCGCGCCTGCGCACGGCACTACGTCGTTCACATCGACGAGCGTCACCTATACCGCAGCCAGCGGCTACTCCGGTTCCGACGCCTTTGCATATGCGATCTCCGACGGTCACGGCGGCACTGCGAAGGCCGGCGTCACGGTAAACGCCGCCAATCCCACGGCTGGCGCGTTCACCGCCGCAACCACCGCCGGCGTCGCCGTTACCTTCGACCCGCGGAGCGCAGATTCTGATCCCGCTGGATACGCCCTTACGATCCAGTCGATCACCGCGCCCGCGCATGGCACCGCGGTGCTCAACGGCGGGACGTCGATCACGTACACACCGAACGCCGGCTACAACATGGCGTCGGACGCCTTCCACTACACGATCATCGACACCATAGGCCGAACCGCGACGGGCAACATCACCGTATGGATGGATGCGCCTCCTACGGCCAACCCCTACGCCCTCTCGACTCGCGCGAACATTCCGGTCCACTTCAGTCCGAAGGAAAACGCTGTCGCCGGTACGTTCAGCAGCCTGAACCTGGTCAGCTTCACAGCCCCTTCCCATGGCGCCGTTGCGCTGTCGGCCAGCAAGAAGTACGCGACCTATACTCCCAACAGCGGCTACGCGGGGACCGACAGCTTTAGCTTCACCATCACCGATGGCAACGGCTGGTTTGTCTCGTCCACCGCCTCTGTGACGGTAGGGGCCACAACCAAGGAACTGGCCGCAACATTCTCGGCCTCATCCACCTATCCCGGTTCCGGCTTCACAGGCCTGACGACGTCCGGGGGGATGGACGACGCGGTCTTCAATACGCTCGCCTCCGCCCACGGGACAAACAATGTCGGAGGCTCTAACCAGTGGATTCAGGCTGATCTTGGCTCCAGCAAAACGATCGATCACATCACTGTGGCTCGAATCCCACAAATATCTCTTGGCGGCACGATATGGTCGAGCTCAGATCTTGAGGGAAAGCTTCTACAATATTCCAATGACGGAAGCACGTGGACAACCATCACAACCATGCAAGATGGGCAAATCGAAAACACCGCTGACAACGTCTATACAAGCGTCAGCATGAATGGCGTATCCGCTCGGTATGTAAGAATTTACGGAGGCGCGGTCGTCGGCCTTGGCGATTTCATGATCTTCGGCCCGTGAGATTCGAACCTATGTTAGCATGACACGCGAAAACTTCCTTGCAGCGGTCAGCGTGTCGCGTTCTAATTGGCTGCTGAGGTCATCTACCTCAACGACCTGATGGACTGAAGTCGAGCGTATAGATGGCGTCGGAACGCAGATCGGCGGTCTTGTAGGGAATGCAGGCGGCAATCGCCGCAAGCGCCCGCGCCTCGGCGATCAGCCGGCGCTGATCGGGCTGCGAAGAATCGGGCCGCAGGATTGTCGGCGGCCGAGCGATCTGGCCCTTTGCGGTCAGTTGGACCTGCAGGCGGACAGGAACCTGGGACTTGTCCGGCATTCGCCGCCAGCACGGCTCGACCTGCCCCCAAAGCGCGCCCGACGAGGCGGCCGTTCCCGGTCCGTTTGCGGCGAGCCTGGACGGGTTCGGCTTTGGCTCGGCGCCCTTCTGACCAGCGCCGGTTTCCCGGCCGTTGTCCGACTTCCCGTTCGTCCCATCGGCCTGGCTGTCGCCGGCGTGTTGGCGCTCGATGTCGTCGAACAGCTTCGACAAGTTTGATTGCTGGGGCGCCGGCTTGTCTGTCGCGTAGAGGTCCGACTGCGCCGAAAGCGCCTTTTGGTAGAGGGCCTGCAGGCGATCGGGCTCGCTCGCCGAGGACGATTGCCGCGAGCCGGCGATGCCGGCCAGGGAGATGGTTATGGCGCTTTCTTCCGGCGTTCCGCCCCCGCCCCCCGTGACCACCTCACCGGCCGCGCCGAGGACGAACAGGGCGACGAGGGCGCCGTGAAAGGCCAACGAGGCCACGAGCGCCGTTTCGCGCCAGCGCCTGGCGCGTTGTCGCGCAGGCGGCGGAGGCCGAGGAGGCGAACGATCGGCGATCACTGAAAACATGGGGAAATCTTGCCGCCTGGCGCGCCGTAAGGTTGTACGAGCCGGTCATATCGGATTAGGTGGAAGGACGGAACGCCCTCGGGTGGTGGGGCGTGGGGCGATGCGTGTTGCGGATATGGAATTGGCGTCGCCGAACGCGCCCCGGCTCACGGGCCAAGGCCGATGGCGGCTTCGCGGCGGTCGATGCGCTGACCGCACTCACCATCCTGACGCTTACCATCGGCCTCTCCCTAAGCGCGGCGGTAACGGCCCGTCGGGCGGCCGAGAAAGCGCAGGAGGCGCGGGAGGCGTCGGTGCTGCTGCGCTATCTCATGGAGACCTCCCCAAACCAGCTGGGCAGCCGGGATGGCCGCTCGGGCGCCTTCACCTGGCGGGTTTCGGAAACACCCGCCCTGGCGCCGGGCGCCAACCCGGCGCTGAAGCTTTGCCGCCGTTCAGCGACACTCTCCGCCACGCCGAGCGGGCGCACCTATACGGTTGCGACGCAGCTCCCCTGCCCGCTCGAGCCGATGGCATGAGCGAGGCCGGCTACACCCTGGTGGAGATGCTGGCGGCTGTCGCCATGCTTGGGCTTGCCTTCGCGGGCCTCACCGCCGGCGCCCGGGTGATCGGCGCGACCGATCTGCGCGCCAACGGCGCGGCCGAACAGGCGGCTCGCAGCCTCAGGGTGCAGAACGCCCTCGACGATCTGATGGCGCATCAAGGTCCTTTCTTGAGCGATGGCCGCGGCGGCCTCAACGGCTCGCCCGCCGGCTTCCAGTTCGACTGCGCCGCCGGCGCCTGCGGCGCCCACCTGGAAAGCTCCGCGGACGGGTCCTGGCTTGTTGTCCGCGAGGGCGCCGCCTCAAAGCGCTATGCTGCTCCACAAGGCGGCGTCTTCGCCTACATCGACGCCACCGGCTCCAATCCGACCTGGCCGGTCAACGAGACCCGCCCGCAGGCCCTGACCGCGATCGCGCTCACAGCGTCGGGCTCGCAGCCGGTCGCGGCCGTGCGCTTGTGGACGGAGGAGCCGAAGGACTGCGTCTTCGACGCCATCGCCCAGGGGTGCCGGTCATGACGGACATCCCCTCGCTGAGACTGGTGGAGGAGGAGCCGCCCGAGGACCCGGAAGTCTTCGAGCCGGAAGCGCCGCGGCAACGGATTTTCGTGCGCCCCTTCCTGGCGCCTGCGGGGGCGCCCTGGGACCAGGGACGGGCCGCGGGCCTCGAAGCGCGCCTCGGCGCGCCTCTCCCCCTGGCCGAGATCGTCTATCAGGTCCAGCGGCTGGAACCCTGGCGGCCGGGCCGGCCGGCGCGGTTCGCCGCCTTCTATGCGCGCGCCCGCGACGTCGGCGAGGCTCTTGAGGAGGTGGTCGAGGTCGACGGCCAAGCCCGGGCCGTGCGCTTCGTTTCGGCCCGAGTGCAGGCGCGCAAAGCCCAAGGCGCGATCGCCCTGGCCCTCCTGCTCGGGATGTTGGCGGCCTCGGTCGGCACGGCATTCGCCTATGCCCTCGTCGCGCGCGGGGCGGACGCCGAGCGGCTGGAAAGCCTCACCCCTGCAGTGGCTGGCAAGGCGCGCCTCGCCAAGGCGCTGGACCGCCAGCGACGCGAGTCCCGTGCTCTGGAGAATGGCGGCGTGCGGGGCCTAGCCCTTTCCGATTACCTCAGCGACCTGGCCTGGGCCTCCGCGGCCAAGGCGCCCGGCGCCCGGATCGACGCCGTGCACTGGGACCACGGCCTGATGGCGGTGGAAGCCCATGGCGATCAGCCGCCGTTCGCCGCCGGCGACCGCCAGGTAACCAAGGTCCCCAAACCGATCCGCCCTGGACTCTGGCTCTGGGGCGTGGAGCCGGCGGCTCACCGCAGCCTGGGCGCGGGTCAGCCATGAGCCGGCGCGAACCGATGGACATCAACCGGATCGTCCTTCCGGTGACGGCGGGCGCGGCAGCCGCGGTGTTGGTTTTCCTGGCGCTCTCGACCTTGGCGAGCCCCAGCGGCTTTTCGGGCCGCATGGGCGAGCTGGAACAGAGCCTCGGCAAGTCCGAGCAGGAGATCCGCTCCAGCGGCTCGCTCACCTATGCCGCCGGCTCGGTCTGCGAGACCTCGCAGGCGCAGGCTGTCGAGGCCCTGAAGGGTCGGGTGCAGGCGGCCGCCCAAGCAGCCGGCGTCACCCTGGCCAGCCTCAACGCCGCTCCCGGTCCCCAGGGCCAAGGTGGAATGACCCTTTCCCCCGTGACCCTACAGCTACAGGCCAGCGGCCACTACGACCAGGTGATGGGACTGCTGGCGAGCCTCGCCAACGACAAGCCCGCCATCTTCATCGACAGCGCCGACCTCGTCTCCAAGACGTCCAGCGTCGACCTCAAGCTTCAGGGACGGGTGTTTTGCTCCAACGACGCTCGTCCCTGATCGCCGCGGGCTCCGGCGGCGGCCTGGCGCTCGGCGCCCTCTGCTGGCTGGCGTTCGCCCGCGGCGCGCCCGCGGCCGAGCGGATGGACGCCCTGCAGGAGCGGATCGATGGCCTTCGGGCCCCGGCCAGCGCCAGTCAGACGGCTTTCGATGCCGCCAACCTGAGCGCCGCGCCGATCTTCGCCCTGACGACCGGTCCCGGCGCGGTCAGCGACCCGGTGCTGGCCCTGCAAGGCATCGCCAAAGCCGGCGGGCGCGCCTCGGCCCTCCTCACGATCGATGGCAAGCCCCCAGAATGGCTGTCGGAAGGGCAGACCCGCGACGGCGTCACCCTGCAGGAGGTGCGCGCGGCCAGCGTCCTGGTGGACACGGTCACTGGGACCAAGGAAGTCGCTCTGGGCCAGAAGACCGGAACGCCGCCGGCGAGCAGCGCACCGGGCGCGCCGGCGGCAGGGGCGCCCGGTTCGGCTGGGCCGCCCGCCGGATATCGTTTGCCGCCGGCGCCGGCGAACGCGCCGGGCGGCTGAGACTTAAGTCATTGGGTTCGGGGATATCGATTTTGGGACAGCGTGAGCGAGTTCGCAGGCTTTGGGCCGGCCCGGCGCTGGCCGCCGTGCTGGCGGCCGGCGCCTGCGCGGCTCCGGCCATCGGTATGGCCGCCTCACATGCCAGCTCGTCAGCGCAGAGCTACACCTTCGCCTTCCAGGACGCCGATGTGACCCAGGTCGCCGAGGCGATCCTCGGCCAGGCGCTCGGCGTCACCTACAGCGTCGATCCCTCGGTCACCGGCAAGATGACCTTCCGCATCGACCGGCGCCTGACGCGCGAACAGCTGCTGGAAGCCTTCGAGGCGGTGCTCAACACGAACAACATCGCCATGGTGCGCCAGGGCGACGCCCTCTTCCTCACGCCGCGCGACAAGGCCAAGGGCGCCGCGCCCATGCGCACCCTGGCCGAGGGCGTACATCACGCCGGCTACGAGACCCTGGCCGTGCCGCTCTCCTATGCGACCCCCTCGGAGGTGGCCAAGGCCCTGGGGTCCATCTCGACCACCAACCTCGTCGTCTATGTGGACGACAAGGCCGGGCTGCTGGTGCTCGGCGGCACCGGCGAGGAGCTGGAGGCGGCGGTCAAGACCATCCACGTCTTCGACCACAGCGGCCTGGAGAGCGCCAAGATCCGCTGGTTCGAACTGAGCCAGGCCCCCGCCCAGACCGTGGCCGACGAACTGGACAAGGTGCTGCAGGCCTCCGGCGCCGGCAATGTGACGGTGGTGCCGCTTCGGCGCCTGAACGGGGTCTTTGTCTTCGCCCGCACGCCGCAGGCCTTGGACCAGGTCGCCGATTGGGTGGGCAAGCTGGACGTGCCGGCCAAGGAGCAGGCGAGCACCCTCTACGTCTACCATCCCAAGAACGCCTCGGCGGAAAAGCTTGCCCAGGCGCTTGGGACCTTCCTTGGCCTGCAAGGGGCCAGCTCCCAAGGAGGAGCTTCAGCGCCCCTGTCTTCATCCGCTTCGCCCAGCATCCCAGGACCGCCGATCGGCGCCGTCAACTCCGGGCCGCTGGCGCAGATGACCAGCATGACGGCGGCCACTGCGCCAGCGCCCGTCAGTTCCGGCTCCAGTTCGCCGATCTCCATGTCCGGCTCCTCGACCGACGGCGAGACCCTGAAGATCGGGGTCGATCGGGAGTCCAACAGCCTGCTCGTCCAGGCCTCGGCCGGTCGCTGGATGCAGATCCAGAAGATCCTGGACGAGATCGACAAGGCGCCGCCCCAGGTGCTGATCGAGGCCTCGATCGTCGAGGTCACCCTGACCAACGATTTCCGGTTCGGGATCGACTGGTCGAGCCTGAGCTCCGGCGGCAAGCTGCAGGTGGCCTCCATCGAGAGCAATGCGGGAACGGTGGGTCCGCAGTTCCCAGGCTTCTCCGTGACCTTCCTCGACAAGAACATCATGGCGGCCCTCAACACCCTGGGCTCGAAGTCGGCCGTGGAAGTGGTCTCCGCGCCGAAGATCGTCGCCCTGGACAACCACACCGCCAAGCTCCAGGTCGGCGACCAGGTGCCGGTGGTGACCCAGTCTAGCCAGGCGACCACTGCGCCCAACTCGCCCATCGTCTCCTCGGTCGACTACCGCTCCACTGGGGTAATCCTGTCTGTGACCCCCAGGGTCACCGGCGACGACCGGATCTTCCTGGACATCACCCAGGAGGTCAGCGCCGTCTCCAACACCACCACATCGGGGATCGATTCTCCGACGATCTCCCAGCGGCACCTGGAAAGCTCGCTGATCATGAACAACGGCGCGGTGGTGGCGTTGGGCGGCCTCATCAGCACCGGCCACACCGTCAGCGACAGCGGTGTGCCCTATCTCAAGGACACCCCGGTGGTCGGCAACCTCTTCAAGAGCAGCAAGAAGAACGGCAACCGCACCGAACTCATCGTCCTTCTCACCGCCAGCATCCTCAAGGACCAGGCGTCCACCAACCAGGTCATGACCCGCCTGGAGGCGGACATGCGCGAGATCGAAGCCCGTGGCCTCCTCTCCCCGCCCTGACCGGCCCGACGCGGGCTTTGCGACGCCGGCGGCCGCTGCCATCGCCCTAGGGCTGGCCACCACGGTCGCGGCAGCCATGACGCTCGCCGTCTCCGCCGAACGGGCGACGCATGCCGACTACGAGAAGACCCGCGCGGAGTACGCCCTGGCCGGGGACAGGTTGGCGGCGGTCCAGGCCCTGCTGGGCGCCAGCAACACCGGGCGCGTCCGCTGGCAGTTGGCCTCGGAAAACGGCCCCGTTGAAGTCATCGCCGAACCCGAAGGCCTCAAGCTTTCCCCGAAGAACCCCGGCGAGGGCCTTTCGGCGCTAAACGCGCGCCTGCAGGTGAAGGATGAAGCCCACCTGACCTCCGCCCTCGCCGCCCTGGCGAGCGACAACAGCGCCGAGGCGATCGAGGCGGCGGACGACAGCGCCCTCTGGCGGCTCTGCGCGCGCACCTTCCTGTCGCCACACGGAACCGCCGCGTCCGTCGCTCGCGCGCCGACCGCGGCCCCGCGCCCTGGCCCCATCAACTGGCGCCTCGGCCAGCTCTGGCGATTGCGGCTCACCGACGCCGACGGGCGGACGGAGGATACGGTGATCCGCTTCACCGGGGCGCCAGGCCATCCCATCGCCGTCGCCGAGCGGCAGTTCACGCACTCTGGTCCAATGGGGGAACGATGCGACTTCGCCGCCTAGGACAGGGGCGCCGGAAGCGGTCCGACGCCGGCTACACACTTACCGAAATGCTGGTGGTGATCGGCATCATCAGCCTGATCGCCGCGGTGCTGACCCCTGCAGTCCTGGGCCAGATGTCGCGGGCCCGCGCCAAGGCGGCCCAGCTGCAACTGGAGACGCTGGCGACGGAGGTGGAGAACTTCCACTCCGATGTCGGCCGCTATCCGACACAGCAGGAGGGTCTGCAGGCCCTGGTGCAGGATCCGGGCGCTCAGGGCTGGGTCGGCCCCTACGCCAAGACCCGGAGCCTGAAAGACACTTGGGGCAATCCCGTCCTCTACGTCCTGGGGTCCAACGGCCGCACCTTCCAGGTTGAGAGCCTCGGCGCCGACGGCAAGCCCGGCGGTACGGGCGCAGACCATGACCTGACGGCCCCAACCGAATGATCCCCTGGCCTGTCCTCCTGGCGACCGGCGCCGCCGGCCTCTGCCTGGGCAGCTTCGCCGCCACGGCGGCGTTGCGCAAGGCCCGGGGGGAAGCTTTCGTCGCCGGACGCTCCCGATGCGATGACTGCGGCGTCGCCCTGGGATTTGCCGCGACCCTGCCGGTCGTCGGCTTCGCCCTCCGGCGGGGCGCGTGCCGGCACTGCGGCGCGGCGATCGACCCCACACACCTGGCCGGCGAGGTGACAGGAGCGCTGCTGCTCACGCTGCCCCTGGTCATCGCGGGGCCGGTGCGCGGCGGGCTGATCGCCGCCCTGGGGCTCCTCCTGCTCGCCGCCTCCGTCTTTGACCTGAAGACCCAGCGGCTGCCAGACCGCCTCAACCTCGCCGCGGCGGTGGTCTCGGCGGCCCTGGCCTGGACCTGGTCGCCTCGCGCCCTCATCGAAGGATCGGTGGCCGCGGTCGTCAGCGGGCTGCTGCTGCTAATCCTGCGGGCCGTCTATCTTCGCCGACGCAACGTCCACGGCCTGGGCCTGGGCGACGTCAAGCTCGTCGCCGCCCTGGCCCTCTGGCTGGGCGCGGCGACATCCTGGGCCATCGCCCTCGCCGCCGCCCTAGGCCTTGCAGCGTTCAGGCTGCGCAAGGTCAAGGGCGTGCGCATGGCGTTCGGACCGTTCATCGCCGCGGCCGCGATCGTTGTGGGGCTGATCCAGGAGGCCGCCGGATGGCCGCTCCGCCTCTAGCCAAGGGCGCCGCCGGCTTCGGGCGGCAAAAGCGTGCGGCGCTGGTGGAGATCCTGCGCCAGCGCGCGCTCGTGGACACCGGCGCCCTCGCCCGGGCCGAGCTCGTCTCGGCCCAGACCAGCCAGCCGGTGGAGCAGGTGCTCAACACTCTGGGAAGCCTCTCCGACGATGACCTGGTCTCGGCCTACGCCGAGGCGGCGGGTTGCGGGATCTGGGACCCCTCGGCCGAGCCAATCACCCTCTCGCGCGACGACGTCGGCGTCAGTGTCGAGTTCCTGCGCCGGGCGAGGATTGCGCCCTTGAGTCTCTCCAAGGGCCAGATCCGTATCGCCGCCTGCGATCCCCTGGACGACGAGGGCCTCTCCGGCCTAGTGTTCGCCACCGGCCGCAAGGTGCAGATCCTGGTCGCCCGGCCCTCCGACTGGCGGCGCGCCTTCGACGAAGCCTTCGATCGTCACACCACGGCCCCGCCGGTGGTCGCCGACCGACGCCGTCTGGAGCGCGAGGTCGACCAGGTGGCCGACAGCACCGCCGAGGGCGCCGGCTCGCGCCTGGTTGCGAATGTCTTCGAGGCCGCGATCGCTTCCGGGGCGTCCGATATCCACTTCGAGCCGCACCGCAACGACTTCAAGGTCCGCCTGCGCATCGACGGACGGCTGGTCGACCACCTTACGGTCTCCGCCGATCTCGCCGCCCCGGCGGTGTCACGGGTGAAGGTCATCGCCAACCTGGATCTCGGCGAGAAGCGCCTGCCGCAGGATGGCCGCACCACCTTCGTGATCGGCGGGCGCCAGGTGGACGTGCGCGTCGCCACCTCGCCCACGGTGTTCGGCGAGGCCGCGGTGCTGCGCATCCTCGACCGGGCGAGCGTGCCCCTGGACCTGGACGCCCTGGGCATGACGCCGAAGATCGCCGAGCGCCTGACAGCCGCGACGCGATCCCCGCACGGGCTCTTCCTGATCACCGGCCCCACCGGCAGCGGCAAGACCACCACCCTCTACGCCCTTCTCCAAGCGTTTGCCGGCTCGGCCAAGAAGGTGCTGAGTGTCGAGGACCCGGTGGAATACCACTTCGAGCACGTCACCCAGACCCAGGTCGCCCCGCAGCTGGGCCTCACCTTCGCCACCGCCCTGCGGTCCTTCCTCCGCCTGGACCCCGACGTCATCCTGGTCGGCGAGATCCGCGACCCGGAAACCGCGGCCGTGGCCATACAGGCGGCGATGACTGGTCACTTCGTACTGGCTTCCGTCCACGCCAACGACGCCCTCGCCGTCCTTCCCCGGCTGCAGGACATGGGCGTGGAGCCCTATCAGCTGGCGGCGGCCTTCCGGGGCGCGGCCGCCCAGCGCCTCGTTCGCCGGCTCTGCCCGCACTGCAAGACGGCCCGCCCGCTCAGCGAAGGCGAGCTAGTCCTCTGCGAAGACCTGGGCCTGCCGCCGCCCACCGAGACCTTCGAGCCGCACGGTTGCACGGCCTGCAAGGGGTTGGGGTTTCGGGGGCGCATCGCCATCGCCGAGGCCTTCGTGGCCGACGAGACGCTGCTGCGCGTCATCGCCGCGGACGCCGGGCCCGAGGCCATAGGCCAGCAAGCCCGCCGGCAGGGGCTGGAAGGGATGGCCCGAGACGGGGTGGCGAAGGTCGCCGAAGGGGTCACCACCTTCGCGGAAGTCATGGCCGCCGTGAATGGCTGAAGAGCGCCAGGCCAACTTCGCCTACTGGGCGGTCGACCCGGCCGGCCGCCGGGTTCGCGGCCAGGTTCAGGCCGCGGACGACACCGCCGCCTACGGACTCCTGAAGCGCGACGGACTTTCGCCCACGCGGCTGCAGAGGGTCGCACCGCGTTCACGCCAGACATCCTCAGCGCCCGGCAACCTCACTGACCGGCAGGTCGGCGCCTTCCTCTCGAGCCTCGCCGTGCTCCTGAACGCGGGCGCCGACATGCGCTCGGCCCTCTCGCTGCTCGCCCGATCCCACGGCGCGGTATCGGCCTTCGCCCAGGGCCTGGCGGCGGACATCAGCGGCGGCGGCGCGATCGACGCAAGCTTCGAGGCCCGGCTCCCCAAGCGCATGGAGTTCGTCGGCGCCCTGATCGCCGCCGGCGAGGCCAGCGGCGACCTGGCCGGCGGCCTGCAGCGGGCGGCCGACATGCTCGCCGCACGCCTCAAGATCCGCGACCAGCTGGTGGCCGCCCTGAGCTACCCGGCGTTCGTGCTCGCCTCCACCATCGCCGCCCTGGCGGTGATCCTGCTTTTCGTCATCCCCTCCCTCGCCCCCCTGGTGAACGACAGCGGTCAGAAGCCGCCGCTCACCCTGGCGCTTCTCATCGGCGCCAGCACCGGCCTGAAGGTGAGCCTGCCCTGGATCGGTGTGGGCCTGGCCGCCGGAACGGTGGGGCTCTGGCTGGCGGCGCGGGGCGGCCTGCTCACCCGGCCCTTCGAGGCCTTTCTGCTCCAAGGCCCCTTCGCGCGGACCGCCCGAGCCATCGTCTACGGCGGTTATGCCGTGGCGCTAGGGTCGATCTTGGCGTCCGGGGCCTCCATGAGCGAGGCGCTGCGGCTTTCCAATCGCATCGTTCGCCAGCGCATCGCCAGGGAGCAGGTCGAACTGGCCGCGGCGGCAGTTCGCGAGGGGCAAGCGCTTTCGCTGGCGCTGGAGGGGGTCGCAGGATTGCCCGACGCGATCCAGCAACTGGCGGCCGTCGGAGAGGCTTCAGGATCGCTCGGGACGATGCTGCTCCGCGCCGGGGCGCTTCAGGAGCAGGAGGCCATTCAGCGCATTGAGGCGGCTGGGAGGGTGCTAGGGCCGGCGCTGATCGTGTTGCTGGGGGGGGTGGTTGGCCTGTTGATGGCCGGATTGTTGACAGGGGTTGCTCAGTTGGGCCAGCTCAGCGTCGGATCTACCTGATCATACCCCGTCCATGGCCAAAGCGCCCGCGCACACAGGCGCAGTCGCACCTGATTCAGCCAGCCTTCACGCGACGCAACAACGCACGGGACCCATCGAAGTCTTGGAGCGACAGATCAATTTGGAACAGTGAATCCAATCGTAACCCTCCGGCGTAGGCCGTCTTGCGGGTAGAGGTGCGGTCCCGCGAAGCTGTGCGCTCACGTCTGTCCTTACGAGTGCTCTTAGCTGCATAGCATGTCTCAGATGTCTGTGATCCTGGGTCCCGAGCGCTGGCGGCTTGGTCGCCGGTGATCGTCGTCGAGCTGGGCGCCAATCGGATCAGCATCGGAGCGGGCGCGCCCGCGGACCTGGTGACGGCGGCGCTCAAGGCCCTGAAGTGATCCCCGTCCCGTCGGACGTCCGGATCTGGATCGCCACGGGCCAGACGGACATGCGCAAGGGCATGAACGGCCTGGCGCGGCTGATCCAGGAGCATCTGAGGCGCGATCCGCACGTGGGCGATGTCTACGTCTTCCGCGGGTGGCGGGGCGATCTGCGGAAGATCGTCTGGCATGACGGGGTTGGGCTGTCGCCTTATGCGAAGCGCCTGGACCGCGGCCAATTCGTCTGGCCCCCGACAGTGTCGGGGGCGGTGGCGCTGACGGCGGGCCAGCTGGGCTACATGCTGGAGGGGATCGATTGGCGCAACCTGCGACGGACATCTGCACCCGCGGTAGGTACACCGTCGCCGCGGTACTCACCGGATGGGTACATCCAAACTCTAAATTGTCCGGTCGATTCCTACCAGCACGGTCCGCAAAGGCCCGGCGCTAATCGCGCTTCTCGCGGGGGAGGCTAGGGCCGGGCTTCTTACAGGAATTAGAGAATTGGGTCAGTTGGGGTATTTGATCGGGATGCGCTTGGGGGTCAGTTGCGGCTTTCAAGTCGGACGATCTCATCTCCGACTACGCAAACCCTAACTACTCCGCCGCATATCCTCGCCGCCCCCTCGTCGCACAGCTGACTATTTAGTGCGAGATGATGGGAGTCATATCGAAATTCGCGATCGTCAACCCAAAAACTCATCCGCCCGTCCGCAGACCGCGGCGCTATGTCGTGCAAAACGCCCACCTTCGATTGACACTCGCCTTTCTCGGACGTTTCTACCAAGCGCTGCTTCTCCAAGGTCCATTTCAATCCCAAACTCACCAAGGCAATTCCCAATATAGCTGCTGGTAAGAGTGCGCGCGGCCACATTCCCTGAGCATTAGTCGAGCTACGCCTGGCTCGTAGCTTCCTTAGCGAAAACAGTGAAGCAGACAGCACAACCAAGCACAGTCCCGCGAATATTGCCCAACGCCCCCCGGATCCGCCCTCCCCGCCATAACTATAGACTACGCGCCACAAGCCGGCCTCCTATGGGATAAAATGGTGATCACCCAAGACAGGATCGTCCGGCTTGGGCCCCTCTCCAAAATCAACCGGTTCGCTGACCCATGTATTCGTCCGCCCGACAAATCCGCCCATACCAGGCCCAACACTTCCTACAGCACTCACTCCAGACTTGTTTGCGCTCACCGACCCGCCCCCAGCCGCTACGGATCCGGTGGCGGTCCAAGATAGTCCTTCCAGAGCATCTCGCGATGTTGCGGCGCCGCCATCCAGACTCACCCCCCCCAACATTGCACCGCCAATGCCTAGCGTCCCGTACGCCGAAACACATCTGTGGCCGTTGTTGCATGTGCCCATTGCTATACCAGCACCACCGGTGATTCCGCTCCCAGCGCCAAGATATGCACTAGCGCCGAACAAGGCCAAAGGGTTTCCATCATCTTTGTTTTTCTTTTTCTCGCCAGACCCCGATGGCGCACTATTTTGTTTCGCTTGCGGGGGCCCAGACGGCATCATCGCGCCGAGTTGATATCCTCCCTCAGCTGACTTCGAAGAGGGTTTCGCGCTTGGCTCCTTGTCGCCAGAGTTGTCGATGACAACAGTACAGCCAACGCTTTCGGTGTTCGCGATACGGGATCCTGTTGAGCACAAGCCGGTTGCATCAACTTGGTTGGCCGGATTCTCGCGAACATAGGCGTAGATGTTCAAATCCGAGCTATAACCGATGGGATCGGATTGAAGGAACCGCGCCGCCACCGGATCGTACACCCTAGCCTTGTAGTAGTAGAGCCCAGACGCTGGCAGGATGATCTGGCCGGTGTAACGGAAGCGCTCGCCGCTCCAACTATTGGGCTCACCGTAGGCACCATACGTGTAGGGTGTCACGGCATTGGCCGTGCTTGTGGCGATGATAGTCCCCTGGTTGTCAGCGTGTAGCCAACTGCGGTTGGCGGTGGTCGAGCCAGCATACCAAACGATCGGGTCGTCGGACCCCGCCCCATGCACGTAGCGCTGGACGATGGCGCCAGCGCTGTACTCCGCGACTAACTTGTCGCCGGAATAGACAAACTGTGTGGTCGTTGTGCTGCCCGAGACGGTGGACTGCTCCTGTTGCAACCGGCCCGTCGGATCGTAGGCATAGCTCACCGTGGTGGCTGCCGAACTGTTGGTTACCCCTGTCAGCTTGTTCTCCACGTCATACGCAAACTGGCGAGTCCCATCGTCCGTCTCGTTACCATTCAGGTCGTAGCCGTCGCTCAGCGCCGCGATCGTCGCATCCTGATTCAGACCGTTGGCTGTGCTCGATTTCGCCTGGTTCACGTAGCTGTCGAAGTCGAAAAGCGCATTGTTCGTCGGTCGCGATAGCAGTTGGTGCGCCGGGCTGTAGGTGAAGGTCCCGAAGCTGATGTTGTAGCTGCTGGTCGCGAACGCGTGCGCCAGGCTGGTCAGGTGGCTGGCGTCATAGGCCGCCGTCGCGCTGGAACTGTCGCCGAACGTCGTGGTGGTGCGCCGGCTCAGCGGGTCGTACTGGAACTGCGCCAGCAGCCCCGGCCCCGACGGGGCGCCATTCTCCTGCACCTGACTCACCCGGTTCAGGGCATCGTATTGGTAGGCGACATAGAAGCCGTCCCACCAAGTCATTCGCGACCGGTTTGACGACGAGTCATAGCCGTAGGTCATAGCCAGGCCATTGGTGGCCTCACTGGTCAGCCGACCGGCCGCATCGTTGTACTGGTAGACCACACCTTGGCTGCTCGCGTACAGAGCCGACGTCTTACGGCCCGCTGGGTCGTACAACGTAGCGACATCGATTCCCGTCAACGTCGGCGCGGTGACAGTTCCGTTGCTCGTACTGATACCGCAGCTGATCCCAGGGGCACTGGTCTCTCCGGGCGAAAGATACTTGTCCACCTCACGATTGAGGCTGTCGTAGCACCAGGAAATGTAGCGTTGGTCGCGCTTCCTGAGCGTGAGGCGATTGCCATTGGGGTCGTAGGTGTAGGCCTCATAGTCATTGGCGTCCGATTGGGCGCTTGATTGGCCGGTGTACCGCGTCGTCGACGGGAAATTGGTCTGGATCAGTCGATCGAAGCCGTCGTAGGCGTAGGTGGTCTTGTTGTTGTTGGCGTCCCAGATGAACTGGACCTGCCCGTCCGGCTCGTAGGCATAGGTGGCGTAGGTGATCTGGGTTCCGGCGACCCCATAGGCCCGCGTTTCCTGGATCATCTGGCCGGCGGCGTCGTAGCTGAGCTTGGTGATCCGATCCGGCCCATAGGCCGTGGAGGCAGGGCTCGACAGGGTGCAGGCATCCGGCAGCGATCCGTAGTTCGATGCGTTCGTGCGCACCGCAGTGCACAGTGGCCGGTCGTCACCATCGTAGCTCGTCTGCACGACGTTGCCGAGCGGGTCGGTCACCTGGGCCTTCTGGCTGGTCGGCGTGAACTGGATCGTCGTGGTTGCCCATGCCGTCGCATTGCCGGACGCGTCCAGCGCCGTGGCATGTTGTTCGGTGTCCGCCCGTCCATTGAGGTCATAGTGCCAGTGGCTGACCGCGAGCGACGTAGCCGTCGCGCCTCCATTGCGCCGCTGCTCATCGGTCTTGCGCCGCATCACGTCATACTGGGTCGTGGTTGCATAACCGCGGGGGTCGGTGACGGCCGTCACGTTGCCGACACCACCCCCCGTATCGATGTCGATCGAGAAGTTGGTGGTCAGGTTTAGGGCTGGGTTGGCACCCACCGCAGCCGCGCCCAGCGTCGTCCATTTCAGGTCGCCGTGCGTGTCGTAACCGTGCGTCGTCGTGACCCCCGTGGGATCGACTTCCTGGGTCACCTGGCCCGCACTATTGTACTGGTAGCTGTAGGTCGGGAACACGCAGTTCGAAGGGCAGCCCACCTCGGGCCGAACAGCCTGCTGCAGCATCGAGGCTCCATTGCCGGAGCCGTAGTAGCTGAGCGTCGTTGTGAAGTTGCGCGCATCCGTCAGCGTGGCGAGCTTGTTCCACACCGGATCGTAAGTCGCGTGGACGAAGATGTTGGGCGGGGTCGTCTGGTTCTGGATAGTCGCCGGCACCTTCGTCAGCTGGGTGACTTGGTCGATGGCATTGTAGGCGAACTGTTCCTGGTCGAGCAGGGGGAAGGTGCGCGACAGCACGCGGTGTCGCCCATCCATCGTCGTCGTAGTCATCCGGCCGATCTCGTCGATAGTCCGCGAGAAGCGACCGCCCTGCATGGTCTCGACAGCATACTGCCCGCCCATCGGGTCGTCCCACTCGCCGCGGTAGCCCGGCGCGATGAAGAACTGGTAGGGCGCGCGGACCGAGAGCCCCTTCTGGATCGAGACCGCGTCCTGGGCCGACATTATCCGGCCGATGGTGTCATAGGTGTAGGCGATTGCCGGCTGGCTGCTGTTCACCGGCTCATAGACGCTGGCCACCTGGCAGGATCCGACAGGGCGGACGGCGCCCGTGCCGAAGACCTGCGGGTTGAAGCCTACCTTGGTGGTCTCACCTGCCAGATTGGCCACGGAGAAGGTCTGCGCGGCCGTGCCGCACCAGGGAGAGGCTAGCGCCGGCAGGTTCAGCGTCCAGCCCAGGCTGGAGGTGACGCTGGTGGGAATGCCCGCTCCCTCTTCCACACCATAGGTTTGCACCCCGGCATAGTTCAGGGTGAGTTGTACACCGTACGGGAATTGCCACGTGTTCAGCCGGAAACCAGAGTTGTTCACGGGGAATGACAGCGCATAGTCCCAATATGTGGAAGGGCCTGGAGAGCCGTCTTGGCTTGCTGCGTCCTTGTTCGCGGCCGTCAAGCTTCCTTCCCAATAGGCATACTGGCGGCTGTCGCCGTTTAGGCCCTTCCAGGTGATGCCGACGGTGTTCATCCGCCACTGCCGCGTGCCGCTGAGCGTGTGAAGGCTGACACCGTAGGCAGTCAGACGGACAGGCGTTCGGACGCCTGTAACCGACACGGTGTCACCGCCACCTTGGGTCGGCAGATATGTTCCGTCCGCAAGTTTGACGAAGGCTTCGGAGCCTGAGCCGTGGCTGATCGTAACGACGTTGAAGAGCACCTGCCGGCCCCACCAGTCGGCGACTAACTCGCCGGTCACCTCACGCGTGATGGATGGCGACGCACTCCAGACATCTTGCATGGCCATGAAGGCGGCGATTGTCGGCGCCGTTGCTTCCACACGGCTTTGCCCCATGGCTTCGGACGCGGAGCTCGATGGATCGGCAGAGGATTGCCAGTTGCTTACAAAGCCGCTGTTGGGAACGTCGGCGTTCACGCCATCCCCCACGGGCGCCATCTTCAGGCCGGAACCCCGCAGCTCGACCTTTCGCTCCAGGCTATAGGGAAACTCACCCTGCCCGATCGATTCCAGAATGGGTGACGAGAAGCTTGGCTTGCCCGCCTTGAGATCCACAGCCAGTTTGGTGGAACGGTCCACGAACCGGTCCTTCAGGCTGTTGGACAGGGAACTGGCGTTGAACTGCGTCTGATCGGTCTGTGTGCCGCCGCCACCCTTTGTCGCGGCCCAAGGAGTTAGAACGACGTGAGCAATCTGCGTCGGATTGCCACTCGAGTCATAGAGGTTGGCGACAAAGGTGCCGCCGACCTGTGTTGAGTTGGTGATGAAGTGCAGGTAAGCGCCGCCTGTGCCAGGTTTGGTGTAGACGGTGCCGTTCCGGTAGCCTGGCCCCAACATGGCCTCGTTGGAGGCAACGACGTCGAAGCCTTGTGCTGTGTAGTTGCTGATAGCTTGGGCGAGGTGTGCCCTTGAATAGATGAACTCGCCGGAGTTAACGGCCATCTGATCGTTGGAGAAGATGCCGGTATACCCTGTAGAGCTGTTCTCCGAGACGATCACGGCGGACGCTGCGGAGGCGTTGGCGCTCGTGAAATCGTAGACCTTGCGGCTGCTGGTGTCTGGCGTTTCACCGATCTCCGGAGCGTTACCCCAGGCGAATCGTCTCGCCGTCGAAGCGGCGTCCGGTGTGTCCGTGAGCTGCTCGAAGACACTGCCCTCGAGCGCAGAGGCCGTCGCGGCGATCGCGTGCAAAGCGGCGCGACGCTTGCCAACGCTCGACGGGTCTGACGTACGAACCGTCAGGCCGAAAGCCGACTCCACGTCCAGCACAGCGGTCTGATCGCTGGTGACAAAGCCGCTCTGAGGTGGCGGTGGCACAGTACCGTATGACGTAGGATCGTAAGCATTGTACTCGCTGATGATCACGCCGATCGTATGCAGGTGCTGCATCCGCGCGTTGGCGAGTTCGGCATGGAGGTCCGCCGCCTGAGAGAACTGCGCCAGCCAAGTGGCGCCGGTCGTGCTCTTCTCAAGGTCCGCGCTAGGCGACGGCACGTAGACGGGAGCGTTGTCTGCGCCGCGATAGTAGTAGGTTTTCAAGAGGGCGGTATCGACACCGTTCTCTTCGCGCCATTTGGCAGAGAGTGCCTCCGAGGTCCTGCCCCAACCGTGGACGATGGTGGTAGGATAGAGAGTATCGGCCACCTTCACTGCGGTCGCGTCACCGTAGGTCCCCGGCAGCGTCCCCCCAGGCGCTATGGCGGCAAAGGGATGGTTTGCCACCAGGGTGAGGGTCTCGATGACGCCGCCGGTGTTCGTGTAGGTCGACGCCCAATGCTGGAGGGCTACGCCATCCAGCATGAAGGTTGGGTGGTACTCGTAGGGCGGATATGACCCAAGGCCGGTGTAGTTTCCGGTGTGTTGTGGACTGCTGGTCGAGACCTGTGTCGATTGGATCATCAGGCGCCGGCCATAGATCTCGTCGACGAAAAAGGTGCCGTCAAAGTCGGGCGGCGACGAGGTGTTAGGAACTGCCGTCATGCGCAAGGTCGTCCGGAATTGGTCCGGCACACCGGTGACATTGGCGGCACTCGGGACCGGCCAGGCCACAGGCGTGGAATAGGTCAGGTCCGAGGTGTTGAGATTGGCCTGTCCCCAACCGCCACTTGGCCGCGTCGCCAGTGGTTGGATGATGTGACCGCCGACCACGTCGGTCATGTCGGCGCCCTGCATGTCGGTCGCCTTCAACCGGGTCAACAGGTTCGATGCGTAGCCCTGCAGCGTCGAAGCGACCGCCGTCTGGTTGAAGCTTTTGTAGTAGGTTCCGCCGCTATCGCTGCCGCTCGCCGGTGCGGCCGCGCTCGCGACCGCCCCGCTGGAGAGGCCGGCAGTCGAGGCGAGGCTAGCGGTGATCCCGGCCTTGTGGGTGAACGGCTTATAGGAAGGGTCAAAGTAGACCGTCTGGCCATTGACCGTCGCCTGCACCCAAAGGTGCTGCACGGTGACCGTGGTGATAGTGGTTCCTAGGCCAGAGCAATCCGAAGGCGATGAACCGTTTATGGCGGCGGGGATACCGCCAGTGGCGAGAAAATTGCAGGCCGCAGTGGCGTCGCTGATGCCCGTCCAATTGTAGAAGGCAGTGCCGGAGAGCGTCAGGGTTCCGTATGCCAGGGTCGCCGCGTTGTTGTTGCTGGCGGACTCCCTGAGCAGCTCCACCATCAGGCTGGCTTGGTCAAAGGGGGTGCCCGAGCCGTCGATGATGACGCCCATGGCCCCTTTTTGCAGGCCGAACTGGAACTCGGTATCGACCGAGTTGCGGATATACTCGTAGATGAGATTGGGGTCGCCCTTCAGGGCTCGCGCCAGCTCCTTGACCTCTGGGGGCCGCGCGCCTGTGCAAAGCTGCGTCAGCGACGAATAGTTGGCGCAGATGCCGTTCGTGGAGGACGTGGCGGGCCCGTAGTAGCTCGGGTTCGGGGCGACGAGCGGCCCCTTCATGATCCGCACCGACGGCACGGGGCTCACCGGATTGGGGTCGGTCTGCGCTGCGACCCGCCTGCCAAGGCCGAGCGTCGCGACCGTTAGGGCCAAAGCTGCAAGCGCTCGCGTCCGAACCGTCAAGCTCATTCGCCAAAGCCCCCCGAATTATCGCGCTGGGACCGGTCACAACCGCAGCGCACACAACGTAGGGTCTAAGGCACAGCTTCGACGGGCGTCAATCGGGATTAAGGCGCCGCTCCACAGTAGGTTCGATCTCTCGCATCGCCGCCGATTTTTGGAATCACCTGTCAATTTTCCAACCATCAGTTGGGATGGAAAATCAAGATGCGAGTTTCTGTTGCGTCCGACTGACAATTGTCGATTGTGGCGGTCACGCTTGTTCGCAGGGGGGATGATGGCCAACGCCTCGAAGCGGGTCCTTTGGTCGGCCCTGGCCTTCTCGTTTGGGTTGGGTGCGGTGTTGACGAGTTCGCCCCTGCGCGCGGGGCCGCTGACCTATACCTATGACGCCCTGGGGCGCGTCACCAGCGCCACCTATCCGGACGGCCACACCGTCGCCTACAGCTACGACGCCGCCGGCAACCGCACGGCCTTCCAGGTCACCACCGGCGCGCCGACCGCCCATGACGTGGTTCAGACCGTCGCCGAGAATTCCACCAGCAACGCCATCTCGCTGAACATCACCGGGACGGCCGCGACGAGCGTCGCGACGCCAACCCCGCCGAGCCATGGCTCGGTGAGCATCAGCGGCACGTCGATCACCTACACCCCGACAGCGCTCTATTTCGGCAACGACGCCTTCACCTACACCGCCAGCAACGCGTCGGGGACTTCGGTGCCGGGGCTCGTCTCGCTGACCGTCTCCCCCACCGCCCCGGTCGCCGGCAACGTCAGCCAGACCGTCAACCAGAACTCGACCAGCAACGCCATCAGCCTGAACCTGACGGGCGCGACGGCGACCAGTGTCGCCACCCCGACCCTGCCCAGCCACGGGACCGTCAGCGTCAGCGGCCTCTCCATCAGCTATACCCCGACGGCGACGTATAGCGGCTCCGACAGCTTCACCTACACGGGCTCCAACGCCTACGGCACCTCGAGCCCAGCGACGGTGCTGCTTACAGTGGCGATGATCCCACCGGTCGCGGGCAACTTCAGCCAGAGCGTCAACGAGAATTCGTCCAACAACCCCATGTCACTGAGCATTACTGGCGGCACGGCAACCAACGTGACGACGCCGACCCTGCCTACCAACGGCGCGGTGAGCATCAGCGGAACCACGATCACCTACACACCGACCTCGGGCTATTCGGGGTCCGACAGCTTCACCTACACGGCAGGCAATGGCGCCGGGGCCACCGGTCCAGCGACAGCCTCCCTCACCGTCCTGGCTGGAACGCCGCCGACCGTCGGGGCGGTGAGCCAGAACATCAACTACAACGCCGCGGCCACTCCGATCACCCTCAGCATAACCGGCACGGCCACCAGCGTGGCCGTCGCCAGCGGGCCCAGCCACGGCAGCGCATCTGCGTCCGGAACCACGATCAGCTATACGCCGACGGCCAACTACTCGGGCACGGACAGCTTCACCTACACCGCCACCAACACCTACGGCACGTCGACGGCCGCGACCGCAACGATGAACGACGACCATCCGCCGGTGGCCAACGCCGACAGCATCAGTATCTACTACCTGAACACCCACAAGATTAACTACTGCCCGACCAGGACGGTCACGGTGACGACGAACGACACCGACGCCGATGGCGACACACTGACGATTTCGTCAGTAACACAAGGCGCCCATGGCACCGTGACCTACTCAGGCAACCAGGTCACCTACAGCTATTACAAGTGCATGACTTCCGGGACGGCCACAGATACCTTCACCTATACGATCACGGACGGCCGCGGCGGGTCCTCCACCGCCAGTGTCTCCGTCTCGATCGAAGTCGACCTTTCCGCATGAGGAATGCCCCTGCCATGCGAATTCGCAGCACTGCCGCCCCCGTCCTGGGCGCCGTAGCGATCATGAGCGCCTGGGTCTCCTGCGCCCAGGCCCAGTCGTGTCCTGCCGACCTCTCCAACTTGTTGGACCAGGTGCAGACCCCGGAGCTTCGGGATCTGGCTTCGACGCCGCTGGACACCATTATCAGCCGATCCGGCGGCATCGACCAGGCGATCAGCCTGACGCAAACGGCGGTCGATCATCTGACCACACTGCACGCAAATCCCGGTAACGCTACCGACCCGACGACGCTCGCCTACATCAACGAGGCTTATCTGGTGGAGACGGCGGAGCTTCACGCATTGCAGTGCCGGAAGAACGGCGGTTGACAGCAACGTCAACAGGCCGTCCGCCACCCTGGATGCGGTCACGGATTAACCAACACCTGTGAGTTCGATGCTCCAGTCCCTCGCCGGCGGTTAGACCAGGAGTCGCGCGAGCACCAATCGCAGCGACTCTCGCCTGTTCCCCCAGCCGAGTTCGCTGATGCTATAGGCCAGCGCCGCTCCCTCGACGGTTACGACGAACCCCCGGAAGCCCCGATTGCTGCTAGGCCCTGTGGCTTACGTCGTTGCCTAGGGTTTGAGCCAAACAGGTCGGTCAACTCGCAAAATTCGCCCAATCCCCGTCGTTCGGTAGGTAAGCCTCCGGGTTACGAACTTTGACAGGACCAGTGCGGACGAGATAGTGACTGAAGGCGTCCGCCAAAGCCCCAGGATCATCGTAAGGAACTGCTTGGGTTCACGATATTCCGCGCCTTCGGTGGCAGCGCCGGGAAGCCGAAGCAGGCGGCGCCGCGGTCCGGCTGATCGATCTCGATGTCCGCAAAATGCCAGTTGGCGGTTTCGCGGTGCGTCTGCCGGTATTTGTCCGGCCAGGTTGCGCGGCTCGCGAAATCCGGGGGCGTCAGCGGATCCGTATCGGCCGCCAGCAGCGCATCGACCCGCGCCTTGGCCGCCGGCGCCAGATGCCGGTAGGAGATCAGCGGTGACCTTGTGTCCAATGTTGCCTCAGGCGGCAGCGGGAGGGGCCGTCAGCGCGAGCAGCGCCGCGGTCAGGGTAGAACGAAACAGCCTTCGCATCGCAGAAAGGTAGCACACCCTGTGACGGCTGCAGGCAGTCCGCGCTGCGGTACAGTCGTGCGCCTTCGCGGCGCCGTGTGCGCTCGTGCTCTCCGGCCTCAATGACGCTGTGCTTACGGATGCACCGGAGCGCTGCGCCCGAGATGCCCAGTTATCGGACTGACCGGCGCCACTAATCCATGCCATTAAAAGTTCCCCAGCCAAAAATAAGTTGTTGATTCTAAAAGTGTATCATGAAAAATTGCATTTCCTAGTTCCCCAGCCAACGTCCCCTATCATTGACTCCCCCACAGGGTCGCACGGCCGCCGCCGTTGGGCGGTCGCGGTGAAGCGCCGAACGACCGCATGGCGTGGCGCGAATGCCGCAACGCTGACGAAAGTCCGATTCTTTGGAACCAACCCGAACCCCAAACGTCAGTGTCGCATAGCCGACGGTCGGTCTCGCCCGGTCGGCTCGGGGGACGCCATGACGTCGACGGTGACCATACTCGTGGTCGAAGATGAACCACTGATCCTGGACGTGTTGCAGGCGGTGCTCACGGACGGCGGCTATGAGGTGGTCAAGGCGCAGGACGGCGCAGCGGCCTTGGCGGTGATCGAGGCCGATGTGGCGAGGTTCCGCGCGATCATCACCGACGTGAGGCTGGGCTCCGGTCCCGACGGATGGGCCATCGCCGCCAGGGCCCGCGAAATCGCTCCCCACCTGCCCGTCGTCTACATGACCGGCGACAGCACGCACGAGTGGGCCTCGAAAGGCGTGCCGGGCAGCGTCGTGCTGAGCAAGCCGTTCGCGCCCGCGCAGCTGGTGACGACCGTTTCGACCCTTGTGACCGAAGCCGATCAGCACGCGCCGCCGGCGCCGGAGACCGGCAGCAACCTCTAGCGCGGCGTAGAGCTGCTTCTGACGCCCTGTTCGGTCCCCCCTGGCTGGCCGGCCTTGCGCCGGCCACACGCATGGTCTTTTTCGTTGCGAGTGCGTTTCATGCGGGCGCGCGGCGAGCTAGCGGACGACACGGGGGGACCAGGACGGAATGACGGGCGGCGCGGCAGACTTTCGGATGCTGGCCGAGCCCCCTGCGCCGCGCGCCGCCGCAGCGGTCTCGCGGCAAGCCTGATTCATGACCGCCGCCCCGCAGGACCAATCTCGCCCCCCCCGGACGACGCGCCGCACGCTCGTCGCCGCCGCCGTGATCCTGCTCGCCGTCCTGGCTATCCTTGTCGCGGGACGGACCCTGATCGCTCAGGCGCTTGCCACCAGCTGGCTGCAGTCGCTTGGCGTGGCGGCGCAGGTAGACGTGCGCAGCCTGACGCTGACCGGGGCGCAGGCGCGCCTGCGACTGGGCGCCCTTCCGGACGCGACCGTCGACGAGCTTGATGTGGGCTACGGGCTGGATGGCCCCTGGAACGGGCGCGACCTCGGGGTAACCGTTCGGTCGGTGCGGCTGGTGCGACCACGGCTGGCGCTGCGCTGGGACGGGCGTCAACTGAGCTACGGCGGCCTCACCCGCCTGGTGCAGGTGCTCAGCGCACGCCCGGCCAACCCCAATGTCCCGCCGCCGCGCGTGCTCGTCGAGGCCGGCCGGCTGGACCTGGCCACGCCCTACGGCGCCCTGGCGATCAGCGGCGACGGGTCGCTGGACGGCGGCGCCCTGACCAGCCTGCAGGCGACGCTGGCCCCCGCGCATCTCGCGTTCGGCGGCGCCAGCCTCGTCACGCCGGGCGGGCCGATCAGCCTTCGCCGGCAGGGCGCGACCCTGGCCCTGACCGCCCACGCGCCCGTGGAGATGACCGCGCGCGGCGCGCAGGTCGGCAGCGGACAACTGACCCTGACAGGCGCCCTGCCCTATCCGCGCGGCGGCGCGATCGCAGGGCCAGTGATGCTTGCCGCAGCCCTGACCGCCGACCGGCTGCAGCTGGGCGGCGGGACCCTGGTTCAGTCCGAAGGGCGGGTGCGGTTCGACGGCGCGGCGGACGGCCGGACGGTCACCGGCCGCGCCCGCGCCACCTTGACGGCGGCGGGGGCCCAGAGCGGCGAGGCGGCGGTCCGGGCCGCCTCGGTGAGCGTCGACGCCGACACCCTGACCTTTGCCTTCGGCCCCGGCGGGGTGAGCGTGGAAGGCCAGGGGCGGTTGACCTTCGCCGGGACGGACCTGCGTGGCCGCGGGCTTAGGGCCGCCGGCGTTTCGGCCGACGTCGGCCTCGCGCGGGCGCACTGGGTCTCCGGCGATCAGGGACGCTGGGACCTCGCCGGCCAGGGTCAGGCCAGGCTGACGGGCGCGGCCGGCGCCGGCTTCAGCTTCGCCGACCTGCGGCTGGGGGCGGCCGGCCGGGCGTCGCCCGCGGCGCTGGCCGTGACGCTCAGCGTCCGGGGACAGGGGTCAGCCGACGCGTCGACGGCGCGGCGCTACGCCGCCGCCCTGACCCCCGCCGACCCCGCCTACGCGGCCGCCCTGCAGCGTGCGGCGCGGGCGTTCGCGATCCAGGCGCCGGCGCTCGCCCTGACCGGCGCGCCAGGCCGTGCGCAGCTGACGGCGACCGCCCCGGTGCGGCTGACCAGCACCTCAGGCGCCGTCCTGACGGTGCATTCGACCGGCGGCCCGCTGCTGGTCGCCGCGGATGGCGCCGTCAACGGCGGCCTTGCGGCGGAACTGGGCGGCGGCGGCCTGCCCGCCCTGCGTCTGAGCGCGCCGGCCTGGCGCACCGACGGTGGGATCACCACCGCCCGGCTCACGGTGAGCGGGACGCTGAACCTGGGCCCCGTCGAGGCGGCGGCCCTGCAGAATGCGACGGGGGACCTGCGGCTCGGCGGCGGCGCCGCCCGGCTCATCCTGGCGGGCTGCACGCCCCTGGCGGCCCGGTCCGCCCGGTTCGGCGAGACGACGGCTGCCGGCCTGGCGGTCCGGCTCTGCCCGGCGCCCGCGCCCCTGGTCGAGGCCGGCGGCGGTCGCTGGCGCACGGCGGGCCGCTTCGAGGCCGCCCGCGGCGCACTGCCGTCGATGCAGCTCGATCTCAGCGGCGGCGGCGGGCGGTTCGACGTCGCGGGCGGCGCTCGCGGGGGGGCCGCCGGATCGTTCGACCTGGACACCGCGCGCCTGGCCGACACCACCGCCGAGCCCCGCTTCAACCCGCTGATCGCCAGGGGCGGCGCGGTGGTCGCTGGCAACCGCCTCACGGGCCGCTTCACCGCCGCCCAGCCTGCCTCCGGCCTCATCCTCGCCTCCATGACGGTGGAGCACGACCTGGCGCGCGGCGAGGGCCATGCGGTCGTGCAGAGCCACGGGTTGACCTTCAGCAAGGGCGGGCTGCAGCCCGGAGCGATCTCGCCGCTCGCCGCCATCGCCCGCGATACGCAGGGCGCCGTCGACTTCGACGGCCGCTTCGACTGGACCGCGGGGCGCATGACCAGCTCAGGCCGGCTGCGGACCGACGGCCTCGCCTTCTCCAGCCCCCTCGGCCAGGTGAAGGGGACCAGGGTCGACGTCCGCTTCACCAGCCTTGCGCCCCTGGTGACCGCGCCCGGCCAGAGCCTGACCGTGGCCAGCATCGACGGCGTCGTGCCGATGACCGATCTGTCCGCAGCCTTCACCCTCACCGCCGACGCCGCCAGCCTCGACAGCGCCAGCGCCCTGACGGCCAAGGGGCGCCTGTCGCTGGAGCCGATGCGTCTGGCCTTCGCCGGCGACGGAACGGTCCGCGGCGCCGTGCTGCTCGACCACGTCGACCTGGGCGAGCTGCTCGCCAGCTCCAGCCTGGCCGACAGCGTCAAGATGCAGATGGTGGTGGTCGGCCGCCTGCCGTTCGAGGCCAGGCCGCCGAAGCTGAGCTTCCTGCAAGGCCACATCTCGGCCGTGCAGCCGGGCCGAATCTCGATCTCCCGCGCCGCGCTGTCCGGCGTCAACACCGGCGCCCCCGGCTCGTCCACCGGGGCGGCCGTCAATGCGGTGCAGGACCTGGCCTATGACGCCCTGGAGAACCTCGCCTTCGACACCCTGGAGGCCGACGTCGCCAGCCGGCCGGGCGGGCGGCTGGGCCTGATCTTCCGCATCAAGGGCCGCTACGACCCGCCGGTGAAACAGGGCGCTTCCTTCCCCATCGCCGACCTGCTGAACGGCACGGCCTTCCAGAAGAAGATCCCGCTGCCGTCCGAAACGCCGATCAACCTCAACCTCGACACCTCGCTGAACTTCGACGAGCTGATGCAGGCCCTGACCGACATCTGGAAGCGGGATGAGCGCAAGGCCCGCAATTCAGCTGCGGTTCAGACGCCGGCCGGCTAATGTTTCTGGAACGAGAGGAATCCCATCCCATGCCCCTGCGCCGTCTCACCCTCGCCATCGCCGGCGCCGCGTCGCTGGCGGCCTGCGCGCCGACGGTGCACGTGAAGGTCGACCCGATCACGATCAACGCCAACCTCACCGCCGACGTGCGGATCCGCCTGGACAAGGAAGTCCAGACGTTGATCCAGCAAAACCCGAACCTCTTCTAGGACCGGTCGCCATGATGATCCTCCGCAAGACCTTCCTCGCCGCGGCCCTGGGCCTCAGCTTCGCCGCCACCGTTCCGGCCGGCGCGGTTCTGGCGCAGGGCGACGTCGCCGCCGCCAAGTCCGTTGTGGACGCCGCCAAGGCCAAGGGCATCGTCGGGGAACAGGGCGATGGCCTGCTGGGCTTCGTCTCCGCCTCGAACGACACCCAGCTGAACGCAGCCGTCGCCACCATCAACGCCGGCCGGACTGAGGCCTACAAGGCCGTCGCCGCCAAGACCGGCGTCTCCGAGGTCAACGCCGCCCAGGCCGCGGCCCAGCAGGTGATCAGCCGCCTGCCCGCCGGCTATTACTACCGGCCGATCGACGGCGGCTGGACCCGCAAATAGTCGCCTGAAGACGCCCTGAGGCCTGATCGGCGGGGTCGGGGCTCACGCCGCGAAGGCATAGAGCAGTTGCGCCGTTCATTCCCCTGGAAGGTATTGCCGCAGCCAGGTCATGCGCTCCTGATTGGCGGCGGTGTCGCACTTCAGCCGCGCCGTCTCGCGATCCATTGGATCGGTCGAGGCGCCGGCGGCCTGCACGCTGCAATTGGCGGCCTTCGCCGCGATCCAGGCGCGCTGATCGTTGAGGATCTGGGCGCGGGTGTCGGGACTGATCGCCTTCCAGGCCGCGCCAATGGTCTGCTGGGAGAGCTTGTTGTCCGCCTGCGCCTGCTGCAGCGCCGCCTCCGAAACCTGCCGCTGGGCCTCGGCCTGAGCCTGCTGCGCCTGTTGCTGGGCCGCCGCCTGCCCCTCGATGCTGGTCTTGAGCAGAGCCGAGGTCACCGTCTCCGACAGGAAGGACACGGAAGGCCCCAGGGCGTCGGATTCGGCAAAGACACTCTGCCGATCGTCGGTCGGCTGGACGGCGTAGTCGAGCTGGAAGGTGAAGGCGTCCGCGCTGCGTTGGATGTTGGCCCCTTCGGCGAGGGTGTCGAGATTGCTGGCGTTCGTCAGGGATCGCGCCTGTTCGGCGTCCTGCAGGATGTTGAGCGGCACGACCACCTTCACGCTGCCGGTGCAGAAGCGCTTGGTGCTGTTGGGGTCCATCTTGGTGGTGCGGATCTGGTCGATGGTGATCTTCAGAAGCGCAACGGTCGCCCTGACATTGGCCGGCGACACCGCATAGCTCCCGTCCGGTCGCTTGACGCCGTTGATCGCGGCCTTCTCGACCTCCTGGCTGATCAGGCCCTGAGTGACCGAGATGGCGCCCGGCGAGGTACAGGTGGTCTCCTCGCGCGGGGTCAGCTTTGAACAGCCGCCGAGCGCGGCCAGCGCCGCCGCGACCAACACCAACCACCGCATCCGCCCGCCCCCAGACCTCGATCCGCGCTCCGTTCAACATAAGCGCGGCCCTGGCTGCGGCTCAAGCGGTGGTTGCCTGGCCCCGAACTGCGCTGACCCTTCCGTCGATGAGGGTCGCGACGACCCGGCCGGCATCCGGCGCCGCCAGGACGTCGACCAGCGGCGCGTCGAGCAGGCAGAGGTCCGCCCTCGCCCCGACGTCCACCCTTCGCTCGGCGCCGCCCGGGTCGGCGACGTCGCCCAGGTAGAGGCCCAGCGCGCGCCGCGCCGGCACGCGTTCGCCCTTGCCCACCACGGCGCCGGCGCGGGTTCGCCGCTCAGCCGCCGCACGCAGCCCCAGCCAGGGGTCGGGATCGGCGTAGGGCGCGTCGGAGCTGGCGGCCACGGGGACCCCGGCGGCCACCAGGCTGGCGATGCGATAGAGGTCGTCCTGTTCGGCGGGATCCACCTCGGCGCGGTACCGGTCGCCGCGCTCGAACACGAACGCCGGCTGGGTGACCACCGTCAGGCCGAGCCGCCGCAGTTCGCCGATGGCGCCCGCGGCGATCACGCCGCCATGCTCGATGCGATCGCCCGGCGCGGCGCCGGCGTCGTCGAGGGCGGCCAGCATCACCGCCAGCTCGGCGGCGGTGACGCAATGCGCGGCCACGGGGCGGCCGAGGCGCCGCGCCAGGGCAATCCGCCCGGCGAGCGCCTGCGGCGTCGGCAGGTCGCGATCGTCCAGCAGGATCTTCAACGGTCCGACCGCGAAGGCGCCGTCCTCGGCCGCCGCCAGGGGCCCGCCGCTCATCAGCATCAGCCGCTGCGGCAGAGCGCCCGTGCGGTGCGCGTCGGCCAGCAGCCGCGCGGCGGTCTCGTCGGTGGTGACGCTGGCGTCGGTGACGCCGGTCACACCCAGGGCGGCCAGCCGCGCGCCAAGCGGCCCCAGCGGCGGCGGGACGGCGCTCAGTCGCGCCCGCAGCCAGGCGTCGGCGCGCCAGAGCCGGCCGGTGGGGGCGCCATCCGGGCCCCGCTCCACCGCCTCGGGCAGGTCGTCGCCCAGCCGCTGCAGCGCGGCGCTGTTGAGGACCCATAGCGCGCCGGTCTGGTCCTGCACGCGCGCGGGATGGCCGGGCGCCAGGCGATCGAGGACGGCGCGGTCCAGCGGTCCGTGGTGGTGCTCGTGCCAGCCGGTCGCCCGCAGCCACTGTCCCGGCGGCCGCTCGGCGGCCCAGGCCGCCAGCCGGCGAGCAAAGGCGTCCGCCCCCCGCACCTCGTCCAGCGCCAGGGATTCGGCGCGGGCGGCGGTGGCCAGCAGATGGATATGGTGGTCGATCAGGCCGGGGATCAGCGCCCCGCCCCTGGCGTCGAGGCTGTCCTCCGGGCCCCTCAACGCCGGTCCGATCTCTACGATGCGGCCGCCGGCCAGGCGCACGTCCAGCCCGGCGCGGCCCTCGACCTCGGCGTTGCGGATCAGCAGACGGCTCATGCGCCGGCCCTGGCGGCCGCCATCGTCGCCGCGACCCCGGCGGCGGTCCGCGTCATGGCCGCGTCCACCAGCAGCCCGCCGCCGGCCCGCAGCGCCGCGAAGGCGCCGGCGGCGGCGGCAAGGCCGGTCAGGGGATCGGCCAGGGCGTCGCCGATGAACCGGGGTTCGCCCCGCGAGGTCCACCGCACCAGGCCGCCCGCCGCCGCCGCATCATCGCCGAAGGCCACGCGGTCGGAAGCCTCGCCGGTCCAGCCGTAGCCGCTGATCGCCACCCAGACGAGGCCTGGATTGCGGGCGAAGATCGCCGCAGGGGAGAGCCCCAGCTGCTCGAAGGCGCGCGGCCGGGCGGATGTGATCAGCACGTCGGCGGCGTCGATCATCGCCGACAGGCGCGCGACGTCGGCCGGGTCCGTGAAATCCAGGGCGGCGAGGCGCTTTTCGCCGTTCAGCCGGCGGAAGAAGCCGGGCGCCGAGTCCGCCATCACGTCCGGGCGGCGATGGCTCTCCAGCTTGGTCACGGCGAACCCCGCCTGCGCCAGCAGGGCGCCGCACAGCGGGCCGGCCCAGAGGCCGGAGAGGTCCAGCACCTGCGCGCCGCCGCCCCGTCCGGCAGCGCCGGGCGCGAAGCGGACCAGCGGCGGCAGCGGGCTCGCCGCCCTCACCTCGCCCACCGCGGCGATCGGCAGGCCCAGCAGCCGCGCCTGGTCGATCAGCGCCTGCCGCGGCGTATGCGCGGCGATGGCGCCGATCGCGCGCCACGGATCGCCGGAGACGGTCGCGCACAGCCAGGCGGGGACGTCGGCGAGATCGCTGGCCCGCGGCAGGTTGACGGCGATCCAGCCGTCGGCGGCGCGCACCAGGCGGCAGCTGCGGTTGGGCGACCACAGGCCGGGCGGCCTGAGCTCCAGCGCGTCGCGGCGGTCGGCGACGGCGGCCGGGTCCACGGTCACGGGCCGCCCGACCTCGGCGCTGGCCTGGCGAACGGCGGCGGCAAGCTCGGCGAAGGCGGCGGTTAGCGTCGTCACGCCAGGCCCTCGACCGCATCGACCAGCCCCCACGTCCGCGCGGTCCCGGCGTCGATATCCCAGCCGGTCAGGGCCATGAAGGCCGTGCGATGCCGGCCGATGCGGCGGGGGATCGAGGCCGTGCCGCCGGCCCCGGGGATCAGGCCCATGCCCACCTCCGGCAGGCGGAACGCCGCGTCCGCCGTCGCCACGATGCGCCCGGCGGCGGCGGGGATCTCGATGCCGGCGCCGATGCAGGCGCCCTGCGCGCGCACGGTCAGCCGGGGGCCCAGCCGGTGCGCCAGGGCCGTGGCCGAGCGCAGCAGGCGGATGGCGTGCGCCTGGCCGGGATCGGCGGCCGAGCCGAACTCGTCCAGATCGCCGCCGGCGCAGAACGACGGCCCCTCGCCGCTCAGCACCACCGGCGCTGCGTCGGGATCGTCGAGGGCGAAGGCCAGGGCCTCAGCCAGGGCGTCGCGCATGCGGGCGTCGACGGCGTTGCGGGCCGCGGCCCGGGTCAGGCGGATGGACAGGCGCCCATCGTCCCGGCGCTGGGTCGCCACGCGCGGCGCGACATCACGCGGGCGGCCGCGCGGCGGGTGGGCGGCGCGCCAGGCGCGGAACCCCTCGCTGGCCAGCAGCATGGAATAGGCCAGCGACTCCTGCGCCAGGGCCTCGTCGAACGACAGCTTCAGGCTGGCGCGCAGCCCCTGGCAGGCCACCGCGGCGGCCACGGGCTGGGCCTCGACCATCGCCTGGATCACCTGCGCCGCCGCCTCCAGCCGGCCAGCCGGCAACCCGACCCAGGGCGCGGCCGCCGCCGGATCGGCGCTCAGCAGGACGTCGAACCTCTCTTTGTCGACCGCGGGCGCAGTGGCGGCGCGGCTGACGCCCAGCCGCACGACGCCCATGGAAACGATCGGGGCGACACCGCCGTCGTCGAGATCGATCACCTGCAGGCCCAGGCCGCCGGCCTCGACGATGTCGCTGAGCGGACCCGGCGGCGGGGGCGACACCCCGCTCAGACCTTCTCCGGCGCCGCCCGGGAGAGCTCCTGCTTCAGCACGCGGCGCAGCAGCTTGCCGGTGTCGTTGTAGGGCAGCTCGGCGCGGAACTCCCAGGTCTCCGGCGTCTTGGTCGAGCGCAGGGAGGCCTTCACCCAGGCGCCGAGGGCGTCGGTCGTGGGCTGGCCGTCCTTGGCGACAATGACTGCGGCGACCTTTTCGCCCCACTGGTCGTCGGGCAGGCCGAACACCGCGACGTCGGCCACGTTGGGATGGCGGCGCAGAACGTCCTCGATCTCGCCGGGGGAGATGTTTTCCCCCCCGCGCACAATCACGTCGTCGAGCCGGCCCTCGACGAACAGATAGCCGTCGTCGTCCATCCAGCCGGCATCGTTGGTGGCGAACCAGCCGTCGTCGGCGATCACCTTGCGATGCAGGTATTCGCCGGCGATCTGCTCGCCGCGCACATGCACCTCGCCGGAGACGTTCGGCCCGACGACCTTGCCCTCGGGATCGCGGATCTCCAGCTCCAGCGACGGCAGCGGCCGGCCGACGGAGCCCAGCCGGCGGCGCACCTTGGGGTCGTCCGAGGCGATCGCGGCGCGGTGGTCGTCGGCGCCCAGCACGGCGATGGTCGAGCTGGTCTCGGTCAGGCCGTAGGCGTTGACGAAGTCCACGTGCGGCATCAGCGCCAGGGCGCGTTCGATCACCGACTGCGGCATGCGCCCGCCGCCGTAGGACAGCGCCTTGAGGTGCGGCAGCGTCTCGCCCCGCTGCTCGAGCACCGTCAGCACCCGGCCGAGCATCGTCGGCACCAGCATGGCGTGGGTGATCTTCTCGGCCACCGCCATGTCGATCCAGGCCTCCGGCGTGAAGGCCGGCAGGTAGCAGGTGCGCCGGCCGCCATAGATGCCGGTCAGGGCCGCGGCGACCCCGGCGATGTGGTAGGGCGGCACGCTGACCAGGGCGGCCTCGTCCTCCTCGGCGTTCATGAACTCCACGGTGGAGACCACGTAGGAGGCCAGGTGCCGGTGGCGCAGGACCGCGGCCTTGGGCTCGCCGGTGGTGCCGCTGGTGAACAGCAGCACGGCGATGTCGCGGTCGATGTCCAGCCCCTCGGCGGCGCGCAGGGCCGGGTCGGCGCAGATCGCCTCGAAGCGCGAGCGGGCGACGATCTCGACGCCCTCCACACCCTCCACCCGGGGCAGCATGTCGTCGTCGACGATGGCCACGGCCGGCGCGGTGCGGGCCAGCAGCTTGCGCAGCTCCGCGTCGGCCAGCCGGTAGTTCAGCGGCGTGAACGGGCGGGCGCTCTCGCCGGCGGCGAACAGGGCGGCCGGGAGGACCTCGCCGTTCAGGCCGACGAACACCAGCTTGTCGCCGCCACGGCCGGTCAGCCAGGCCCCGGCGGCGCGGGCGCGCAGCGCCAGTTCCTCATAGCTGAGCCCGCCGTCCAGCGGGCCCACGGCGATCCGCTCGGGAAAGGTCCCGGCGGCCATCTCCAGCAGGAGGGCGGTATGCATGGGCGGTCAGTCGGACGAGGGAAGCGCCTTGGCTTCCTTCAGCGCCAGCGGCTTGCCGTTCAGCGCCAGCGAGCCCTGTCCGGCCTTGCTGACCAGCAGTTCCAGGCCGGTGTCCGGATCGGCGTAGCGCTTGCCGGTGGCGACGCCGCCGTCCTGGCCGGCCGCCGGGCTGAGGCCCGCGGGACGCTCGGCCGCGAACGCCAGCATCGGCTGGCCGCCGCACTCCAGGGAAACGGCTTCCTTCGGCGGGCGCACCACCACCACCTCGGCGCTGCACACCGCGCTCTTCCAACGGGATCCGGGCTTCAAATCCATCGCGTCAAAATCCTCCACGCCGGGCCGGCGGCATCGGCCAGCCCTTGAAATGCCGCCACAGTCGGGGGCAAGGGCCGGCCCGTCAAGCGCCAGGACGCGTGAGCCGCGGCCCGCGGATCAGCGCCCGGCGAACACCGGCGAGCGCTTCTCCACGAAGGCCTGGGAGGCGTTCTTGTGGTCCTCGGTCATCATGGTGCGCACCATGTGCAGCGCCTCCAGGTCCAGCACCTCCGACAGGGTGGCGTGGGCGGCGGCGTTCAGGTTGCGCTTCATGTAGCCCACCGCGACCGTCGGCAGGCCGGCGAGGTAGCGGGCATAGTCGCCGGCCACCCGGTCCAGCTCCGACGCCGGCACGGACTTGTTGACGATGCCGAGCCGCAGGGCTTCCTCGCCGTTGATCACGTCGGCGGTGAAATACAGCTCACGCACCTTCGCCGCCCCGACCAGGTGGGTCAGGAAGTACGAGCCGCCATAGTCGCCGGCGAGGCCGATCTTGGAGAAGGCCGTGGTCAGCTTGGCGGTGTCGACGGTGATGCGCAGGTCGCACGCCAGGGCCAGCGAGAAGCCGGCGCCAGCCGCCGGGCCGGGGATCACCGCCAGGGTGGGCTTGGGCATCTCGTGGATCTTCTTGACCACCTCCATGCCCCGGCGCAGCCCGGCGACCCGCTGCTCCATGCTGGGGCCATTGCCGGCGCCCACGCCCGCCCCGCGGCCGGTGTCCGCCGCGAAGCCCTTGACGTCGCCGCCGGCGCAGAACGCGCCGCCCGCGCCCGTCAGAACCACGCAGCGCACCGCCGGGTCGTAGCTCAGCCGGTCGATGGCCTCGGACAGGGCGGCCTGCATCTCGCCGGTCAGCGCGTTGCGGGCCTCCGGCCGGTTCATGGTCAGGGTGGCGACCCCGTCGGCGAAGCTCTCCAGCAGATGGTCGGTCATGGCCGTTTCTCCCGTTCTTGTGTCGCGACAGTGGGTCGCCGCCTGCGGCGAGTCTAGCGGCCTTTGAACACCGCCGGGCGCTTGCCGAGGAAGGCGCCGACGCCCTCCGCGAAGTCCTCGGTCTTGCCGGCGTCGCGCTGGGCGATGCGTTCGCGGTGCAGCTGGTCGGCCCACTCGCCGTCCAGCGAGGCCCACATCAGCTGGCGCGACAGGCCCAGCGAGGCGGGACCGTCGGCCAGGGCCTTGGCGAACTTCATCGCCTCGCCCATCAGCTCGGCGTCGGGGACCACGCGGTTGACCAGGCCCCACTCCAGCGCCTGGGCCGCCGGCACGCGCTCGCCCAGCAACGCCATCTCCATGGCCCGCGCCTTGCCGATCATGCGCGGCAGCAGGTAGGTCGAGCCGCCGTCCGGCACCAGGCCGATGCGACGGAAGGCCTGCAGGAAATAGGCGCTCTCGGCGGCGATGATCAGGTCGCCCAGCAGCGCCAGCGAGCAGCCGACGCCGGCCGCCGCGCCGTTCACCGCGGTGACCAGCGGCACCGGCATCTCGCGGATGTAGGTGACCAGCGGGTTGTAGACCGTCTCCAGCGCCGCCCCGGCGTCGTTCTTGCCGTCGCCGTCGCGCGAGCCGCCGCCCGCCGAGCCGCCGCCGCCCGACAGGTTGGCGCCCGAACAGAACCCGCGGCCTTCGCCGGTCAGCAGGATCGCCCGCGCCTTGTCCTCGCCGGACACCGCCACCTTGAACGCCTGCAGCAGCTCGCTGGCGGTATCCACGCCCGCGGCGTTCATCGTGGCCGGATCGGCCAGGGTGATCACCGTGATCGTCCCCTCGCGGCTGACCTTGATCTTGTTGTAGCTCATCGTTTCCACCCGTCCGGATCTTGCGTTGGCCGGGAAGGAAGGCCGGCTCACCTTAGGGCGGTCAAGCCGGCGTTTTCGCCCTCAGAAGTCCGCCGTCATCGGGTCCGGCCCGATGCGGCCATCGGCGGAATCCAGCCCGGCCAGCGCCGCCATGTCGGCGGCGTCGAGGCTGAAGTCGAAGACCGAGACGTTCTGGCGGATGCGCGAGGGCGTCACCGACTTGGGGATCACGATCAGGCCGCTGTCCAGGTGCCAGCGGATGATCACCTGGGCTGGCGTCTTGCCGTGCTTCGCGGCGACGCCCCCGATCACCGCGTCCTCCAGCAGTTGTCCCTGGCCCAGCGGGCTCCAGGATTCCGTGTGGATGCCATGCTGCTGGTGGACGTCGCGCAGGGCCCGCTGCTGGAAGCGCGGGTGGCATTCCACCTGGTTCACCGCGGGGACGACGCCGGTCTCGCCGATGATCCGTTCCAGGTGCTCGGCACAGAAGTTGGAGACGCCGATCGACAGCGCTCGCCCCTCTTCCTTCAGCCGCACCAGGGCGCGCCAGGTGTCGACGTAGAGGCCCTTTGCCGGCGCCGGCCAGTGGATCAGGTAGAGGTCCACCGGCGCTTCGCCCAGCCGCCCCCGGCTCTTGTCGAACGCGGCCAGCGCCGCATCGTAGCCCTGGTCGGCGTTCCACAGCTTGGTGGTGACGAAGAGGTCGCCACGCGCCACGCCCGAGGCGGCCACACCCTCGCCCACCCCACGCTCGTTGGCATAGGCGGCGGCGGTGTCGATGTGGCGGTAGCCGGCGGCGATGGCGGTCTTCACCACCTCGGCGGCGTCGTCCTTGGGCGTGCGCCAGACGCCGAGCCCCAGCTGCGGCATGCGCCGGCCGTCGTTGAGGGTGACATGCGGTTGCTCGGTCATGGCCTGTCTTCCAGCGCTGGTCTGTGGGCTTGGGGGGAGGGCCCGTCAGGCGGGCGAGGCCATTGTGGACCATCCGCCCCCGGCGGGGCCAGGGCCGATCGAACGCAGACGCCGGAGCCCCCCGTAAGCGCCTCGCGGCGGCGCCGGACCGGGTCGAGGAAGGGCGCCGTCGGCTTCCCCCGCCGACCCGCTCCGAACGCCGGGAATCGATTGCGTCGTTCGCGCCTGGATCAGGTCCAGGCGCCGCGTGATCTAGGCCGCCCGCCGCTTCGCCGGCGACGCTGAGGGGGCGTCCAGTTCGAACCGGGCGACCTGGGCGGCCAGTTCCGCGGCTTCCGTCTTCATGCTGGCCGCGGCGGCGGTGGCCTCCTCCACCATGGCTGCGTTCTGCTGGGTGACCTGGTCCATCTGGTTCACGGCGACGTTCACCTGGCGCAGCCCCACGGCCTGTTCCTGGGCCGACTTGGCGATCTCCGAGATCAGCTGGTCGATGCTGGCGACATGGGTGACGATCTGGCTGAGCGCCTCGCCCGTCTCGCCCACATAGCGCACGCCGCTGGCCACCTGGGTGGCGCTGGAGGAGATCAGGGTCTTGATCTCCTTGGCGGCTTCGGCCGAGCGCTGGGCCAGGGCCCGCACTTCGGAGGCCACCACGGCGAAGCCGCGGCCCGCCTCGCCGGCGCGGGCGGCTTCCACCCCTGCGTTCAGCGCCAGCAGGTTGGTCTGGAAGGCGATCTCGTCGATCACCCCGATGATCTGGCTGATCTGCTGCGAGGACTTCTCGATCTCGCCCATGGCGGCCACGGCGTCCTGCACCACCTGGCCGGACATCCGCGCGTGCTCGCGGGCGGTCGAGGCGGTGGTCGCGGCCTCGCGCGCGCCTTCCGCGCTGCGGTTGACCGTGGCGGTGATCTGGTCGAGGGCGGCGGCGGTCTCCTCCAGGCTGGCGGCCTGCTGCTCGGTCCGCCGCGACAGGTCGTCGGAGGCCTGGGCGATCTCGTCGGCGCTGGAGCGCAGGCTGCCGGTGGAGGTGGCGATGCGCGCCAGCGCCCCGCTGATGCTTTCGACGGCGGCGTTGAAGTCGTCGCGCACCTGGCGATAGGCGCCTTCGAAATCGACGTCGATACGGGCGGTCATGTCGCCCTGGGCGATGCGGCCGAGATGGCTCGCCAGGGTCCGCACCACCTCTTCCTGAGCCGCGGCCACCGCGGCGGCCTCGGCCTGTCGGCGCTTGCGGTCGGCCTCCACCTGGGTGACGTCCGTGGCGAACTTGATCACCTTGTAGGGCTTGCCGCGCTCGTCCAGCAGCGGGTTGTAGGAAGCCTGGATCCAGACCTCACGCCCGCCCTTGCCGATGCGTCGGAACTTGGAGGCGACGAACTCGCCACGATTCAGCGTCGCCCAGAAATCGCGATAGTCGGCGCTCGCCACCTCGGCCGGATCGACAAACAGGCTGTGGCGGCGTCCGACCACCTCGTCGAGGGTGTAGCCCAGCGCATCCAGGAAGTTCTGGTTCGCAGTGATGATCGTGCCGTCCAGCGTGAATTCGATCACCCCCTGCGAGCGCAAGATGGCCGCCACCTTGGCCTCAAGCTCGTTCTTCGACGCCTGAAACTCGGACGTCGATCCCTTGCGGGAAAACAGGCTGACCATGGTGACCTCGATTGGCTGCGACCGATTCGCGAACAGCGATCGGCGAACACAACACGCGTGGAGATCGTAAATCACACCTTAAGGCGCGATGGCGGTCGGATCGAAAAAGTACAAATCGCCTTTACCGCCCGACCAACAACACCTCATGTTGAGCATAGTCAGGAGATCTGCCGAAAACTTGGATAGCACGACTATATTCTATTCCTGGATGTACTGATTATCGGTGGCAAATTCGAGTTGCGCCACACACCTTTTCCCATGCTTGCCAAGGCGGGGGGAGAAGCGCCACCATCGCGCCGCCCGTGCGTTGTGCTTGCGATCCACAGCCGAGTTCAGCCAAGGCGCCGCTCAAGCCGCCGGGAGTCGCGACATGAACGGTCACCAGGCCCTCGCCTTCGCCATGATCGCCGTGGCCGTAGCCCTGTTCGCCTGGGGGCGGTTCCGCTACGACCTGATCTCCCTGGGCTGCCTCGTGGCGGCGGTGGCGCTGGGCGACGTGCCCGCCAAGGAGGCGTTTTCCGGCTTCACCAGCGACGTGGTGGTGATCATCGCCTCGGCCCTGGTGGTCAGCGCGGCGGTGTCGCGCTCGGGCATCATCGAGAGCCTGCTGCGGCCGATCCTGCCGCGCCTGCGCACCCCCAACAGCCAGGTTCCGGCCCTGGCCGGCGCCACCGCCCTGCTGTCGATGCCGACCAAGAACGTCGGCGCCCTGGCCATCCTCATGCCGGTCGCCCTGCGCGTGGCGCGCCAGACCGGCTCCTCGCCCTCCTCCCTGCTGATGCCGATGTCGTTCATGTCGCTGCTGGGCGGGCTGGTGACCCTGGTGGGCACCTCGACCAACATCCTGGTCAGCCAGGTGCGCCAGGAGACCCTGGGGCGTCCCTTCCAGATGTTCGACTTCGCCCCCGTGGGCCTGGCCCTGACCGCCGCGGGCCTGCTGTTCGTTTCGGTGGGCTGGCGGCTTCTGCCGCGCAATCGACAGGGCGCGGCCGGCATGGACGACGCCATCGCCGCGGCCCCCTATTCCACGGACGCGGTGATCCCGGGCGACTGGCCCGACACCCTGAAGACGCTCAGCGACCTCGGCCTTCTGAAGGACCACGTACAGGTCGGCGCGGTGATGCGCGACGGGCGACGCCTCACCCCCCTGCCGGACACCACCCTGAAGGTGGGCGACATCCTGGTGCTGGAAGGCGACCAGGACGCCCTGGACCAGGCGTTCTCGCACCTGCCGTTCACCCGGGTGGACGAGCGGCGCAGCGTGCCCAAGGACACGCCCAGCGAGGAGACCCGGGCCATCGAGGCCGTCATCCAGTCGGGCTCGGCCCTGATCGGCGCCTCGGCCCAGCGCATGACCCTGCAGCAGGCCTACGGCGTCAACCTGCTGGCGGTCGGGCGCAGCGGCGAACGGATCACCGAGCGCCTGCGCGACGTCACCCTGCGCGCCGGCGATGTGCTGGTGCTGCAGGCGGGCGAGCGCGCCCTGCCGAAGATCATGCAGGATCTCGGCGTGCTGCCTCTGGCCGAACGCACCGTCAAGCTGGGCGGCGCGCGCAACCGCTACCTTCCGGCCCTGATCCTGACGATCGCCATGGTGCTGGTGGCGCTGAAGATCACGCCGGTGGCGATGGCCTTCTTCGGCGCGGCCGTGCTGATGGTGATCACCGGCGGGCTGACCATGCGCGAGGCCTATGAGTCCCTGGAGCCGGAGGTCCTGATCCTGATCGGCGCCCTGACGCCGCTCAGCGAGGCGGTGCGCCACACCGGCGGCGCCGATCTGATCGGCCACGCCCTGGCTGCCTGGCTGCAGCCCGCCCCGGCCCTGGCCGCCCTGGCGGCGCTGATGATCGCGTCAATGGCCTGTTCGCCGTTCCTGCACAATGCGCCGACCGTGCTGGTGCTGGCGCCGATCGGGGTGGCCCTGGCCCGGGGGCTGCACCTCAGCCCCGACCCGTTCCTGATGGCGGTGGCCACCGGTGCAGGCTGCGACTTCCTGACCCCCATCGGCCATCAGTGCAACACCCTGGTGATGAGCCCGGGCGGCTATCGGTTCAGCGACTACTGGCGGCTGGGCCTGCCGCTTTCGATCCTGGTGATCGCCGGCGGCGCGCCCCTGATCGCGTGGGTCTGGCCGCTGGCGGCTGGCTGAGCGCCTTCGGCGCCCTCACCCCTTCACAGGGGTTGCGGTTTCCGGCGATATACCGGCGGGCGTGCAAGTTGGAGCGACTCTTGGGGCCGGCCCTCGTGGGACCGGTGGGGAATCTTGTGGGCTTCAATCGCGTCCTTTCGATCGCGCTGTTCCTGGCGTTGCTGCTGGCCAGCCTTGTGGGGCTGTTCGTCTACAACCACGCCGCCGCCCTGGCCGATGCGCGACGGTGGGTCAGCCACACGCACGAGATCATCGAGGAGAACCAGCGGCTGCTGGCTCTGATCGAGGACGCCGAAACCGGCGAGCGCGGCTATCTGCTGACCGAGGATCCCGGCTACCTCGAGCCCTATCGCGCGGGCGCGGCCGCCCTGCCCTCCGCCGAGGCCCAGCTGGCCCGCCTGACCGCCGACAACCCCGGCCAGGTCGAGCATGTGGCCCAGCTCAATGCGCTGATCAACGCGCGTCTGGCCTTCCTCACCGAGCGGGTGCGCCAGGCCGAGGCGGGCGACTTCGAAGGCGCCCGCGCCCAGATCCGGCAGGGCGACGGCCCCGTGGCCATGCGGCTGATCCGGACCAGGAGCGCCAGCGTCGACAGCGCCGAGCAGATCCTTCTGCGCGAGCGGACCGCCCGCGCGGCGGCGGCCGAACGCCTCAGCCTGACCCTGGGGCTGATGGTGGCGGCGCTGGCGCTGCTGGGCCTGCTGGGCGCGGTCTATGTCATGGACCGGACCACCCGCCGGCTGTCGCGCGCCCTGGCCGAGACGCAGCAGGCGCGCGCGGCGCTGGACGCCAGCACCGCCCTGGTCACCGCCTTCTTCGCCAACACCCCGGACTATCTGATGGTGCTGGACATCCAGGACGGCGACCGCTTCGTGCTGGCCGAGGTGAACCCGGCCTTCGAGCGGGCGCTGCGGGTCAAGGCGGCGGATATCCGCGGCCGCGCCATCACCGATCTGCTGCCCGCGCCGGTGGCCGCCAACCTGGTGACCCACTACGCCCGCGTCCGCCGGTCGGACCGCCCGGTGCTGACCCGCAACGTCCTGCCCAACCTGCCGGACGGGCCGCGCACCTGGGAATCGATCCTGGCCCCGGTCGCCGGGCCCGATGGCCAGGTCGACCGGATCATCGGCTCGATCCGGGACATCACCGAGCGGGTGCGCGGCGAGGAACGCCTGCGCGGCGCGCAGCGGATGGAGGCCGTCGGCCAGCTCACCGGCGGCGTGGCGCACGACTTCAACAACCTGCTGCAGGTGATCCGCGGCAACCTCGAACTGCTGGAGCCGGCGCTGGTCGGCCAAGAGACGGCGCAGCGGCGCCTGCGCAACGCCCTCTACGGGGCCGAGCGGGCGGCGCAGCTGACCCGCCAGCTGCTGGCCTTCGCCCGACGCCAGCCGCTGGAGCCGCAGGTGATCAACCTGTCGCGCCTGTTCGGCGACATGTCCGACCTGCTGCGGCGCACGCTGGGCGAAAGCGTCGAGATCGAGACCGTGGTGGCGGGGGGCCTTTGGAACACCGTCGCCGACCCGGCGCAGGTGGAGAGCGCCATCCTCAACCTGGCGATCAATGCGCGCGACGCCATGCCGGATGGCGGACGGCTGACCATCGAGATCACCAACGCCACGCTGGACGACGCCTATGTGCGCGACATCGACGACCTGAGCCCCGGCCAGTACGTGCTGATCGCCGTGTCCGACACCGGCCAGGGCATGCCGGCCGAAGTGCGCGCCCGGGTGTTCGAGCCATTCTTCACCACCAAGACTGACGGCAAGGGGACGGGGCTGGGCCTGTCGATGGTCTATGGCTTCGTGCGCCAGTCGAACGGGCACGTGCAGATCTACTCCGAGCCAGGTCAGGGCACGACCGTGAAGATCTACCTGCCGCGCTCGCACCAGGCCGAGGCCTCGCCCGTCCGCACCGAGCCGGGGGCGGCCGCCGGCCGCGGCCAGACCATCCTGGTGGTCGAGGACGACGACAATGTGCGCGCCTCCGTCGTAGCCCTGCTGGAGACCCTGGGCTACCGCTGCCGCGAGGCGGCCAACGCCGAGGAGGCGCTGGCGGCCCTGCGCGCCGACCTGAACGTCGACCTGGTGTTCTCCGACGTGGTGATGCCCGGGCCGCTGAAGACCCGGGACTTCGCCGGCGAGGTCGAGGCGATGGCGCCCGGCGTGCCGATCCTGTTCACCTCCGGCTACACCGACAACGCCATCGTCCATCACGGCCGGCTGGACCCGGGCGTGGCCCTGCTGTCCAAGCCCTATACGCGCGACGACCTGGCGCGCAAGGTCGGCCAGATGCTGGCCCCGCGGGCGGCGGCCAACGACTAGACCCTGCCGGACGGACGCGTGGGCGGCGGCCTCACTCGATCTTCAGCCGCAGGAAGCCCATGCCGCTGACCGGGCCGCCATAGGCCGCCTTCAGCGCCTGCGGCAGGGCGTAGCCGCTCACCAGCACCCCGGCGCCGACCTTCACGTGGCGGGCGACGGCGAAGTCGCGGATCGCGCCGACGCTGAGCTTGCCCACCGGGTGCACGCCGGGCGCCAGTTCGTTCTCCTGCACCCATTCGGCGCGGGTGAAGACTGTCCAGCGATCGTCCGGCCGGTAGGCGCTTTCCAGCAGCAGGGCGCCGAGGCCGGGTCCCCGGGTGATGTCCTTGTGACCGTACGCCAGGGTGGTGGCCCACAGGCCGCCGTCGCCCACCCGCCGGGTATAGATGGCGCTGGCCGACACGCGCCGCTCGTTCACGTCCGGCTCGAGCTGTTCGGGGCTGACGATGTTGGCCCAGCTGGCCTGCAGCGCCCATTCCGGGGTCGGATTCCACGACAGCCGCACCGACGCGCTGTCCAGGTGCGGGCTTTCGATGTCGTAGCGGTGCTGGTCCGGCTCGCGGCCGCGAAAGCCCGAGGCCTCCAGCTTCCAGTCGCCGTCCACCAGGCCCACCGTGACGACGCCGAAGGTGATGTGGGTGGAGTCCAGCCAGTGGTGGCTGATCGGCGCCTCCGGACTGTCGAGCCCGGACGCGCGGTGCATGAACGCCGGCGGCCCGAACGCGGGCTCGCCCGGCAGGCCGCCGTAGACGTAGAGGCTGAGGCCGCGGCCGATCGGATGGCTGTAGCTGGCCGACAGCTCCATGAAGAGGTCGTGCGGGTGCTGGCGGTCGACCAGCGGGGTCTTGCCGTCGGCGGTCTCGCCGGTGGCCAGCAGCAGCGGATAGCCGGCCGGGCCCATGAACGGATCGGGGCTCAGCATCGCCCGCAGCCCGAGCGTGCCGCCGCCGAGCGGGCGCTGCGCCATGCCCATCACCATGCCGGCGAGGAAGGCCTTGTGGCCGCCGCGCGGGCCGCCCTGGCCGTCGTAGACCAGGTTGATCAGGGCGTGGCCCATCACCATCCAGTCGCCGGCCATGGTCATCACCCCCTCATGCGGGGTGGCGTCGGGCTGCCAGCTGGTGCCGGAGGCGTCGCGCATCATCAGGTAGTCGCCGAACGGACTCGACATCATGTCGCGGCCTCCGCCGGCGGCGGGCATGGCCATGCCGGACATGTCGTTCTGGTCGTGAGCCTTGTCCGCGGGCGGGGCCGGCGGCGTGGACGGCTGGGCCGGGGCCGGCTGGCCCATGCCCGGCATGCCCTCCATCCCGGGCATGGGGGCCATCGGCGTATCGGGCGGGTCGGCGGCGAGCGCGTGGCCGGCCAGCAGGAGAATGGGGACGCAGGTGGCGGCGAGGCGCCGCGCACGCGAAAGCTTGGGCATCGAAGGCCCTCCGGAAACTGGGAAACAGGGCGCCGTTCGGCGCGGTCTCGGACGGGGTTCAGCCGCCCGCGCGGGGCGGTCCCAGCGCCGGCGGGATCGACCGGCCCGGCCCTCCGGTCAGCTCGGCAACCGGCGCCATCGGCCGGCGCGCTACCGAGGGGGCGGACGGCCCCGTCGGCGCGGGCGCCTCTACAGCCGCCTGGCCACAACAGCAGGCGCACACCGCCAGCGCGGTGTCGGCGTGGCCGCCCTTGCCGGCATGACGATGCATCGGGCAGTCGTCGGGCATGCCCGCCATGACATGCGCAGGACTCATCGAAGCCTGCGCCGGCGCGGCCCCCATCAGGGGCCCGCAGACCGCCAGCACCAGGGCGATCAGCCCGAGCAGCAGGGAAGGAAGGTGACGCATCGGGGCAGATTGTAGAGGACGCTGGCCCCATCTCTCAACTGTCATCCCGGAATGGGCGTCAGCCCATATCCGGGACCGCCGGAAACGCTGGCGGACCACGGCCGTAGCCGGCGCCGGCGCTCGCCGCGGTCCCGGATATCCGCTGCGCGGACTCCGGGATGACAGAAAGGAAATGGCGCCAGCCGCGCCTCACCCCCCGCCGGTCAGCGCCATCCCCGGGGCGTCCGGTTCGGCGGTGTCGCCGGCGTTCAGCGCCCGCTGCATCCAGACGATGTCGACCCAGCGGCCGTGCTTGTAGCCCAGCGAGCGGCCGACGCCGGCGTGCTCGAAGCCCAAAGACCGGTGCAGGCCGATCGAGCCGGCGTTGCCGCTGTCGCCGATCACGGCGATCATCTGGCGAAGGCCCAGCGCCTCGCAGCGGGCGATCACCTCGGCGACCAGGGCCTTGCCCACGCCCTGCCCCATGGCCTGCGGCGCCACATAGACGCTGTCCTCCACGGCATAGCGATAGGCCGCGCGGGGACGGAACGGGCCGGCGTAGGCATAACCCAGCACCTGGCCATCCTCGCCTTCCGCCACCAGCCACGGCAGGCCCCGCCCCAGCACCGCGCGCATGCGGCCGGCCATGTCCTCCACGCTCGGCGGCTCCTCCTCGAAGGTGCCCAGCCCATGCAGCACGTGGTGGCCGTAGACGGCGGCCACCGCCGCCACGTCTTCCTCAGTCGCCGGACGAATCCGCAAGGGCTTCCCCTCCCTCTATGGCCCAGATGGCGAAGGCGTAGTCGAGCGCGATCTCCTTGAGGAACTCGAAGCGCCCTGAGGCCCCGCCGTGGCCGGCCTCCATGTTGATCTTCAGCAGGATCGGCCGCTCGCCTGTCGTCTTTTCGCGCAGCCGCGCGGCCCACTTCTGCGGCTCCCACCAGGTCACGCGCGGGTCCGACAGGCCGCCGGTGGCCAGGATCGCCGGATAGGGCTTCGCGCCGACGTTCTCATAGGGGTCGTAGCTGGCGATGTAGTCGTAGGCCGCCGGGTCCTCCAGCGGGTTGCCCCACTCGGGCCACTCCGGCGGGGTCAGCGGCAGGCTGGTGTCGCTCATGGTGTTGAGCACGTCCACGAACGGCACCGCGGCGATCACCGCGCCCCACAGGTCCGGGCGCATGTTAGTCACCGCCCCCACCAGCATGCCGCCGGCCGAGCCGCCGTAGGCCGTGATCCGCCCCGCCTGGCCATAGCCCTCGGCCACCAGGTGCTCGGCGCAGGCGATGAAGTCGGTGAAGGTGTTCTTCTTGGCGAACTTGCGCCCGTCCAGGAACCAGCCCCAGCCCTTGTCCGAGCCGCCGCGGACGTGCGCGTTGGCCCAGATCCAGCCGCGGTCCACCAGGCTGAGCGAGCGGATCGAGAAGGTCGGCTCCTGCGGGAAGCCATAGGCCCCGTAGCCGTACAGCATCAGCGGCGCCGAGCCGTCCAGCGCCTGGCCCCGCTTCATCAACACCGTGATCGGCACCTGCTGGCCGTCCGGCGCGGCAGCGTAGAGCCGGCGGGTCTCGTAGCGCGCCGGATCGTGGCCGGAGGGGATGTCCTGGGTCTTGCGCAGCGTCCGCTGGCGGGTGGCCAGGTCGTAGTCGAACCATTGCCGCGGCGTGGTCGGCGACTGATAGACGAAGCGGGTCAGGGTGGTGTCGTACTCGTAGCCGTCGTCGAGGCTGAGCGCATAGGCCTCCTCGGCGAAGTCGATCATGTGCTCGGCGCCGGCGCGGTCCATCACCACCAGCCGATCGGTGGCGTTCTCGCGCTCCAGCCGCACCAGGTGGTCGGCGTAGAGGCTGAAGCCGGCCACCAGCCGGCCCGCCTTGTGCTCCAGCAGCGGCGTCCAGGTCGCCTTGGCCGGCAGCTCGGCGTGCGAGACCATCAGCTTGAAGTCCACCGCCCCGTCGGCGTTGGTGCGGATCACCCAGCGGTCGCCCCAGTGGTCGACGCTGTAGCGGCGGTCGTCGTGGCGCGGCTCGATCACTCGCGGGGCCGCGGTGGGGTCGTCGGAAGCGATCGCCAGCACCTCGCTGACCTCGCGGTTCTCGGCGCTGATCAGCAGATACTTGCGGTCGGACGTCAGGCCGACGCCCAGGAACAGCCCCTCGTCCTGCTCCTCGTACACCAGCACGTCCTCGCCGCCGCGGGCGGGGCGGCGGAAGACCTTGGCCGGACGGGCGTTCTCGTCGCGCCAGATCCAGAACAGCCACTGGCTGTCGGCCGAGAAGGCGAAGGCGCCATAGGCGCTCTCGATCGGTTCGCCGACCATCTCGCCGGTGACCAGGTCGCGGGTCAGGATGCGGTAGTATTCCGAACCCTGGGCGTCGACCGCCCAGGCGTAGAGGGCATGGTCCGGGCTGTGCGCGGCGGCGCCCACCTCGTAGTAGGCGTGGCCCTGGCTCTCGGCCTCCTCGTCCAGCAGCACGGTCTCGTCGTTGCCGCCGCGCGGCCGGCGCACATGCTTGGGGTGCTGCGCGCCCAGCTCGAAGCGGGCGTAGTAGTCCCAGGCCCCGTCGGGGGTGGGGATCGAACTGTCGTCCTCCTTGATGCGGCCCTTCATCTCCTCGAACAGGGTCGCCTGCAGGCCCTCGGTCCCGGCCAGCATCGCCTTCACGTAGGCGTTCTCGGCCTCCAGGTGTTCGCGGATGTCGGCCCGCACCACCTTGGGATCGCGCAGCACCGCCTGCCAGTTGTCGTCCTTCATCCAGGCGTAGTCGTCGATGCGGACGCGGCCCAGCTGCTCGATGCGCTTGGGATCCTTGCGGGGCGTGGGAGGGGTCGGCTTGGACATGCCGGCTACATGCGGCCTCCCCGCACGGCGCGCAACCTCGGCGCGCCCTTGCGCGCGCGCCGGCGCCGGCCGAAGCTCGCGCCAGGCAAGGGGGACCAGGCATGTTCAACCGACGCGAGGCGATGCTGGGCGGCGCGGCCGCCGCGGCGCTGGGGCCGGTCCTGGCCCGCGCCGCCGAGCCGGGCGGGCCGCAGGGCGCGCGGCTGTCGGCGATGCTGGACTTCTTCTTCCAGCAGGCGCTCCGGCAGAATCCCGAGACGGCGACGAACCTCGGCCTCGACACCGGCGCCGGCGCCGGCCTGCGCGGCAGGCTTCGCGACGAGTCGGCGGCGGGCGTCGCCGCCGCCAAGGCGCTGAACGCCGACCAGCTGCGCCAGCTGCAGGGCCTCGACCGCGCGGCCCTGACCGCGGCCGAGCGGGTCAGCCTGGACACCGTGCTCTATACCCGCCAGACGGCGGCGGCGATCAACGCCTTCGACTATGGCGGCTCGGCTTATGGCCCGACGCCCTATGTGATCAGCCAGCAGTCCGGCGCCTACCAGTCGGTCCCCGACTTCCTGGACACCAAGCATCCGGTGAAGACCGCGGCCGACGCCGACGCCTACCTGGCGCGGCTGGACGCCTTCGCCGGGCAGCTGGATGCGCAGACCGCGCGCCAGAAGCACGACGCGGCGCTGGGCGTGGTTCCGCCGGACTTCCTGCTGGACACCACCCTGGCGCAGATGGAGGCGCTGCAGAAGCCAGCCGATCAGAGCCTGCTGGTCGCCTCGATCACGCGCCGCGCCGCCGCAGCCCAGCTCAGTGATCGCTATGCCCGGGACGCGGCGGCGATCTACGAGGGCAAGGTCCGTCCGGCCCTGACCCGCCAGCTCGAGCAGACCCGGGCCCTGCGCGCCCACGCCCGGCACGACGCCGGCATCTGGCCGCTGCCGGACGGGGCGGCCTTCTATGCGGCGGCGCTGAAGTCCACGACCACCACCGGCTTGTCGCCGGACGAGGTGCACCGGCTGGGCCTGGACCAGGCGGCGGAGATCTCCGCCCGGCTCGACGGCCTCCTGAAGGCGCAGGGCCTGAGCCAGGGCGCGGTCGGCCAGCGCGTGCAGGCGCTCTACAAGGACCCGGCCTCGTTCTTTCCCAACACCGACGAGGGCAAGGCGGCGGCGATCGCCTATTGCAACGCCAGGCTCGACGCCGTGCGCCCGCGCCTGCCGCGCGCCTTCAGGCGCCTGCCGCCCTACGCCTTCGAGGTGCGACGCGTGCCGCCGGCCACCGAGGCCGGCGCGGCCAGCGCCTTCAGTCAGGGACCGGCGCTGGACGGCTCGCGGCCGGGCCTGGTGTACTTCAACCTGCACGACACCGCCGAATGGCCGAAGTGGTCGCTGCCCACCACCGTGTTCCACGAGGGCCTGCCCGGCCACCAGCTGGAGGGCGGGCTGGCGCTGGCCAACAAGGACCTGCCGCTGATCCGCAAGACCCTGGGCTTCTCGGGCTATGCCGAGGGCTGGGCGCTGTACGCCGAGCAGCTGTCGGACGAGCTGGGGATGTACGACGACGATCCGCTGGGCCGCATCGGCTACCTGCGCTTCCAGCTGTTCCGGGCCGGACGCTGCGTGGTGGACACCGGCCTGCACCACCTGCGCTGGAGCCGCGAGCAGGCGATCCAGTACTTCGTCGACCTGGACGGCGACGCCCCCGGCTTCGCCACCCGCGAGGTGGAGCGCTACTGCGCCAATCCCGGCCAGGCGTGCTCGTACAAGCTGGGGCACACCGTCTGGACCCGCGCCCGCGCCCGGGCGCAGCAGGCGCTGGGCCCGCGATACGACATCAGGGACTTCCACGACGCCGGCCTGGGTTGCGGACGCGTGCCGCTGGACCTTCTCGATGGCGTGATCGACGCCTGGATCAGCGCCACGAAGACCTGATCGGCGCTAAGATGCTTGCGTTTACGCCGTGTCGCAGGCAAAAGGTGACGCAGGCGTCAACTATTTCAGGCGCGGCGAGAACGCGCGGGAGAGACAACCATGGATGATGCAGGCAACGATATCCGCCGGGCCGCCCGCGAACGCGCCTATTCGATCCCGCTGGAAGAGATCAAGCCGGCCGATCCGGCCCTGTTCCGCGACGACACCCTGTGGCCGTACTTCGAGCGCCTGCGCAAGGAAGACCCGGTGCACCTGGCCGTGGACGACGAGTTCGGGCCGTACTGGTCGGTGACCAAGTACAACGACATCATGGCCGTGGACACCAACCACCAGGCCTTCTCATCGCAGGGCTCCATCACCATCGGCGACCAGGAGGAAGACTTCACGCTTCCGATGTTCATCGCCATGGACCCGCCGAAGCACGACGCCCAGCGCAAGACCGTCAGCCCGATCGTCAGCCCGCACAACCTGATGAACCTGGAACCGATCATCCGCGAGCGCGCGGCCAAGATCCTGGACGACCTGGACATCGGCGCCGAGTTCAACTGGGTCGACAAGGTGTCGATCGAGCTGACCACCATGACCCTGGCCACCCTGTTCGACTTCCCCTGGGAGGACCGCCGCAAGCTGACCCGCTGGTCGGACGTGGCCACGGCCAGCGTCGAGTCCGGCATCATCGAGTCCGAGGAACAGCGCCGCGCCGAACTGTTCGAGTGCGTCGACTATTTCATGCGGCTGTGGGACGAGCGGGTGAGCGCCCCGCCGAAGAACGACCTGATCTCCATGCTGGCGCACGGCGAGTCCACCCGGAACATGGACCGCATGGAGTACCTGGGGAACCTGATCCTGCTGATCGTGGGCGGCAACGACACCACCCGCAACACCATCACCGGCTCGATCCTGGCGCTGAACCAGAACCCCGACCAGTTCGCCAAGCTGCGCGCCAACCCGGCCCTGATCCCGAACATGGTCTCCGAGACCATCCGCTGGCAGACGCCGCTGGCCTACATGCGCCGCACCGCCACCCAGGACGTCGAGCTGAACGGCAAGACGATCAAGAAGGGCGACAAGGTGCTGATGTGGTACGTCTCGGGCAACCGCGACGAAGAGGTGATCAGCGAACCCAACCGCTACAACATCGAGCGCGAACGGGCCCGCCAGCACCTGTCGTTCGGCTTCGGCATCCACCGCTGCGTGGGCAACCGCCTGGCCGAGCTGCAGCTGAAGATCATCTGGGAAGAGATCCTGGCCCGCTTCCCGGTGATCCAGGTGACAGGCGAGCCGCGGCGCGTCTACTCCAGCTTCGTCAAGGGCTACGAGCACCTGCCGGTGGTGATCCCCACCCGCAACAAGGTCTGAGCTTTTTCGGCGACCGCGCCGGCCAGAGCACGATGGCTTTTGTCGGCATCGACGAAAGGCTGAAGCGTGCTCGTAGACTCGGAGAGGACGAGCCTGCTGATCGCCTTTTGATGGTTCCATCAAAAGGCGGCAGGCTCCAGCGGCGGCGCGGCTTGCCGGCGGCGCAACCGCAAGGCTAGATTTCCGCCGTTTCGAGTTCGGGCGGGGGCCTTTGTAGATGCGTGGTATCCTAGGGCCCCTGGCCTTCGTCCTGGCGCTGGCCGCGGGGCAGTCCGCCCTGGCGGCGGAGAAGACCGCCAACAACGCCGCCGACAAGGCCGTGGAGCGCAAGGCCGACCACGCCTCGGCGCGCGCCAACGACGCGCTCGGCATCGATCCCAACACCTCGGTGATCCAGGGCACGCTGCCCAACGGGCTGCGCTACGCCCTCAAGCACAACGAGTCGCCGCGTAGCGGGGTGTCGATCCGCCTGTCGGTGGCGGCCGGCGCCTATGACGCCGAGGAGGGCGAGGTGGGCGTGGCCCACTTCGTCGAGCACATGACCTTCGCCGGGTCCGGCCCGGCGGACGAGACCGCCTACGCCAACGCCTTCCAGGGCTTCGGCGTCGATCACGGGCGTGATCGCAACGCCCACACCGCCCTGCATGAGACCTCCTACGAACTGGACCTGCCGCAGGCGGGCGCGCCAGCGCTGGATCTTGCGTTCCGCTGGCTGCGCCAGGTGGCCGACGGCGCCACCTTCCCCGCCGCGGTCGTGGAGACCGAAAAGGGGGTGCTGCTGAACGAGAGCCGCGAGCGGCAGGTAGCGGCCTATACCGCCTGGCGAGACCTGGCGGTGTTCGAGGAAATGGGCGCGCGCAGCGCCCGGCGCGCGGGGCCGGACCCGGTGGCCAGCATCCAGGCGACCACGCCCGCCCGGCTGAAGGCCTTCTACGGCCGCTGGTATCGGCCGGACAACGCCGTGGTGGTGATGGTCGGCGATCTTCCCGTGGAGGAGATGCGGCGGCGGATCGAGGCGGCGTTCGGCTCGTGGAAGCCCGCGGTCGACAGCCCTGTCCCGCCCCATGCCCCGTTCGAGGCCATCGACCTCAAGGCGCCGGCGGCCGAGGACATCATCGTCGAGCCGAACGGCGTGCCCACCCTGGCCATCTGCCGCAACCTCCAGGGCCAGGACGACCACCTCGACACCCTGCCCAAGCTGCGCGCGCAGGCGGCGTCGGACGCCTGGGCGAGCATGCTCAACACCCGCATGGAGCGCCTGGCGCACCAGCCGGACGCGCCGCTGGCCAGCGCCGCGTGGGCCGAGGACGACAACGACAAGGAGGCGCGCGGCGCCTGCGTGACGGTGATCCCGCGCGACGGGGACTGGCGGCGCGCCATGGCGGCCGCCCAGACCGAGCTGCGCCGCTTCGCCGCCTATGGCCCCTCGGCGCAGGAGCTGAAGGACGCCCTGCACGACCTGCACAACCAGTATTGGAACGCACACAAGGACGAGGAGCGCGGCGCCTCGCCGACCATCGCCGCGGCGCTGGCCGACGCCCTGTCGCAGGGCGATCCGATCCCCGGCGACGACGCCGACAAGGTGTTCGACCGGGCGACGGCCGGCATGACCGTCGACGAGGTGCGGGCCGCCTTCGCCCACGACTGGTCCGGGACCGGCGCGCGCATCGCCTTCGTCACCACCAGCGCCCCGCCCGCCGGCGCGCTGAAGACCGCCTGGGCCGAGGGCGAGGCGGCCCCCGCCCCCACCGCAGGCCCCACGGTCGCGGCGATCGCCTGGCCCTACGCCAGCTTCGGCAAGCCCGGCAAGGTGGTGGCGCGCCAGGCCTTCCCGACCCTGGACATGGTGCGGCTGACCTTCGCCAACGGGGCGGTGGCCTATGTGAAGACGCTGAACGGCGAGGCCGAACGCCGGGTCACCGTCGACGTCTCGTTCGGCGCCGGGCGTCATGCGCTGAGCGCCGACCAGGTGTTCATCGCCGCCCTCGGCGGGCGGCTGACCCCGTACATGGGGCTCAAGCGCATCGGCTACATGGACATGAAGCGCGCCCTGCAGGACTCCACCTGGAACGTCGACCTGGACATCGGCGACACCCAGAACAACCTCGTGGGGACCACCTGGCCGTCGGATCTGGGCGTCCAGCTGCAGGTGCTGGCCGCCTACGCCAGCGAGCCGGGCTTCCGCACCGACATCGACGCCAGCCTGGCGCAGGGCGTGCGCATGGGCCTGCGGATCATGCGCTCCAGCCCGGGGGCCGCCGTGCAGCTGGCCCTGGACGACGCCATGCGGCCCGGCCTGCCGAGCCTGATGCCGTCGGAACAGCGGATTTCCAGCATCCGCGCCGCCGACTTCGCCGACCTGCTGCGCGCCGACCTGACCAGCGATCCGCTGGAGGTGGTTGTGGTCGGGTCGATCGACGAGAAGACGGCCACGCCGCTGCTGGCCGCCACCTTCGGCGCCCTGCCGCCACGCGCGCCGGTCGACCGCACCCGCGCCGACGCCTGGTTCATGAAGGGGCTGGCCAGCCCGCTGCCGCCGATCACCGTCACCCTGCCCGGAGCCAAGACCGCGGCGGTGGGCGCCGTCTGGCCGCTGTGGCAGGCCGACCCCGCGCACCGGCGCGAGGAGATGGCCATGCAGATGGCCGGCCGCATCATGGCCGACACCCTGCGCAAGCGGGTGCGCGAACAGCTGGGCAAAACCTATTCGCCCACCGTCCAGGTCAGCCTGCCCGACCAGTCGGACCAGGGGCTGGCGATGGCCCTGGTGGACACCGCGCCGGGCGACCTCGACCAGGTCCGCGCCGAGATCGCCAGCGTCGCCGCCGGGGTGGCCGCCGGCCAGTTCGACCAGGACGCTCTCGACCGCGCCCGCGCCCCGTTCCTGGCGCAGACCGACCAGGCGCGGACCCAGAACCTGTGGTGGGCCGGCCTGATCGCCGCCACGCACGGCGACCCCGCCAAGATCAACGAGACCGTGGGCGAGCGCGACCTCGTCGCCTCGCTGTCGCTGGACGAGGTCAAGGCGGCGGCCAAACGCTGGTTCTCTCCCGCTCCGACGCTGATCACCGCCGTGCCCGAGGCGCCAGGTGCGCAGGCGGCCGGGGCGCCGTAAGGAACGTCCACGACGACGGGGAGCGCGCGATGGACTACGTCCGGTTTGGCCGCACGGGGCTGAAGGTCTCGCGTCTGTGCCTGGGCACCATGTCGATGGGGTCGTCGGCGTGGAAGGGCTGGGTGCTGGACGCCGACCGTTCGGTCCCGATCCTGCGCCGCGCGGTCGAGGCGGGGATCAACTTCTTCGACATGGCCGACTGGTACTCGCTGGGCGCCAACGAGGAGGTGGTGGGCCGGGCGCTGCTGGCGATGAAGCCACGCCATGAGCTGGTCCTGGCCAGCAAGGTGTTCTACCCGATGAGCGATGCGCCCAACCAGGGCGGCCTGTCGCGCAAGCACCTGATGGCCTCGATCGACGCCTCGCTGCAGCGGATCGGCACGGACCACCTGGACCTCTACATCGTGCACGCCTTCGACCCGGACACGCCGGTGGAGGAGACCATGGCCGCGCTGCACGACATCGTCCGCGCCGGCAAGGTCCGCTACCTGGGCGCCTCGACAATGTACGCCTGGCAGTTCGCCACCATGAATGCGGTGGCCAGGGCCAACAGCTGGACGCCCTTCGTCAACATGCAGTGCCAGTACAGCCTGCTCTACCGCGAGGAGGAGCGCGAGATGATGCCTTACTGCCAGGCCGAGGGGATCGCCGTCTCCACCTTCAGCCCGCTGGCGCGCGGCTACCTGACCGGGGCGACCAACACCGCGCGGACGGCGCACGACATCTACCTCGACTGGTTCGGCGACGAGATCGACGTGGAGATCGCCCGGCGGGTGCGCCAGGTGGCCGCCGATCGCGGCGTCACGCCGGCGCATGTCGCCACCGCCTGGGTGGCCGGCTCGCCGAACGTGACCGTTCCCCTGGTCGGGGCCGATGCGCCCGAGCAGGTCGACGTGGCGCTGGCGGCCGCCGCGTTGACACTCGACGACGGGGAGCGGACGTTCCTGGAGGCGCCCTACCGTCCGCGGGACATGATCAACGACTACAACCTCGTCCGGCGGCCCAGGGCGCTCGCCCGGGACTGAGCACGAGGCCGGCGCGGGCGCCGGCGGAGGGGACGACATGCATATCGGCGAGGGCTTCGAGGGCTCCGGCGCCAACGCGGCGCACATCAACCTGATCCTGGGAACCCGCGAGGCCCTGGGCGGCGCCTTCGCCTCCGCCGCGGCCAGCCCCGGCCCCGGCCACATCCCCTTCCAGGCTGTGCTGGCGCCCAACCTGCCGGCCAAGCCGGCGACCCTGTTCGTGGCCAAGTCGGTGCTGGCCGATCCGGCGCACGAGACCATGACCTGGGGGCCGGCCCAGGCGGGCGTCGCCGCCGGCATCACAGAATCTCTGCTGAGCGGGGTGCTGCCCCCCGAGGCCGAGGACGGCTGGCTGGCCATCGCCCTGGTCTGGGTCGACCCCGCCGCCGACGACGCCCAGGCGGTCTACGCCAACAACCGCGCCGCCGCCCTGAACGCCTGCCGCCGCGCCCTGACGCCCGGCTGGCCGGACCGCGCGGCCCTGGCCGCCGGCGTCGCCGCCCCGTCCAACCCGTTCTTCACGCCGCAGGGCTGATGGGCGAGCACCGCATCGCCGCCGTCGCCGTCAGCCATCACCGGCTGGCGCTCGATCCGCCGTTCCGGCCGAGCTGGGACACCCGGCCGCGCCGCCACTTCGACGCCACCGTCGTGCGGGTTACCACCGACACCGGGCTCACCGGCTTTGGCTCGGGCGACGCCATGGTCGGCTTCGAGGCCTACGAGGACCTGTTCCTCGGCCAGGACCCGATGGCGCTGGAGCGCCACGCGCGGGTGCTGTCGCACATCAGCTTCCACGCCGGGCGCTGCTGGCCGCTGGACCTGGCGCTGTGGGACCTGGCCGGCAAGATCACCGGCCAGCCGTGCTGGAAGCTGCTGGGCGGGCTGTCCGACCGGGTGCGGGCCTATGCCTCCTCCGGGACCCTGCGCGATCCGGCGGCCCTGGCCGACGCGGCCCAGCGGTTCGCCGCCGAGGGCTTCGGCGCGATGAAGATCCGCTTCCACCGCGGCGACTGGCGCGAGGACGTGCGCGCGCTCGAAGTCGTGCGCGCACGCATCGGCGACGGCCTGGAGCTGATGGTCGACTGCAACCAGGGTTGGCGCCAGCCCTGGGACACGGAAGGCCCGTGGTCGCTGAAGGACGCCGCCAGGGTGGCCAAGGCGCTGGAGCCGCTCGGCGTCTACTGGATGGAGGAGCCGCTGCACCGGGCCGACCGCGAGGGCATGCGCGCCTTGCGCCAGATGACCCCGATCCGCATCGCCGGCGGCGAGATGAACCGCGAGCTCACCGAGTTCCGCGACCTGATCCAGGGACGCTGCCTGGACGTGCTGCAGCCCGACGTCGCCCTGACCGGCGGGATCACCGGCCTGCGCCGGGTGGCGATGATGGCCCAGGAGGCCAACCTGGTCTTCACCCCGCACACCTGGACCAACGGCGTCGGCGTCACCGCCAACGCCCACCTGGCCGCGGGCCTGGCCGGCTCGCCGTTCCTGGAATTCCCCCACGATCCGCCCGAGTGGAGCCTCGAGCGCCGCGACTTCCCGATGGCCGAGCCCCTGACGGCGACGGACGGCTGGATCGTGCTCTCCGACCGGCCGGGGCTGGGCTTCGCGTTGGACGAGGACCGGCTGGCGGCGACGCGGCTCTGAGACGGGTCGGAGAGGCCTGAACCCCTCACCTTCCCAATCGCTGATCGCGATTGGGCCCCTCCCTCTCCCTCTGGGAGAGGTGAAGTGAACGATTGCCACGACTGAGAAAATCACCTCTCCCTCTGGGAGGGTGAAGTAACTCCCTGCCGCGATTGAGAAAATTCACCTCTCCCAGAGGGAGAGGGAGGGACCCGCGTGGCTTGCGAAGCAAGTCGCGTGGGAAGGTGAGGGGTTCCGCCACCTGCCACCTGGCCACGGGCCTCGCCGGCTCGCCGTTCCTGGAATTCTCCTATGGATCGCACTCTCCGACCGGCCGGGGCCGGCTGGCGGCCACGCGGCTCTGAGACGGGTTGGAGAGGCCTGAACCCCTCACCTTCCCAATCGCTGATCGCGATTGGGCCTCTCCCTCTCCCTGTGGGAGAGGTGAAGTCAGTCCCTGCCGCGATTGAGAAAATTCACATCTCCCATAGAGGGAGGTGAAGTAAGTCCCTGCCGCCAGAGAGAAAATCACCTCTCCCATAGGGAGAGGAAGGGGCCCGCGTGGCTTGCGAAGCAAGTCGCGTGGGAAGGTGAGGGGTTCCGCCACCTGCCACCTGGCCACGGGCCTCGCCGGCTCGCCGTTCCTGGATTTCCCTATGGATCGCACTCTCCGACCGGCCGGGGCTGGCTGGCGGCGACGCGGCTCTGAGACGGGTCGGAGGGGCCTGAACCCCTCACCTTCCCACGCGCCTTGCTGACGCAAGCCACGCGGGCCCCTCCCTCTCCCTATGGGAGAGGTAATTTTCTCAGTTTTGGCAATGGTTTACTTCACCTCTCCCAGAGGGAGAGGGAGGGGCCCAATCGCGATCAGCGATTGGGAAGGTGAGGGGTTCCGCCCTGCCCGCGACCCCGCCTACTCCGACCGCCCGCTCCACACCTCGTCGACGATGCCCCAGTCGCGGGCTTCCTCGGCGCTCATGTAGAAGTCGCGGTCCAGGGTGCGTTCGACCTCTTCGTAGGTGCGGCCGGTGTGCTTGGCGTAGAGTTCCTGGATCTGGCGCTTGGTCTTGATGATGTCCTCGGCGTGGCGCTCGATGTCCGAGACCTTGCCCTGGAAGCCGCCGGAGGGCTGGTGCAGCATGATGCGGCTGTTGGGCAGGGCCACGCGCTTGCCCTTCTCGCCGGCCATCAGCAGGAAGCTGCCCATCGAGGCGGCGAAGCCCATGCACATGGTGGAGATCGGGGCGCGGATGTACTGCATGGTGTCGTAGATCGCCATGCCGGCCGTCACCGAGCCGCCCGGCGAGTTGATGTAGAGGGCGATCTCCTTCTTCGGGTTCTCCGCCTCCAGGAACAGCATCTGCGCGCAGATCAGCGCCGCCATGCCGTCCTCGACCTCGCCGTTGAGGAAGATGATGCGTTCACGCAGCAGTCGCGAGAAGATGTCGAACGCCCGCTCGCCACGGCTCGACTCCTCCACCACCATCGGCACCAGGCTCATCTCTAGGCTGCGCATTTGAGGCTCCAGGCGGGGGTGTTGCTGTTGGCCGGGACCGCTGGGCGCAGGCCGGTGTGGATGACGGTGAGGCGGGCGCCGCCGGGGGTCGGAACCAGGGTGATGGTGACCTCGCTGTCCAGCGGCGGATCGCCGCCGCCGTCGCGCCACGCCCAACGGAGGGTGTGCGGCGGATCGGCCTCGACCACCTCGCGGGTCACCTGAGGCCCGCCCGGCGGTCCTGGCGGCAGCCAGGCGTCCAGCAGGTGGGACTCGGTCAGCGCGCGCCAGACCTTTTCAGGCGGGTGATCCAGCTCGGCCTCGAAGGCCAGGTCCCCTTCGCCATCGTCGTTGGCGACCATCTTGTCGGCGATCATTGGTCCATCCCCTTGAGCACGTCCTTCAGGGCGTCGATCCGCGCCGGCCAGAAGCTGCGGTAGCGTTCGACCCAGTCGGTCAGCGGCGCCAGCCCCTCGGGCCGGGCGCGGTAGAAGGCGTTGCGACCCTCCCGCCGCTCCTCCACCAGCCCTGCCCCGCGCAGGGCGGCCAGGTGCTGCGAGATCGCCGGCTGCGAGACGTCGAACCCGGCCTTCAGCTGCGAGACGCTCATCTCGGCGCCGGCCAGCCGCTCGAACACCGCGCGGCGGGTGGGGTCGGCCAGGGTGCGGAACAGGTCGGCGTGAGTCATCGCCAAACACATAAGCACCGACTTATGCGATTGGCAAGGCCATGGAGATGTTCGTTTCTCACCCCTCTCCCCGCCGTCATCCTCGGGCGTAAGTCCCGAGGATCCATGAACACGGGAAGCGGGGTCGCGAGCGGCAGCGGAGCGTTGCGGGATCTTTCGGCGAAGTTAGGCGGCAACCGCCCCGTCGTGGCGCGCCCTTCGAAGCGCGCCAACCGTCCTCATGCGTGCATGGACCCTCGGGACTTACGCCCGAGGGTGACGGCGGGCGGGGTACGGTGGTGAGATGAAGGCCCGCCCCTACCCCAGCGCCCGTTCCAGCGCGGCGCGCACCAGCCCGAGGCGGTCGTTGCCGAAGTACAGGTCGTCGCGGTTGACGAACATCGTCGGCGAGCCGAAGCCGCCGCGGGCGATCACCTCGTCGGTGTTGGCCTTCAGGGCGTCCTTGATCTGCGGGCGGGCGATGGCCTCGAACAGCCAGTCGGAATCGACCCCGGCGTCGGCGGCCACCTCGGCGATCACCTCGTCCTGCGAGATGTCGCGGTCGTCGCCCCAGTAGTTGCGGAACGCGGCGCGGGCGAAGGCGACCATCGGGCCGCCCTCCCGCTGGATGGCGATGCACCCGCGCATGACCTTGACGCTGTTCACCGGAAAAACGCTGGGCGGCATCCTGATCTTCAGGTCGGCGGCCCGCGCCCAGTCCTGCAGATCCTTGAGCATGTACGCCGCCTTGGCCGGCACCGGGGTGCGGCGGCTCTCGTAGACGCTGGGATTGACCGAGTTGAAGATCCCGCCGACCAGGATCGGCCGCCAGTCCACATGCACGCCGAGCTCGGCCGCCATCGGCTGGATGTTCTCGAACGCCAGATAGGTCCATGGACTGGAGCAGTCGAAGAACACTTCGAGCATGGCTTGGCGCGCCTCCCTGTTGGGGCTCTATTGGCGCGAAGGTCCCCCGCCCCCGCAAGAGGGGACCGTACGGGAGAATCGGCGATGCGCTTCGGCGTCTTCTATGAGCTGCAGCTGCCCAAGCCCTGGGGACCGGGCGACGAGGCGCGGCTGTTCCACGAGGCCCTGCAGCAGGTCGTGCTGGCCGACCGGCTGGGCTACGACTTCGCCTGGGAGGTGGAGCACCACTTCCTGGAGGAATATTCGCATTCCTCGGCGCCGGAGGTGTTCCTCTCGGCCGCCGCGGCGCTGACCAAGCGGATCCGGGTCGGCCACGGCATCCGCCAGGTGATCCCCAACTACAACCACCCTGCCCGCACCGCCGAGGCGCTGGCGACGCTGGACATCCTGTCGAACGGCCGGCTGGAGTTCGGCATCGGCGAGGGGGCCACGCGGCTGGAGCTCGGCGGCTTCGGCATCCCGGCCAAGGAGAAGCGGGCGCTGGCGCTGGAGGCCGGCGGCGCGATCGCCGACATGATGGTGATGGAGCCCTATCCGGGCTTCGAAGGCCGCGGCTTTCCAATGCCCTGCCGCAACGTGCTGCCCAAGCCGATGCAGAGCCCGCACCCGCCGATGTGGATGGCGTGCACCAACCGCGACACCATCAAGGTGGCCGCGCAGAACGGCCTGGGCGCCCTGGCCTTCTCGTTCGTCGACCCGGCCGAGGCCCGCAACTGGGCGCAGATATACTATGATATTATCCGCTCCGATCAGTGCGTGCCGCTGGGCCACAGCGTCAACGCCAACCTGGCCATGGTGTCGAACTTCTCGGTGCACCGCGACCGGGCCGAGGCGATCCGGCGCGGCCAGGAGGGGTTCGAGTTCTTCAGCTACGCCATCAACGCCCTGGTGGCGCACGACGTGCGGCCCGGTCGCTCGACCCTGTTCGAGGACTTCCAGAAGGCCCGCGGCGCGCGCGACGAGGAGATCATCGCCGCCGCCCGGATGGCCGAGCGCAACGCCAACGGCATCGGCACGCCGGACGACATCCGCGACCACATCCGCGCCTTCCAGGAAGCGGGCGTCGACCAGGTGATCTTCCTGCAGCAATGCGGGCGCAACCGGCACGACCAGATCTGCGAGTCGCTGGAGCTGTTCGCCGCCGAGGTGATGCCCGAGTTCGCCGCCGAGGTCGCCGCGCGCGAGGCGCGGAAGGCGGCCGAACTGGAGCCCTTCATCGCCGCCGCCATGGCCCGCAAGCCGGTGCGCCCGCCGATGGCGGACGCCGACATCCCGGTGGTGAAGGCCTCGGTGGTGCGCGCGCAGGTCAACGAGGCGGCGCAGCCGGCGAATTGACAGCCCCCGCGGCGGCGGCGCTTGCGGCCCGGCCCCGGCCCGGCCCATGGTGGCGCGGTCTTGAGCGGGGACCTGGATGACGGACGCGGTGCTGGACCAGCCGATGGCGCTGGCGGAGGAGCCCATCGGCCGCCGGCACGTCGCCGCCGCCGTGGTCGGCAACGCCCTCGAGTTCTACGACTTCGTCACCTACACCTTCTTCGCGGTGCAGATCGGCGCGGCCTTCTTTCCCAGCCACGACCCCTTCGTGCAGCAGATGAGCTCGCTGATCACCTTCGGCGTGGGCTTCATCACCCGGCCGATCGGCGCCCTGGTGATCGGCCGCTACGGCGACCGGGCGGGGCGCAAGCCGGCGATGATGCTGAGCTTCGGCCTGATGGGCGTGGCGATCCTCGGCCTGGCGCTGACCCCCAGCTTCGCGCAGATCGGCATCGCCGCCCCGGTGCTGGTGGTGATCTGGCGGCTGGTGCAGGGCTTCGCCCTGGGCGGCGAGGTCGGCCCCACCACGGCCTATCTGATCGAGGCCGCGCCGCCGGGCCAGCGGGGGCTGTACGGCTCGCTGCAGTACGCCAGCCAGGGGTTCTCCTCGCTGGTCGGCGGCCTGGTGGGCGTGGGGCTCTCGGCCACCGTCGGGGACGCGGCGCTGGGCGCCTGGGGCTGGCGCCTGGCCTTCCTGATCGGCGCCCTGGTGCTGCCGTGGGGCCTGTGGCTGCGCCGCAGCCTGCCCGAGACCCGCCACCGCACGGAGGTGCGCACCGCGGCCCAGCCGGCGGCCGCGACGCTGAGGGGCCACGGCCGCATCATCGCCCTGGGGCTGATGATCACCGCCAATGGCACCATCGCCACCTACATCTTCAACAACATGACCAGCTACGCCCAGACCACGCTGAAGATGGCGCCGGGCGCGGCGCTGGCCGCCTCGATCGTGGTGGGGCTGACCCTGATCGTGTTCGGCCTGCTGGGCGGCGCCCTGTCGGACCGCATCGGGCGCAAGCCGATGATGCTCTGGCCGCGGCTGCTGCTGATGGCGGCGGTCGTGCCCGGCTTCACCCTGCTGGCCGCCCACCCCGACCACACCACCTTGCTGGTGGTCACCGGCGTGCTCAGCACCATCGCCGTGCTGGCCGGCTCGACCGGCATCACCGCGGTGGTGGAATCGATGCACCGCGACGTGCGCAGCCTGGCCTTCGCCGGGGTCTATTCCACGGCCGTGGCGGTGTTCGGCGGCACCACCCAGCCGATCATCACCTGGATGGTCAAGGCGACCGGCAACCCCGTGGCGCCAGCCTGGTACCTGGTCGGGGCCTGCGCCGTGGGCGTGGTGGCGATCCTGCTGCTGCCCGAGAGCCGGCCGGCGACCGCCCCCGGCCAGCCCCGCTAGACGTCGCCGAGGATCGCGCGCCGCCGCGCCAGGCTGTCGGCCGGCCATTCCGTCGGCATGTCGTAGTAGACCTCGAACGCCCGCGCGCCCGGCGGCAGCCCGACCCAGGGCTGCTTCGAGCGGGTGAAGATGTGGACGTCGGGGGCCAGGCTGGCCGGCTCGTCCAGCGTGCCGATGCGCACGAAGCGCAGGGCCGGGCGACCGCCGTAGTCGCTCCACAGCGCGGTCTGGCACGCCTCGCAGCGGTAGACGTCGTGCACGCGGCCGCTGTCGGTGGGCATGCGGGTGGGCTTCGGCGCGCCCGCCAGCAGCGCGATGCGGTCCGTCTCGATCAGGGCGTTGAGCGCGAACGCACTGCCGGTCTGGCGCTGGCAGTCCAGGCAGTGGCAGCAGTGCACGAACATCGGCCCCGTGGTCAGGGCGTATCGCACCGCTGCGCAGGCGCAGCCACCCTCGCGTCGCCGATCTACGCCCTGCTGCTGGTCCATGCTGCGCCCTCCCCGCGTCGGCGCCATCCTAGCGCAACCGTGGCAAACCCTTGTCAGCAAGGCGCGCACGGCCTTCCGTCGCCGCGCGCGGGCTTCTAGATTGGGGTCAGCTGTGCGTGCGGGGGATGCCTTGATAGTCGGGATCGATCTGGGGACGACCAACTCTGCCGTGGCCGTCTGGAAGGACGGCGCGGCCCGGCTGATCCCCAACAGCCTGGGCCATACCCTGACGCCGTCGGTGGTCAGCGTCGACGACGACGGCTCGCTGCTGGTGGGCCTGCCGGCGCGCGAGCGGATCGCCACCCACCCCGGCCGCACCGCCTTCGCCTTCAAGCGCTACATGGGTTCCACGCGCGAGACCCGCCTGGCCGAGCACTCGCTGCTGCCCGAGGAGCTGTCGTCGCTGGTGCTGAAGAGCCTGAAGGCCGACGCCGAGGCCTTCCTGGGCGAGGCGGTCACCGAGGCGGTGATCACCGTGCCGGCCTATTTCAACGACAAGCAGCGCAAGGCCACCCGCCGCGCCGGCGAACTGGCCGGGCTGAAGGTCGAGCGGCTGCTGAACGAGCCCACCGCGGCGGCCCTGGCCTACGGCATCCACGAGCGCGGCGCCGAGGCGCAGTTCCTGGTGTTCGACCTGGGCGGCGGCACCTTCGACGTCTCGATCCTGGAGCTGTTCGAGGGCGTGATCGAGGTGCGCGCCTCCACCGGCGACAACCGCCTGGGCGGCGAGGACTTCAACGCCGCCCTGGTGCAGCTGATGCGCCAGAAGTTCGCCCGCGAGTGGTCCAAGGACAAGGAAGACCCGGCCCTGCTGGCGCGCCTGAACGTCGCCGCCGAACAGACCCGCCGCGCCCTGACCGAACGGTCCGAGGCGGCCATGTCGCTGATCTGGAACGAGCAATCGTTCGAGCACACCGTCACCACCGAGGCCTTCGAGCACGAGGCCGAGCCGCTGCTCAAGCGCCTGCGCGAGCCGGTGCTGCGCGCCCTGCGCGACAGCGGCGTGCGCGCCGAGACGCTGAACGAGGTGGTGATGGTGGGCGGCGCCACGCGCATGCCGGTGGTGCGCCGGGCGGTGACGCGGATGTTCGGCCGCTTCCCGGCCAACACGGTCAACCCGGACGAGGCGGTGGCCGTGGGCGCCGCGATCCAGGGCGGGCTGAAGGGCCGGCACTCCGACCTGCGCGAAGTGGTGCTGACCGACGTGTGCCCCTACACCCTGGGCGTCGACACCACCCGCGTCGGCCCCGGCGGCCAGCGGCGCAGCGGCTTCTTCGCGCCGATCATCGAGCGCAACACCGTGGTGCCGGCCAGCCGTTCGCACAGCTTCACCACCCTGGAGGACAACCAGCTGAAGGTGCGCTTTCGCATCTACCAGGGCGAGGCGCGGCTGGTGGCGGACAACATCCTGCTGGGCGAGATCGAGGTGCCCGTGCCGCGCGCCAAGGCCGGCCAGGTCGAGATCGACTGCCGCTTCTCCTACGACATCAACGGCCTGCTGGAAGTCGACGTCAGCGTGCCGCAGACCGGCGAGCGGCGCGAACTGGTGATCGTCGAGGACGACGCCGTCACCCCCGCCGAGCTGGAGATGCGCCGCGCGGCCCTGGCGAAGCTGAAGCAGCATCCCCGCGACGACGACGCCAACCGCGCCGCCATGGCCCGCGCCGAGCGCTGCTTCGAGGACCACCTCGGTGATGCCCGCGACCACATCGGCCGGCTGATCGAGCGCTTCGAGGCGGCGCTGGACAGCCAGGACCCGCGCACCGTCGAGACCGCCCGGGCCGAGCTGCTCACCGCGCTCGACTCCATCGAGGGCGAGACCTGGCTTTGACCCAGGGCGAGGTCTGGTCGCGACTGGGCATCGCCCCCACCACCGACCGGACCGCGATCCGCCGGGCCTACGCCGCCCGGCTGAAACAGGTGAACCCCGAGGACGACGCCGCCGGCTTCATGGCCCTGCGCACAGCCTACGACACGGCCCTGGCCCGCGCCGCGGCGCCCGCCTTTGCCTTGGTCCCCGAGCCGTTTGGCGAGACCGACGCCCCGGTCCCGGACGAGCCCGCCGACGACACGCCCGCGACCGACGGCGCGACCGCGGACCAGGGGCCTGCCGATCCGCCGGCCCCGCCGGCGCCTCCGACCGGGGGGCGGGTCATCCATCGGCCGCCGGCCGCGCCGGAATCGCCGTCCGCGCGGGCCGCGCATGAGCGGCTGATGGCCGAACTGGAGCGTCAGGTGCGGACCGCCGACGTCTCGCCTGCGGTCCTGGAGAGGGCGCTGGAGGCGCTGCTCGCCTCGCCAGCGCTCGAGCAGCTGGCGGTGCAGATCCGCACCGAGACCTGGCTGGCCGGCCTGATCGCCGCGAACCTCCCGGCGGCCGACCCCCTGGTGGGCCGGGCGACGAAGGTGTTCGGCTGGCGCGAAGGCGACGACGCGGTGGCTGACAGGGCCGCCGTCGATGTGGTGGCCGCGCGGCAGGCGGACCTCGAGCACCTGGCGCGACTGAAGACCACGGACCCTCGCCACCGCCACGACCTGGCCTTGCTGACACATCCGCCGGGGGCCGGCGACGCCTGGCGCCTGCTGCTCCGGCCAGGCCTGGCCAAGCGGCTGACGCTGCTGGTCCACGATCTTCGCAGCAACCACCCCGGCCTGGCGCTGAACTTCCCGCCGGGCGCGCTGGACGCCTGGGCGGAATGGCTGGACCGGCCCCGGATCGCGGCGACGGGCCTCTGGACGGTGGCGATCGGCGCGCCGGTGCTGGCGTTTTTCATCGTGGTCTGGCGGGGCGCCAGCGGCCCCGCCGCCCTGCCGAAGCTGGCGGCGACCTGGCCGGTGGTGACCCTGTGCGGCGTGGCCGTGCTGGCGTTGCGCTGGCTGGCCTTCGACTGGCCCCGATGGCTGTGGCTCAAGCGGTGGTCGGCGACCGCCGGCCCTTGGGCGGCGCACGGCTGGGCGGCCCTGGCCGCGGCGGTGTTCGCCGCCGGCTTCCTGCTGCCGGCCGCGCCCTGGACCATCGGGGCCGTCGGCGCGGGCGCGGCGGTGGTCGTGGTGTGGTCCTGGGCCACCGGGCGGCGCTTCACCCCCTCCTCGGCCCTCTATCCGCAATGGCTGCGCTGGCCGGCGCGCAATTTCGGCCTGGCCCTGCTGCTCGGCCTGACACTGGCCTGGCGCGATACGCGGGACGGGCCGCAGATCGCCCTGGCCGTGGCCGGCCCGGCGGTCGCCACGGTGTTCGCCGAAGCGGACCTGGCCCGGTTCTGGACCGTGACCCTGGGCGTCGCGGCCCGCCGGGCGGCGCTGGCCGTGCTGGCGCTGGCGGCGATGGGCGTGACGGTGGAAGCCGCCCGCGAGGTCGACGCGCAGCCGTCCAGCGGCCTGCTGGCCGCCCTCGCCCTGCTGGCCTTCGCGCAGCGGTTCCCGGCCGCGGCCGCCCCGCCGACCCGGCGCCAGGCGAACCTGAGCGGCTACCCGGTCACCGGCCTGTTCGGCCTCGCGATCGGCTGGGTGGTGCTCGGCGCCCTGGGCAAGGCCGCCGCCAGCCTGGTCGCCCTGGCGCTGCCGGTGGGCGCCCTGATCGGGCTGCTGGCCGCCTTCAACCGCGAGCCGCCGCTGCGCCAGTGGCCGTTCCGCCGCCGGGCCGGGCCTGGCTAGATGGTGTCCTTCGGCGCGCCCGGCGCGGCGCCGCAGCCGAGCGAGCGGGCCTGGGCGGCGGTGATCTTGCCGGTGTGCACCAGGCTCTCGTGCAGCTCCTGGCGCTGCCAGTCATAGAACTTGTCGGGGCCGGCCTTGCCGACGGCGGCCTCCTCGGCCTTGCACTGGCTCACCGCCTGGTCGCCGGCGTGGGTGATGTCGCCCCCGGCCTTGGCGATGGCGAAGGCCGCCTTGCGCACGCAAAGGGTCACGGTCTCCTTCTCGGCCGCGTAGGTCCCCGGCGCGGCCCTGGCGGTGAAGTCCGGCGCCTTGCAGGTGTCTTCCGGCGGCGCCTTGGCGGCGCAGCCGGCGAGGGCGAGCGCCGCGGCCGCCAGCATCGTGGATCTGAACATCTTCCCCCCGGAACCTTCGGCGACGATCAACCGCCAATTGCGCCGAGATGGGCGGCTGGCGGCGAGTCTGTCAACCGCCGGGGGCCGGGTCAGGCCGCGCGCAGCCTGGCGGCCAGGGCCTCGTAGTCGCGCGCCAGGTCGGCCAGGCCCAGGGTCCCGTACATCACCGCCAGATTGTGCGCCGGCATGTGGCCGCCGCGCCCCGCCACCGCGCCGTCGAGATCCGGCCGCTCGCCGATCTCCAGGCACTTCTTCCAGGCGAACTCGGCCAGCGGCAGGAATTCCTGCAGCGCCTTGTCTGGATTGCGCCCGGCCCAGGCCAGGTAGAGGTCGCCCATGGCGAAGAAGAAGTCCGGCGAGGCCTGCCAGTTGGGAAATTCGGCGTCCAGCAGGGCCAGGGCCTCGTCGAACCGCTCGGCGGTCTTCAGCGCGGTCAGGGCGCGGACCACCAGGGCGTGGCGGAACGGCGCCTCGGGACCGGCCAGGCGCAGCGCCTCGCTGAAGCACACCGCCGCCTGCGGCGGTCGCTCGCGCACCTGATGCTCCTTGCCGAGCTGGAACCACAGGTAGGCGTCCTCGGGACTGGCCTCCAGTTCGGCCATCAGCAGGGTCTCGTTGCGCGCGCCCTTGCGCTCGAGATTGTCCGGCAGGTAGCCGTCGTGGGCGATCACCAGCGGCAGGCGGCGAAGCGGCAGGGTCGATGCGGGCTGCTCGTGGATGCGGCCGGCGTAGCGCACGCCCCTCGGCAGCACGCGGGCGATCCAGGCCCGCGAGGTGGAGCGCTCGGCGCCCTCGCCGATCTCGCTGGCCACCTGTACGGACCCCAGGAAGTCGCCCGCGCCCGGCGCCAGGACCTGCGGCCCCAGCGCCGCCTCGCCGCCGTCGATCCACTCGTCGGCGTCGAGCACCAGGTTCCAGTCGGCGTCGGAGAGGTCCAGCGCCGCGTTGCGCGCGGCGGCGAAGTCGTCGCACCAGGTGAAATGGGCCACCTCGGCGCCGGCCTCCGCCGCGATCTGCGGCGTGCCGTCGGTCGAGCCGGTGTCCAGCACGATCAGCCGCTCGACGTGCGGCCGGGCGCTGGCGAGCGCACGGGCGATCGCGCGCCGTTCGTCACGGGCGATCATCACCAGGGCCAGGCGGGTCACGGGGGCGGGCTCTCCAGGGCTGCGCGGCCAGGGTCGGCCGCCGCGCTTAAGGAAGCGCTAACCACGTTTGCGGCGGCGACACGCGGCGCGGGCCACGGACGGCGCCGGCCATCGACAGAGCGGCCCCCGGCGACTATCGGGGGCGCCAGTCGAGCCAGAGGAGCGAGCGCGGATGAAGAGCCGGTGGGACCAGGCGGCGGCCGAGGCGGCGGTGGCGCGGTACGGCGCCGAGGGCGTCGGCGAGGATCTGGCCCTCAGGACCTATTCCGCCCGGCTGCTGGGCGGCGATCCCAGCCTGGTGCTGCACGGCGGCGGCAATACCTCGGTGAAGACCACGGCGCACGACCTGTTCGGCGAGCCCGTGGACGTGATCTGCGTCAAGGGCAGCGGCTGGGACCTGGGGGCCATCGAGCCGCCGGGCCACCCCGCCGTGCGGCTGGAGCCGCTGCGCCGGCTGCGCGCGCTGCAGCGGCTCTCAGACGAGGACATGGTCAACGCCCAGCGCCAGAACCTGCTGGACTCGGCCGCGCCGAACCCGTCGGTGGAGACCCTGCTGCACGCCTTCATGCCGGCCAAGTTCATCGACCACACCCATTCGGTGGACGTGCTGGCGATCGCCGACCAGCCGGACGCGGCCGACCTCGCCGCCGAGGTCTGGGGCGGCAAGGTGGCCCTGGTTCCCTATGTCATGCCCGGCTTCGCGCTGGCTAAGCTGGCGGCCGAGGTGCTGGAGGCGCATCCCGGCGTGGAGGGCTTGGTGCTGCTCAAGCACGGGGTGTTCTCGTTCGGGCAGACGGCGCGCGAGAGCTATGAGCGGATGATCGCCCTGGTCACCGCCGCCGAGGACTATCTGGCCCGCAAGGCCCGCCCGGCCGCGCCCGCCGCGGCGCCGCGGGACGCGCTGCTGCCGGCCGCCGAGGCCCTGCCGCGGCTGCGCGGCGCCCTGGCGAAGGTCGCCGGCGCGCGCTGGCCCGCCCGCTGGATCGCCGATCTGCGCACGGGAGACGCCGCCCGCGCGGTGGCGGACGATCCGCGGCTGGGCGACTGGGCGACGCGGGGGGTGGCCACCCCCGACCACGTGATCCGCACCAAGCGCCATCCCCTGGTGCTGCCGGCCCCGACGATGGACGCCGCCGCCTGGGGCGAGGCGGCGGCCGACGCCGCGGCGGTCTACGTCAGCGCCTACGAGGCCTATTTCGCCCGCAACAATGCGGCCGTGGGCGGCATCAAGACCCAGCTCGATCCCCTGCCCCGGGTGGCGGTGATCCCCGGCCTGGGGCTGGTCGGCCTGGGCAAGACCGCGGCCGAGGCGGCGGTCACCGCCGACGTGGCGGAAAACTGGGCGGCCACCCTGCTGAAGGCGGAGTCGGTCGGCCGGTTCGAACCGGTGGACGAGGCCGAGACCTTCGAGATGGAATACTGGTCGCTGGAGCAGGCCAAGCTGGGCAAGGCCGCCGAGAAGCGGCTGGAGCGGCGGGTGGTGCTGGTCACCGGCGGCGCGGGGGCGATCGGCGCGGCCACCGCCGCCGCCTTCGCCGCCGAGGGCGCCGACGTGGCGGTGCTGGATCTCGACGACGCCGCGGCCAGGGCGACGGCGGCCAGGGTCGGCAAGCGGGCGCTGGGGCTCGGCTGCGACGTCACCGATCCGCACGCGGTGCGCGCCGCCTTCGACGCCGTCTGCGCCCGCTTCGGCGGGGTGGACATCGTCGTCTCCAACGCGGGCGCGGCCACCACCGGCATGATGGCCCGGATGGCCGACGAGACCCTGCGCGCCAGCTTCGACCTGAACTTCTTCGCCCACCAGGCCGTCGCCCAGGCGGCGGTGCGGGTGATGCAGGCGCAGGGCTTCGGCGGGACCCTGCTGTTCAACGTCTCCAAGCAGGCGCTGAACCCTGGGCCGGACTTCGGGGCCTACGGAACCTCAAAGGCGGCGCTGATGGCGCTGATGCGGCAGTACGCCCTGGAGCACGGCGCCGACGGCATCCGCGTCAACGCCCTCAACCCCGACCGCATCCGCTCGGGCCTGCTCACCGACGGCATGATCGCCTCGCGCGCCGGCTCGCGCGGGGTCAGCGAGGCCGAGTACATGGCCGGCAACCTGCTGCACGCGGAAGTCACCGCCCAGGACGTCGCCCAGGCCTTCGTGTTCACCGCCCTGATGACCAAGACCACCGGCGCGGTGATCACCGTCGACGGGGGCAATGTGGCGGCGATGGTGCGGTAGGGCGGTTCTCGGCTGGAGCCCCCATCCCCCGCTGCGCGGGGACTTCCCCCAGAGGGGGAAGAGAACGGAAGCTGAAGCGCACATTCTCTTCCCCTTCTGGGGGAAGTACGGCCGAAGGCCGGGATGGAGGCTCCAGCGCAGCGCCCTCTAAGGCGCGAAGCTGGAGCGGCACTTCACGCCCCAGTGGCCGTCCTCGCAGGTGACAACGTACATCGAATCGAAGCCGCCGATCACCGAGCCGTCCTTGCGGTAGCGGGTGAAGCGGGTGTCGAGGTGCACCTTGTCCGGGCCGGCGTGGATCACGTTGCGGCGCTCCCAGGCGGAGTGGTCCCATTCCTCCAGCGCCCCGCGGCCGAACATCTCCGGCTTGTGGTAGTCGGCGTCGATGATCACCAGGGTGTTGGAGGCCAGCCGCACGCTCGGAAAGTTGAAGGTCTTCTGCCAGGCGTCGATGTCGCGGGCGTTGAAGGCGGTCATGAAATCGTCCAGGCATTTCATGGCTGCGGCGATGGCGGCGGCGTTGTCCGACATGGGCTCCCTTCCCTCGGTTGCGTGGTCCGGCTGTAACGGCTGATGGCCACGGTTCCGTCGACCGGGGCGCGTTGGGGCGAACGATAGAGGGGGACGCCAGCCTTGTCAGCGACTGCGCCACGCCTTCGCCCGCGGCCCGACGGGCTGCTCGCCGCAGAAGAGCCCGTGACCATGCCGTTCATGGCCCCGCGCCTGCAGGGCGCGCTGTCGGCCGACGGCCGTCTGGACCTCGCCCTGTGGGCCGCCGGGCGGCTGGGAAGCCTGAGGGTCACCGGGCTTGGCGGTCCCGGCGTGGCGGCGCCGAACCGCTGGGAGACGCCGGGCGGTGGGCTCCACATCGCCCAGTCGCAGCCGGCGCTGCTGCTGAGGGGCGCCCGAGCCGGACGGCTCACCCTGGCGACACGGAGCGCCGGCTGGGCCGCGTCGCACCCCGCGCCGCCGCCCCGCCGCGAGGGCGACCGGCGGATCGCCGAGCTTGGCTGGGGCGTGCTCATCGTCGACCCCCGTGGCGCGGACACGGTGATCGCGGCCGGGGCCGATCGCGCCGAGGCCGAGGCGGCGCTGCGGCTTTCAGGCGAGGCGATCATCGCCGAGGCGGCCGCGCACGTCGCCCGCTGCGACCGCCTGCCGGGAGCGGACCCGCTGCTGCGCTCGATGGTGCTGCAGGGCGCGCACGCGGCGCTGTCCAGCATCCGGCGCGATCAGCACGGGGCCTTCGCGGGCCTCGCCGCCGGCCTCGCCTACAGCGCTCCGGCGCGCACCTATTTCCGCGACGGCTACTGGACCCTGCAGCTGCTGCTGCGGGCCGATCCGCAGGCGGTGGCCGACGAGATCGACCTGCTGGCCAAGGGGGTGCAGCCGGACGGCGAGGCTCCCAGCGGCGTGATCCTTTCCGGCCCGGCCCAGTCCGCGGCGTGGGAGGCGCTGCGCGCCCGCAGCCGTCGGATGGCGGCCGCCCACCGTCCCGGCCACTGGTGGAGCGACCACTTCGACAGTCCGCTGTTCTTCGTGCTGATGATCGGCGACTACGTGCGCGCCACGGGCGATCGGCGCCCGGCCGAGCGCCACGCGGGGCTGATCGCGGCGATCTTCGAGCGCTACGCCGGTCTCGCCGCCGACAATGACGGCCTGCCCGCCAAGCCGCGCCACGACCGTGACTGGGCCGACAACGTCTATCGCGAGGGCGAGGTGGCCTACGACCTGGGACTCTGGGTGGACGTCCTGCACGCGATCGGCTGGCTGGGCGGACCGCTGGCCGACCGCGCCGCGCCGCTGGCGGCGACGGCCAAGGCGCGGCTGGAGCGGCTGTGGATGGGCGACCACTACGCCGACTGGCGGCGGCCGGATGGTTCGCTCGAACCGCACATGGCCCTCGACAGCCTCACCCTGCTGCGCGGCGACGCCGCCCCGGCCGACAAGGCGATGGTGGTGCTGGAGCGCGCGCGCATGACGCTGGAGAGCCGGCGAAACACCACCCAGCGCTGGGGGGACTGGGGCATGCTGTGCGCCTTCCCGCCGTTCGCCCGCCGCGAGGACACCCGCGCCAAGAGCGCCTTCGCCTTCCGCTATCACAACGGCGCCGACTGGCCGTGGCTGGACGGCCTCTACGCCCGCGAGCGGCTGCGGCGCGGCCTGCCCGGCTGGCGCTATCCGCTGACCCGCTGGTGGGAGACCTGCCTGGCGCAGGGCTGGGCCGGGGCGGTGGAGTATTTCTCCCCGCCGTTCGGCCGCGGCTCGCTGCTGCAGGGCTGGAGCGGCTATCCGGCCGCCGTGGCGCTGGCGTTCGCCGACACGGTGCTGGCCGGCGACCCGGAAGCCTAGCTGACCGTCACCACCACGGTCGCGGCCTGGCCGATGGCGCTGTCGACGATCGGCGTCTCGGAGACGGCCGCGTCCCGCGCTTCCAGCGCCTGGCGGATCTCGGCGTGCTTCTGCGCCGTCAGCCGCCAGCCCACCACGCAGGCGCCGCCCAGCATCACGAACACGATCGGCCCGACGATGTACGCCAGTTCCAGGTTGTGGATGGCCGCGGGCGTGTTCACCGCCCCTTCCCGGGGATTGTAGCCCAGCCGTTCCAGCAGCGGGAAGGTGATCGCCAGCTGCAGGGCCGAGGCGACCTTCGCCGCCAGCCCGTTCATGGCGTAGATCAGGCTGATCCGCTCCTTGCCCTGCTCCAGCCGCACCTCGTCGCCGACGTCGGCCAGCATGGCGCTGATCATCAGGCCGAAGCCGGACGCCATGAAGCCGCACCACATCATCACCGGCACCGAGAACAGCATGCTGTGCTTGGGCAGCACGACGATGGTGCACAGGCCGAGCGAATAGGCCGTGGTGGTCAGCATCAGGGTGCGGTGCTTGCTGAACCGCGAGGCCAGCCACGCCGCGCTCGGCGCACCGACGATGCCGATCAGGATGTAGATGCCCAGCAGCAGGGACGACTCGCCGCCGGTGAAGCCGAGGAAGTCGTGGAAGAAGAACAGGTAAAGCGTCGCCATCCAGCCGGGACCAAGCGTCAGCGCCACCTGCGCCAGCACCAGGCGGAACAGGTCCGGCTTGGTGATCAAGGCGATGTATTCGCGGACCGTGGCCTGCATCGACGGCTTGTGCATCGCCACATCGGTGGTGATCCGCTCCGGCGTGGCGATGGCGGCCGCCAGGATGCACAGCGGGATCGAGATGATCACGAACCAGCCCATCACCGGCACGGCCTGGGCGTCGCTCAGGCCGAGCGGCCCGGCCAGGATCGGGATCGCCAGCACGGCGACGGCGCCCAGCACGCCCACGGCGGACTGCCAGCCGAACAGCTGCGAGCGGGCGTTGTAGTGGCTGGCGAGCCGCGCGCCCCAGGCGGGGTGGGCCAGGTTCACCACCGAGGTGCCCAGGTAGTAGATCAGCAGTCCGCCCACCAGGTAGCTGACGCTGATGCCGACCGGGGCCATGAACAGGGCGAAGCAGCCGGCCATCAGCACCGGGCCGCCCAGCAGCAGCCACAGCCGGTAGCGGCCGAGCTTCGTGCGCGTGCGGTCCATCAGGGCGCCCAGGAACACATCCACGCCCATGTCGGCGAAGCGCACGATCATGAACGCCAGGCCCACGCCGGTCAGGCTGACGCCGAGGTGGCTGGCGAAATAGGGCGCCAGGTAGACGCCGAGGGCCAGGCCCAGGGCGCTGATCGGGATGGCCGGGAGCGAGAAGGTCAGGATCAGGGGGAGCGGCAGACGTTCGGTCCCCGGCTCTGGCGCTTTGAACAAGTGACTTCGGCTCCCTGATTGACGATCACCCGTCGTCTTGCCGCGACTTGCGGCAAGCTGAACCCGCTACGGCCGGCCTTGGCAAGCGCCATAAATGCATACTCTCCCTACGCAATCGGGTCGCCTTACCGATCGGCAAAGGCCTTTGTAATCCCCGCTTTCAGGCCGCGGGACCGCTTGCGCCGTCGGCGGAAAGGCGGGAGGGTTCGCGCCATTCAGAACAAGACATTTCGAGGAAACGTCATGAGTGAACCGCGCATCGACCCCAATGGGACTTTGAAGGGCAAGGTCGCCCTGGTCACCGGCGCCAGCCGGGGCATCGGCGAGGCCATCGCCGCCCGCCTGGCCATGGAGGGCGCCCGGGTGGTGGTCTCCGCCCGCACCGCCGAGGACGGCGAGAGCCGCCTGCCCGGCACCCTGACTGAGACCGTGGAGCGCATCCGCAAGGCCGGCGGCGAAGCCACCTTCATCAAGGCCGACCTGGCCCAGGCCGCCGACCGCGAGCGGCTGGTGGAGCAGACCGTCGCCACCTACGGCCCGGTGGACATCCTGGTGAACAACGCCGCCATCACCTACTTCATCCCGGTCCAGGACTTTCCGGAGAAGCGCTTCAAACTGATGATGGAGGTGCAGGTCTACGCGCCCTTCCACCTGGCCCAGCTGGTGCTGCCGTCGATGAAGGAGCGTCACACCGGCTGGATCGTGAACATCTCCTCCCCCGCCGGCATCCACCCCAAGCAGCCCTATCCGCCGGGCGCGCGCGGCGGCACGGTGTACGGCATGTGCAAGGCGGCGCTGGAACGGTTCACCACCGGTCTGGCCTCCGAGGTGCAGCAGGACGGCGTGGCGGTGAACGTGGTCTCGCCGGGCCTGGTCGACACCCCCGGGGTGGCGGTGCACGGCCTGATCAACGAAGCCACCAAGAACCGCGTGCAGCCCATTGAGTACATCGCCGAGGCGGTCTACCAGTTGGCGTCGGGCGACCCGAAGACCATGACCGGCCGGGTCGACTACGCCGAACCGCTGCTGAAGGAGCTGGGCCTCACGCCGTCAGCCCTTGTGTAGCAAGGCTTTTCGGCGGCGACTCGGTTTCGCCGTCGACTAACCCACAGAAACCTCCTCACGGCCTGTTCACAAAAGCGAGAGGTCACGTTAGATTGCCTCTCGCCGTGCGGGCTGAATCGCGCGGGGATTCTAGGAGACGCGAATGCGCACCACGAAGATCGCTCTGACCGCCGCGGCCGTTCTGGCCCTGGCCTTCACCGCCGCCTGCAGCAAGAAGGCCGACACCTCGGCTTCCAGCGCCGACGCCACCCCGGCCGCCTCGGCCGCCGATTCCGCCGCTTCGTCCGCGATGTCGGCTGCTTCGACTGCCGATTCTTCGGCCTCGGCTGCTTCTTCGGCTGCTTCGACCGCCGACAGCGCCGCGAAGAAGTAAGATCAGAGTACCGGATTGGGCGGCCGACGTTCTCGGCCGCCCCTTCCACCCCTGCGCCGCCGACAAGGCGGCCCGACTCGTCTATCAGGCCAGCTCTCCCTCCAAGGATCGCAGCGGCCGATGACCTCCCCTCCCTCCGAAAGCCGTTCAAAGCCGCGCCGCCTGGCGCAGGTCACCTTCCTGGTGCGCGACTATGACGAGGCGATCGCCTTCTTCACCGACGCGCTGGGCTTCGCCCTGACCGCCGACACCGACATGGGCGGCGGCAAGCGCTGGGTAAGCGTCGCCCCCACCGCCGACGGGTCCGGCGCGGGGCTGGTGCTGGCCAGGGCCTCCGGCCCGGAGCAGGAAGCCGCCGTCGGCCGCCAGGGCGGCGGACGGGTGCTGCTGTTCCTGCACACCGACGACTTCGCCCGCGACCACGCGCGCATGACCGCCTACGGCGTGAGGTTCCTCGAGGCGCCGCGGCGCGAGCCCTATGGCGTGGTAGCCGTGTTCGAGGATCTGTACGGCAACCGCTGGGACCTGCTGGAGCCCGCCTAGCGCCGCTCCGCCAGGCGCTCCTCGAGGCGCGGCTCAGCGCGGCTGCAGCCCGTTGTTCTGCATCCGCCAGAGGATGTCCTCCAGCCGGTCCTGGCCGAAGAACGGCTCGCCGTTGAACACCATCAGCGGCACGCCCCAGTGGCCGGCGGCGGTCTGGGCCGCCTCGTTGGCCTCGATGACGGCGTCGAACCGCGACAGGTCCTCGGCGGCCAGTGACGCCGGCAGGCCGGCGGCCTCGGCGGCGCGGGCCAGGTGGTCGCCCTCGTGCCAGTTGTCGGTCTGGCCCGACCAGATCAGCCTCGCCGCCTCGCAGGCGAAGTCGAAGCCTCGGCCCGCCTCGGCGGCGGCCGCGCCCATGCGGCTGACCCCCATGATGTAGGGCTGGTCCGCGGCCACCTCGCCCGTGCCCACGTTCATGATGATCGGGTCGGGGCGCGGCCAGCGGTAGGCGATGCCCTTGCGCTCGGCGATGCGCCAGGTGTCGCGCGCCAGGTATGGCGGCCACAGGGGGTTCACCTGCTTGAAGAAGCCCGGAATGCGCACCGCGATCGGCCGCACCACCTTCAGATCCACCTCGAAGTCCCAGATCTGGCGCAGGGCCTCGAGCTGCGGCGTTAGGAGATAGGAATAGGGGCTGCGGAACGAGAAATAGAGGTCGATGCGGAGGGTCATGCCGCGGACTTTACGGCGCGTCGCTGCGGATGGGAATGGGTATTGGCGTTGACAGTGCCGTTATATTCCAACCTCCCTCCGCTCACTTCCCCCACTGTCATCCCGGAATGCGCGCCAGCGCATATCCGGGAGCGCCACGAGCGCCATGCGCCCGGCCGCGTAGCGAACGCCGGCGCCTGCCGCGGTCCCGGATATCCGCTGCGCGGATTCCGGGATGACAGAAGGGGTAGGGGGAGAGCGGAACCCTAGACCACCAGCCGCGCGGGCAGGGCTTCGTAACCCTTGACGAAGTTGTTGCGCATGCGCACCGGCTCGCCGGCCATCTCGATGAAGGAGAAGCGCTTGAGCATCTCCTCCCAGACCACGCGCAGCTGCATCTCGGCCAGCCGGCTGCCCAGGCAGCGGTGGATGCCGAAGCCGAAGCCCACGTGCTGGCGCGGCCGCTCGCGGTCGATGATGAAGGCGTCGGGGTTGTCGATCACGCTCTCGTCGCGGTTGCCCGAGACGTACCACATGATCACCTTCTCGCCCTTGCGGATCGACTTGCCGCCGATCTCGGTGTCCGCCAGCGCGGTGCGGCGCATGTGCGCCACGGGGCTCTGCCAGCGGATGATCTCGGGCACGGCGCTGGCCAGCAGCGCCGGGTTGGCGCGCAGGCGGGCGTAGGCGTCCGGGTTGCGGTTCAGCGCCACCAGGGCGCCGGTGATCGAATGGCGGGTGGTGTCGCTGCCGGCCACGATCAGCAGGATCAGGTTGCCGATGTAGCGCATCGGGTCGTGATCCTTGCGGGTCGCATCGCCGTGCGCCAGCATCGAGATCAGGTCGTCGCCGGGCGCCTTGGCCGCGCGATCGGCCCAGATCTCCGTAAACTTGGTCAGGGTGGAGTACATCTCGCCCTGGCGCGCCATCTCCTGCTCCGGCGAGGCGTTGGGGTCGAACTGGAGCAGCAGGTCGGAGCAGCGCGGCAAGAGGCGGCGCTCCTCGAACGGGAAGTCGAACAGGGTGGCCAGCATCTGGCTGGTCAGCTCGATGGACACCTTGTCGACGAAGTCGAAGGTCTCGCCCACCGGGAGCTCGTCGAGGATCTTGCCCGCCCGCTCGCGGATCAGCTGCTCCATGCCCGCGACGCTGTGGGTGGTGAACATCGGCGCCACGACCTTGCGCTGGGCGTCGTGGTCGGGCGGGTCGAGCGAGATGAAGCTGGTGCGCTCGCGCGGCTCGGTCCCCTCGAAGATGGTGATGCCGCCGATCTCGCTGTCGGACGAGAACACCTGGTGGTTGCCGTCCACGGCGACGATGTCGTCGTAGCGGGTCACCGACCAGTAGGGGCCGTAGGGGCTGTCGGGCGTGTGGTGCACCGGGTCCTCACGGCGCAGGCGCTCGAAATAGGGCCAGTGCACGTCGGCGCGGAACAGCTCCGGATCGGAGGGGTCCAGCGTCTCCAGCGGCAGCGACCACGCCCGCGCGCGCGCCTCCTCCGCCAGCTTGGCGTATCCGTCGGCCATCGCCGCCTCCGTCCCGTCCGAGGCCTCTGCGGGCCATCTGAACAGCATTAAGACCCGCGTTCGGCGAGGGAGCAAGCGACGCTTCTGTTAAGCTTTGGTCATGTCGCCGGATCGGGTTAGTTGGACCGGTTCGAACGGAGGCCGCATGGACACCACCGCCACCCACTGGCTGATGAAGTCGGAACCGAACAAGTACGCCTTCCAGCAGCTGCAGAAGGACGGCCGCACCAACTGGGACGGCGTGCGCAACAACCAGGCCGCCCTCTATCTGAAGGCGATGAAGGTGGGCCAGCTGGCGTTCTTCTACCACTCCAACATCGAGCTGGCGGTGGTCGGGATCGCGCGCATCTCCAGGGAAGCGTTCATCGACCCCACCGATCCGGCCGGCCGGTTCGTGGCCGTCGAGGTCGAGCCGGTGGCGCCTCTGCCGACCCCGGTCACCCTGGCGCAGATGAAGGCCGATCCGGCGCTGGCGGGCATGACCATGTTCCGCCAGTTCCGCCTGTCGGTGACGCCGATCGAGGACGCCGAGTGGACGCACATCTGCGGCCTGGGCGGGTATAAGGGCTAAGGCCTTCAAGCCAGGGACGCGGCGTCCTGCGTTTGCTCAGGCGAGCCTCGACCGGGAGATCGCCATGAGCCGACACTTCGACGCCCTCATCATCGGCGCGGGCCAGTCCGGGCCGTTCCTGGCCGTGAAGCTGGCCAACGCCGGCCGACAGGTGGCGCTGGTCGAGCGCAAGGGCCTGGGCGGCACCTGCGTCAACAACGGCTGCATCCCCACCAAGACCCTGATCGCCAGCGCCCGGGTGGCCCGCGACGTGCGCCAGGCGGGCGACTACGGCGTGAAGCTGCAGGGCGGCTTCACGGTGGACATGGCCGCGGTCAAGGCGCGCAAGGATGGCGTGGTCAACGCCTCGATCGACGGCCTGGAGAGCTGGGTCGCGGCCACCGACAACCTGACGCTGATCCGCTCGGAAGCGCGCTTCACCGGCCCGCGCACCCTGGACGCCGGCGGCGAGACCCTGACCGCGGACCAGGTGTTCATCGACACCGGCGGGCGACCGGTGATCCCTGACTGGGCCGCCGCCAGCGGCGTCGCCTGCCTGACCAACCTGGAGATGATGGACCTCGACGTCCTGCCCGGGCATCTGCTGATCGTCGGCGGCAGCTATATCGGCCTGGAGTTCGCCCAGATGTACCGCCGCTTCGGCGCGCCGGTGACGGTGGTCGAGTACGGCGACCGCCTGATCGGCCGCGAGGACCCCGAGGTCAGCGACGCCGTGCGGGCCATGGTCGAGGCCGAGGGGGTTAAGGTGCTGACCGGCGCCCGCGACTTCGCGCTGGAGAAGACCGCCGCCGGCGCGCGCCTGACCCTCACCAGCCATGGCGCGCCGGTCACCCTGGAGGGCAGCCACGTGCTGCTGGCGGTAGGCCGCAAGCCGAACGTGGAGTCGCTGGATCTGGCGGCCGGCGGCGTCGCCCTGGACGCCCGGGGCTATATCCAGGTGGACGACCAGCTGCGCACCACCGCCGACGGGGTCTGGGCCATGGGCGACGTCAACGGCCACGGGGCCTTCACCCACACCTCGTACAACGACTTCGAGATCGTCGCCGCCAACCTGCTGAACCACGACGAGCGGCGGCTCAGCCAGCGCATCCCGTGCTACGCCCTGTTCACCGACCCGCCGCTGGCCCGGATCGGCAAGTCCGAGGCCGAGGTGCGCGCCACCGGCCGGCCCGCGCTGGTGGCCACCCTGCCGATGACCCGCGTCGGCCGCGCCCGCGAGCGCGGCGAGACCACCGGCTTCATGAAGGTGCTGGCCGACGCCGAGACCAAGCTGATCCTGGGCGCGTCCCTGTTCTGCATCGAGGGCGACGAGGCGATCCACAGCCTGCTCGACGTGATGGCGGCCGGCCTGCCGTACACCGTGATCCAGCGCACCATGCACATCCACCCCACCGTCAGCGAACTGATCCCGACCCTGCTGGAGGGGATGCAGCCGCTGGTGTGAGGGCGGTCGGGATCAACCCCTCCCTCTCCACCGTCATCCCCGGGCGAAAGTCCCGGGGATCCATGAACACGGGAGGCGAATTCGCGAGCGGCAGCGGAGCGTTGTGCGGACGGCCGCCGCCGGTCGTGGCGCGCCCTTCGAAGCGCGCCAATCGCTCTCACGTGTTCATTGACCCTCGGGACTTACGCCCGAGGGTGACGGCGGAGAAGGCGGGGCCCGGCCGGCATCGCTACTGCGCCCCCGCGTGCGCTCCCAGCCTGTCGATCAGGTGGTCGCCGACGCGCATGGCGTTGGCCACGGTGGTCAGGGTGGGGTTCACCGCCGCGGCGGTGACGAAGAACGAGGTGTCGACCACGTACAGGTTGTCCAGCTCGTGCGCCTTGCAGTTCACGTCCAGCACCGAGCTCTTCGGATCGTTGCCGAAGCGCACCGTGCCGCACTGGTGCGCCGTACCGTACAGCGGCAGCAGCGAGCTCATCTGGAAATGGTGCTGGCTGATCGGGTGCGAGCGGTTGACGAAGCCGTCCAGCGAGGCGTCGAGCGTCTTCACCAGCCGTTGGTGCCCCTCGAGGTTGTTGTGCTGGTAGGCCAGCGTGATGCGCCCGTCCTGGCCGACCGTCACCCGGTTCTCCGGCGCCGGCAGGTCCTCGGAGATCACCAGCATCGACAGCATGCGCGAGGCGAAGGCGTTGGTCAGGAAGTCGGGCACCAGGGCCGGCGGCAGCCAGTCCGACACCTCGCCCTCCAGCGTCTGGCCGGTCATGTATTCCAGCAGCTGGATGTGACCCATCGGATAGTCGAACCCGCCGCGCGGGTCCTTCCAGTAGAAGTCGTTCACCGCCAGGGTCTTGGGGAAGGTGATGTCGCAGTGGGCCTCGGTCATCGAGACCATGGCCGTCAGGGTGTGGAACATGTAGTTGCGCCCGACCTGGTCGGAGCCGTTGGCCAGGCCGTTGGGGTGGGCGGCGCTGTGCGAGCCCAGCAGCAGGGCCGCCGTGGGCGTCGCGCCGCAGGCGACGGCGACGATGTCGCCGGTCCAGGTCTCCTCGCCATGCTCGGTGTGGCAGACGACGCCCGTCACCGTCCGGCCCGAAGGGTCGGTCTCCAGCCGCACCGCCTTGCGCCCGGTCAGCAGGGTGACGTTGGGCAGGTTCAGCATCGGCTCGATGGCGATGGTGCGCGCATCGCACTTGGCCCGCACCAGGCAGGGATAGCCGCCGCAGGTCTTGCACTTGATGCAGGTCGAGGTGACCGGGTGGGCCTGGTCGAGCTTGACCCCGAGCGGCAGGCTGAACGGCCGCCAGCCCTGGTTCTCCCAGTGCCCCTTCAGGGCGGCGATGCCCGGGTCGTGCGACACGGCGGGATAGAAGTACGGCGGCTCGTCGCCGTTTTCGGTGGGGTCGGCGCCGCGGGTGCCGTGCACCTGCCACAGCTTCTCGGCCTCGGTGTAGTAGGGCGCCAGGTCGGTCAGCGAGATCGGCCAGGCCGGCGAGACGCCGCCGGCGTGCTTGACCTCCTCGAAGTCGCGGTTTTTCAGCCGCATCAGGGCCGCACCGTAGAAGGTGGTGTTGCCGCCCACCCAGAAGTGGGTCATCGGCGTGAAGGGGTGGCCGTTGCGGTCGAACCACTTCTCCTGGGTGCGATAGCGGTGCTGGATGAACACCGACTTCGGGTCCCAGTTCTCCGCCTCGCGCGGCAGGTGCTCGCCGCGCTCCAGGATCAGGATCGACTTGCCGGTGGGGGCGAGCCGCTGGGCCAGGGTCGCGCCGCCCGCGCCCGAGCCGATGATCACCACGTCGAAGTGAGACGCCATTCCTGCCCCCTGGCTCTGAAGGAGTCCCCGAACGTTGTCAGGGCTCCAGATGGTATTTCGCCGATCCTGCCCGAACCGCGGCGGACACCCATGGTTCAGGCAAATATCTCAGCAAGATTGCAGCGATCTTGTTGTGCAGCCCCGGCACCACCACGACCTTGCCGCGCGCGTTGGCGGCAATCGCCGTCTCCACCACCGCTTCGGCGGTCTGGAAGAACAGCCGCGGGCTGTCGTCCATCAGGGCCTGGGTGCCGTTGGCGGCGGCGAACTCGGTCTTGACGAAGCCGGGGCACAGGGCGGTGACCCGGATCCCGGCCCTGCGGTATTCGGCGTCCAGCGCCTGGGTGAACTTGATCGCCAGGCTCTTGGCCCCCGGGTACAGGCTGTGCCCGGCCGCGCCGGGGGCGAATCCCGCCAGCGAGGCGACGGTGATGATCGATCCTTCGCCACGCGCGGCCATCGGCCCGATCACCCCGTGCGCCAGGCCGCAGGCGCTGACCACCAGGGTCATCAGGAAGTCGCGCTGCTCCTCCCAGGGCACGGCGGCGAAGCTCCGCGGGATCGAGAAGCCGGCGTTGTTGACCAGCACGTCGACCGAGCGTCCCTGGTCGGCAATCGCTTGCAGGACAACCGATTCGACCCCGTAGAGCGACAGGTCGGCGGGGATCACCAGCGCCTCGACGCCGTGCGATGTCCTCATTTCGGCGGCCAGCGCTTCCAGCCGATCGGCCCGCCGCGCCACCAGCGCCACGTCCAATCCCCTGGCCGCATAGGCCCTGGCGAACGCCGCGCCCATCCCCGCCGAGGCGCCGGTTATCAAGGCAAGTTTGCGGTGCGGCATGGAGGCAGCTTGCGGCTCGCTAAGGATTTGGTCAAATGCCCGTCGCATCATGAGAAAACACAACAGGGGCTAGGGGGACGTCGATGGCCGTCGACATGTCCGTCGATCTGATCCAGGCGACCGTGCAGCTGGAACAGCCGCTCGGCAACGGCATGCGCACGGTCGGCACCGGCTTCCTGATCCAGGACCCGACTCCGGACGGCAAGGCGCGCGTGGTGCTGGTGACCGCCAACCACGTGTTCGAGAAGATGCCGGGCGACAAGGCCACCATCGGCTATCGCATAGAGAACGCGGACGGCAGCTGGCGGTTCGCGCCCGAGACCATCACCATCCGCAAGGCCGGCCACGCGCTGTGGACCCACCACGGCGACCGCGACGTCGCGGCGATCACCATCACCGCGCCCGAGGCCTTCGCCAAGGCCGCCATCCCGTTGAACTGGCTGGCCGGCGACGACACCTTCAACAAGTACCAGTTCGGCCCCGGCGACGAGCTGATGGCGCTGGGCTTTCCGCAGGGCCTGTCGTCGAACCCGGCGGGCTTTCCGATTCTGCGCTCGGGTCGGGTCGCGTCGTATCCGCTGACCCCGTCGAAGGCGTTCCCGACCTTCCTGCTGGATTTCAACGTCTTCCCGGGCAATTCGGGCGGACCGGTCTACACCGCCGGCAACCTGCACCGGCGCGACGGCGCCAGCGCCGAGGACCAGCCGTTCGTGGCCGGCATGCTGACCCAGGAAGTCGAGCTGAATAGCCAGACCCTGCAGATCGGCATCGTCACCCAGGCCCGCTACATCCGCGAGACCCTCAGCCTGCTGGACGACCCCAAGGGCGCGCATCCCGCCGCGCCGGTCCCGCAGGCCACCCAGACCGCCGCGGCCGAGCCGCTGGGCGTGCCTGTGGCGGCGACGGCGGACTCCGTGGCGGTGGCGCGGTAGCGACGTGTGTCGCGGAGCGAAGCCGCTCTCGAACAAGCCCCCCCCCCCCGCTCTCCACCGTCATCCCCGGGCGTAAGTCCCGGGGATCCATGAACGCGTGAGACGAAGTCGAGAGCGGCAGCGGAGCGTTGCTGGAGCGGCCGCCGCCCCGTCGTGGCGCGCCCTTCGAAGCGCGCCAATCGTTCTCACGTGTGCATAGACCCTCGGGACTTACGCCCGAGGGTGACGGTTGAGAGCGTTGTGTGTAACCGGGCCTGCTTGCCCAGCCTCAGCCCCCGTACAGGATCGAGATCGTCTCGGCGACGCAAGCGGGGCGGTCCTCGCCTTCGATCTCGATGGTGCACTCGTTCTTGATCTGCAGGCCGCCGGCCTTGGGCTCGACGCCGATCAGCTTCTGGCGCAGGCGCACCCGCTTGCCGACGCGCACCATGTTGGTGAAGCGCACCTTGTCGGAGCCATAGTTGATGCCGCGCGAGACGCCGTTGACCGGCATCAGGCCGGCCGACAGGAACGGGATCAGCGACAGGGTCAGGTAGCCGTGGGCGATGGGGCCGCCCATCTCGCGGTTGGCGCGCTCGACATCGACGTGGATCCACTGGTGATCGCCGGTGGCGTCGGCGAACAGGTTCACCCGGTCCTGGGTGATCTGGAGCCAATCCGACACGCCGGTCTCCTGACCCACCAGGTCGGGAAGATCCTTAAACTCGACGGGCTGCATTTCTGCGCCTCCCTCTTTGATTGCAAGCAAGAGAGCCGTCTCACAACGAAACCGGCGCCGTGGCAAGCCGCGTTTCCCACCAAACGGCGGATGGGCTCAGCCGCCGCGACGGATGCGGCCGATGATGCCCGCCAGTTCGCCGCGGGTGACCTCGGGATCCAGCCCCATGTCCTCGATCTCGCCTTCGGCCAGGGCGTCCGACAGGCGCTCCATCTCCAGCAGCCACGGGGCCAGGACGGCGGCGTCCAGCGCGCGTGCGCCCTGCCCCAGGCGGATGCGCTCGATCTGCCGCAGGCGGCTGGCGGCCCGCGCGGCGCGCACCTGGGGGTGCTCCAGCGACAGCTGCCGCAGCGAGCGCCGGAACGGCAGATAGGCCCGGTGGTGGGCGACGGCCGCCGCCGCCACCTCGGCGTCCGGCGCCCCTTCGGCCAGCAGCGGCGCCAGGGCCCGCGCCTCCTCGATCTGCCAGGCGTCGTAGACCCGGATGAAGATCTCGATCTTGTCGACGAACCAGCGATAGAAGGTCTGCGGCGCGAAGCCGGCCCGGCGGGCGATGCGGTTGGTGTCGGTGCCGGCAAAGCCGTGCTCGTTGAACTCCGCCGCCGCCGCCGCGATCAGCTTCTGCGCCGTGTCGCCCAGGGCGCGCCCGTCCTGGGTACGGCCGTCCTGAAGACGCCTGTCCGGGGTCAGAGGTGCGCCTGCGCCTGCCGTCATGGCCGCATACGCGGCGCCCCGCTGGCGGCTGTCAACCGCTCCGCTCAGGCGCCCGCCGCGCTCACAGGAACACCGGCAGCTTGGGCAGCACCATGTAGAGCACGGTCTCCTCGTGCGCCTGGGCGTCGTGGCTGTCGCCCGGCGGAGTGTACAGGTAGTCGCCGGCCTTCAGCCGCCGCCCGCCGATGGTGATGTCGCCGCTGACCACGAACAGTTCCTCGCCGCCCGGATGGGTGTGCTTGGCGCCGGCCGTCCCCTTGGCGAACTTCAGGAAGATCGTCGCGCCGCCGTCGCCGTTCGGCCGGATCACCGAATAGTCGAGCCCCGGCGTCTCGGTCGGCGTCCAGCTCGCCTCGTTCCAGTCCTTGCGCAGCACCTCGGCCATGGCGGCTCTCCAGTTGTGATGTCGATATCACATAAGTGATATGCATATCACTTCGAGTCAAGAGGAAAGGCGGCGCGCTTCAGCCCCGTCCCGGCAAGAAAGCCCTCGCCCCCTTGGGGGAGAGGGTTGGGTGAGGGGTCGCGCCGCCCGCAGAGCCTTTCAGGAGAAGCCCGTCACGCGGAACCACCCCTCACCCAACCCTCTCCCCACGATGTGGGGAGAGGGCCAGGCGTCGTCGGCCCTGTCAGACGATCTTGGAGCCTTCCTTGCCCCAGTAGGCGTCGCGGATCAGGCGCTTGTAGAGCTTGCCGGTCTGGTGACGCGGCAGCTCCTGCATGAAGTCGATCTTGCGCGGGATCTTCACGTGGCTGAGGTTGGCGCGGGCGAAGGCGTCGATCTCGGCGGCCAGCTCGGGGCCGGCGTCGGCCCAGTCGCCGGGCTGGATCACCGCGATCACCTGTTCGCCCATCTCCTCGTGCGGGCCGCCGACCACGGCGACGTCGGCCACCTTGGGGTGGGTGATCAGCAGGTTCTCGATCTCCTGCGGATAGATGTTCACCCCGCCGGAAATGATCATGAAGCTCTTGCGGTCGGTGAGGAACAGGTAGCCTTCCTCGTCTACCCAGCCCACGTCGCCGAGGGTGGTCCAGCCGTGCTTGTTGCGGCTCTCGGCAGTCTTGGCCGGGTCGTTGTGATATTCGAAGGTGGCCTGGCCGTCGAAGAACACCTGGCCTTCGGCGCGCGGCGGCAGGGCGTTGCCCTCCTCGTCGCAGATCTTCACCGCCGCCGTCAGACCGCGGCCCACGGACCCCTTCTTGCGCAGCCATTCCTCGGAATTGATGGCGCAGAAGCCGTTGCCCTCGGTGCCGGCGTAGTACTCGTTGATGATCGGCCCCCACCAGGCGATCATCTGTTCCTTCACCGGCACGGGGCACGGCGCGGCCGCGTGGAACACCGCCTTCAGCGAGGAGGTGTCGTACTTCGACCGCGTCTCCTCGGGCAGCTTCAGCATGCGCACGAAGTGGGTGGGCACCCACTGGGCGGTGGTCACCTTGAAGCGCTCGATGTCGGCCAGGGCCTGTTCCGGGTCGAACTTCTCCATGATCACCACCGTACCGCCCAGAGCGTGCACCGCCATGGTCCAGCCCAGCGGCGCGGCGTGGTAGATCGGCGCCGGCGACAGGTAGATGGCGTCAGGGGTCCAGCCGTAGAGCGCCTGGCCCAGGCCCGCCAGCGGGTTGGGCGCGTCGATGGCGGCGTTCGGGTCCACCGCCCGCTTGACCCCCTTGGGCCGGCCGGTGGTGCCGGAGGAATAGAGCATCGCCGCCCCGCCGCTCTCGTCGGCGATCGGGGTGGTGGGGAAGGCGGCGCGGGCGTCCTCGAACGAGGCGTAGGGCGCCACCGCGCCGTCGCACATGAACAGCTTCACCCCGCCGATCAACGGCGCGGCCTCCACCGCCACGTCGGCGACGCCGGCCGAGGCGATCAGCGCCTTGGCCTCGCAATCCTTGACGATGTACTCCAGCTCGCCCGCCGTCAGCTTCGAGGAGATGCAGGTGAAGCGCAGGCCGGCGCGTTGCGCGGCCCACAGCACCTCGTGGTAGCGGGCGGTGTTGTCCATGAAGATGGCGATGGAGTCGCCCTGGCCGATGCCCAGGGAGCGGAACAGATGCGCCCCCTGGTTCGAGCGCGCGTCGAGCTGGGCGTAGGTCACCACATCGCCGCTGCCGGACATGATCACCGCCGGCTTGTCGGGGGTGGACTTGGCGTGGATGTACGGATGCATGGGATCAGCCTGCCAGAACGGGGGCCGGGGCCTTGCCGAGGATCATGTCGGCGGCCTTTTCGGCAATCATGATGGTGGGGGCGTTGGTGTTGCCGGAGACCAGGCGCGGCATCACCGAGGCGTCGACGACCCGCAGGCCCTCCACGCCGATGACCTTCAGCTGCGGATCGACCACCGCCCGGGGGCCGCGGCCCATCTGGCAGGTGCCGACCGGGTGGTAGATGGTCGAGCCGGCCATGCGGGCGTAGCCCAGCAGGGCCTCGTCGTCCTGGACGTCCGGGCCGGGCATCATCTCGTGGTCGATCCAGGGCGCCAGGGCTGGCTGGCCGGCGATCCTGCGCGCCCACTTCAGCGACGCCACCGCGACCTCCTGGTCCAGCGGATCGGCCAGGTAGTTGGGGACGATCGAAGGATAGACCGTCGGATCGGCCGAGCGGATGCGGATGGTCCCGCGGCTCTCGGGCCGCACCTGGCACGGGGCGATGGTCAGGCCGGGCTGGCCCTCCAGCTCCATCTTCTGCTCGTTGACCAGCTTCTCGGTGTCCATGGTCGCCGGCAAGATGTGGAACTGGATGTCCGGGCTGGAGAGGTCCGGCCGCGACTTGCAGAAGGCGGCGATGTGCGCGGCCGAGAGGGTCAGCAGGCCCTTGCGCTGGAAGACGTACTTCAGCGTCTCGCCGACGAACCGCGCGCCCTTGGTCAGCTCGTTCACCGACACCGTGCCGGCCTTCAGCCGATAGGTGGTGGTAATGACGTAGTGGTCCTGCAGGTTCCCGCCGACGCCCGGCAGGTCGGCGATCACGCCGATGCCGTGCTCGGCCAGCAGCGCGCCCGATCCCACCCCAGACAGCTGCAGCAGCTGCGGCGAGTTGATCGCCCCGCCGGCGAGGATCACCTCGCCCGAGGCGCGGGCGATCTTCTTCACCCCGTCCTGCAGGTACTCGACGCCGACGGCGCGTTTGCCGTCGAACAGCACCCGGGTGGTCAGGGCGTTGGTCTGGACGTCCAGGTTCGGCCGCCCCATCGCCGGGTGCAGATAGGCCACCGCCGCCGAGCAGCGCTGACCGTTCTTCACGGTCAGCTGGTAGTAGCAGACCCCCTCCTGGTCGGCCCCGTTGACGTCGGCGTTGCGCGGGATGCCGGCCTCGACGCAGGCCTCGACCACGGCGTCGGAGACCTCGTGGCGCTGGGTGACGTCGGAGACGTTCAGCGGGCCGCCCTGGCCGTGGTGCTCGTCCAGGCCTTTGCGCTCCTGGTGCTCGGCGCGGCGGAAATAGGGGGCGACGTCGTCCCAGCCCCAGCCCTCGCAGCCGAGCTGGCGCCAGCCGTCGTAGTCGGCGTGCTGGCCGCGGATGTACAGCAGGCCGTTGATCGAGGACGAGCCGCCCAGCACCTTGCCGCGCGGCCACACGTGCACCCGTCCGCCGGTGCCGGGGTCCGGCTCGGTCGGATAGAGCCAGTTGACCTTGGGATCCTTCAGCGTCTGCGAATAGCCCACCGGCACGTGGATCATCAGGTTGGACATGAACTGGCCGGGGTTCTTGGTCGGCCGGTCGTCGCCGCCGGCCTCCAGCAGCAGCACCCGCGTCTTGCCGTCCGCCGACAGCCGGTTGGCCAGCACGCAGCCCGCGGACCCCGCGCCCACGATGATGAAGTCGGCCAGGATCGGCTCGGCCATGCGCACCCCTCCCTAGGGCATTGTTATCAGCGCTTATGAGGCGCCGGCCCGGCGGGCGTAAAGGTGGACGCGGCGGAAGGCGGCGGAGACTTCAGGTACGGCGGTTGCCTCGGCATCCTAAATCTCCGATCGTCGCGCCATGGCATCTCGCACCCTGGTTGCGTCGGCCGCTGCGGCTCTCGTGTTGGCGGCCGGCGCTGGCCTCGCCGCCAGCACGATCCCATGGCTCGCGAGCCGGCCCTCACCCGACACGGCCGCCGCGCGCGCCGCCGAATGCGCGACGGTCGCCGACATCGCCGCACACCCGCCGTTCGGTCCGCTTGCGCCGGACACGGTCATCAGTCCGTATCTCGTCGGCGGCGCCGATCGCACCGAGGAGCCGCAGCGCGTCGAGGTCCACGCCGCCGATCGGTGGCGTCTCGGATGGCTGCTCGCCCGTAGCCGGGCCAATGCGCAGCGGCCGCGACCCGACCTGGACTGCCGAAACGCCTTTCTGGCGGCTGGCCTGCGCCTCGATCCCGGGGTCGCCGAGCGAACGCGCCTGGCCATCCAGGGTCACGCGGCCAGTGTCATCTCGTATTCGCGGGCGGATCGCTTCTTGAATACGGCGCTGGTGACAGAGGTCGCCAAGAGCTGCCGCTACCTGCCGGTGCTGCACCAGGGCGAGCCGAAACACGTCCTGCAGGAAGGCGGCGCAAGGGACGCGACCAACCTCGCCCTGGCGCATTCGCATGGCCGCTGGCGTGCGCTCGGCGGCTTCGACGAGATCGCCATCCTGAGGTTCACCTGGCTGGACGCATGCCCAGCCGCGCCGTCACCTCAGTCGCCCGTCTTGGTGGAAAGCCCTGCTAGGCCTTGATGTCGACCGCCACGCCGGTCTTCTTCTCGACGCTGTTCTGGACCAGCTGCTTGATGCGCTCGGCGATCTTCTTCTCGGTCATGTCCCGCTGCTTCGGGTCCATGGCCGCCAGGTCGGACTCCTTGAGCCCCATGGAGCCGAGGATCTGGGCGCGCATCTGCTGCGCTGGGGTCATCTTTGCCCAGCTCATGAATTCCGACACGGCGTCATTTGCCGGGCCGACGCTGGCGGCGCCGAGACCGCCCGCCGCGCTCTTTTGCGTGCTGCCGTAAGGACTTGGCGCATAGCCCGCGCCGCCGACGCCACCGATGCTCATCGCCCGCTCCTGCGTTTGCCACGCCCAGGTTGCAAAAGTGACGCCAGACTGGCGCCGACGCGAAGGCCGGCGCCAGGACCGCGCGGGATCGGTCAGGCCGCCTTGGCCGCGGCCAAGCGGTCGAGCACCGGCAGCAGTTCGGACGGGTCCGGACGGCGGGTGTAGTCGGGGTTCACCTCGGCGTAGGCGACCACCCCATCGGTCCCGATCACGTAGCGGGCCGGCATCGGCAGGGTCCAGCTGGCCTCGCCGTTGATCACCGACAGGTCGACCTTCAGCTGCAGGTAGGTGGCCTTCAGATAGTCCGGGATCTGGAAGCGCAGGCCGAAGGCGTCGCCCACCTGGCCGCCGGGATCGGCGAGGATCGGGAAGCTGAGGCCCTCGATGCGCTGCGCCTTGCGGCTGTTGGGCGCGGTCTGTTGCGACACCGCCGCCAGGCTGGCGCCGCGGGCGCGGATCTCGGTCGCGGCCGCCTCGAGCGCCTTGAGGTCGAGGTTGCAGTAGGGACACCAGACGCCGCGGTAGAAGGTCAGCACCACCGGCCCCTTGGCCAGCAGGTCGGAGAGCGAGACCTGGTTTCCGTCGGCGTCGGCGAGGGCGAAGTCGGGGGCGCGGTCGCCCGCCTTCAGCGCCCGCTCGGCCTGGCCGGAGGCAATCAGTTCGTCGGTGGAGCGGTGGATCGCCTCCACCACCGCCGGCGGGGCGAGGTTGGTCTCGAACTCGTGCTTCAGGGCGTCGAGCTGGTCTTGCAGGGCCATGGGTCGGTTCCTTCGCTGGCCGCCCCGGGAGAGGTGATGGGCGGCGTTGCGGGGCAAGGTGGTTGATCCGGCCGAGCGCAGGTAGACGGACGATATGGCTATGACATATCCATATTCCGGATGAATGATCGCCTCTTCGCCCTGCGCCTGTTCAGCCGCGTCGCCCGCACCGGCAGCTTCTCGGCGGCGGGCCGGGAACTCGGCCTGTCGCAGCCCTCGGTCTCGCGCATCATCGCCGAGCTGGAGCGCGACGTCGGCGCGGGGCTGATGACCCGGACCACCCGGGCCGTGGCCCTGACCGAGGCCGGCGCCGACTACCTGGCCCGCATCGAGCCGATCCTGGCCGAGCTTGACGAGGCCGACCATGCCGCGCGCGGCACGGGGGAGCTGCGCGGGCGGCTGCGCATCGGCGCCTCGTCCAGCTTCGCCAGCCGCGAGGTGATCCCGGTGCTGCCGGCCTTCGCCGACCGCCACCCGGCGCTGGCCATCGAGATGGTGCTAGACGACGCGCGCCAGGACCTGGTGGCCGAGGGCGTGGACCTGGCCCTGCGCTTCGGGCCGCTGGCCGACTCCAGCGCCAGGGCCCGGCGGCTGGGCGCCGCGCGGCGGGTGCTGGTGGCCTCGCCGGACTACCTCGCCCGCGCCGGGGCGCCCTCGAGCCCCGCGGAGCTGCCGTCCCACCGCATCGTCTTCGCCCCGCCCAGCCGCAGCGCCGGGGCCTGGACCTTCCGCAAGGACGGCAAGGTCACCTCGGTGCGGGTCGAGCCGCAGTTGACGATCTCCACCAACGAGGGCGCCGTGGCTGCAGCCGTCGCCGGTCTGGGGGTGTTCTCCACCGGCTATCTGGGCTGCCGCCGCGAGCTGGAGGGCGGCCAGCTGACCCGGGTGCTGCCGGACTGGGACATGGGCGGGGCGGAGATCCACGCCGTCTACGTCGCCGGCCACGGGGCCAAGCCGGCCGCGCGCGCCTTCACCGACTTCCTGATCGAGGCCCTGCGCCCCTCCCTCGCCGACTGGGCGCCGCCAGGGGCTGGGTAAGCCCGCGGCTTGACTCTCCCCGCGTCAGCGCAAACCCATGGCCCCAATCACACAGGGAGCCCAAGGCATGGCCAATCCGACCTTCGAGACCATCCTCTACGACGTGGAGGACGGCATCGCGACCATCACCCTGAACCGGCCGGACAAGCTGAACGCCTTCACGCCGAAGATGATGAGCGAGCTGATCGCCGCCTTCGACCAGACCGACGCCGACGACGATGTTCGGGTGGTGATCGTCACCGGCGCGGGGCGCGCCTTCTGCGCCGGGGCGGACCTGTCGGCCGGCGGCGCCACCTTCGACTATGACCGCAACACCACGCCTGAACGCTCGGCCAACCGGGTGGGCGACGTGCAGCGCGACGGCGGCGGCATGGTCACCCTGCGCATCTTCGACAGCCTCAAGCCGGTGATCGCCGCGGTGAACGGCCCGGCCGTGGGCATCGGCGTGACGATGCAACTGGCCATGGACATCCGCATGGCCTCCAACACCGCCCGCTACGGCTTCGTGTTCGCCCGCCGCGGCATCAACCCCGAGGCCGCCTCGTCCTGGTTCCTGCCGCGCCTGGTCGGCATCCAGACGGCGCTGGAGTGGTGCTACACCGGCCGGGTGTTCCCGGCGCAGGAGGCGCACGAGAAAGGCCTGGTGCGCTCGCTGCACGAGCCGGACGACCTGCTGCCGGCCGCCCGCGCCCTGGCCCGCGAGATCGCCGACAACACCGCCCCGGTCTCGGTGGCGATCACCCGGCAGATGATCTGGCGCATGGCCGGCGCCGACCATCCGATGGAAGCGCACAAGGCCGACAGCCGCGGCATCCAGGCGCGCGGCGCCTCCGCCGACGCCCGCGAGGGGGTGACCTCGTTCCTGGAGAAGCGCCAGCCGGTCTACCCCAACAAGGTCTCCACCGACCTGCCGAATATCTGGCCGAACTGGAAGCCGCGCGAGTTCAGCTGACCCCGGCGCGACGCCGCGCCGCCGGCAACCGGAAACGACCGGTTAACGCTGGCGGCGCGACAGTGCGGGTCCGTTGATTCCGAGAGCCCGCCCGCCGTCCATGAGCGACGCCGCCCCACAGCCGTCCGCCGAGATCATCGGCCTGGATTCGCGGCGCCCGCCGCCGAAGCATCGCGCCCGCACGGCGCTGATGAAGCGGCTGGCCGACGTGGTCAGCCTGCCATCCAGCCGGGTGAACACCTTCGAACGGGCGGTGACCGCCGACCTTTTGGTGGAGATGCTGCGCGACGCCGACTTCGAGGAGCGCGAGCGCGTCGCCCGGCGCCTGGCGCAGCTGACCGAGATTCCCAACAGCCTGGTGCGGCTGATCCTGCGCGACGAGTACGACGTCGCCCGGCCGCTGCTGGAAGACAGCGTGTCGCTCAGCGACTCCGACCTGCTGGACTGCATCCGCTCGTCCACGGGCGCGCACCGCCGCGCCATCGCCCAGCGCCGGGTGGTCAGCGAGGTGATCGCCGAGGCCCTGGTCGAGGGCGGCGAGACCCTGGTGATCGAGGCCCTGCTGCGCAACGAGGCGGCGCGCTTCTCGCAGGCGGCGATCGAGACCGTGGTCGCCCTGACCCGCGACTGGCAGCACCTGGCGCCGATGCTGCTGCGCCGACCGGAGCTGCGCCCCAGCCACGCCTATGTGCTGTTCTGGTGGGCCGAGCCCGCCGCCCGCAGAGCCATCCTGCAACGCTTCGCCGTCTCGCGGGAAATCCTCCAGGAAGCCTCCGCCGACGTGTTCCCGATCGCCGCCGAGGAAGGCTGGCAGGATCCGCTGGCGCGCAAGGCGCTGCAGTTCATCGAGCGGCGCCAGCGCAACCGTGCGGCCCTCGCCAAGAGCCCGTTCGCCAGCCTGGACGAGGCCGTCGCCGCCGCCGAGAAGGGCCTGACCCGGCAGATCGCCGAGGAGATCGCCTATCTGTCCGGTCTCAAGCCGATGACCGGGGCCAAGATCTTCACCGACCCCGGCGGCGAGGCCCTGGCCATCCTGTGCAAGGCCACCGGCCTGCCGAAGGCCGCGCTGCGCTCGCTGTGGAAGGCCATGCGCCGCCCGGAAGCCACCGAGGCCGGCGAGATCGCGCCGGCGCTGGAGCGGGTGTTCGCCACCTACGACATGATTGCCGTCGACCGCGCCCAGACCGTGCTGCGCTACTGGAACTGGTCGCTGTCGTCGGCCATGACCCCGGCCCTGCTGCATGCGATCCGCGAACAGGACGACAGCAACATCGACGAATTCTCGGTGCCGCAACGCGCCGCGATGCTGGCGTTTTCCGCCGACCTCGCGCGCTGACTGTCAAGCCGGCCGCCTCGCGGCTAATCTAACTTGAAGAATCGCAGGGCCCGGCGAACCGCATTCGCCGGTTATTCAACGTCGCCAAGCGGATAGTGCACAATGCAAATAAAGTCTTCATCGGCGCTTGTCCGCCCGCGCGAAGTTATATAAGTACCCGCCGATCGAAGCTTGGAATCGATCCAGGTTTCCCCCATTTCTCGTAGTCTGAAAGAAGAGACGATGGACGATAAGTCGGAAATTATCGAGATGACCGCGGATATCGTGTCCGCCTACGTTGGCAACAACACGATCGCCACGGCCGATCTTCCGGCCCTGATCCAGAGCATCCACCGCGCCCTCAGCTCGGTGTCCGGCGGCGTGGAACCGGTCGAAGTTGCGCCCAAGGAACCGGCGGTTCCGGTGCGCCGCTCGGTGACCCCGGAATACCTGATCTGCCTGGAAGACGGACGCAAGTTCAAGTCTCTGAAGCGCCACCTGCGCACCAAGTACAACATGAGCCCCGAGGAATACCGGGCGAAGTGGGGCCTGGCCAAGGACTACCCGATGGTGGCCCCCAACTACGCCAAGGCCCGCTCGGAGCTGGCCAAGCAGATGGGCCTCGGCCAGGGCGGCCGCCAGGCCTCGCGCAAGCGCCGCTAGCCTCCTCTTTCAGATCTGATCGGACGCCCGTCCCCGGACCCGGGGGCGGGCGTTCTGCGTTTCGGGGGCCGGCCAGGCGCTGTGGGCGCGGCCTTGCGTCCCCTCCCCCAGGGTGCGCCGCCGCACCGCCGTCAACGCCCGCGAGTCCTGGTAGGCCGGGCCGCGGACGGGCCGATTGCCGCAAGTGCTTGGAATGTGAGTCTTTCTTGACTCTTCGCCGGAAATTATTCCGCCCGAGTCGATTTCCCCTTGCCGCCGATTCGTTCGTTAAGCGATAGTGAATCGTTGTGATTCCAAGGGGTTGTTAAGGAATCCGAAGATGAGCGTGCAACTGGGGGCTCCAGCGACCGCTATGCGGGCGCATGAGGAGTTGTTTGGCTACTGGTCCGGATTGCGAAGAGGCTCGCGCCTCCCGCGCCGGGCTGACATCGACCCGGAAGGGTTCAAGCGACTGCTGCCGACCGTCAGCCTGATCGATGTCGAGAAGGATCCGCGCGACTACCGCCTCCGCCTGGCTGGAACGGGGCTGTACGGGGTGTATGGGGGCGAGATCACCGGCAAGCGGCTGAAGGACATCTACAACGCGGCGTCGGCCGAGTACTGGCGCCAGGAACTGGACAAGATCGTCGAGAGCGGCAAGCCGGGGGTCGGGCACCACAATTTCGCCTGGCGCGGAGCCGCGCACATGACCGTGCTTTGGCTGCGCCTGCCCCTGGCCACCAATGGCCGCGACGTCGACATGATCCTGGGCTACGACGCCCCGGTCGGCCTCTCGGGCGAATCCAGCGGCATCCGCGCCGCCTGAGACGAGACTAGAGCCGGTCCGCAGCGTCGCGCCGGATCCGCTCGACCATCGAGAACAGACCGTTCGACCGCTGCGCCGACAGGGCGCCGGTCAGTCCCAGTTTCTCGAACGCCGCCTTGGCGTCGAAGCCGACGATCTCGGCCGGCGACCGCCCCGAGTACAGCCGCAGAAGAATGGCGATCAGGCCGCGCACGATGTGGGCGTCGGAGTCGCCGCGGAGGGTGACGGTGCCCGCCTCGCCCGGCTCGGTCACCAGCCACACCTGGCTGGCGCAGCCGCGCACCTTGTTGGCGTCCGACCGCTCCTCGCCGCTGAGCGGCGCCAGCTCGCGGCCCAGGTCGATCACATAGCGGTAGCGCTGTTCCCAGTCGTCCAGCACATCGAATTCGATCAGCAGATCGTCGAGGGCGTCGTTGATCGTGTCGGTCATGACGGGGGAGCGGTCTCGCGTGAGGGCCCGCATTTAGGCGCCCAGCCCCCGCCTGGCAATCTATCCCGGCGGCAAGGCCACGATCGCCGTTAGTCCCTGCCCGGGCGGGCTGGACAGCCGCAGGGTCCCGCGCATGGCGCGGCACAGCAGGCTGACGATCGGCAGGCCGAGGCCCGCGCCCTCCGTCGAGCGGGTCAGCGCGCTCTCGCCCTGTTCGAACGGACGCATCAGCCGGGCGACATCCTGCTCGTCCACCCCTTCTCCGTCGTCCGAGACGCGGATCTCCACCCGGCCGGGGCGGACCTCGGCGCTGATACGCACCTGCCCGCCTTCCGGCGAGAAGGTCACCGCGTTCTGGATCAGGTTGAAGAGGATGGTGCGCAGGCCGCGCGGGTCGGCGGTGACGCTTGGCAACGCCCCCTCGTTGGCGACCACGATCTCGATCCTGCGGGCGCGGATCTCCTCGCGCAGGCCGTCCAGGGCGTCGTCCACCGCATGGTCCAGCGGCTCGGGCACCAGGTTGAGGTCGGTGACGTGCCCCTCCAGCCGGGCGATCTCCAGCACCTGGTTGACCAGCCGCAGCAGCTTGTGCCCCGACTGGCGCACGTGCTCGGCGTATTCCTTGTACTGCGGCGAGCCCAGCGGCCCGCACAGCTCGCTGGCGATGATCTCGGAGAAGCCGATGATCGAGTTCAGCGGCGTGCGCAGCTCGTGGCTGACCATGCGCAGAAACGAGCGCTTCTGGTCGTCCAGGTTCGACGGACGGCGTGTGGCGGCCAGGATGGCGTGCGCATCCGGCAGGTGGTGGACCTTTGCGGCCTCGGCCATGGGGCGTCGCGTGCCTTCCATTCGAACGGCAACTCATAATGGGTTGCGCTTACGAATCCGTTTCCGTCCACAGGCGGTCCACGGCGCACTTCTCGCCTGCGGCGTGCGCGCCCTCGCGGAGCCACTTTTCGGCGGCTAGTGTGGCGCTCCAACACCTGAAGGGAGTCGCCTGAGTCTTGTCCAAGGCCGCAAAGCCGCCGCTGTCGCCCACCGAACGCGCCCTGCGCGACGCGGCCGCCTGGCATGGCGGCTGGTTCGCGGTGATGCTGGCCGGGGCCGTGGTCGCGGCGATCTTTCCGCCCTCTGACGGCTCGCCGATGGTCACGGCGCTCGGCGTCGCGGCCCTGCCGGGCCTGGCCGGCCTGCTGCTGCCACGCTTCGGCGATCGCATCGAAGCCTCGCTGCTGATCCTCTGGTCGGTGTGCGCCGCCGCGGCGGTGCTGCTGGGCGGGGGCCTGACGGGCCCCTTCGCCATCTGGTCGGTGACCCCCCTGGCCGCCGGCATCGTCATGGGCGGCGGCCGGCGCCTGCCGGGAGCGGCGACCCTGTCGGCGGCGATCGCCGCGGCGGCGGTGCTGGCGCAGATGTCCGGCTTCGCCCCGGTCACCGAGCTGCACCCGGCCTTCGCCCTGTTCGCCGTGGTCAGCCTGGGCGTGGCGCTGGCCGCCGCGCTGCTGGTGATGCGCCGGCGCGACGCCGCCCTCAGCCTCGACGCCGACGACGGCAAGATCGCGGACCTGCTGTACGACCACGGGCTGATGCTGATGTTCATGGACGCCCAGGGCGCGCTGCGCCGCCGGGTGGGCGCCCTGCCCGACGCGCTTTCCGGGGCCGACGAGCGCGCCGGCCTGGTGCAGCTCACCGCCGACCCGCTGGAAGCCATCGAGGCCATCTCCACCGCCTTCCGCCAAGGCCATGCCCGCTTCGGCTTTGCGCCCTCGGGCGCGCCGGACCGCTGGATCGTCGCCACCCTCACCCGCCGCCACAACGGCCTGACCGCGGTGCTGCGCGACGCCACCCTGGAGCGGGCCCGCGAGGCCGGCCTGGAACAGGCGGCCGCCGACGCGGAGTCGCTGAACGCCGGCAAGTCACGGTTCCTGGCCAACATGAGCCACGAGCTGCGCACCCCGCTGAACGCCATCATCGGCTTCTCGGACATCATGCGCTCGCGCATGTTCGGGCCGATCAGCGACCGCTACGCCGAGTACGCGGGCTTGGTGCACGAGAGCGGCGGCCACCTCTTGGACCTGATCAACGACGTGCTCGACATGTCCAAGATCGAGGCCCAGCGCTTCGAGCTCACCCGCGAGGAGTTCGACGCCCGAGACGCCATCTCCGCCGCCCTGCGGCTGACCCGGGTGCAGGCCGACACCGCCGGCGTGAACCTGCGCGGCGCCCTGCCGGCCACGCCGCTGGAGGTCGACGCCGACCGCCGGGCGATCAAGCAGATTGTGCTGAACCTGGTGTCCAACGCCCTGAAGTTCACCAACAAGGGCGGCCAGGTGATCGTCAGCGCCCGGGCCCAGGGCCCGGACCTGGAGATCGTCGTCGCCGACACCGGCGTCGGCATCGCCACCGACGACCTGACCCGGCTCGGCCGGCCGTTCGAACAGGCCGGCGGCAGCGAGCAGCGCGCCATGGGCACGGGCCTGGGCCTGTCGCTGGTGCGCGCCTTCGCCGAGCTGCACGGCGGCACGATGTCGATCGAGAGCGCCCTGGGCGAGGGCACCGCCGTCACCGTGCGCATGCCGGTGATGCTGGACGCCGGGGCGCAGGCGCCCGCGCCGCCGCAGCCGGCGCCGTCCGCCGCCCGGGCCACGGCGGCCCCGCCGGCCACCGCCGCCCTGGGCTCCAACGTCGTGGCCTTCAAGCCTCAGCGCTGAGGCGCGTGCAGGAAGGCCCGGCCGGCGGCGAAGTCGCCGACCTCGACGTAGGCCGTGCGCACAGTGTCGCCGGTGCGCCCCGAGAAGATGAACTCCACCGCCACCGCCTCGCGCGGGTCGAGGCCGGTGAGGGCGTTCACCGCCGCGTCTGGGAAGCGGTAGACCCAGGCCGACTTCGCGCCGACCGGCAGCAGGTCGCGGCCGGAGGGCGTGCGCGTCTGCGCCGCGAAGGCGCGCATCGCCGAGCGCGGCGGCATCCGCGAAGGCAGCGGAATACGCCCGCGGGCGTCGGCGGCGCGCGGATTGAGGAACGGTCCGGGGGTCAGGCTGACTTCGCGGATCACCAGTCTCGCAGCATAGGGCCTGGCGCCGTCGGCAAAGCCGGCCGAGGCCACCAGCACCGGCGGCCCGGACGCCTGGGCCATGCCGAAGTCCATCAGGTCCGGCCCGAAGCGCACGCTCTGCACCAGGCGCCAGACGGCCAGGCCCGGCGACGGCGCGGTGCGGTCGGCGATCCACTGGTTGAAGTCGCCCGGATAGCTGAGGCTCTTCAGCTGCTGGTAGTCGCGGAAGGCCGTGCGCACCCGGTCGGCGGCCGTGCGGATGTCCGCAGAGCCGCAGCCGGACGCCTCGGCCCTGGCCCGGGCCCGCTCGGCGGTGGCGTCGAGCTGGGCGACCGGCGCCCCGGCCCGCAGCGCCGCGCCGCGGGCCTGCAGCTGGGCGCTGGCCAGGGCCGCCAGCAGTTCGGGGGTGAACAGGGCGCAGCGCTGGCCGGCGACCACCATCACCGTGCGCTCGTAGTAAAGATCGGCCGGCCCCGCGACGGCGCGCCCCGCCGGCACGGAAACCATGATCGCCAGGCCGGCGAGGGCCGCGAGACGTCGGGTGGGGAGACGAATCATCCCGCGGAAGTCTGGCGACAGCAGCTTTCCGGGGCGTTATCGGAGGGCGAAGCCGAAAGACGTCCCGTGACCGCCCCCGTTCCCCCGCCCCTGCCCCCGTCCCCGCCCCTGCCGCAGATCCTGGCGATCACCGGCGCCATGGCCGACTGCAGCCGGATCGACTGATGCCGCTTTCGCCCGACATCTGGGTCTATGCCCTGAAGCGCCGCGTCGAGCTGGGCGGCGCCTTCGCCACCATCGCCCGCAAGGGCGACGCCCGCGCCGGGGCCGTGCTGGTCAAGCTGTACAATCCTCTGACCCGCGAGGCGCGGCTCTACGCCGAGGCCACCCGCGGCGACGGCGAGCGGGTGTGGATGGAGCCTGTGCAGTCCGACGTGGAGTCCGAGCTCGACGCCTATGTGCAGCGGGCCCTGCGCATCGACCCCGACCTCTGGGTGATTGAGATCGAGGACAAGCAAGGTCGCCACTTTCTGGTCGAACCCGTGGAGAAACGTTAACCGCCTTCCTAAACGGCGTTGAAAGCGCAAGCCGCTAGGGTCGCGGGGTTGGATCAACCTCCAGACCGGGCCGGCGCCGATGCTTTTCCTGATGAACGACGTGGTGCTGAACCTGGACGAGGTCTCCCCCTCGCCGCGCGCCACGGCGTGGCGCTACCGCCGCCTGTCCCTGGACTTCATCACCGACCTGGGCGCCGAACTGTTCTGCGAGCACCCGCTGATGCAGACCCACGCGCCGGATCGCGCCGCGCGACTGGCGGCGATGATCATGGCCAAGGATCCGCAGATCAACGCGGCCCTGTTCGTCGCTCCGGCGTTCAACTGCAAGCCCGAGCAGGTCAGCGTGCAGCTGACCACGATCAGCGCCGAGATGATGGGCCAGCTCTACCAGCGCCAGCGCGCCGGCAAGCTGACCAACCTCGAAGCCGACCGCCACGTCTGGCGCCGCCTGGCGGCTTAGTCGGAACATCCCTCCCCCTACCGTCACCCTCGGGCGCCAGTCCTGAGGGTCCAGGCACGCGTGAGAACGCTTGGCGCGCTTCGAAGGGCGCGCCACGACGGGGCGGCTGCCGGCCAGCGACGCTCCGCTGCCGCTCGCGACTTCACCTCCCGTGTTCATGGATCCTCGGGACTGACGCCCGAGGATGACGATGGAGGCGTGAGTTTGGACGCCGCTTGCTCCGCCGGTTCCTCGTCCGCCATCCACTCCGCCGGCGCGCCGGCCAGTTCGGCGGCGATGAAGTCCCACAGCGCGGCCATGTCGCGCGCGGCGGCCACGTCGGTGGACTCTTCGGCTGAGCGGCCGGTTTCCAGGGCGATCTGGTAGGCGGCCCGCAGGCGGATGATCACCGGGGCGACGTGCGCCTGCATGAAGGCCAGGCCCCGCAGCGCGCGCTTGATCACCGGCGGCTCGATGGCGCTTCTGGCCACCGGAGCCTGGTTGACCACCACCACCGAGCGCTTCTTCAGCCGCCGCACGATCGGCAGGGTCCGGGCCAGTCCCGCCAGGTCCAGCAGCGTCGGGCGCGCCACCAGCACCACATAGTCGGCCAACACGATCGCCTCGGTGACGTCCTCCACCGCGCCGGCGGGGGTGTCGATGATCATCAGGTCGCGCTTCAGACCCTGGGCGGCGAACTGGGCGGCCATCAGCCCCGCGGCCGAGGCGGCGATGCACACCGGCCCGTCGTCGCCGCGCGCGCTGAGCACATTGTGCGAGGACTGCTGCGGATCGATGTCGACCACGGTCACCGACGCGCCGCGCAGATGCGCCGCCAGCGCCAGGTGCGCGCCGATCGTGGTCTTCCCTGAGCCCCCCTTCAGGGCGACGACCGCCACTGTCCGCAAGCACGCCACTCCAAACTGCGCCGTCCGGGGTAGTCTCACTCCGCGGCGGCTTCGAGGCAGACCCCACGCCCGCGGGGGCTTCTGGTCAAGCGCACTCGCCTGTGGCCTGATGTCCGGTAGAGGCGGCGCGGGCCCGTATGGCCCCGATGCAGCCGTCCCAGGTGACCGGTCCGGTTTGCAACGGCGCCCGCCGCACGCTATCGCCCGTTCATGTCAGCCAACACCCCCGCCGCCGAGGCCGCGCGCCGGCGCACCTTCGCCATCATCAGCCACCCCGATGCGGGCAAGACCACGCTCACCGAGAACCTGCTGCTGGCGGGGGGCGCGATCCGCGCCGCCGGCGCCGTGCGGGCGCGCGGCGAGCAGCGCCGCACGCGCTCGGACTGGATGAAGATCGAGCGCGAGCGGGGCATCTCGGTCTCGGCCAGCGTGATGACCTTCGATCACGCCGGGCTGATGTTCAACCTGCTGGACACGCCGGGCCACGAGGACTTCTCGGAGGACACCTACCGCACGCTCACCGCCGCCGACGCCGCCGTGATGGTGCTGGACGCGGCCAAGGGCATCGAGCCGCAGACTTTGAAGCTGTTCGAGGTCTGCCGCCTGCGCGACATCCCGATCGTCACCCTGATCAACAAGATGGACCGCGAGGCTCAGGACCCGTTCGAGCTGCTGGACGAGATCGCCACCAAGCTGGCGCTGGACCCGGCGCCGCTGTACTGGCCGGCCGGCTCCGGCAGCCGGTTCAAGGGCATGCTGGACCTGCGCCGCAAGGCGTTCCTGCCGTTCCAGCGGCACAGCAACGAGCACCCTGCCGCCGTCGCCGCAAACTCCAACGCCATCGTCAGCTATCTCGACCCCGACGAGCAGGAGGAGATGCAGGAAGGCGCCATGCTGGTCACCGAGGCCTCCAAGCCGTTCGACCCGCAGGCCTTCCTGGAAGGCCACATGACGCCGGTATTCTTCGGCTCGGCCCTGCGCCACTTCGGCGTCGACCAGCTGCTGGAGGGCCTGGGCGCCTACGCCCCGCCGCCCAAGGCGGTGGCCGCCACACGCAACGGCGAGCCCACCCACGTAGCCCCCGGGGATCCCGAGGTGTCCGGCTTCGTGTTCAAGATCCAGGCGAACATGGACCCCAACCACCGCGACCGCATCGCCTTCGTGCGCATGACCTCCGGCCGGTTCCAGCGCGGCATGAAGATCAAGGTGCAGAACACCGGCCGGCAGATGAGCGTCAACGCGCCGATCATGTTCTTCGCCTCGGACCGCGAGCTGGCCGAGGAGGCCTACGCCGGCGACGTGATCGGCATTCCCAACCACGGGGTGCTGCGGGTCGGCGACAGCCTGTCGGAAAGCGGAACCCTGCGCTTCGCCGGCCTGCCGAACTTCGCCCCGGAAATCCTGCGCCGGGTGCGGGTGAAAGATCCGCTGAAGGCCAAGCACCTGAAGAAGGCGCTGGAAGGCCTGGCCGAGGAAGGCGTCACCCAGCTGTTCCGGCCGATGATCGGGTCCGACTTCATCGTCGGCGCCGTGGGTCAGCTGCAGTTCGAGGTGATGGCCGACCGGCTGGGGGGAGAATACGCCCTGGACGTGATCTTCGAGCCTGCGCCCTACGCCGAAGCCCGCTGGCTGACCGGCGACCGGGCCGACATCGAGGACTTCTCGTCCAAGCATCGCACGTCCATGGCCCAGGACATCGACGAACAGCCGGTCTACCTGGCCAAGTCCTCCTGGGACATCGGCTACGTCGCCGAGCGCTATCCCAAGGTGAGCTTCGAGCGGACCAAGGAACGGGCGTAGGGGGGCGGACGCACCCCATTTTTCGTCATCCTCGGCCTTGTGCCGAGGATCCATGACCCCGTGAGATCGGGTGGCGCGCTTCGAAGGGCGCGCCACGACGGGGCGGCCGCCGCCTGGCGACGCTCCGCTGCCGCTCGCGACTTCGCCTCACGTGGTCATGGATCCTCGGGACTGCCGCCCGAGGATGACGGTGTAGGTTTGGGAGGGGCCTGTGCGGATCGTGGGTCCCGCTCAAATCGCCGTGAGATCGCCCAAATCCCCCAACGGGGCTTGGCGGGCGTTTGCTGGCCAGTTCAACGCTGAAAACGCCAGCGCCAGCACGCTCCGGCCGAAATATTTCAGACTATGGTTAACAGAACAGACTGAGACGTTAACCCATTCTCGTTAACAATTAATCTCTTGTTAATGCGAACGGCTCCGGCTTTGCTGTGTTCCAGGTGAAGCTGCCGAGGTTTGTCCCGAGGTGGCGCGGTTTTCGCCCAGGGAGCGACCTGCCAGATGTTCGAGTTCGGTCGGGAGTTGAAGCGGCTGTTCGGCGGTGATGCGATCGCTCCGAACCGGGACGGTCTGACCCAGGGCGACGGCGCGCTCGCCGAGCTGCTGCCGCTGTCCATGCTGCTGGCCGAGGCCAAGGCCGCCGACGTCGCCGCCGGGCGTATCGGCGAGAAGGACCGCGCCGCGCGGGAACTGCACGCCGCCGGCCTGTGGCGCGAGGTGGCCCGTCGCTCGGGCGACGCGGTGGCGCTGCGCAAGGCCGCCGCCACCGCCGAAGGCGCCGCCGCCCGGTTCCTGGCCGAACGCCGCGGCGAGGGCCGCGCCCGGGCCCGCATCGAACAGGCGCGGTGCGCCATGCTGGGCGCCGAGCTGTTCGGCGATGACGGCCTGGAGGCCGCCGCCGAGACCACCTTCGCCGACGCCCGCGGCGGCGGCGCCGCCACCACCGCCCTGGCCGAGGCTGGCCTGGCCACCATCGCCGCGCGCCGCCTGCTGGGCGCGGGCGAGGCCGCCGCCGTCCGCGCCGCCGTGCGGGCGTTCGAGGGCCCGATCGCCGTGCTCGACGAGGGCGGCCGCCGCTGGCCGACCCTGCGCATCGCCGCCGCCGAGGCTCGCGCAGCCCGCGCCGACCTGCTGTCGGGCGCCGGCCAGCGGCTGAAGGACGCCGACCTGGCCCGGGAGGCGGTGTCGATGCTGGAAGACGCCCTCGCCCGCCTCGATCCCGCCTACGAGCCGATGACCTGGGCCCGGCTGGACGGCCAGCGCGCCGCCGCCAAGGTGGCGCTGGGCGAGCTGAGCGGCGACATCGGCCTGATCGCGGACGCCGTGGCCGCCCTGGCCGACGCCCTCGACGGCCAGCCGCGCGACCACAGCCCGCTGGACTGGGCCCGCAGCCAGGCCGCCCTGGCGCTGGGCCTGCAGTCGCTGGGCGAGGCCGGGCTGAACGAGCAGGCCTTCGAGAAGGCGGTGACCTGTTTCGACCGTGCAGCCCACGCCCTCAAGCGGGCGCCGGGCCTGGCCCTGCGCGCGGTGGTGGCCTCCAACCGCGCCATCTGCCTGGCCCGCTCGGCGGAACTGACCGGCGACCTGGCGGTGCTGGACGCCGCGGAACTGGCCTTCAAGGGCGAGCTGGCCGAAGGGCCGCACCGGCGCGATCCGATCGCCTGGGCGCTGATCCAGGTGCACCTGGGCCGGCTGTACGAGGCGCGGATGGCGATCACCGGCCGCGACCTTGGCGAACGCGCCGCCGCCGCCGTCGCCTTCGACGCCGCCCTGGACGTGTTCGCCGACCAGGGCCTGCGCTCGCTGGCCGACGTGGCGGCGCAAGGCCTGGAACGGATCCGGGCCTATTCGGTGGCCTGAGCCCAGCAATCAATCTCAGCTTGTCAGCCGTCACCTGACCTGCAACCGTGGATCGGTTCGGGCGGCGGGGGCAGGCATGCGACGTTGGATCCCCTTTCTGGTGGCGATATCGATCGCCGGCCAGGCGATCGGCGCGGACACCAAGCCGAACTGGCGGCGCCGGCCGACGCCGGAGGACCTGCTGGCGGTGTTCCCACACGCCGCTCTGCAGCGCAACATCGGCGGCAAGGCCACCATCACCTGCAAGGTCGCCGTCCAGGGCGCGCTGTACGATTGCAAGGTTGATGAGGAGAAACCCGCGGGGATGGGCTTTGGCGACGCGGCCATCGCCCTGACGCCGCAGTTCCTGATGACGCCCGAACTGCACGACGGAGTCGCCGTGGGCGGCGCCGAAGTGACGATCCCGATCAATTTCGCCGCGCCGGGCGGGACGCTCGGCTCACGCGCGCCAAGCTTCCAGAACATGGTCCCGGTCATCAGCAATGTGCCGTGGATCGAGGCGCCGAACTACGCCGACGTGGTCGCCGCCTACCCCAAGAAGGCCCGCGCCGAGAAACGCGGCGGGCACGTGGTGCTGGACTGCTCGTTCGACGGCCAGGGCCGGATGAAGAATTGCTCGGTGATCGACGAGGACCCCAGGGGCTATGGCTTCGGCTCGGCGGCCAAGTCGCTGACGGCGCGCTTCCTGGGGCCGCGGGAGGACCGCGACGGTGTTTCGCTGAAGTCCGCCACGACCCAGATTCCCTTCACCTTCGACGTGAGCATGCTGGCCGGCGACCAGCCCGTGATCGGCAAGCCGCACTGGGCGCGGCTGCCGGAGGGTTCTGCGCTGGCGGCGGGCTATCCCAAGGCCGCCACGGCGGCGCATGTGGACTCGGCCCTGGTCACCCTGTCCTGCGCGGTGGGCCTGGCGGGCCGTCTCGGCAGCTGCACGGTGACCGGGGAGGACCCTTCCGGCTTCGACTTCGGCAAGGCCGCCCTGGCGCTGTCGGACGACTTTCAGGTGTCGGTCTGGACGCCGGAGGGCCTTCCGACCGTCGGCGGCCGCGTTCGGGTGCCGATCAAATACATGATGAGGGACGCCCCGCCGGATCCACCGGCGCCGGCGCCCACGGCGACCGCGAAGCCCTGAGCGCCCGGATCAGGCCGCCAGATCGCCCGTCGAGCGGCGCATGCGCCAGAAGCGCAGGGTGCGCTGGGCGGATTCGCGGGGCAGTTCGCTGTACAGCTCGCCGTACTCACGGGCGCGGCCCATGGCGTTGGCGTCCTTGTCCAGCACCAGCACGGCGAAGGTCAGGAACAGCGAGCGGTCGAAGTCGGCCGCCTTGCAGACGATCGCCAGGGCGTCCAGCTCGCGCCGGTCGAGAATTCGCCGCGCGGTGTGGAAGTCGATCCCGGCCTGTTCGGCCAGGGCGATCATGAACTTGGTGGTTTCGCGGTTGCGCAGCATGCCGGCCAGCACCGGCGGGGTGATCGCCCGGCGGGCCAGCATCTGGCGCACGGCCTTTTCGGACTCCTGATAGTCGGCCGGCAGGGCGCCGTCGCGGGCGGCCACCTGCTTGCGACCGGCGGCCAGGGCGGCCTCCAGCACGGCCGGGTCGACGGCGGCGTTGCGTTCCAGGATCTTGTTGCGCAGCCGCGCCTCGACCACGAAGTACATCTCGTTCAGCAGGTCGATCGGCAGGCTTGAGCGGTCGAGCACCGCCTCGTGCAGGTCCTTGTTGGCGGCCGCGCGGTCGACGGCGACCTCGTGCGCCTGGCGCGACAGGGCCGCGCCGTCGTTGCGCAGCAGCACGCCCAGGGTGGCGTCGTCGCCACGCTCGACGATCACGTCGCTGACCGCCTCGGGCACCTGCGGCCGCTGGGAGATCGCCTGCAGGTGTTCCTGGCCGTGGCTGCGGGCCACGTGGATCAGGTCGTCCTCGGTCAGGGCCGTGGAGGTGCGCAGGATCGGCGCGGCGACGCCGATAGAATCGCCGGCGAGTGTGCGCAGCAGCCGCCGCGGCGCCACGGGCTGGGGCGCGACCTGCTCGGCCAGCTCGATGCGGACCTGTTCCTCCATCTCCCCGGCGAGCTGGGTCATGATGTCGTCGAACAGGGTGGCTTCGGGCTCGTGCTGGCTGTCCACGCCGGTGAAGAACAGGTTGGTCACCTCGCGCAGCAGCTCGCGCCGCCGTTCGCTGGAGGGTTCCTTGGCCAGATCGATGAGGTCGCGGAGCTTGGACATGGGCGTCAGTAGACCGTGCCGGTCGTCGAGGCTTTGGGCTTGACCGCGTTGGCGGCGGCGATGGCCGAGGCGGAGCGGGCCTCGCCGTCCCCGGCCGCGCCGTCGGCGTCGCCTGCGCCTCCGGTGCTGCTGGGGGCGGTGGCGGTCTCGCCCGGACCGATCAGCACCGGCGGACGCGCCGGCGGCAGGGCGACAGGATCGGGCGTGTCGCCGTAGTCGCGGTGCAGGGAATAGAAGCGCGCGCGCACCGGAGTGGCCGGGGCGGGCGCGACGGTGGCCACCTGGGTCACGGGGCTCGCCGCAGCCGGCTTGCCGGCGGGGGGCTGCGCCTGGGCCGACTGGACCGGCGGGACATGGCTGGGCGCAGGCTGCGCGGCGGCCAGGGCGGGGACCGGCTTCTGCGGCAGGGGCCTGGGCGTCGGCGGCTGGACCGGCGCGGCGCTGGCCTGCGCCGTCGTGTGGACAGGCGGGGTCCGGACGGGCGCGGGCGCGCGGGGCGGCGGCGAGGCGGCCGCCATCGTCGCGGCCCGCGGCGGCGGCAGGCTTTCGGCCGGCTGCATCGGGGCGCGGCGCGGCAGGCTGACCGGCGCGGCGGGCGCCGGCGTCAGGGCCGCCGCCTGCATCGCCGGGCGGGCGGGCGCCTGGGCGCGCGGCGCGGCGTCGCCGTAGAGGCTGGGGGGCAACGGCTGCGACGGAGCGGCCGCGGGGGGCGGGGCCGGCGGCGGGGCGTAGCTGCGAACGGGCGCGGGGCGGGGCGGCGCGGGCTGGGACGGAGCCGGGGTCTGGGTGACCTGGGACGATGAGGTCGCGGGCGATGCGGCCGCCGGCGGCGCGCTCTGCGCCACGGCCTCGCGCAGGCGCGGCTTGCCGGACCAGTGCAGATAGGGGCCGTTGTAGCCGGAGGCCTGGCTGGACACCGCCGCCTCGTTGCGCGCGGCCTCGGCCGGCGTGGGGTAGCTCACCACAGCGCGGCGCGGGGCCGGCGGCGGGCCATAGCGGTCCTCGCCGGGGTCGGCCGCATGCGCGGCCATCGGCAGGCCGAAGGCTGGCAAGGCGGCTATGGCAAGGGCGATGGCGATTCGCATGCGCGCGTCCGGTGGCGGGGCTCCACCGTTTGGCTTAACGCCCGCGGCTTAACCTGTGGCTAACGCCCCCGCCACCACACCAGCGCCCGGCGCTCCAGCTGCTGGAAAAGCGCATGCAGCGCCCCGCCCATCAGGGCCAGCACGACCAGGGCCGCCATCATCTTGTCGGTCTGCAGGTGGTTGCCGGCCTCCAGAATGCGCCAGGCCAGGCCCTGATCGCCGCCCGAACCGGCCGCGAACTCCGCCACCACCGCGCCGACCAGCGCCAGGCCGACTGCGACCTTATGTCCTTCCAGCAGGAAGGGGACCGCCGAGGGCATGCGCAGCCGGGTGAGCCGTTGCCAGGGGCTCGCGCCATAGAGGTCGAACAGCCGCTCCAGGTCACGGTCCGCCGAGGTCAGGCCGGCGACCGCGCCGGAATAGATCGGGAAGAAGGCCACCACCACGGTCAGCGCCACCACCGCCACCTTGGGGTGATCGATGCCGGCCCAGTTCTGGATCAGAGGGGCCAGGGCCACCACCGGCGTCACCTGCAGCGCCACCGCCAGCGGCCGTACGGCGCGTTCGAACGCCCCGCTGAGCGCGGCGGCCAGGGCGATGATGCAGGCGCTCGCGCTGGCTACGGCCAGGGCGATCAGCGCCATGGCGAAGGTGTTCCAGGCCGAGACCACCAGCAGCGGCAGGTTCGCCAGCAGCGCCTTGGCCACCAGCGAGGGCGGCGGCAGAAGATACACCGGCGTGTCGGCCAGCCGGCAGCCGGCCTCCCACAGCGCCAGCAGCACGGCGATCAGCGCCAGGGGGGCGACAAGGTCCAGGCCGCGCCTCATGCGGCGGGCCTCATGGCCGCCGCCAGCTGGTCCGAGACCGTCTCGGCGGCGGCGCGGAACGTCTCGCTGGTGCGAAAGCCGTGCGGCCGGGGCGCCGGTCCGTCGACCCGGGTCTCCGCGGCCAGCCGGCCCGGTCCGGAGGAGATCACCAGCACGCGCGAGGCCATGTACACGGCCTCCTCCACATTGTGCGTGACGAAGACGATGGCCGGCTTCAGCTCGGCCCACAGCGCCAGCAGGTCGTCGGCCAGGCTGCGGCGGGTGATCTCGTCCAGGGCCGCGAACGGCTCGTCCAGCAGCAGCACCTTGGGGCGGGTCACCAGGGCGCGCGCCAGGCTGACCCGCATGGCCATGCCGCCCGACAGCTGCGCCGGCTTGGCCTCGGCCGCCGCCGCCAGGCCGACCGCCGCCAGGGCCTCCCGCGCGCGGCCCAGCGCCTCGCGCCGGGGAACGCCGGCCAGTTCCAGCGGCAGGGCGGCGTTGGCCGCCGCCGTCAGCCACGGCGCCAGCGTCGGCGCCTGGAACACCACCGAGGTCTCGCCGCGGCCGGCGGCGCGGGTCACCCGGCCGCGGGTCGGCCCCTCCAGCCCGGCCAGCAGCCGCAGCGCCGTGGACTTGCCGCAGCCGGACGGCCCGACCAGGGCGATGATCTCGCCCGCGGCCAGCGAGAAGCTGACCGGCCCCAGCGCCCGCCCGCGTCCCGGATAGTCGACCTCGACCGCGTCCAGCGATGCTACGTCGGCGGCCATCGTTCAGCGCCGCGCGTCGATGAGGTGATGCAGGCGCCGCTGGCGCTTGCTGAGCGGCGCGAGATCGTAGGCCAGACGGTCGGGTCCATAGCGTTTCGCGAGAACGGCGAGCCTGCCCTTTTCCCAGGGATAGATCATGCCGTCGAACGGGTCGCGCCAGACGCCGTGCGACCGACCCTGCGCGAGAAAGGCCTCCGGACGGCCGGACGACATCTGGGTCGCATGCAGACTGTAATCCGTGAGGCTCACGCGCATCCAGACGCCGTCCACGGCGATCGCCCAGTAGATGTATTGCAGGTGATGCGGCGCCGCACCCGGATGGGCGATCCGCTCACGGGGGCCCTTGAACTTGCGCCGGGCCCGTTTCAGCAGGCCGTCGTCGGGATCGATATAGAGCTGCCGCTCCTCCACCGGACGCGTTCCCCGATGGCCCATGCGGTCCCGGGCGATCAGGCCGCACGGCGCCGCCGGGCTGGGCGAGACCTTTTCGACGTCGCGGATCAGGTAGGCGTCCAGATGGGCGAAGACGTGCTCCTGCACGGTATTGCCCGGCCTGATGTGTTCGCGCATCTCGCTGAACACCTTGTTCCACGGCCGACCTTCCTGCTGCTCCACATAGCGTCGCAGCGGCGCGAGGTTCTCGCCGAGCCACTTGGCGGCGCCCGCCTCCTGGGCGATGCGCCGGCCAGTCAGCTTGGCGCGCAGCAGGTCTGGGTCACGCGGGGGCCGCCCCTTGTGACGCGTGCGGCCGCCGCCGCCGCGGGGCCGCTCCACCAGAATCTTCGCCATATCCGGCCGCATGGCCCGCGCTCCTTTCGAAGCGGGGCTATATGCCGTCGGGGCCGCGGACGCGCCAGGGCAGGTCGGCGCAAAACCGAACACTGTTACGGCTTGGCCACAGGAGCGGGCGCCTTGGGCAGGTAGTCGAGGCTGTAGGCGGCCTTGTAGTCGAGGGTCTTGGGATAGACGCCCTGTTCCGAGGCGACCTTGAAGAAGGCGGCCCAGCGGGCGTCGGTCATCACGCCCAGATGACCGCCGGCGGCTTCGCCGGAGTCGAAGATGCCGTTGGCGCGCATCTTGTCGCGCGCCTGGGCCAGGACGTCCTCGGTCATCTCCGGATTGTCCTTCAGGATCAGCTTGTCGGCCGGGGCGGGATCGCCGTGCAGATAGGCCTGCCAGCCCGCCGCCGTGGCCTCGACGAAGGCGCGCACCGCCGCCGGGTTCGACGCCAGCAGCTTGTCCGACGCCAGCACCATGCCGGCGTAGCCGGGGTAGCCCTCGTCGGCGAGCAGGAACACGGCCGGCTTGATGTGGCCTTCCTTCTCGATCGTGTACGGCTCGGAGGTCAGGTAGCCCTGCTGGACGATGCGCTTGTCGGCCAGGAACGGGGCGTTGTTGAAGTTGTACTTGCGGATCTGGTCGTCGGTGAAGCCGTACTTCGAGCGCAGCCACACCCAGAAGGCGGTGACCGAGGCGTCCGACAGCAGGATCGGGTGGCCCTTCATGTCGGCCAGCGAATGGATGCCGGCGTCCGGGTGCGCGATCAGCACCTGTGGGTCCTTCTGCATGAAGGCGGCCACGGCCTTTACCGGCACATGCTCGTTGGCGAGGTTCATCACCACGAAGGCGTTGGAGCCGACGCCCAGCTCCACATTGCCGGTGGCGACCAGCTGCGGCACGTTCACACCGGGTCCGCCCGGGACGATGGTGACGTCCAGCCCGCGCTTGGCGTACTCGCCATTGGCCAGGGCCTCGTAGAAGCCGCCGTGCTCGGCCTCGGCGCGCCAGTCGGTGGCCAGGCGGATGGTGGTGTGGCCGCTGGCGGCCGGCTTGTCCGCCTTGCCCCCGCAGGCGGCCAGCAGAAGCCCCATGGCCAGGGCGGCGAACGTGAACCCCTTCATCGGTGCGAAACCCCTCCGCGACAAGGCCGCGGACGTTAGGCCGCGCCGCGCCTCAAGCCAAGCGGGTGCTCGGATGGCCGGGCTCCGGCCTGGCTCCTACCGCGGCCGCCAGGCGCTCGGCGTCCAGGGCGCGCTGGCGGCTGACCCTGGCCACGCGGTCGCGCTGGATGAGCATCCGCCGCAGCCGGGTCTGGTCGGCCAGGGCGATGGCGGTGCCGACGCCGGTGAACATCACGCAGCAGACGAAGGTCTGGGTCAGGCGGATCTGGCCGGCGAAGTCGAGGCTGCGCGCCAGCGTCGCCGGACCATGCCCGAACAGGGTCAGCGGCAGGGCGATCATGCCGACGAAGAAGCCCGCCACGGCCGCGCCTGGTGGGCCCAGCCGGAAGGCGATCAGGGTCACCGCCGGGAACACGGCGAACAGTACCGGCAGCTGCGCCTGATAGAACACCAGCACGGTCAGGGCCCCGAGTCCGGCGAACAGGCCGAGGGTCTCCCACAAGGGACGGCGGAACTCGCGGTACTGGCCCTGGCGGGCGGCCAGCAGCACCGCGGGCAGCACCATGGCCAGCCCCAGCACGCTGGACAGCATCCAGTCGCCGAACACCTCGGCGGCGGGTCTGGCCGAGAACAGCCGGAAGGTCAGGGCCGCGGCCAGGCTGGCGACGAACGACGCCGGCAAGGCGGCGAGCACGAGGATCCGCGCCAGCCGGACCAGGCCCAGGCGCCGCGCCTTGATCCCGCAATAGCGATGGGCGAGCCACGCCGTCAGCACGCAGCCGCCGATGTTGATCGCCGTGCTGACGGACACGCGCAACAAGGGATCGCCGGCGACCAGGCCGATGGCGGCCTGGCTGGCGATGCAGGCCGCCAGCACGGCGGCGGCGTGCGGCCGTGGCAGGATGAGCAGCGCGCTGACCAGGAAGCCGTTGGCGGTCCACAGGGCTGCGCCGTGTCCCCCGTGCCGGCCCAGAAGGATGCTGACGGCGACGCTGCCGGCGAAGGCGGCCCACAGGCCGATCGCCTCAGATACCTGGCGCGCATTGCGCGGAACGTCCATGGCCGCGCTCCCTCGCCCCTGCGACCTCATCCTCGACATCTCCGCCACCGGGCGTTGAAAACGCCAGCGGATTCCACGTCATGCGACGGCGCGACGCAGGGCCTCGTCGTCGCGGTGGGCCATCACCCGCATCAGCGCCGCGTGCAGGGCGTCCGGCCGAACCGGCTTGGCCACATAGTCCACCATCCCCGCGGCGCGGCAACGCTCGACGTTCTCGGCCAGGACGTCGGCGGTCATGGCGATGACCGGCGTGCGTCCCGCCGGCCCGTCGAGAGCCTGGATGGCGCGGGTGGCGGTCAGGCCGTCCATCACCGGCATGTGCACGTCCATCAGCACCACGTCGAAGGCGCCCTGGCGCACGGCGTCCACGGCGGCCGCGCCGTTCTCCGCCAGGCTCACCTCGCAGCCCAGCAGGCCGAGAATGGTCGAGCCCAGCTCGCGATTCATCGGGTGATCGTCGACCAGCAGGACGCGGGCGCCCTCCAGCCCGATCCCGTCGTCCGTCGCCTCCGCCTCCGCCGCGGCGGCCTCGGCGCGCACCAGCGGGATCTCGAACCAGAAGCTGGAGCCACGGCCCGGCGCGCTGCGCACGCCGATCGCCCCGTCCATCAGCTCCACCAGCCCCTTGCAGATCGCCAGGCCCAGGCCGGTGCCGCCGTAGGTGCGGGCCACCGACGAGTCCACCTGCGAGAAGCGTTCGAACAGCCGGTCGCGGCGGTCCAGCGGGATGCCGACGCCCGTGTCTGTCACGGTGAAGCGCACCGTGTCGATCGGCTCGCAGGCGTCGACCTCCACCGCCAGTTCGACGAACCCGCTGTCGGTGAACTTCACCCCGTTGTTCAGCAGGTTCAGGATCACCTGGCGGATGCGCATCTCGTCGGCGAGGTAGGTCTGCTCCAGGTCGCCCCTCACCCGCAGGCGCAGGTCGAGGCCCTTGCGCCGCGCCGGCTCGCCGGCGATGGCGACCGCGTCCTCGGCAATGCGGGCCAGGCTGACCGGCTCCAGGTGCAGCTGCACCTCGCCGGCCTCGACCTTGGAGAAGTCGAGGATGTCGTTGACCACCGTCAGCAGGCTCTGGCCGGCGCTGTCGATCAGGTCCAGATGCCGGCGCGCGGCGGGCGCCAGCTCTGCGGTCTGCTGCAGCACGTGGGTGAAACCCAGGATGCTGTTCATCGGCGTGCGGATCTCGTGGCTCATGGTGGCCAGAAATTCCGACTTCGCCGTATTGGCGCGGATCGCCTTCGCCCGCGCCTCGCGCGCCACCCGCATGCGCGCCACCAGCAGGGCCTGGGCCCTGGCCTGGCCGGCGACGGCGGTGGCGGTGACCAGGGCGGAATAGAAGGCCGCGGCGGCGAAAAGCTCGGTCAGATGGATCCGCATCGCGGGCGTCAGGCCCACGAGCGCCGGCGCCTGGGAGCCCAGCAGGTTCACCGTGGTGGCCACCAGGGCCGAGATCACCCCGCCCATCACCGCACCCCGCGGGCCCAGGCGGAAGGCGAGGATCGTCAGGCAGGTGTAGACCATGAACGGCAGGGGCATGCGCGACTGGCCATAGACCATGGCGGTGGCCACGGCGGCCAGGGTCAGCAGCGTCAGCTTCTCGGCCAGCGAGCGACGAAACGCCGGCAGTTCGCGGCCGTGCATCAGGATCAGCACCGCCGGCAGGGCGACGCCCATGCCCAGCGACACCGACAGGAACCAGTCGCGTGCGATCGACAGGGCGTCCTGGCCCTGGACCAGCCACAGCAACAGGCCCGCGAGCGCCGCGCCGAGCCCGCTGGCCGGCACGATGGCGAAGGCGGCCAGGCGGCCGACCCGGATCAGGTCATCGACCCGCACCGAAGCGCCGACGATCCGCCGGGCGATCACCGCCGTGACCGCGGATTCCAGGACATTGATGACCGTGAATCCGGCCGCCAGGCCAACGGGCGTGCCGTTGGCCACGTTGACGGCGATGTTGGCCAGGGCGCAGCCGGCGGCCACCCACAGGCTGATGCGTCGCGGCAGGGTGATGAAGGCCGCAGCGAGGAAGGCGTCGGCGGTCCACAAGGCGGCGACGCCGTGCGCCTGCCGGGTCATGGCGCAGCTGACGACGGCGCTGACCGCGAAGGCCAGCACATAGCCCACGCCGGCGGCGCGCTGACCCGCGCGACCCGTCAACAAGCGTGAGATCCCCACACGGTCCCCCGATCAGCCCCAACAAACGCGACCATAGGACGCTGCGTGCGACTGATTGGTTAAGGCGCAAGGGATTGTCGGTTAAGGCGTGGCGATCATCCGCCCGCGCCGTCAGTAGGCGCGCCCGTTCATGCGCTGCACCGGCAGGCTTTCCACATCGAAGTCCTCGAACAGCCGCGCGTTCACGCCGATGCGCGGATGCTCGAAGTCCGGCTGGCCGGTGGACCAGTCGGGGCTCTCGCTGAACGTGCCGCAGCCGCACACGCCGCAATGGTGATGCCTCACCGTGTAGCTGCCCCACTGGTAGGTCGACACGCGGTCGGGCGCCGTGGTGAGGCGGAACGCGTCCGGACTGTAGTACGCCCACAGCGCCCCGCGCTTGGCGCAAAACGTGCAGTTGCAGCTGGCGAGTGTCTCCGGCGCGGTCTCGACCGTGAACTGGGTGGCGCCGCAGTGGCAACGGGCTTTCAGGCTCATGGGACGGGTCTCCCTGGATGTGACGAGACCCATTCTGGGCCGATCCGCTGTCAGCATGGTGTCAGCAGGGCGCCGGATCGGGACAGGTTTTCCGGCGGCGACGGCGGTTGACCGTCGGCCCGCCGCGACGGAGACAGGGCGACAGTGGGCGCCGCGCGCCAAGGGGGATGATCGGTGATGTTGCAGTCGAAGTTGCGGGCGCTGGGCGCCCTGGCCGGAGTCGCCGCGCTCGCCGGCGCTGGCGCCGCCACCGCCGCAGGACCGGCGACGACCGCGCCTGCGGCAGCCCCCTCCCCGCCCGCCGCGACCGGCCTTTGCATCCTGTCGTTCGACGCCACGGCCGGGCGCACGGCCGAGGCCCGCGAGGCGGCCTGGCGACGCGGCGTCTACGGCCAGCTGCTGGCGGCCACCCGCCCGGTCTATGCCCAGGCCGGCTGCAAGGCGCTGGTCTCCAAGGGCGACGTGCTGATGGCCGGCGCCGCGCCGGACCTGACCAACGACGTGCTGCGGGCGATGATCGCCGCCCCGCCGCCGACCCCGCCGAGCGGCCTTGCCCCCGGCGCCAAGGCGCCCGGCTTCCGCGAGCTGTTCGCCGACCTGAACCCGCCCAAGCCCGGCGATCCGCTGCTGGCCGGCGCCTGCGGGGTCAGCGCCCCGGACATCATGCGCCAGTCCAGGACCATGAAGTACATCGACGACCGCATAGCCGAACTGAAGGCCGGGGCGGACGCCGAGGTGGACGCCGCCAACGCGCCGCTCAAGGTCGAGGCCGACGCCCTGCTGGACGGCCAGGGCAAGCTGTCCGACGCCGACTACGCCGCCCGATTGGCGGCCCTGCGCGACCACAGCCGCGCCCAGCGCACGCTGATGGCCACCCGCAAGGCCCAGCTCGTCCAGGCGGAGGGCAAGGCCCTGGCGCCGTTCCAGGCGCAGCTGATCGGCGACCTGCAGACGCTGGTGGCGCAGCGCCACTGCGCCATGCTGCTCGACACCCACGCGCTTGGCCCGTTCCCGCCGGAGCGCGAGCTGACGGCCGACACGGTGACCCAGCTCAACGCCGCCTTCGCGCCCTTCCCGATCACGCTTGAGCCCCTGCCGGCGAAGTGACCGGCGCCGCGCAACCGCGGCTTGCATGATCACGGAAACGAGAGCATCGTTCACGGACGCGTGAGATCAGGCGATCCCGCGCGCCGTGGAGGCTGCCAATGCCGCGTGTCGCCGTCGTCGCCGCCCTGGGGCTCGCTGGGTGTCTCGCCGCCTGCCACAAGATGCCGGCCGACACCGGCGCGGACGCGGGTCTGTTCTCCAGCCCGCAGAAGCCGGGGCGCTATCTGGGCGTCGGCATCTACACCCCGGGCCAGGGGTGGGGCCGGCTGGTGCAGGCCCAGGCCGAGCCGAGCGCCGGCGACGCACGGCTGGCGGACGACCAGGCGATCATCGTGGTGATGGATAGCCGCAGCGGCGAGGTCCGCGCCTGCGGCGACCTGACCGGGTACTGCATCGGCCTGAACCCCTGGGCCGCGCCCCTGGCGCAGAGCCGCCGCACGCCGGTGACGCTCAGCGGCCACGAGGGCGATGGGGACGCCACGCCGGCGGACGCCGCGCCCGCGGACGCCACGCCGGCGCCTACGCCCCCTTCGGCGCCCGCGCCAGCAGCACCTGGCCGGTGACCACCAGGGCGAGCCCCGCCAGAGCCTCGAGGCCCCAATGCACATGCTCGAACACCGCGGAGATCAGCATGGCGATGGCGGGGGTGATGGCCGAGATGTACGAGGCCAGCACGTAGCCGCGCCGCCGCGCCAGGCCGAAGTACAGCAGGAAGGCGACCACCGAGCCGAACACCGCCAGATAGGCCAGGGAGCCGGCGTAGGCGGGCGTGGCCTCGAAGCGCCACGGCTGGCGGGTGACCAGGGCCCAGGCGGCCAGCAGGCCGGCGCCGTAGGCCATGCCCCAGGCGGTGTTGGCCCCGACCTCGGCGCCCAGGTCCTGCGCGCGCCGGGCGAACAGGTTGCCGAGCGTGGCGGCGGCCATCGAGGCCAGGCCGAAGCCCAGCCCGGCCAGGGCCTTGGCGCCCATCTGAGCGTGGGCCAGTTCGCCCAGGAACAGCACCGCCACCCCGGCGACGCCCAGCAGCGACGCCGCCCAGGCGGCCGCCGAGGCGCGCGCCCCCAGCGCCAGGCGGAACAGCACCAGGTTGGCGAACGCCATCCCCGCGAAGATCAGCGCCACCACCGCCGAGTTCAGCCGCGCCTCGGCCTGGTAGACGAACAGGTAGTTGACCCCGAAGGTCAGGGCGCCCTGGACGAAGGTCTCCAGGTGCTGGCGGCCGGTCAGGCGGATGCGCCGGCGCGTCGCCGCCAGCCAGGCGAACAGCAGGCCCGCGGCCAGGCCGAAGCGATAGACGATCGACACCGCCATCGGCACGCTGCCCAGCTGGAAAGTGATGGCGAACCAGGTGCTGCCCCAGATCAGGCTGCACACCGCCAGCGGCGCGAAGTCGCGCACGTCGAACGGAACGTGGGCGTCGCTGACGCCGGCGGCGGTGGAAGGGGCGCGGGACAATTGCGTTACGGGGCGTGAAGAGGCTGAGGACCGCCCTCTAGCACGGCCTCGCCCCAAGCGGGCGTCAGCAGAGACAGCCGTTCACCGACCCGAATGCGCGTCCGCCCAGATGCCCAGCCCGAAGAAGGCGATCGCGCCGACAACCGGCAACACGAAGGCCATGGCCTTGAGACGCCAATAGACCCGCGCGCCGTAACGCATGATGAGGTCGCGCCCGGAGATGGAGCCAAGGATGCGGGAACGCTCCCCAGGCGCACCCCGCTGCACCAGATAGAAGCGCCCAAGCCAGACCGGGAAGAAGAACACAGTGAATGCCAACTGGCCGTACCCGCGATCAGGCGCGTCCGGATCTCTGAACCAGCCGCACAGCCAAAGCCCGCTTCCGTATCGGCGCTCGAAGTCCAAAGGCCGGGCAAGCGGCCTCAGATGATCCGTTGACATGACGCCCCAACAACCTTTGCTGGATGTTGTGGCGCTCACGTCCCAAGGTCAATTCTCGCGACGCCGAGCGCTGAAAAGCAAACGGCCCCCGCCCCCGGTCGAACCGGAAGCGAGGGCCGCGCCTCAGCGTTGGCCGATCAGGCGTCCACCGCGGTCACCATGCCGGCGCCGACGGTCTTGCCGCCTTCGCGGATGGCGAAGCGGACGCCCTTTTCGATGCCGACCGGCTTGGTCAGCTCGAAGCTGATCTCGGCCTGATCGCCGGGGCTCACCTGGGCGCCATCGACGGTGCGAAGCACGCCGGTGACGTCGGTGACCCCGAAGAACAGCTGGGGCCGGTAGCCGCTGGCGAACGGCGTGTGACGGCCGCCTTCCTCGTGGGTGAGCACGAAGATCTGAGCCCGCCCGCGCGTGTGGGCGGCGATGGCGCCCGGCGCGCTCAGCACCTGGCCGCGCTGAACGTCGTCGCGCTTCAGGCCGCGCAGCAGCAGGCCGACGTTCATGCCGGCCCGGGCTTCCGGGATGTTCTTCCGGAAGGCCTGGGTCCCGGTGACGATCACCTCGGCCCCGCCGTTGTCGAGACCGACGAACTCCACCGCGTCGCCCACCTTCAGCACGCCGCGCTCCACCCGGCCCGAGACCACGGTGCCGCGCCCGGGGATGGTGTGCACCCCCTCGATCGGCATCAGGAACGGGCTGGCGAAGTCGCGCACCGGGTCCGGAATGCTCCGATCCAGGGCCGCCACCAGCTCGACCACGCTTTGCACGTCCGGGTCGTCCAGGTCGCCGCGGCGCACCGCCTCGACCGCCTTCAGGGCGCTGCCGAACACGAAGGCCGCCTCCGGGTAGCCCTGGCCGGCGAGCAGCGCGCCGATCTCCATCTGGATCAGCTCGCGCATGTCGTCGCGCTCGGACGGATCGAGGGCGTCCATCTTGTTCACGTAGACGACCATGTGCCGGACGTTGACCTGCCGGGCGAGCAGCACGTGCTCGATGGTCTGCCTGGCCGCGCCCTTGGTGGCGTCGACCAGCAGGATCGCGCCGTCCATCTGCGACGCGCCGGTGATCATGTTCTTCACATAGTCGGCGTGACCAGGGCAGTCGATGTGGGCGTAGTGCCGGGTCTCGGACTCGTATTCCACGTGCGCCGTGTTGATGGTGATACCGCGGGCCTTTTCTTCCGGAGCCTTGTCGATCTGGTCGAACGACAGGGCCTGGCCGCCCAGGCGCGCCGCCTGCACCTGGGTCAGGGCCGAGGTCAGGGTGGTCTTGCCATGGTCGACGTGGCCGATGGTGCCGACGTTGACGTGGGTCTTGCCGATGGGGATCTTGTTGGTCTCGATGGACATGGATCGCTCCTGTCTTTCTCTCTCGTCTGCGCCGCCGGAGCGGACGGGCCAGGCCCGCCCCGGACAGCTGGGGTATTGGCGCGCACCAATGGGGGAAGGGGCGAAGACGGCGCGCCGCGCGCCCGTGCTCGTCCCGAAATGCAAGAAGGCCCGCCGACCGTCCGGGTCAGCAGGCCTTCAGCGAGGGGCCTGGAGCATCCGGATCGGATCCCCAGGGGTCAGCTCTGGGGCGGGTTCAGGAGATAAATCGACGCGAGTCCGCGCCGCGCGGCGCCAGGGCGCGCGCCGTGTCGGCGGCGGCGTTGCGTTCGGTCGTCAGGCGCATCGGCCCGTCCTTCCAAGCTTTGGCGGGGTCGCCCGAAGCGGCCCGGCCATGAAAAAACCCTGGAGGCGGCCGGCCTGCCAGGGTTCGCTTGGAGCGCACCGAGGGGCCGATCGCCCCTCGTCATGCAAGAGGCGGTCTAGATCGCTTCGCCATAGGACGCCGGCGCGACGGAAACCGTCGCGTCCAGCGCTGCGCAGATGATCCGAAGAGCGGGCATGGCCCTGAGCCTCATGAAAAACGAGCGGCGCAGATAACATCGGTCACCCGCGGTTTCAAGGGCGCGGGCGGACGCGCAGGCTCACCCCGCCGGAACCACCTCGCCGCTGATCTCGCCGTCGTGCTCGGCGTTGGTGTGGATGTTCAGCACCACCTGGCCGCCCTGCATCGAGGCCAGGAAGTCGTCGAAGCTGACGCCCGACTTCAGCAGCGCCGCGCCGGCCGCATAGGGATAGGCCTGCATCGCCACGTGGAACCCGTGCGGCGTCGGGCTGTAGGCCGGCCCCATGGGGACGGGCAGCACCAGGGCCACGCTGGCGGCTTCGGAGCGGTCGTGCGAGCCGTAGCGGTGCAGGTGGATCGGCCCCATCGGCGAGGCGGCCAGCCGGCTCCAAAGTTCATCGATGGCGATACCCTGCACGTCCAGGGTCAGGTCGACGGTGCGGGTGTCCGTGTCGACGACGATGCGCGCCTGGCCGGTGGCGTCCGAGCCGGTGTCGGTGGGCGCGTGCTGTCCGTCCAGGGTGGCGGTGAAGGCGAGTTGCCGGGCGGCGGCCGGGCCGGCCAGGCAGGTCAGGGCGGCAGCCAGGGCGGCGAGGCTGGCAAGGAAGAGACGAGACATCACGAAGCCCTCCGGGAGCCGTTTGCGGCGAGGACCCTGAGCTTTGCAACCGATTACCTTGCGCGCAATCGAAATCGGACGCTCGGCGCGGCGCAAATCCGGCGCAGCCCCCTCCCCACCCGCGCGCGAACCGCGTAAACGCAGGGACATGGCCCTGATCTTCCCGAATATCGGCCGCGAGGTGCCGTTCACCCACATCAAGGCGTTCAAGGTCGGCTCGCTGACCCTGGGCCCCCTGGCGATCCGCTGGTACGCCCTGGCCTATATCGCCGGCATCCTGCTGGGCTGGCGCTACGCCGTCGGCCTGGTGAGGAACGTCAGGCTGTGGGGCGGGCGGCCGGCCACGCTGACCGCGCTGCAGATCGACGACCTGATCCTGTGGGTGACCCTGGGCGTGATCCTGGGCGGGCGGATCGGCTATGTGCTGTTCTACATGCTGCCGCTGCCCGAGGCCCGGGCGGCGCTGATGCACGATCCCCTGACCGTGCTGCGGGTGTGGGAGGGCGGCATGAGCTTCCACGGCGGCATGCTGGGCGTGCTGGCGGCCATGATCGGCTTCGCCTGGTTCAACAAGGTCGACCTGTTCCGCCTGGCCGACATCGTCGTGGCCTGCGAGCCGATCGGCCAGTTCTTCGGCCGCGTGGCCAACTTCATCAACGGCGAGCTGTGGGGCCGTCCCACCGACCTGCCGTGGGGCATGGTGTTCTGCAACGACACCATCCGCGCCGACAACGGCGGCGGCTGTCCCGCCGGCGAGATCGCCCGCCATCCGAGCCAGCTGTACGAGGCGGCGCTGGAGGGGGTGGCGATGTTCCTGATCCTGCGCTGGGCCACCCACCGCTGGCATTGGCTGCGCCGGCGCGGCGCGGTCACGGCGCTGTTCCTGATCTTCTACGGCCTGTTCCGCGTGGTGCTGGAGACGGTGCGCAACCCCGACGCCGGGCTGGAGAACCTGCCGCTGGGCCTGACGGTGGGCGAGCTGCTGTCGGCGCCCATGGTGCTGGCCGGGGCGCTGATGCTGGCCTGGTCGCTGCGCCAGCCGCTGCCCCCGCCCGAGCCGGCCTCGGACTCTGGCCACGACGCCGGCGCCGGCGCGCCGCCGACCGCGCATGAGCCCGCCTGAGGCGGGCGGCCGGCTCAAGGCCCGCCTGATCGCCGAGATCGCCGCCGAGGGCCCGATGCGGGTCTCGGCCTACATGGCCCGCTGCCTGTTCGACCCGCTGGACGGCTACTACGCCACGCGCCCGGCCCTGGGCGAGGCCGGCGACTTCGTCACAGCGCCGCTGGTGTCGCAGATGTTCGGCGAGCTGATCGGCCTCTGGGCCGCCGAGACCTGGGCGCGGCTGGGGTCGCCGGCCCGTTTCGTGCTGGCGGAGATGGGGCCGGGCGACGGCACGTTGATGGCCGACCTGCTGCGCGCCGGCCGCGCCGCCCCAGGATTCCTGGCGGCCGCCGAGGTCTGGCTGGTGGAGGCCAGCGGCCCGCTGCAGGCGCTGCAGTCGGCGAGGCTGGAGGGCGCCGGCGTGCACTGGGCGGCGACGCTGGACGAGCTGCCGGGCGACGCGCCGCTGGTGCTCTTGTCCAACGAGCTGCTCGACTGCCTGCCCACCGACCAGTTCGTACGCGGCGCCGATGGCCGCTGGGCCGAGCGCCGCGTCGGCCTGGCGCCGACGGGCGACGACCTCGCCTTCGGCCTGGCGGCCCTGCCGCGGGACTTCGCGCCGCCCGCGGCATGGGCGGACGCCCCGCCGGGCGCGGTGGTCGAGGTATCGGCGGCGGCGAGGGCGCTGGGCGAGGCGGTCGGCAGGCGGCTGGCCGCCGCCGGCGGGGCGGCCCTGTTCATCGACTATGGCGCGCTGGACGTCTCCCCAGGCGACACCCTGCAGGCGCTGCGCCGTCATCGCAAGGAACCCCCGCTGGCCGGGCCCGGCGAGGCGGACCTGACCGTGCACGCCGATTTCGCCAGCCTGCTGGCCGGCGCCCGGGCCGCCGGCGCCGCGACGCCGCCGGGCCTTGCCCAGGGCGCGTTCCTGCTGCGTCTGGGGATCGAGGCGCGCGCCGCCGCCCTCGCCGCGCGCCACCCGCACGCCGCCGAGCGGCTCGGCCGCCAGCTGGACCGGCTGGTTTCCGACGACCAGATGGGCGCGCTGTTCAAGGCCGTGGCGATCTGTTCCAACGCCCTGCAAGCCCCGGGATTCGACGAGCCCCCCATGACCGCGACGCCGCCATGACCGCCAGCGACCTGCAGCCGATCCAGTCCGCCCTCCTGGCCAGCGCCGGCGTGCGCCATGGCTTCTTCAGCCGCCTGGGCGGGGTCTCTGACGGGCTGTACGCCAGCCTCAACGTCGGGCGCGGCTCCGGCGACGATCCGGCGGCGGTGGCCGAGAACCGGCGACGCGCGGCGGCGGTGTTCGACGCCGGCCCGGAGGCGCTGAACGTCTGCTACCAGATCCACTCCGCCCGCGCCCTGGTCGCCGACCGCCCGTGGGGCGACGAGCGGCCCCAGGCCGACGCCGTGGTGACGGCGACGCCGGGCGTGGTCTGCGGCGCCCTGGCCGCCGACTGCGCGCCGGTGCTGCTGGCCGACGTCGAGGCCGGGGTGGTGGCCTCGGCTCACGCGGGCTGGAAAGGCGCGCTGGGCGGGGTGGTCGAGGCCGCGGTGGCGGCCATGGCCGGACTCGGCGCAAGGCCTGGACGCATCATCGCCGCCGTTGGCCCCTGCATCGCCCAGCCTTCCTACGAGGTGGGGCTGGAGTTCCTGCAGGCCTTCGCGGCCGAGGACGCCGCCGCGGCCCGCTTCTTCGCCCCCGGCCAGAGCGCCGACAAGCGCCAGTTCGACCTGCCGGGCTATGTGCTCGCCCGGCTCGCCCGGGCCGGCGTGGCGCGCGCCGAATGGGTCGGCCACGACACCTGCGCCGAGGAGGCGCTGTTCTTCTCCAACCGCCGCGCGTTCCGGCGCGGCGAGGCCGACTACGGCCGGCTGCTGTCGGCGATCAGCCTCTGACTAGAGCTCCACCGGCCGGAACTTGACGAAAACCAGCTCCGGATCGCCGGGGTCGAGGTTCTCGATCACGCCGCTGACCCGGTAGCCGGCCTTGGCCAGCAGCGCCCGCATCGGCTGGTTCGACTCGTTGGTCGAGGTGAACAGCCGGTCGTCGTCATGCTGGTCCTCGCAGGCGGCCATCAGCGCCGTGCCGACGCCCAGGCGACGGGCGTCCTGCGCCACCACCACCAGATCGACGAAAGGCCGATCGAAGAAGCGGGTCGAGGCGACCACGTATCCCAGCGGCCGGTCCTGCGCCTCCGCCACCCAGGACAGGCCAAGGTCCAGCAGCGGCGCGAGATGCGCCGCCCGGCCCGGTTCCGTGTCCAGCCTGGGATCGACCCCGGTCAGGCGCGCCAGGTCGTCCCGCGTCGCGCGGCGGATGCTGAAGTCGGGCAAGAGGCCTCCCCTGTCGTCGGCGGCAATCTAGCCCCTGGCCGGCGCGGCCGCGACGATCTGTTTCGGCGGAATCGGGCGCCAGGGCTTGCCCCCGGGCGGACCGCTGCTAGAAGCCTCGCGCGAGGGCGGGGCGAGCCCTCGCGCGAAGGGGACTCGCACCATGAAGCTGCTGGCCGGCAACTCCAACCGACCCCTGGCCGAGGCCATCGCCCAGTCCCTGGACCTTCCGCTGACCAAGGCCAGCGTCAAGCGCTTCGCCGACAACGAGGCCTGGGTGACCATCGACGAGAACGTCCGCGGCGAGGACGTGTTCGTGCTCCAGTCGACCAGCTATCCGGCCAACGACAACCTCATGGAATTGCTGGTGATCATCGATGCGCTGAAGCGCGCGTCGGCGCGCCGGATCACCGCCGTCACCCCGTACTTCGGCTACGCCCGCCAGGACCGCAAGGTCGGCGGCCGCACACCGATCTCGGCCAAGCTGGTGGCCAACCTGATCACCCGCGCCGGCGCCGACCGGCTGCTGACCATGGATCTGCACTCCGGCCAGATCCAGGGCTTCTTCGACATCCCCACCGACAACCTGCAGGCCGCGCCGCTGATGGCCGCGGACGTCAAGGAGAACTATCCGGTGGCGGACGACCTGCTGATCGTCTCGCCGGACGTCGGCGGGGTGGTGCGGGCCCTGGCGCTGGCCACGCGGCTGCACGTCGGCCTGGCCATCGTCGACAAGCGCCGCTACGCCCCCGGCCAGTCCGAGGTGGCCAACATCATCGGCGACGTGGCCGGCCGGCGGCTGATCATGTTCGACGACATCGTCGATTCGGCGGGCACCCTGTGCAACGCCGCCCAGTCGCTGATGGACGCCGGCGCCAAGGAGGTCTCGGCCTACGTCACCCACGGGGTGCTGTCGGGCGCGGCGGTGGAGCGGGTGGCCGGCTCGGTGCTCAAGGAGCTGGTGATCACCGATTCCATCGAGAGCGACAGCCGCATCAAGCCGGGCGGCAAGATCCGCTGCGTGTCGTGCGCGACCCTGCTGGGCGAGGCGATCCGGCGGATCGCCAACGAGGAATCGGTCTCCAAGCTGTTCGACTGACGGCGGACGGCGCCGCGGCGGCTGGACGCAGGGCGCGACGCGTCACATTCTCGCCCGGACCGTGCGGCAAGCGCGGCGACCTCAGATGGGGAGACCGCAACCGGATGATTCGGGGCCTTAAGAAGACCGGCGCGCGCGCGGTCCTGCTGCTCGCCGGCGCGGCCCTCGCGGTGCTGGCGAGCGCCACCCCGGGCGACGCCCGCTCCAAGCCCCCGCCCGAGCCGCCGGTGATCTATGCGCCGCCCCCGCCGCCGCCGTTCCTGCCACCGGGCCTGAACGACCGGATGATCGCCGACGCAGCGTCCTTCCAGGCCTATGCCCAGCGCGCCACGCAGCTGCCGACGATGTTCCACGACGGCGCCACGGTGGCCACCACCGTGCGCAACGGCATGCCCTACGACTCCGCCGCCCTGGTGCGCGGCGCCGCGGCGTTCGGGGCCATCGCCGCCCTGCAAGAGCCGACCTTCGTGGCCTCGCTGCGCGCGGCGGGCCAGGACCCCGAGCGTCGCCGGCTGATGCTCAACCGGTTCATCGCCGACCCCGCCTATGTGTTCACCTTCCCGGGCGCGGAGGCGGCCGCGCACAACGCCAAGGCGGCGATCGGCGGCACGGGCCTGCGGCTGATGGCCGCCGGCGCGGCGACCCGGCAGTCCGCCTACGACGTGCAGCACGAGGCCTGGTCCAAGGGCTTCGTGCTCGACCCCGCGGGGCGGCTGGCGGCGGTGAAGTCGGTCTCGGCTGGCTCCGGCGCGGCGGCCCCCGACACCCTGGCGGCCCTGCGGGGCGGCATCGCCGGCGGCGCGCCACTGGGCCTCGGGTCCGAGCCCGTGGTCCGCTACGAGACGCCCCTGGTGGCCAAGGCGATGGCCCTGGCGGCCTTCGCCGCCCTGGGCGAGGCGGGCGACGCGGCGTACCAGCGGCTGACCTACCTGACCACCGAGCAGAACACCGCCTACTGCCTGCACACGGCGCAGCTGATGGTCCACCAGTGCCTGGCGGTGGCCAAGCCGCACTACGAGGACATCTTCTGCCTGGGCCAGCACATGCTGTACGACACCGGCCAGTGCCTGGCGCTGAACGGCGGGGGCCTGAGGGTGATCTCGCTGCCCACGCCCAAGCCGTTGAAATTGCTGCCGGTCAGGGGCGGCGCGCACAAGCCGGTGCGACGCCATCGCTGAGATCGTCGGCCGGTCCGCGCTGAATCGGCCGGCGCCGTTGCAATCGCCGCCAAGGGCGTGTATCTAGCCGCACCCTTTTTCTGGCCCTGAACCGGCCGCTAACTCCTCGCCGTGCGGGCGCTCCCTCGCGCGGCGGTTTTCGTTTCCGAGGCAAGGCCATGGCCGATATCGTCCTGAACGTTGAAGTCCGCGAACAGACCGGAACGGGCGCCGCCCGCGCCGTGCGCAACGCCGGCAAGGTGCCGGGCGTGCTGTACGGCGGCGCCAAGGCCCCCGTGGGAATCGCCGTGAAGTCGAACGAGTTCCGCAAGGCGCTGTTCACCGGCAAGCTGCTGGGCCACCTGGTGACCCTGAAGTACGGCGACGAGACCCAGCCGGTCATCGCCAAGGACATCCAGTTCCACCCGGTCACCGACGAGCCGGTGCACTTCGACCTGTACCGCGTGGACGAGCACCAGCTGGTGCGCATCTCCATCCCGGTGCACTTCCGCAACCAGGAAGCCTCGCCGGGCATCAAGCGCGGCGGCGTGCTGAACATCGCGGTGCACGAGATCGAGCTGATGGTGCCGGCCGACCAGATCCCCGAGGAACTGGTGGCCGACCTGACGGGCCTGGACATCGGCGACGCGATCCGCGCCGCCGACCTGAACCTGCCCAAGGGTGCTCAGCTCTCCGCGCACGACCGCGAAGCCACCGTCGCCTCGATCGCGACGTCGTCGGCCCTGCAGTCGGAAGAAGCCGCCGAAGCTGAAGGCGCCGCCGAGGCCTGATCGCCTCGGGCGGCCGCTCCCGCGAGGACGCCATGCTGATCCTGGCGGGCCTGGGCAATCCCGGCTCCAAATACGCCAAGAACCGGCACAACATCGGGATGATGGCCGTCGAGGCCATCGCCCGGCGCTGGAACTTCGGGCCTGAGAAGAGCCGCTTCCAGAGCCTGGCCTGCGAGGGCTCGATCCCGACCCCGGACGGGGCCGTCAAGGCCCTGATCCTCAAGCCGCAGACCTATTACAACGACACCGGCCGCGCCGTGGGCGAGGCCATGAAGTTCTACAAGCTGACCCCGGCCGACGTGGTCGCCTTCTACGACGAGATCGACCTCGCCGAGGGGCGCTTTCGCATGAAGACTGGCGGCGGGGCGGCGGGCAACAACGGCATCCGCTCGATCACCGCCCACATCGGCGCCGACTTCCGCCGCGCGCGGCTGGGCACCGGCCACCCGGGCCACAAGGATCTGGTCCAGCACCACGTGCTGTCGGACTTCCACAAGGTGGAGATGATCTGGGTGAACGCCCTGATCGACGCCTGCGCCGACGCCCTGCCCTTCCTCGCCGCTGGCGACGATGAGCGCTATCAGGCCGAGGTTCTGCGCCTGGCGCCGGCGCCCAAGCTCGACCCGCGGGCGCACGCCCGCGGGGGCGATTGACGCTCGCCGAGCGTGCATGGGATAGCCGGGACAGCTAGGGGATCCTCATGGGCGCAATGAGCCTTCCGTTCGGCCTGTTCGGCGTATCGCTGGTGTTCGCCATCCTGCTGTGCGTGCACGTCGTGCGCACGAACCAGCAGATGTACTGGCTGTGGATCATCCTGGCGTTCCAGCCCCTGGGCGGGCTGGTCTACCTGATCGCCATCGTGCTGCCCGAGACGTTCGGCGGGACCACCGCACGGCGCCTGGGCCAGGCGGCGCGCGCCACCCTGGACCCGACCCGCGAGTACCGCGCCGCCCGCCAGCTGGTCGACGACGCCCCGACCGTCGCCAACCAGATGCGCCTGGCGCAGGCCGCCGCCGGGCTGGGCCGCTGGGCGGAAGCCGAGCAGCTCTACGCCGAGGCGACCCGCGGCATCCACGCCGAGGACCCCACCCTGCTGCTGGGCCGCGCCACGGCGCTGGTGGAGCTGAACCGCCCCGCCGAGGCCCTGCCCCTGCTCGACCAGCTCGACGCCCTGCCCGACCATTCGCCCAGCCCACAGGAGAGCCTGACGCTGGCCCGCGCCTACGAGGGCCTGGGGCGCAACACCGAGGCCGAGGCGGCCTTCAAGTGGGCGTCGGAACGCCTGCCGGGGCTGGAGGGCCTGGCCCGCTACGCCGCCTTCCTGGCCCGCACCGGCCGCAAGCCCGAGGCGCGCGAGATGCTGGCCGAGATCGACAAGCGCGCCGCCCGCACCAAGGGCGCCTTCCGCGCCGAAGCCAAGACCTGGCGCGACCTGGCCGCCCAGGCGGTGGGTTAGTCTCGCCCGTGTTCGTACGTCCCAGGCTGGGCAGTTGTTTCAGGTCCTTCTCCCGCAAGGGGAGAAGGGCGACCCAAGCGCTTCATCGAGAGGGGTGAACCGGCAAGCCCCACAACGTGGGCGGAGGCTCGCGACGCGCCTATTCGCCTCGCACGCCATCCTGTGCTAGGTCGCGCGACCCAATCGAAATGAAGAGACTGACGTGGCCCTGAAAGTCGCCATCGTCGGCCTGCCCAACGTGGGCAAGTCGACCCTGTTCAACGCCCTGACCCAGACCGCGGCCGCCCAGGCGGCCAACTATCCGTTCTGCACCATCGAGCCGAACGTCGGCGACGTGGCGGTGCCCGAGTCGCGCCTGGACGTGCTGGCGAAGATCGCCGGGTCCAAGGAGATCATCCCGGCGCGGATCAACTTCGTCGACGTGGCGGGGCTGGTGCGCGGCGCGTCGAAGGGCGAGGGCCTGGGCAACCAGTTCCTGGCCAACATCCGCGACTGCGACGCCGTGGCCTTCGTCGCCCGCTGCTTCGAGGACGGCGACGTCACCCACGTGGAGGGCCGGGTCGATCCGCTGGGCGACCTGGAGATCATCGAGACCGAGCTGATGCTGGCAGACCTCGAGAGCCTGGAAAAGCGGGTGGTGAACCTGGAGAAGCGGGCCAAGGGCGGCGACAAGGAAAGCGCCCAGACCCTGAAGCTGGTGAAGCTGGCCCTGGAACAGCTCAACGCCGGACGCCCCGCCCGCGCCGCCGAGGTGTCGGCCGAGGACGACAAGGCCTGGCGCATGCTGCAGCTGCTGACCTCCAAGCCGGCGCTCTATGTCTGCAACGTCGACGAGGACTCGGCGGCCAGCGGCAACGCCCTGTCGGCCACGGTGGCCGAGCGGGCCACGCGCGACAACGCCAAGTCGGTGGTGATCTCGGCCAAGATCGAGAGCGAGATCGCCATGCTGGACCCGTCCGAGCGCGCCGAGTTCCTGGAGACCCTCGGGCTGGAAGAGCCCGGCCTGAACCGCCTGATCCACGAGGCCTACGCCCTGCTGGGCCTGCAGACCTATTTCACGGTCGGCCCCAAGGAGGCCCGCGCCTGGACCATCCCGGTGGGCGCCACCGCGCCCCAGGCCGCCGGCGTGATCCACACCGACTTCGAGAAGGGCTTCATCCGCGCCGAGACCATCGGCTACGCCGACTACGTGGCCCTCAACGGCGAGGCCGGCGCGCGCGACGCCGGCAAGCTGAAGAGCGAGGGCAAGGAATACGTGGTCAAGGACGGCGACGTGATGCACTTCCGCTTCAACGTCTAGCCGCCGCGCGCCGCCAATAGCCCTCGCCCCCTCTGGGGGAGAGGGCGTGCCCATCCCCCCTTTCGTAGGGCGCGGGCGGCGCCGTGGCGGCGCAGCATGGTCGCGGTCCTGCAACCCTGGGCCGGGCCGGCGCGCGGACCTCCTGTCACCCCCCTGATCGCGAACCGCGCGCCGGCTTTAGAATCCCTGCGTTGCCGCCCGGCCCTCCGGCGCCTTAGGAAGCCTGCAACCCCAGGGAGGACGGCGCATGGCCGAGTTCATCAAGATCAAGAGCGGCGACGGCTTCGAGTTCGCCGCCTATCACGGCGCCCCCGTCGGCAAGCGCCGCGGCGGCGTCATCGTGATCCAGGAGATCTTCGGCATCGACCAGTACGTCAAGGCCGACGTCGAGCGCTGGGCCGCCCTCGGCTTCGAGGCCGTGGCGCCGTCGATGTACGACCGCATCGAGCCGGGCTTCTCGTCCGGTCACGACGAGGCCGGCATGGCCCGCGCCTTCGCCGTGGTGCGCCAGGCCAAGCCGGAAGACGCCCTGGCCGACATCGCCGCCACCATCGCCACCCTGAAGGACAAGGGGCCCGTGTTCATCGTCGGCTACTGCTATGGCGGGACGATGGTGTGGCAGGCGGCCGGCCGGCTGGAGGGTCTGGCGGCCGGGTCGAGCTACTACGGCGGCGGCGTGGCCGGCGCGGCGGACCTGACGCCGAAGTGCCCGGTGATCTGCCACCTGGGCCGCAAGGACGGGCACATCCCCGCCGACGAGGTGAAGGCCAAGCTGAACGCCGAGCAGCCCCAGGTCCCGGTGTACATCTACGAAAACAGCGGCCACGGCTTCAACAACGACGGCCGGCCGGACAGCGACCCGGACGACGCCCGGCTGGCGCGCGAGCGGACCCTGGCCCTGTTCGAAGCCAACGGCGCCCTCTGAGGTGGGCGAGGCGATCCGCCTGACCAGCGCCGCCGACGGCTTCGCCTTCGGCGCCTACCATGCGCGGCAGGACGACGCCCGGCGCGGCGGCCTGGTGCTGATCCAGGAGATCTTCGGCGTCACCGACCACATCCGCGAGCTGGCCGACGGCTACGCCGCCGACGGTTACGAGACCATCGCCCCCAGCCTCTACGACCGGCGCAGCCCCGGCTTCTCCGCCAGCTATGACCCGGCCGACGTGGCCGAGGGCGTGCGCCTGTCGCAGGAGACGCCGTGGGACGAGGTAGCCGGCGACCTGGCCGCCGCGGTGGCGGCGCTGAAGCCGCCGGTGTTCGTCGCCGGCTACTGCTGGGGCGGCACGGCCACCTGGCTGGCCGCCTGCCGGGTGGAGGGTGTCGCCGCCGCCTCCAGCTTCTATGGCCGGCGGATCCCCGAACTGCTGGACGAGACGCCGAAGTGCCCGATCATCCTGCACTTCGGGCGCCGCGACGCCTCCATTCCGATGGAGGTCGTGGATCGCATCCGCGAGGCGCATCCGGACACGCCGACCTATGTCTATGACGCCGGCCATGGCTTCTTCTCGGACCGGCGCGCCGACTACGACGCCGACGCCGCGCGCCTGGCGCGGCTGCGCACCCTGCAGCTGTTCGCCCAGAACGGCGGCGGGCGCAGCGAGATGTGATCGCTCAGCGCTGCTCGATCTGGCTGCGGAACACCGGGTCGCGCTCCAGGCTGCGCACCAGCAGCGCCTGGGCCAGCAGCAGGCCGATGCCCGCCCCGTAGCCGGAGAACACCCCGGCAGGGTAGCGCCCGCCGCTGGCGACGGCGTGCGTCTGCCAGTAGATGAACCCCGCCGCGCCGGCGAGCACGGCGATCACCGCCAGCACCGAGATCACGCTCTGGCCGAAGCCGGTGCGAAAGCTGATCCAGACGTGCCGCGACAACGCCCCCCGCAGCAGCGGCACCACCAGGCAGGCGACCAGGGTCAGCGCGAAGAACACCCCGGGAAACAGCAGGGTCAGCTCGGCCTTGAGCGCCGGGGCGCCCGGCAGCACCCGCCAGGCGTGGGCCACGGCGCCGGCATAGATCAGCGCCGCGGCGGCGACGGCGCTGTCCTGCATGCGGCGGAACATGCGCCAGGGAGGCGTGAACGTCATGCGCTCCTATCTGGGGGCCGGATGCGGCGATGAAAGGGCCGGCGCGGCGCGTTCAGTGCCCGGCGAAGTCCACCAGGGTCGAGACCGGCACCCCCGCCGCCTTCAGCTTCGCCGCGCCGCCCAGCTCGGGCAGATCGACGACGAAGCAGGCCGCGACGATCTCCGCGCCGGCGCCGCGCAGCAGGTCCACCGCCGCCAGGGCGGTGCCGCCCGTGGCGATCAGGTCGTCCACCAGCATCACCCGCTCGCCAGGATGCACGGCGTCCAGGTGCATCTCCATGGAATCGGTGCCGTATTCCAGGGCGTACTCCACCACCCGGGTCTTGTGCGGCAGCTTGCCCTTCTTGCGCAGCGGCACGAAGCCGGCGGACAGCTGGTGGGCGACGGCGCCGCCCAGGATGAAGCCGCGCGCCTCGATGCCGGCGATCTTGTCGATCTTCATGCCGGCGAACGGCTGCACCAGTTCGTCGACCGCCCGGCGGAAGCCGCGCGCATCGCCCAGCAGGGTGGTGATGTCGCGGAACATGATCCCGGGCTTAGGATAGTCCGGGATGGTGCGGATGATGTCGCGGAGGTTCATGCGGCTCTCGGGGGTGAAGGCGTTCATTTGGCGAGGTTCCCCAGCACCCGGCCGGCGACCGCGTCCAGCCGCCGGGCGGCCATCGGGTCGCGCGCCTGCGGCGCGGTGATCAGGGCGGTGTCGAGGCAGGTGTCGATCGGCGAGGGCTCGCGCCGGGCGGGCAGGCTCTGCGCCATACGGCGCACGAGGTCGCGCGCCAGGTCGGCGTTGCCGTGCAGCACCTCCAGGATGTGGCTGACCTGCACGTGCTCGAAATCCTCGCGCCAGCAGTCGTAGTCGGTGACCATGGCGATCGACGCGTACGGCAGCTCGGCCTCGCGGGCGAGCTTGGCCTCCGGCATGTTGGTCATGCCGATGACGTCGCAGCCCCACGACCGGTAGAGGGCGCTCTCGGCCTTGGTGGAGAACTGCGGCCCTTCCATGCACAGGTAGGTCCCGCCCTCGATGATGCGCGCGCCGGCGGCGCGGCCGGCGTCGGCGGCGAAGGCCGACAGGCGCGGGCAGACCGGCTCGGCCATCGACACGTGCGCCACGAGACCCTCGCCGAAGAAGCTCTTCTCGCGGGCGAAGGTGCGGTCGATGAACTGGTCGACCACCACGAAGGTCCCGGGCTCAAGCGCCTCGCGCAGGGAGCCGACGGCCGAGAGGCTGATCACGTCGGTGCAGCCGGCGCGCTTGAGCGCGTCGATGTTGGCGCGGAAGTTCAGGCCGCTGGGGGGCAGGCGGTGGCCCCGGCCGTGGCGCGGCAGGAACACCAGCTTCACCGGCCCCAGCGAGCCGGTCAGCAGCTCGTCGGAGGGGGCGCCGAAGGGGCTGTCGATCTTCACCCAGCGGGGATCCTGCAGCCCCTCGATCTCGTACAGACCGGAGCCGCCGATCACGCCCAGAACCCATTCAGCCATATGCCTCTCCGTCAGCACGCGCCTTATCGCCGAGCCGGCGGCGCTTGGCTATCGTCTGCGCATGAGTGCGTCGCTTCGTTTCGCCCCGCCGGCCTGCGCCGGGCTCGCCGCCGCCGGGCTCGCGCTGGCCTGGGCCGGCGGCGCCCGCGCCGCGCAGATCCAGTGCTGGTACGAGAACGGCGCCGTGGTCGCGCCGGCGGCGTTCGGCGACATGGCCGGCGACTTCATCATCGACGCCTCGGCGCCGAAGAGCCTGCTGCTGGAGGACCGGGCCAACGCCGACGGCATCGACGCGCCCACCGCGGTGCGGGACCTGCGCCTGGCCGGCGAACGGATATCCGGCTTCGAGATGCCGCTGACCAACCTCAACGAGCGGGCGGTGCGGTTTCCCACCACCATCAACGGGGTGGTCGGCTGGGACGTGCTGGGGCGCTATCGGGTGACGATCGCCTTCTCCCCCTGCCGGCTGACGCTGCAGGCCTCCAGCGGGCGTCCAGGCGGCCGGCGGCGGCCACCGAGAGGGCGCCTGGCGCTGAAGACGGTGGACGGGGCGGCGGCGGTGGCGGCGACAGCCAGCGACGGGACGCGCCTGCGGTCCGGCTGGTACGCGGTGGACACCGCCTCGATGGGAACCCGCTTCTCGCCCGCCGACACCAGCTTCTCGCCGCCCCTGCGGCGCAAGGTCGACCCCACCTGGCGCTTCCAGCTGCCGGCGCGCATCCGGGCGCTGGAGGTGGGCGGCGAGCTGTTCGAGGCGACCCCGGCCGGCCTGCTGCCCAAGCCGCCGACGGACCTCGCCGGCGCGATCGGCCTGGCGGTGTGGTCGCGCTACCGGATCACGCTGGACGGGCCGGGCGGCTGGATGACGCTGGCGCGCTGAGGTCGCTGGAGCCCCCATCCCGGCCTTCGGCCGTACTTCCCCCAGAGGGGGAAGAGAGCGGGCATTGCAGCTTGAGTTCTCTTCCCCCTCTGGGGGAAGTACCGGCGAAGCCGGGGATGGGGGCTCCAGCGAAGACCTGCTCCCAAACGCAAAACCGGCGGAGCCCGAGGGCCCCGCCGGCTGAAGTCTCAGATGCTGAAGATCGACCTAGTGGTGGTCGATGTTGCGCCACAGGGCGCGGTAGCTGGCGTAGAGGATGCCGCTGAACAGCACGAGGAAGATCATCACGGCCAGGCCGGTCTGCTTGCGCTCCTCCATCTTCGGATCGGCGGCCCACATCAGGAAGGCGGCGACGTCCTTGGCCTCGGACTTCAGGTCGCTGGGCGACTTGTCGTCGAACTGCACCTTGTTGTCCGCCAGCGGCGGCGGCATGGCGATGAAGCCGCCTTCCGGCGCCGGGCCCTGCCCGGTCCAGAACGACGACAGGTCGCCCTGCATGAACGGGTTGTAGAACTTGCCCGCCGGCACCTTCAGGCCGGCCGGCGGCGTCGTCACATAGCCGGTGACGATCGAATAGATGTAGGCCGGACCGCCTTCACGGGCGCGGGCCAGCAGCGACATGTCCGGCGGCAGGGCGCCGCCGTTGGACGCGCGGGCCGCCGCCTCGTTGGCGAACGGGGCGACGAAGTGATCGGCCGGGGTTCCCGGACGCTTGATCGGATCGCCCGTGTCGCGGTCGATGTCGGCGATCTGGTAGTCCTTGGCGATCGCCTTGACGTAGCCGTTCTCAACCGAGGACTTGTACTTCGGGTCCCAGAACGGGCCGCCCGGGTCGCCCAGGTTGCGGAACGCCACCAGGTTCATCGAGTGGCAGGACGAGCAGACTTCCCGGTAGACCTTGTAGCCGCGTTGCAGCTGTTCCTGGTCATACTGGCCGAAGGGGCCTTCGAAGGACCAGCCGCCCGGAGGGCCTTCCGGCTCCTTGTGGGTGCTGGCCGCGAGGGCCGGGGCGGCGGCGAGGGCCAGGCCGACAGCCGCCGCGAGTACGGTGAGCTTGCGCAGCATGGGGCCTCAGTCCTTCTTGGCGGCTTCGCCCGAAAGGACGGGCTTGGAGATCGAGTCCGGCACCGGCAGCGGGGTCTCCCGCAGGCCGAGCATCGGGGTGATGAGCAGGAAGTAGGCGAAGTAGTAGAGGGTGGAGATGCGGCTCAGCCAGACGTAGCTGTTGAGGTCGCTGTCCACCAGGGTGAAGGTGTGCACGCCGGGGATCACCGGGTCGTCCGGCAGCTGGGCGCCGCACCAGCCGAGCACCAGGCAGACGGCCAGGAAGATCAGGAAGTACACCCGCATGGTCGGCCGATAGCGCATCGACTTGACCTTGGAGGTGTTCAGCCAGGGCAGGATGAACAGCATGGCGATGGCGCCGAACATGGCGATCACGCCCGACAGCTTGTCCGGGATGGCGCGCAGGATCGCGTAGAACGGCAGGAAGTACCATTCGGGCACGATGTGCGCCGGGGTCACCAGCGGGTTGGCGGCGATGAAGTTGTCGGCGTGGCCGAGCGCGTCCGGCTCGTAGAAGATGAACACCGAGAACAGGATCAGGAACAGGGCGATCGCGAAGCCGTCCTTCACCGTATAGTACGGGTGGAACGGCACGGTGTCGGCCTTGGTCTGCACCTCGACGCCGGTGGGGTTGTTGTTGCCCGGCACGTGCAGGGCCCAGATGTGCAGGGCCACCACCGCCGCGATCAGGAACGGCAGCAGGTAGTGCAGCGAGAAGAAGCGGTTCAGCGTGGGATCGTCCACCGCGAAACCGCCCCACAGCAGGGTAGTGATCGGCTTGCCGATGATCGGGAAGGCGCCCAGCAGGTTGGTGATCACCTTGGCGCCCCAGAAGCTCATCTGGCCCCACGGCAGCACGTAGCCCATGAAGGCGGTGGCCATCATCAGGAGGTAGATCACGCAGCCCAGCAGCCACAGCAGCTCGCGCGGGGCCTTGTAGGACCCGTAGTACATGCCGCGGAACATGTGGATGTAGACGGCGATGAAGAACATCGACGCGCCGTTGGCGTGGATGCCACGGATCAGCCAGCCGTAGTTCACGTCGCGCATGATGCCCTGCTCGACCGACAGGAAGGCCGAAGCCCCGCCCGCCTGGTAGTGCATGGCCAGCACGACGCCGGTGACGATCTGGGTCAGCAGGCAGAAGGTCAGGATGCCGCCGAAGGTCCACCAGTAGTTCAGGTTCTTCGGGGTCGGGAAATCGAGCATCTCGACGCCGAGACGCACGATCGGCAGGCGGGTGTCGAGCCAGCGCTCGATGCCCGTCTTGGGCTCATAGGTCGAATGTGCGGTCATCAGCCCCTACCCGATCTTCACGGTCTTATCGTTGAGGAAGGCGTACTCCGGCACCACCAGGTTCAGCGGCGCGGGGCCTTTCCGGATACGGCCGGAGGTGTCGTACACCGAGCCGTGGCACGGGCAGAACCAGCCGCCGTACTCGCCCTGGCCGAACAGGGGCACGCAGCCGAGGTGCGTGCAGCTGCCCAGCAGGATCAGCCACTCGGCGTGGCCGGCCTTGACCCGGTCCGCGTCGGTCTGCGGGTCCTTCAGGTCGGCGTGGTCGCCGGCGACCGCCTCGGCGATCTCCTTGGGCGTCCGGTGCCGGATGAACAGGGGCTGCTTGCGCCAGGCGATCGTCACCTCCTGGCCCAGCTCGACCTTGCTGAGGTCGAATTCCACCGAGGCCAGGGCCAGGGTGTCCGCCGCAGGGTTCATCTGGTCGATCAGCGGCCAGGCGACCGCCGCAGCGCCGCCGACCGCCGCCGCCGCTGCGACGATGTGAATGAAATCGCGCCGGCTGGGATCGTCCCCGGCATGGCCCGGATTGGAAGCAGAGTCCGCTAGGCTGTCAGCCACCTTCAGCTCACCCTCGATGCGCCCCGCCGTGAAGTGTGGCGGAACTCGACTTTCGCCCCCAGGGGCGCCCTCTATCTCGACCCGATCCAGTGCTTGGGATACGGGCCTTGCGCAACAACTAGCTGCGGCGAGCCTCGCCGGCCCCCTGCGGCGCATTGCCGCAAAAAGGTCGCCGTCGAGTCATCCCGCCCCAGCAGGCTCTTGTGGTCGGTTCGCTTAGAATGCGTCTCGCGCTTTTTCAACCAGACATTCCGCAAAACCTGGGGGCGGCCATCCGACTTTGCGCCTGTACGGGCGTCGGGCTGGACGTGATCGAACCCTGTGCGTTCCCGATTGACGACCGCACGTTGAAGCGCGCGGCCCTGGACTACCAGCCTCTGGCGAAGATCACCCGCCATGATGGCTGGTCGTCTTTCGACAATCATCCGGACCGCGGCGAAGGCCGCCTCGTGCTGTTCACCACATTAGGCGCCCAGCCCTATCACGACTTCGCCTTTCAGCCGCACGACACCCTGATCTTCGGGCGCGAGAGCGCCGGGGTGACCGAGGCGGTGCACGCCAGGGCGCAGGCGCGCCTGTTCATCCCGATGGCCCGCGGCGCGCGGTCGATGAACGTGGTCGCCGCCGCGGCCATGGCGCTGGGCGAGGCGCTGCGCCAGACGGGCGGTTTTCCCGTTCCCGCCGGGGACTGAACGCGCTATCGCCGCAGGCATGAGCGACACCGACCTGAAAGCCCTGGCCGAGGACCGCCGCGCGCGGACCAAGGTCTGGTTCGAATCCCTGCAGGACCGCATCGGCGCCGAGCTGGACGCGATCGAGGCCGAGGCGCCCGCCAGCCTGTATCCGGCCGAACCCGGACGGTTCGAGAAGAAGCCCTGGACGCGCCCGACCGGCGTCGGCGGCGGCATCGGCGGCTTCATGCGCGGGCGGGTGTTCGAGAAGGCCGGGGTGCACACCTCGGCCGCGAACGGCCGGTTCACGCCGGAGATGGCCCAGACCATGCCGGGCGCGGACAAGGACCCCAACTATGTCTCGGCCTCGATCAGCCTGATCATTCACCCGCGCTCGCCGCGGGTGCCGACGGTGCACATGAACACCCGCTTTCTGTCCACGGCCCAGGGCTGGTTCGGCGGCGGCGCGGACCTGACGCCGGTGCTGGGCGACCAGCGCAGCCAGGATGCGCCGGACGCGGCGGAATTCCACGCGGCGATGAAAGCCGTCTGCGACCGCTACGATCCGGCGTGGCACCCGAAGTACAAGCAATGGTGCGACGAGTACTTCTTCCTGCCGCATCGCAACGAGCCACGCGGCATCGGCGGGATCTTCTACGATCACCACGACAGCGGCGACTTCGAACGCGACTTCGCCTTCACCCGCGACGTGGGCGAGGCCTTCCTCGACGTCTATGCGAAGATCGCCCGCCGGCGGATGCTGGAGCCCTGGACCGAGGCCGAGCGCGAGGAGCAGCTCTGGCGACGCGGCCGCTATGTCGAGTTCAACCTGCTCTACGACCGCGGCACCATGTTCGGCTTCAAGATGGGCGCCAACATCGAGACCATGCTGTCGTCGATGCCGCCGACGGTGGCGTGGCCCTAGGCATTCCGCCGTCGCGGCGCGGCGCATGACGGTGGCTGCGCTCCACCGTCCACATGCCGCCACAATGCCCCCTCACCGCTGCTCACGGCCGCGTCGCCCGATCCGCGCCGGAATGTCGGATCTGGCGCGTGCCAGTTCGGTCACACCTGGGGACGTCGCACGGGAGGGCGGATCGTGGAGGCCTCGCCGACCATCCATATCGTCGATGACGACGCCCTGGTGCGCGAGTGTCTGGCGGACATGGCGATGGACGCCGGCTACGCCGCCCTGACCCACGCCACCGCGGAAGACTTCCTGGCCGACGCCGAGGTGGCCAGCGCCGGCTGCGTGGTGGTCGACCTGAACCTGCCGGGCATCGACGGCCTGGACCTGATGGACCGCATAGCCGGTCGCGACCCCGACCTGCCGGTGATCATGGTCAGCGGCGCGGGCAAGGTGGCCCAGGTGGTGGCGGCGCTGAAGGGCGGCGCCGTGGACTTCATCCAGAAGCCGGTGCGCGCCGCGGCCTTCGCCCAGTCCCTCGCCGAGGCCGCCAAGCGCCGGCGCCAGCGGGCCGACGCCCGCGACTCGCTGGCCCGGCTGCGCGAGCGCGCCCAGCGGCTGTCGCATCGCGAGCGCCAGGTGATGGCCCTGATCACCGACGGCCTGTCGAACAACGCCGTCGCCGCCGCCCTTGGCATCAGCGTCAGGACGGTGGAAAACCACCGCGCACGGGTGATGGACAAGATGGGCGCGGCCAACCTGACAGACCTAATCCGCCAGACCCTCCGCCTCGGCGAAGGCGAGGCCACGGGCGCCGCGCGCGCGCCACAGTGAGCGCCGGCCAGGCGCAGGCCGCCAGCGGGAGCCGCGCGCGCGGGCGCCCGGCGGCGGCGCCATCCTTTGGCCTGCGTCGCGCCGGGCTCTGGATCGGCTTCGCGCTCGCCTACTGGCTGCTCGATCACCTGGACGGCCGCCTGGCGCCGGGGCCGCTGCTGCCGGCGCCGTGGGACCTGTCCGGCGGCCTCGCCTTCGTCGCCCTGCTGATCGAGGGTCCCTGGCTGGCGCCGGTGGTCGCGCTGGCGGAGTTCGTCTCCGGTCGCACCGGCGGCCCGCACGCGCCCATGGGCGCGGACCTGGCGAGCGCGCTCTCCCTGTCCGTCACATACGCCCTGGCGACCATGGCCCTGCGCCACCGGGGCTGGGTGACGATCGGCCGGCAGTCCCGGCTGTCGGCCATCCTGCTGGCGGCCGCCGCGGCGGCGGCGGCGCGGGCGGGTGTCGACGGGGTTGTCGCCGCCCTGGCCGGCGGCGGAGGCGCGAGCCTCGCCTCGATCTCGGCGGCGGCCTTCGGCGAACGGCTCACCGCGTCGGTGACCGGAGTGTGCATGATCGCCCCGCTGGCGCTGGGCCTGCGCCAGGCGCCGACGCCTCTGGAGCGTCGCGAACTGCTGGAGGCCGCGGCGCAGTTCGCCACCCTGGTGGCCGCTTGCGTGCTGGTGGCGCCGCCGGTGCAGGCGGACGCCTTCCGCTACTTCTACGTGCTGTTCCTGCCGCAGATGTGGATCGCCCTGCGCGGCGGGGTGCTGCGAACGGCGCTGGGCAATGTGGCGGTGCAGACCGGCCTGATCGTCTTCCTGCTGCACCGGCCCGATGCGGCAGGGCTGAGCTTCAACTACCAGATCCGCCTCCTGGCGCTGGCGGTGTCCAGCCTCTACCTGGCTGTGGCTGTGGCGGAGCGGCGGCAGGCGGAGGCCAGCCTGCGGCAGCGGCAGGACGCCCTGGCGCGCGTCTCGCGCCTGTCTCTGGCCGGGGAGATGGCCGCCAGCCTGGCGCACGAACTGAACCAGCCGCTGCTGGCCGCCGTGGCCTATGCCCGCACCGCCCAGACGCTGGCCCAGCGCGCGCCCTCCGGCGAGGGGGCTGACCCGCGGCTGGCCGAAGCCCTCGAGGGCGCGGTCCGCCAGTCGGAGCGAGCCGGCGCCATCGTGCGAAACCTGCGCCGCTTCGTCGGCCGGCCTGAGAGCGCCCGGGCGAGACTGGCCATCGACGACCTGATCCGGGACGCCGTGGACCTGGTCGAGCCGCAGCGCCGGCGCGTGGGCGCACGGCTGCTCAAGGTGATCGACCGCGACCTCCCCGAGGTGCTGGTCAACGGCATCCAGATCGAGCAGGTGCTGGTGAACCTGCTGCAGAACGCCCTGGACTCGGTCGCCGCGGCCAGCGTCGGGCCGCCCGTGGTCAAGCTGGTGGCGCGGCGCACGGCAGCGGGCGTCGAGATCGAGACTCGCGACTCCGGCCTTGGCGTGCCAGACGAATTGGCCGAAAGCCTGTTCGACCCCCTGGTGACCGGCAAGGAGCGTGGCATGGGCCTGGGCCTGGCGATCAGCCGCAACCTGGTGGAGCTGCATGGCGGCGTGCTGAGCCTCGCGGAGAACCGTCCCGGCCGGTGCGTGCTGCGCTTCACCCTGCCCGCGGCGCCGGAGCCTGCGCGGTGACGACGCGGGGCGCCGAGGCGCGCACGAGCAACGCCGTGCACATCATCGACGACGACCTGGCGATCCGTCGCGCCCTGACCATGCTGGCCGAGGCCGCCGGCCTGTCGGTGCGGGCGCACGCCGACGCCGAAAGCTTCCTGCGGCGCTTCGACCCGCAGACCAGCGGCTGCGTGGTCACCGACGTGCGCATGCCGGGGGCGAGCGGCCTGGATCTGTTGCGGCATCTTCGCCAGGCAGCGGCCGACCTGCCCGTGCTGGTGATCACCGGCCACGGTGACGTGCCGATGGCGGTGGAGGCCATGAAGGCCGGCGCCTGCGATTTTCTGGAAAAGCCGTTCGACAGCGACGCCTTCCTCGACGCCATCGGCCGGGCGCTCGACCAGCGGGCGCGGACGCGGCAGGCGGGGACGCAGACGGAGGTCCTGCGCGCCCGGCGCGCCTCGCTGACCGAACGGGAGGCGGCTGTGATGGATCTGGTGGCCGAGGGGCTTTCCAACGCCGAGACCGCCGCGCGCCTGTCCATCAGCGTCCGGACGGTGGAGAATCACCGCGCCCGGGTGATGGAGAAGATGGAAGCCAGAAGCCTCTCAGACCTTGTCCGCATGGCCCTTCGCCTTGGCCCGGCCTGAGCCGGTCCTGGCGACTTCCGTTTCCGGCGGCAGGCCCATGGCGTCGAACAGCGGCTGCAGATGCGCCGCGAACGGTCGCCAGCGCCCGATCGAGGTGTCGTAGATCGGCTGGCGCACCTGGGCGGCGCTGGCCGAACGCACGCCGCGCCGCGAACGGTGAAAGTCCAGGCAGGCGGAGTCCCAGGCGAGGCCGCAGTGCTCGATGATCCGCCGCACCTCGGTGTCGAGGTCGGCGACCAGAGCTTCGTACGACACCTCCAGGATCCGCCCCGGCGGCAGCACGGCCTTCCAGTGCGCCATCAGCGCCTCGTGCGCGCGCCAGTAGGCCGCCAGGTCGGCGAAGTCGTAGCTCCAGTCCTGACCTTCGCTGAACAGCAGGGCGTAGCAGGAGAAGGCCATGTCCCGCGGGTCGCGCCGGACGTAGACGATCGGCGCGTTCGGCAGCATCAGGTGCACGAGGCCGAGGAACTCGGCGTTCTCCAGCCGCTTGTCGGTGGTCCGCGTCTGGCTGGCAGGCCCGGCGGGCAGATTGTTGAGATAGGCGCCGCCGAGGTTGAGGCAGTCCGGCGGCAGCATGTTCGCGCCCCACTCCGGAAACGGCGCGCCGCCTGGCCCGGTCGACTGCACGAGAATGTTCAGCAGGGTCGGTGTCTCGCCCGCGCCGTAGACGTCGGGGTGGGCGCTGATGATCTGTTCCACCAGGGTCGTGCCGGAGCGTGGCATGCCGACGACGAAGATCGGCCGGTCGGTCATCTGGCCGGCGCCGGCCAGGGCGGCGATGCGCCCGGCGTCGAAGATTTCGGCCGTGCGCTCCAGCCGGCGGATGTGGGCGGCGCAGTCGTAGTCGACGGCCGCGCGGCGCGCGCGGTTGGCCCGCTGCAGCCAGGCGAACGCCTCGTCCGGTTCGCCGCGATCCTCGTAGGCCTTCGCCAGGCCATAGAAGACCTGAATGGCCAGCTTGGGATCCAGCGGCGGCTCGGTCTGTCCGGCAAGGCGACGCATGCCCGACATCAGGAGTTCGACCTCTTCCGTGGGCGCCGACATGTCGGTGATCCGCACGAGGTTGAACAGCACCTCGTGCGCCTGCACGTCCAGCTTGATGGCCGCCATCAGGTGCTGGCGCGCGTCGTCCAGGTGGCCGAGGAACAGCTCCACGACGCCCAGGTCGCGCGCCACCTGCGCGTGGCCCGGCGCGCCCTCATGCGCCACGCGAAGCCACACCAGCCCTTCGCTGAGCCGCTCGCCCTCGGCCATGATCAGGCCCAGGATGTGGGCGCAGCCGGGGTGCCGGGGCTCAGACTGCAGACCCGCCCGCGCGGCCGCCTCGGCCTCTTCGCGTCGCGCCTGCAGCACCAGGGTGCGCGCCAGGTGATAGTAGGCGTCGGCCAGGTTAGGGCTGAGGGCTCCCGCAGTCTCGAACGCCAGGCGCGCCTGCTCCAGGGCGCCGGCCTCCAGATGCCGCAGGCCTTCCTCGATATGACTCAGCGCCAGGGTTTGACGGTTCACGGGGTATGTCATTTGTCGGGAGGCTCGACTGGGAACGAAGCACAGACTCGGCGAACCGCAGCGCCCTCCCCGAAGCGCCGCCGTTCGTAAGCTCAGCTAAGACCTGACCCCCGCGGACCGTAAATCCGTAGAACTACTCACGCCTGAATGAACAAGGTTACAGGACGGCAAACCCCTTGAAACAAGGGCGCTGCTCCGAAGTGGGCGCCGCGTCGGCGGGCGCCGCGGCGGTCGTGTCGGCGGCGGCCGGAACGGAGCCGCCGGTCGCGCAATTCAGGCGCGGGCCAGGAACGCCTCGATCCAGCGGGCCACGCGGGCGTTGTCATTGGGCGCCTTCAGGCTGTCGATGGCGGCGTCGGCCTGGGCTTCGGGGAAGCGCACGCCCCGCCGCCCCTCGATCAGGGCGCCGGCATAGCCGGGGTCGAACTCCGGGTGCAACTGCAGCGACATGGCCCGGTCGCCGGCGTAGTCCAGCATGCCGAACGGGCAGAAGTCGCTGCCCGCCAGCACCGTAGCGCCTGGCGGCGCCTCGACCACCTGGTCCTGGTGCGAGGCGGCCAGGGCATAGTCCGGGACGTCGTCCAGCCAGGCGGCGCCCTGGCGGAGGGCATGATGGTGCAGGCCGATGCCCCAGCCCTTGGGCGACTTGATCACCACCCCGCCGAAGGCGTCGGCAATGATCTGGTGGCCGAAGCACACGCCCACCAGCGGAACCTGCCCACGCGCGGCGCGCAGGAAGCCGCGCAGTTCGCCGATCCAGGGGTCCGGATCGTAGACCCCGCTGGAGGAGCCGGTGACGATATAAGCCTCGCATTCCGCGAGCGCGCCGGGGTAGCCGCCCGCCTGCACGTCATAGGTCGCCCAGTCGTGGCCGCCGGCGGCCAAGAGGCTGCGGAACATCGACGGATAGTCCCCGAACTCGGGGATCAGGGCGCTGGGGGGACGGCCGGCGGCCAGGATGCCGATCTTCATGGGCGGGTCCTCAGTAGACCATGCCCTGGGCCACCGCCTTCAGCCGCTCGACGATCGACAGCTTGTCGTCGATGAAGTCGTTGTCGACCCACCAGTCCTCCACCTCGCGCATCACCGCCCCCATCAGCGGTCCGCGCGGCACGCCCGCGGCCGCCACCTCGTCGCCGGTCAGGGGGAAGGACGGGATCGACCAGCTCTGGCCCAGGGGCAGCAAGGCCCGCCATTGAGTCGTCGCCGCCTGCCGCTCGGACGCGGCCCAGGCCAGGGTCACCCGGTCGAGGAAGGGCCTAAGGCCGATGCGATAGATGATCTGGCGCGCCTGGCGCGGGCTCATCCACGAGACCAGCTTCGGCTCCGTTCCCAGCGCCGCGACCAGGCGGTCGCGCTGGGCGTTGGACAGGCGAAGCCGCTGGGCCACGGCCAGGCCGACGGCCGGATCGTCGGGCAGCAGGCTGGCCAGGCGCAGCTCGGCGTCCTCGCTGAACAGCATCTCCGTCTCGATCGTCACAAGCCGCTCGAAGCGCGACAGGCCCCGCGCCTCCGGCAGGATTACCGACAGCACGCCGGTCCTGGCCATCAGCGACACCGCGGCGCGCGGATCCTCGGCCGCCAGCAGCTTCAGCAGTTCCTTGGACACGCGCTCGGCGGACAGCGTCGCGGTCAGGTCGCGCAGCGCCTGGCAGGCGGCCAGCGCCGTGGCGTCCGGCTCGCCCCGGCCATACCAGGCCAGGAAGCGGAAGAACCGCAGGATGCGCAGGGCGTCCTCGCGGATGCGCGTCTCGGCCTCGCCGACGAACACGATCCGCCCTGCGCGCAGATCGGCCAGGCCGCCGCCGGTCGGGTCGTGCAGCGTGCCGTCCGCGTCGCAATAGAGGGCGTTCAGCCGGAAGTCGCGGCGCTGGGCGTCCTCGGACCAGTCCTGGGTGAAGGCCACAACGGCGCGGCGTCCGTCGGTCTCCACGTCCCGGCGCAGGGTGGTCACCTCGAAGGGCCTGCCCTCGGCGATGGCGGTCACCGTGCCGTGGTCGACGCCTGTGGGGATCGCCTTCAGCCCGGCCGCCTTCAGCGCGGCGATGGTCTGGTCGGGGGTGAGCACCGTGGCGATGTCGATGTCGTCCACCGGCTTGCGCAGCAGGGCGTTGCGCACGCAGCCGCCGACGAACCGGGCGCAGCCCGCGCCGCCGGCCGCCTCCAGCGCGGCCATCACGGCGATGGTCCCCGGATGCTTCATCCAGGGCTGCGGGGACAGGGTCTCGCTCATCGACGGCGCCTTCGCTGCGGTATCCGCCGCAGATAGCGTCGGCGGCCCCGGTTTCGCAACGGCTGGCGGACCTCAGCCCATCGCCGCGCCGTAGAGCCGTTCGTAGAGCGCGCGCAGCATGCCCGCCGTGGCGCCCCAGATGTACTGGTCCTCCCAGGTGGTCGCATAGAAGCGCCGCTGGTCGCCGGCCGGCGTGCGGCCCTGCTTTTCCTCGTAGTTGGACGGGTCCATCAGGAAGCCGAACGGCGTCTCGAAGATCACCGCCACCTCGTCGGGGTTCGGCGTCAGGTCGAACGGCGGCTCGACGAAGCCCACCACCGGGGTCACCAGATAGCCGGTGCCGGTCTGATAGGGCGTCGACAGGCCCGCCACCGCGACCCGCTCCGGATGCAGGCCGATTTCCTCGTGCGCCTCGCGCAGGGCCGTCTGCCACGGCGTCTCGCCCGGGTCGGCGCGGCCGCCGGGAAACGCCACCTGGCCGGTGTGCTTGCGCAGCGTGTCCGAACGCCGGGTCAGGATCACCGACAGGCCGGCGGGGCGCGCCACCAGCCCCATCAGCACCGCGGCGGGGGTCAGGGGCGACGGCTGGGCCGGCGCGTCCTGCGGGTTGAGGTCATAGTCGGAGCGCACCGACGCCGGATGCGCCGGTTGGGCGTCCAGCGGATCGAGATGCTGGGTGATCCACTCCCGCAGCTCCTCGGGCGAGCAATGCGGGTTCACAGGCAGTGCGCTCCCGGCGGCCCCACCGGGAACCAGGCGCCGTTGGACTCCACCCCCAGCGTCGGCCCGTCCGGGGTCTCGCGCTCCTGCGCCAGCTCCACCAGCTCGTAGAACACCGGCCGGTTGATCAGCGCTTCCAGGCCGCGGCGCACGTGCAGATAGGGCCGCGGTTCGCCGGTCTCGGCGTCCATCTCCACGCGGATGGCGTTGTCCGGCCCGGCCTCGACCTCGTCGCCGACGTTGGTGAGGAACTTCAGCGTCGCCTCCCCGGCGGGGTTCTCCACGCGGTCGACCCGGGTGGCGATGAACGGGGCGTCCTCCACGCGGATGCGCATCTTCTCGACGGGCGTGACCAGGTGGAAGCCGTCGGGATCCTTGCGCAGCACCGTCGAGAACAGCCGCACCAGGGCCTCGCGGCCGATCGGCGTGCCCTCGTGGAACCACAGGCCGTTCTTCTTGATGACGATGTCGATCTCGCCGCAGTGCGCCGGGTGCCACAGGTGCACCGGCGGCAGGCCACGGCCCGGAGCCTGCTTCTTCGCCGTGGCGATCACGGCCTCGAGCCCGGATGGCCCGCCGCTGGGTTGCGTTTCACTCATCCGGCGAAGGTAGGCTGCAGGCCCCGCCGTCTCAAGCTCCCGCGAGGACAGTCGCGATCAGGGGACCGTCACCGGGCCGCCGAGGCCGGCTTCCGCGCCGGCGGCCAGGGGCTTCACCTGCACCCGGCGCTGGTCCACCGGCCCCGGCATCGTCACCCGGCGCGCGGGCTCGGCCTCGAAGCCTACCCGGCGGAACAGCGGCGTGTCGCCCACCAGCAGGATCAGCCGGTGCCCGGCCGCCTTGGCCGCGTCGCTGGCCCGCTGCACCAGGGCGCCGCCCAGGCCATGGTGACGGAAGGCGTCGTCCACGGCGATCGGCCCCAGGAAGACCGCTGGCGTGTCGCCGATCAGCACCGGCCACTGGCGCACGCAGCCGACCACCCGGCCATCGGCGTGGGCGACGAAGCACAGGCCCTCCAGCGGCGCATTGTGTTCGCGCAGGCGCTCGGCGGCCTTGGCGTGGCGTCCAGGGCCGAAGGCGCGGGCGATCAGGGCGTCGGCCTCGGCCCGGTCTTCGGGGCGTTCGACGGAGAGGCGCGGCGCGGCGCGGACGGCGAGATCGGACATCATGCTTCGGCGCTGGCCGCCCAGGTCGCGGCGGGTCGGCGCAATTAGGGGGGATGCCCGGCCGGGTCAACGTGGCATTCCGCCAACCGCCACGGGAATCGGCGATTGCGCCGCCCGGCGGCTGCGCGCTATGGCAGCGCTCATGTCCGATATATCGACGCCCCCGGCCCGCCTCCTGCTCAAGGAGACGGACTACCTGCTGTTCTGGGCGTCGCGCTGGCTGGGCAGCTTCGGCTCGCAGATCCAGAGCGTGGCGATGGGCTGGACGGTCTACCACCTGTCGCGCGACCAGGGCCTGTCGATCGGCCAGGCCTCGTTCAACGTCAGCCTTATAGGCCTGATCACCTTCCTGCCGCTGTTCTTCCTGGCCCTGCCGGCCGGCGAGACCACCGACCGCTATGACCGCCGGCGCGTGCTGGTGCTGTGCTACCTCGTCGAGATCGTCGCCGTCGGCATCCTGGTGGCCGCGACCGCGAGCGGCCACGCCAGCGTGAACGTGTTCCTGGGCGTGGCGGTGCTGTTCGGCGCGGCGCGCGCCTTCTTCTCGCCGGCGACCACGGCCCTGGGCCCGATGCTGGTGCCGCGCGAGCTGCTGCCGCGGGCCATCGCCTGGAACTCGCTCGCCTGGCAGACCGCCTCGATCGCCGGTCCCGCGGCGGCCGGCTTCCTGGTGGGGCTGTCGTCCAAGGTCGCCTTCATGGTCACCCTGGCGCTCTACGTGGCGGCGACCCTGCTGGTGCTGGTGATCCGCAAGAACACCCGCCCGGTGGTGCAGACCGGCTCGCGGCTGGAGCTGGTCAAGGAAGGCCTGGCCTATGTGTGGAGCAACCGCATCGTGTTCGGGGCCATCTCGCTGGACCTGGCGGCGGTGATCCTGGGCGGCGCCACGGCGCTGATCCCGGCCTTCGCCCAGGACGTGCTGAAGGTCGGCCCGACCGGGTTCGGCATCCTCCGCGCCGGACCGGCGGTGGGCGCGGCGGCAGTGGCCTTCTTCCTGGCGGCCCGGCCGATCCGCACCCGGGCCGGCATCAAGATGTTCCTGGGGGTGGCCGCGTTCGCGCTCGCCACCATCGTGTTCGGCCTGTCGAAGTGGATGTGGCTGTCGGTCGCCGCCCTGGCGGTGCTGGGCGGGGCGGACATGCTGAGCGTGTTCGTGCGCCAGACCCTGGTGCAGCTGGTCACCCCCGATCACATGCGCGGCCGGGTGGGCGCGGTCTCCAGCCTGTTCATCTCGGCGTCGAACGAGCTGGGCGAGTTCGAGAGCGGCGTGGTGGCGCGGTTCCTGGGGCCGGTGGGCGCGGCCGTGTTCGGCGGCGTCGGCGCCCTGATCGTCACCGGGGTGTGGGCGCAGCTGTTCCCGGCGCTGCGGAAGGCGGATCGTCTCGAATAGCCGGGCGATCGGCAGCCGGGGCGCAAGATTTTGCCCTTGTGGCCGGGCGGGCCGTGGGTATGAATCCGCGCCGATCATTGCGCGCCTGCCGGGGCCCTGGCCGCCGGCCAACGGCGCAAAATGCATTTTTGGAATGAATTCAGGGAGATACTAAGATGGGCATTCTTTCGGGCAAGGTGGTTCTGATCACCGGCGGCGGCAACGGCATTGGCCGCGACTGCGCCCTGATCGCCGCGGCCAACGGGGCCAAGGTGGTGGTCAACGACCTGGGCGGCGGCCTGGGCGGCGGCGACGAAGGCTCGGCCGGTCCCGCCGAGCAGGTGGCTCAGGAGATCCGCGCGGCAGGCGGCGAGGCCGTCTCCAATTCGGAAAGCGTCACCAGCCTGAAGGCCGTGCAGGGCATGGTCGAGCAGGCCAAGGACACCTTCGGCGGCCTGCACGCGGTGATCAATCCGGCCGGCATCCTGCGCGACGGCATGTTCCACAAGATGAGCGAGGAAGACTGGGACCGGGTGATCGACGTGCACCTGCGCGGCTCGTTCAACGTCTGCCGCGCCACCATCGAGCACTTCCGCGACCAGCAGGACGGCGCCTATGTGCTGTTCACCTCGACCTCGGGCCTGCTGGGCAACATCGGCCAGACCAACTACGGCGCGGCCAAGATGGGCATCGCCGCCCTGTCGCGCATCCTGGCCATGGAAGGCGCGGCCAAGAACGTCCGCGCCAACTGCCTGGCCCCGGTGGCCTGGACCCGCATGACCCAGTCGGTGCCGGTGAAGGACGAAGCCGCCGCGGCGCGCCGCGCGCAGATGGCCCAGACCATCCGCGCCGACCAGCCGGCCCGCTTCGCCGTGGCCCTGATCGCCGATGCGGCGAAGACCGTCTCCGGCCAGTTCTTCGGCGCCGCCGGCGAGAACATCATCCTCTACAGCCAGCCGCGTCCGATCGAGACGGTGACCAAGGAAGAGGGCTGGACCCTCGACAGCATCCTGTCGGAAGCCCTGCCGAAGATGAGCGAGAAGTTCTACCCGCTGGCCCGCCAGGCCCCGGCGCCGCAACCGGCCCCGGCCAACTAAGCGCCCCTGCAAGAGCCGGGCGTCTCGCGATGGCGGGACGCCCGCTCGACTTCCCCGCAATCAATCGACACTCTGCGCCGCACGGGCCCGGGCCCGACCTGAGGAGGCGCATGCGATGGCCGACCAGACCCTGGTCACCCATCCGGACGGCTGGCGATCGATCTCGCCGACGCCCAGTCCCGAGGCCCTCAAGGCCTTCTACGCCCAGGAATATTTCCAGGGCTCGCATGGCACCTACGCCCAGGGCTACACCGACACCGAGGTGCGCCATCGCGGCCTGCTGGCCGCCCAGACCCTGCTGGCGGTCGAGCGGGCGCGGGGCCGGTCGCCGGCGGCGGGCGACAGCCTGCTGGAGATCGGCTGCGGCGAAGGCTGGTTCCTGAAGGCCGCGGACGCGGCCGGCTTCGCCGTGCGGGGCCTGGACTATTCCGAGGACGGCCTGAGGCGCTTCCATCCGGACTATCTGGACCGGGTGACCTGCGGCGACGCGCTGGAGAACCTCGACCGGCTGATCGACGACGGCGCGGCGGCGGACGTCTGCGTGATGGAGCATGTGCTGGAGCACGTCACCGATCCCGAGGGCCTGCTGGCGCGCCTGCCGCGGCTGCTCAGGCCGGGCGGGGTGGTGGCCATCACCGTGCCCAACGACTTCAGCGCCCTGCAGCTCGCCGCCCGCCAGGGCGGGCTGGTCGACCGCGACTTCTGGGTCGCCCCGCCGCAGCACCTGAACTATTTCGACAGCCAGAGCCTGCCGGCCCTGATGCGACGGCTGGGCCTCGACGTGCGGCTGGCCTTCGCCAGCTTCCCGATCGACTGGTACCTGATGCACCCGGGCTCGAACTATGTGGCCGACCCGGCGCAGGGCAAGCCGGCGCACCGGGCCCGGATGGCGATCGACCTGCTGATGGCCGAGCGGGGGCTGGACGCCTTCCTGGACCTGGGACAGGCGCTGTTCGGCGTCGGCATGGGACGCAGCCTGACCGTGGTCGCCGCGCCGAAGGCGGCCTGAGATGCGGTTCCGCTACATCGCCAACGCCTGTTTCGAGATCACCCTGTCCACCGGCGAGGTGCTGCTCACCGACCCCTGGTTCGACGGACCCTGCCAGCAGACCTGGTGGAACTTCCCGCCGGCGCCGGAGGCGCTGAAGGCCGAGGTCTGGGCCTCGCGGCCGGACCTGATCTACATCAGCCATCTGCACCACGATCACCTGCATCCGCAGACGCTGGCGCCCTTCGCGCGCGACATCCCGGTGGTGATCGGCCGGATGAACACGCCGAACCTGAAGTCCGCGATCGCGGCGCTGGGCTTCGGCACGATCCGCGAAATCGCCTTCGAGACCCCGACGCCGCTTGGCGGCAAGGGCGCCCAGGCGGTGCTGTTCAAGGACTTCCACGGCAACACCCGCGGCGACGACAGCCAGGTGGAATACGACCTCGACACCTCGCTCTACCTGACCGACGCGGACGGGACGCGCCTGTTCCTGGCGGTGGACAACACCATCCTGCCGGCCGACGCCGAGCGCATCGCGCGCCAGTACGGCAGCCCGGACATCGCCCAGGTCCCCTATGCGTCCGCCTCGCTGTTCCCGATGGCGATGGCCGACTACGACGACGAGGCCAAGCTCAGGGCCATGCGCGCCAGCCGCAAGCGCACCGCCGGCAACTTCCGCGACGTGGTCCTGGCCCTGGGCGCCCGCCGCGCCATCCCGGCCGGCGGCGAATATGTGCTGGGCGGCCCGGCCGCGCCGCTGTCGCGCTTCCTGCCGCAGCCGCTGGAGCGTGAACTGCGCGCGGCGCTGGACGAGGCCGGCCGCGCCGACACCCTGGCCAAGCTCTATCCGGGCGACGTGCTGGACAGCGCCACCCTGGCGGTCACCGAGGACTGCCGGGCCGGCTATCGCGGCTTCGACGACGACCTGCGCGCCGCCTACGCCCTGACCCTGGCCTGCCGCGCGCCCAGCTTCACCGAACTGGCCCTGCCGGCCGACACGCCGTTCGACTGGCCGCGGGCGCTGAAGAAGTGCGCCGCCAACTTCGCCGCCCGGCGCGGCAGGATGGGCCTTTCCCTGCCGATGGACGTCTATCTCGACGCAAGGGACGAGACCGGCGCGCGCGCGTTCCTGTTCCGGCTGGCGCTGGATTCCGACGCCGGCGCCATGGTGGCCGCGGTCGAGGCGGGCGAGCGCGCCAGCCTGACCTATGCGCTGGATGCGCGGCTGCTGTTCTGCCTGGTCACCGGCCTGCTGTCCTGGAACGCCATGGAGGCCAGCGCCCTGCTGGGCGTGCGCCGCACGCCGGACGTCTACGTCCACGACCTGCACCGCGCGATGGTGCACTTCACCCTGCTGTCCTGAACGGACGGCCCGGGCGGCGTGTCAGGCGGCGGCCGCGGTCCTGGAACGATGCGCGGCGGTCTGGGCCGGCGGGAGGAAATAGGTCTTCCACAGCAGGCGCTCGCCGCTCTGTTCGGCCTGGAAGTCGCGCCGGCCGTGCAGCACTTCGTCGTCGCGGAAGAACACCACGTCGCGCGCCTCCAGGCGGAAGCAGGTCACCGCCCCGTCCTCGATCATGTCTTCCAGGAAGCGGCGGAAGGCCTCGCGCAGGCGGTCCACCGCCTCGCCCTGGCCGGGCAGCACGCGGAAATAGTTCCAGTTGATCTTCAGCCGGCCGTTGCGGGTCGACAGGATGGGCGTCGTGCGGCCCGCGCCGACCTTGCCGAACTGCACGGGCAGGGTGGTCAGGGCGGCATGCAGCGCCGGGTCCTGCGCCCGCGCCCGCTCGGCCACCGTGGCGGCGTCGACGAACAGGCTCTCGCCGCCGGTCCGCGCCTGGCGCTCCAGGTAGAACAGGGCGATCTGGTCGGCGTAGTCGGCCGGCGAATAGGCGCCGTCGGAGTGCAGCGGCTGGCCGACCTTGTGATGGCGATAGGTGTCGGGGCGGTCCGGCTCGAAGCGCACGTCCATCCAGGCGCCCGGGACCACCTTGGGCTGGCCGGTGACGCTGTCCTCGACCACGTCGCAGGATGGACCCAGCACCTCGCCGACGCTGCGCCAGAACGGCAGCGGCTCGCCCGGCGGCGTCACGCCGCGAAGCCGAAGCACCGACGCCTGCGCCATCTCGTCCTGCACCAGCGCCCGCAGCGCCTCGGCGTCCAGGCCGCAGGCCTCAATCGTCTTCATCCAGGGGGCGGCCATGGCCGGTCTCCGCTCGCTGCGCCCGCCGCGCGAATCAGATGCGGACGGCATTGCCCCACCTTGGTCGGCCGAATTCCTTGCGGGCCGGTGAAGAGGGCCCGCAGCGCGCCCGCCGGCGGGTTCAGGCGGCGCGCTGGATGAACAGGCAGTCGCCGGCCACGAAGGCGCGCGCCACCTCGTCGCCCCAGCGCTGCAGCAGGGCGTCGCCGGCCAGCCTCGGGCCGTCGCCGTAGCGCCAGCAATAGTCGTCGATCGCCACCCAGCCGCCCGGCGGCACCAGTGGCGACCACAGCTCGACGTCCTCGGCGGCGAATTCGAAGTCGTGGTTGCCGTCGATGTGCAGCAGGGCGATGCGGCCGGCGGGCCGCAGGGCCGGGCGGGCCTTCAGCAGGCGCGCCGCCTCGCCGTCGGCCTGGCCGCGATAGATGGCGTTGCCCGTGGCCGAGGGCGTGCGGTAGGCGGTCATCGCGCCGGGCGGCGCCAGGGCGGCGAAGGTGGCTTCGAAGGCGAGCGCAACGCGTTCGAGGCCCGCCGCGCGGGTATAGTCCTGCATGATCTGCGGCATTTCCTTCTGCGCCGCCGCCTCGGTGCTCCAGGGATCGAACACGAACAGCCGCCGGTCTGCCCCGCCCAGCCCGCGCCCGGCCAGCAGCACGCTGGCGGAACGGCCGAACAGCGAGCCGATCTCGACCATGTCGCCGTCCGGGGCGTCCAGCAGGCAGGCCAGCAGGGCGGCCAGCTTGTCGTCGTAGGACTCGCCGAACAGGTCGAACGCCAGGCGGATCACCCCGGCCAGGAAGGCCGGCTCCGGCGGCGCCTTGGCGGGGACCAGGGCGCCGATCAGCCGCCGCCAGTTGCCGGCGCGGGCGAAGATGTCGTCCCAGCGGGCAAACTCCTGCTGCAGCGGCGAGCGGTTGATGATCTTCAGCCCGGTCAGCCCCTGCTCGCGCAGCAGGTCGCCCAGCGCGGCGTGGACCATGTGCGCGGCGGCGTGGATCCGCGTGACGCCATGCGTCTCGACCAGGGCCAGGAAGGCGGGCAGGAACGCCGGCTCGTGCACCAGCGGCAGCCGCACCCAGGGCGCCGCGCCGGCGGTGGGATCGCTGGCGTCGACCGAGGCGCAGACCACCGGCTCGCCACGCTCCAGCGCCTGGCTCAGGTAGGCGCGGCCGTCCGGCGTCGAAACCGGGAACACCAGGGTGACAGACATCTCGCTCATTCCGCCGTGGCCCGTCGCGGGCGCCTCAGGGATCGCGCGATATGGTAAACAGCCTGCTTAGATCGCCCCCTCGCCGTTAACCATAATGGCGCAATTGCACCCCTAGGCTGCTGGCTCCACGCAGGGATCCGCAGAATCACCATGGCCCTTGGCCGCCCCGCACGTTCAACCGCTCCGGCGCCCGTCCTGGCCGCCGCGCCGTCTGAGCCGCTGGCCGTGGCGCGCCCGCAACTGCCGACGGCGCAAGCCCTGGCGCCCTATCTGCGCCGGATCGACGAGGCGCGCTGGTATTCCAACTTCGGACCGCTGCTCACCGCCTTCGAGGCCCGCCTGGCGGCGCGGTTCGCGCCAGGGACCGAAATCGTCACCTGCGCCAACGCGACGCAGGGCCTGGCCCTTTGCCTCCAGGCCCTGAGCTTGCCCCCCGGCAGCCTCTGCGCGATCCCGGCCTACACCTTCGTCGCCACCGCCCATGCCGTCGCCGCCGCCGGCCTGACCCCCTGGCTGCTGGACGTCGATCCGCAGAACTGGACGCTGCAGCCGCACGCCGTCCGCGCGGCGCTGGCCGGCGCCCCGGGCCCGGTCTCGGCGGTGATCGTCGTCGCCCCGTTCGGCCTGATGCCGGACCTCGCGCCCTGGCTGGCGCTGCGGGCGGAGACCGGCATCGCGGTGGTGGTGGACGCGGCCGCGGCCTTCGACGCCCTGAATGCGGCCCCCCTGCCCGCCGTGGTCAGCCTGCACGCCACCAAGGCGCTGGGCATCGGCGAGGGCGGCTTCCTGGCCACCGAGGATGCGGATCTGGCGCGGCGGGTGCGCGAGCTGACCAGCTTCGGCTTCCGCGGCGCGCGCGAGTCGCAGATGCCCGCTACAAACGCCAAGCTCAGCGAATACGCCGCCGCCGTCGGCCTCGCCGCCCTGGATGCCTGGCCGCACGACCGCCTGCGCTGGCTGCGCGCCGCCCGGGGCCTGCGCGCGGCGATGACCCACCTGCCGCAGGTGGTCTTCCAGGAGGGCTGGGGCCTGAGCTGGGCGACCAGCGTCTGCTGCGTTCGGCTGCCGGACGGCGCGGCGGACGCCGTCGCCCGCGACCTGGCCGCCGCGGGCGTGGAGACCCGCGCCTGGTGGGGCCGCGGCTGTCACACCCACCCGGCCTTCGCGGGCTGTCCGCGCGGCGACCTCACCCAGACCGACCGGCTGGGCAGCGCCGTGCTTGGCCTGCCGTTCCGGGTCGATCTCGACCACGCGCAGACCGGCCGCATCGCCGCGGCCCTGGCGCAGAGCGTCGGCTAGGGAGCGCCGCCGATGACGACGCAGAGACTGGTGGTGGTCGGCCCCGGGCTGATGGGCGGCAAGCACATCGAGCTGATCCTGCAGAGCGCGCGCTGCGACCTGGCCGCCATCGTCACCCCCGAGCGGGCGGTGTTCAACGACGTGGGCGAGCGGCTGAACGTGCCGCTGTTCCACGACCTGGAAGTCTGTCTGGCGGCCGTCGCCCCGGACGGGGTGATCATCTCCTCGCCCAACGAGTTCCACTACGACCAGGCCTCCCTGTGCGTGGAGCGGGACATCCCGGTGCTGATCGAAAAGCCGGTCACCGCCACCTACGAGGACGCCGTCCGCCTGGTCGATCTGGTCGCGCGCCGCAAGGCCAGGGCGATCGTCGGGCACCACCGCGCCCACAGCCCGCTGATGGCGACGGCGAAGAAGGTCATCGAGGACGGCCGGCTGGGCCGGCTGGTGGCGATCCAGGGCAGCGCGATCTTCTACAAGCCGCCGGCCTATTTCGACGCCGGCCCGTGGCGGCGGGAGATCGGCGGCGGCCCGATCCTGATCAACCTGATCCACGAGATCGGCATCATGCGCACCCTGTGCGGCGAGATCGCCGCGGTGCAGGCGATCGCCTCCAACACCCTGCGCGGCTTCCCCGTGGAGGACACGGTGGCGATCAACCTGCAGTTCCACAACGGCGCGCTGGGGACCTTCGTGCTGTCCGACACCGGCGCCTCGCCGCGCAGCTGGGAGATGACCTCGCGCGAGAACCCGGTCTATCCGACCTATCCGGACGAGGACTGCTACTCGATCACCGGCACCCTGGGCTCGCTGGACTTCCCGACCATGCGGCTGAAGGCGCACCGGGCGCCGCAGGCGCCGTCGTGGCACACGCCGTTCACCGAGGAGGTGATCCCCGTGGTGCGCCAGGATCCGCTGGCGCGGCAGCTGGACAACTTCCTGGACGTGATCGCCGGGGTCGCCGAGCCGGTGGTCACCGCCTTCGACGGCGCGCAGAACGTCCGCGTCGCCGACGCCATCCGCCACTCGGCGCAGACCCGCTCGCTGGTCGAACTCGGCGATGGATAGGGTCGTCCTGCTCGACACCAATGTCGCCGCCGCGCCGATCCACCAGTATCTGGAGGGCGCCGGCTTCGAGGTGCACGTGGTCGGGCGCAACCCCGCCGACTACCTGGCCAAGGCGGCGGCGAACTACGTCGACCTCGACTATTCCGACGTCGAGGCGACCCTGGCGCTGGTCGAGCGGCTGGGCGCGACCTACCTGGTCCCCGGCTGCAACGACCTGTCGTACGAGACCTGCGCGGCGATCAGCGCGCGCCGGCCGTTCCCCGGCATCGACCCGATGGCGGTCGTCCGCACCCTGGGCAACAAGCAGGATTTCCGACGCTACGCCGCCCGGAACGACATCCCCGCGCCGCGCCAGGTCGCCGAAGCCGACGCGGTCGCCGGCCGGCCGGTGATCGTCAAGCCGGTGGACGCCTACAGCGGCCGCGGCGTCACCGCCCTGGCGGCGCCCACGGCCGACGACGTCGCCGCCGCCCTGGCCCTGGCCAGGCGCTTCTCCGCCACCGGCGCCTGCCTGATCGAGGAGTTCGTCACCGGCCAGCTCTACAGCCACACCGCCTTCCTCGGCCCGCAGGGCGTGGTCGCCGACTTCATCGTCGAGGAGCACGGCTCGATCAATCCGTTCACCGTCGACACCAGCTGCGTGGTTCCCGACTTCGATCCGGCGCTGCTGGCCGAGGTCCGCGCGGCGATCGAGCGGATCGCGCGGGACCTGAAGCTGACGTCGGGCCTGATCCATACCCAGTTCATCGCCGCGGACGGGCGGTTCTGGATCGTCGAGATCACCCGCCGCTGCCCGGGCGACCTCTACAGCCTGCTGATCGAGCTCTCGACCGGCTTTGCCTACGCCGAGAACTATGCCCGCCCCTTCCTCGGCCTGCCGTTCAGGGACAGCCCGCGCCAGGCCGGCGCGATCATGCGCCACACGATCTCGCTGCGCGCGCCGCAGACCTTCGAGGCGCTGCGCTTCAACCGTCCGCTGCAGGTCGAGCGCTTCGTGCCGCAGTCGCTGGCGGGCGACCGCGTGGCGCAGGCGCCCTTCGCCCGGATCGGCATCCTGTTCGCCCGCACCGAGCCCGGCGCGCCGCTGGCCGAGCTGATGCGCGCCACCCTGGAGGGCCAGCTCTATTCGGTGCTGGGCCGCGAGCTGGCCGCCGGATGACCGCCCAGGACTTCATCGCCGCGGCCGAGGCCGCGCTCGTTGCGCCGGCCGCCAACCAGGATCTCGCCCGGGACCTGCTGTCGGGCGCCTCGCGCCGGCCGTGCTTCGTGGTCGGCCGCAACGACCAGTCCGCGGACCTGGCCGGCCGACTGCGGCTCGAGGGCCTGGTCGACGACTTCGCCGAGCCGGGATCGACCTGGCGCGGCCTGCCGGCGATCGCCACCACCGCCCTCCCCGCCGACGCGGTGGTGATCAACTGCTCCACCTCGATCAGCCCGGTCGCCGTCGAACAGCGCATCGCCGCCGCCGGCAAGGCAACGCTGATCCAGGTCCGCGACCTGATCGCCGCCGCCGGCGGCGCCATCGACCAGCCCTGGTTCGTGCGCGACCAGCGCGACGACTGGCGCGCGCACCGGCCGGAATGGGCCGACGTCTTCGCCAGCCTGGAGGACGAGACGTCCCGCCAGACCCTGCTGGACCTGGTCCGCTACCGGCTGACCGCCGACGCCCGGTACATGCGGGCCTATTCGGTTCGCCTGCAGGACCAGTATTTCGAGGCCTTCCTCGACCTGCGCGCGGAGGTGTTCGTCGACGCCGGCGGCTTCGACGGCGACACCACCGAGCAATTCTGCCGCCGCTATCCCGACTACCGGCGCGTGCACCTGTTCGAGCCATCGCAGCGCAACATGCGCGCGGCGCGGGCCCGGCTGGCCGCCCACCGCGACATCGTCTTCCACGAACAGGGCGTCTCGGACCAGCCGGGCAGCCTGACCTTCGACGCCGAGGCGGGATCGGCCTCCGCCGTCACCTCGGGCCCGGGCGAGACGGTGCGCATGACCACCCTGGACCTGGCCGTGGCCGAGCCCGTCAGCCTGATCAAGATGGACCTGGAAGGCTGGGAGCTGACCGCCCTGGCCGGCTGCCAGCGGCATATCCGCGAGGACCGTCCGAAGCTGGCCATCGCCGTCTACCACCGCGCCAGCGACTTCCGCACCGTGTGGCGATACGCCCGCGCGCTTCACCCGGACTACAGGGTCTACCTGCGGCACTACACCCAGGGCTGGTCCGAAACCGTGATGTTCTTTGTCTGATGGGAGCCGTCATGGCCGCCGAGCCCGCGCTGATGAACACGCCCGCCGAGCTCGCCGCCTATTGCGCGGCGCACGCCGCCGGCCTGGTGCAGATCAAGCCCAAGGTCGTGTTCATGAAGATCGAGGCGGCCGATCCGGCGCCCGTGCCGATGACCATCAACGTGCCGTCCAGCGACATCGGCAGCGTGACCCTGCTGGAGGCCTCGGCCCTGGTCTCGCTGATCAAGCTGGTCCGCCCCCGCCAGATCTTCGAGTTCGGCACCTTCCTCGGCTATTCGACGTCGCTGCTGGTGCAGAATTCCGCCGACGACTGCGCCGTCTGGTCGCTGGATCTCGGTGACAGCCACGTGGCCGACCGGCCGCTGGACGCCTTCGCCAAGGCCGACATCCACAGCGACGGCGACATCAACGACGAATATCTGCGCGGCGCCCAGGGCGCCCGCGGGCCGCACTACACCACCGGCCTGACCGCGGCGGAGCGGTCGCGCCTGACCCTGCTGCAGCAGGACAGTCGCCGGTTCGACCCCGCCGCGCACGGGCTGGAGGGATCGGTGGACCTGGTGTTCGTCGACGGCGGCCACGACACCGAGACCATCACCATCGACACCGCCAACGCCCGCCGCATGGTCGGCGACAGCGGGGTGATCGTCTGGCACGACTTCGCCTCCGGCATCCACAGCGACGTGACCGCCTTCGTGAACGGCCTGGCCGAGCGCGAGCTTGTCGTGTGCATCCAGCACACCATGCTGGCGATCCTGCTGGTCGGCCAGGCAGGCCGCGACTTCCTGAAGATGGGCGTCTAGGACGGACGATGGCCGATACGGGCGGCGAGGCGACAGGCGGCGACGGGACGGGGGACGGGGGCGCCGGGCCGCTGCTCGACCGCGAGACCTATCGCCGGCTGTCGACGCGGCGCGACGGCCTGGCGGCGCTGCTGCTGGCGATCCGCGTGGCGTTCCATGTCGCCCTGCTGACCACCGCCGACCTGCTGTTCGTGCATGGCCAGGTCCTGGCGGCGATCGCGCTGCTGATCCCGCATGTCATGGCCTGGTCGTTCCTCGGCTGGGCGGGGATCGGCCACGAGCTCTACCATCGCTCGGTGTTCTCCTCGCGGCGGCTGAACCTGGCGCTCTTCCGCCTGTTCTCGATCCTGACCTGGAGCAACTACGGCTACTTCGAGGTCACCCACCCGGCGCATCACCGCAACACCCTCGGCGACGGCGACCTGGAGGCCAATCCGCACGCCCGGTTGACGATCCTGGGGACCCTCGCCCTGCTGACGGTGGACGTCGGGACGCTCTGGCGGCGGCTGCAGATCCTGGCGCTGAACGCGGCCGGCGCCGAGCCCAGGGGCGCGCTCGCCCGGCTGTTCCCGCCCGGCAGCGCCGAGTTCATCCAGTTGCGGGACGGCGCGCGGGCGGTGCTGGCCGGCCAGGCGCTGCTGATCGGCGTCTGCCTGGCGTTCGGCTCGCCCTTCCTGGCGCTGGCGATCTCGCTGGCGCCCTTCTGCCTGACCTTCCCCACCAAGACCCTCTCGGCGCTGCAGCACTTCGGCCTGACGGCCGGCGAGACGCCGGGCGACTACGCCGCCTCGACCCGCACCGTGGTGCTGGATCCGGTCACCAGCTTCTTCTACGCCGACATGAACTACCACCTGGAGCACCACCACTTCCCGGCGATCCCGCACTACCACCTGCGCGCGCTGCACGGCCTGTTCCGCGACGCGGGCCGGCACCGCCACCTCGAGGTCGGCTACTGGAACGGGGTGAAGCTGCTGGCGCGGGAGGGGTTCTTCACAGGCGGGCGGTGACGCCCCTCACCTTCCCAACCGCTGCGCGGTCGGGCCCCTTCCTCTCCCTCAAGGGAGAGGAAATGCTCCCGCGTGATCTGCGCCTTTCATCTTCCTCTCCCTGCAGGGAGAGGAAGGGGCCCGCGCCCGCCAGGGCGTGGGAAGGTGAGGGGCCGCGCCGGCGGCGGCCTAGCCCTTCGCCACCCAGCGCGCGAACATCTGGCGGAAGGCGTCCTCGACCTTGCGGGTGAAGCCGGCTTCGTCGCGGTAGGAGGAGGCCTCGAAGGCCGGGCGGATGCGGGCGCGCAGGCGGTCGAGCGCCTCGAAGTCGGCGGTCAGCTCCAGCGCCCGTTCGACGTACTGGTCCCAGCCGTCGGCCACCAGCTCGGGGATGCCGAGCGGCAGCACCGTGCAGGCGGCGCTGCGGGCGTAGTAGTTGTCGCCCAGCTGCGAGAGCACCGGCACGCCGTTGCCCAGGGCGTCGTGGGTCGTGGTGCCGCCGATGGCGGGCGACGGGTCGAGCGCCAGGTCGATGTCGCGGAACTCCCGCAGGTAGTCGAGGCCCTTGGTCTCGCCGCGAAACTCCAGCTGCTCGGGCCGCGCGCCATAGGCGGCGAACCGCGCCCGGGTCACCCGCTGCAGCACCGGATCCTCGAAATAGGCGTACTTCAGGACCAGTCGGCTGCTGGGCCGCGCCCGCAGGATCAGCGACCACGCGGCCACCGTCATCTCGTTCAGCTTGGCCGGATTGTTGAACGAGCCGAAGGTCACATAGCCGCGCCTCAGCGCCGGCGTCGGCGTCGGGTCGGGCCGGTCGTCCGCCGGGCGGCTGGGGCTCATCAGCTCGCCCAGGCTCCAGATCTCCTCGGTGAACAAGGCCTCGGTCCCGGGGATGGCCATGCCGTCGCAGTGGAACACATAGTCCATGCTGGTCAGGCCGGTGCTCTGCAGGAAGTTGATCCAGGCGATCTGCACGGGCGCGGCGCGCAGGGCGAACACCGGCAGGCGGCTGCCGGCGGTGTGGCCCCAGATGTCGATCAGCACGTCGATCGCATCGTCGCGCACCATGGCGGCGACCTGTTCGTTGCTGAGCCCGCCGATCCTGCGCAGCTTCGCGGTGGCCGGCAGCGGCGCCTCGCTGTCCGGGTCGGCGCAGTAGAGGTGCAGGTCGACCGCGGCGGGATCGTGCGCCTCGAGCACCGGCAGCAGGAACTGCCGGACCTGGTTGCGGGTGAAGGTCGGGCCGAGATAGCCGACGCGCAGGGGCCGGTCGGTGTTGCGCGGGTTGGCGAACGTCACCGAGTGCGGCGGCAGGGCCGGGGCGTAGAGGTCGCCCCACCGGCGCGATTCCTCGGCCAGGGGCCCCGGGCCGCACTGCGAGATGAACACCGGGTGCAGCAGGAACTCGTGCAGCACCGGATTGGCGAAGATCTCCGAGGCCGCCTTGAACACCTCCATCGCCTCGCGCAGGCGCCCCTGGTGCTGCAGCGACAGGCCGTAGTTGAGCATCAGCGTCGCATCGAGCCGGTCGAAGTCGAGGCCACGGCCCAGGGCCACGCTGGCCGGCCCCATCAGCTTGGCCGCGTAGGCGTTGCGACCGATCTCGGCGCAGTAGGCCTTGTCGGTCTGGAAGCGGATCATGTCGACCCGCAGCCCGCGCAGCACCGACACCGCGTGCATCGTGCGAGCCTCTTCCATGGCCGCGTTCGCGCTGTCCCAGTCGCCGCCAGCGACCAGAGCGCTGTAGAGCCAGTAGCGGGCCTCGAAGCTGGACGGGTCCTCCTGCGCGGCGGCGGCGAACGCCTGGGCGGCGCCGGCGGGATCGCCCGCATAGAGGCGCGCCTTGCCATCGGCGAGGCGATCGCGCGGCGGCGCGGCGGCGAGGGCGGAGGACATGCGAGTCGGATTCCCGGCAGGACGGTCCCCGACCCTCCCCGATCATGGTTAATGGCCGCTAAAGCTTCGGCGGCGCCGGCGCTGCGCCAAGCCTGGCCATGCGGGCGGCGTGCTCCTCGGCGATGCGGGCGTTCTCGGCCTGGCAGCGCGCCTCGATCTCGGCGATCTCGCGGTCCCGCTCGGCCTTGATCCGCTGCGCCTCGACGTCCAGCGACAGCAGCTGCAGGTAGCGGTCCAGCACCTCGGGATCCAGCAGACGCTCGCGCCGGTCCGCCGGGGCCGGCGGATCGTTGGCGGGCGCGCGCCAGGAGCGGGCAAGGGCTTGGGACACGTCGGACCGCCGGCAGGAAAAGGAGCCCGCCCAGAGGGCCACCGACATGGTTAAGGCCGTCTGAACGCCGGGCCGGCGAGACCGCCCCCCTGCCCCATCTCACCCCGGCCCCTCGCCCCGGCCCTTGACCCGAGGTCGCCCAGGCTGAACAAGGCCGGCAGAAATTTGAAAAGCCGGAATCTGCAAAGGGAGAAGGTCATGGGACGTCTGGAGGGCCGTGTGGCCGTCGTCACGGGTGCGGCCAGCGGCATCGGCCGCGCCACCAGCCAGCTGTTCGCCAGGGAAGGCGCCAGGCTGGTCTGTTTCGACCGCGCTGCCGAGGTCGAGGAGACCGCCGAACTGATCCGCAAGGACGGCGGGACGGCGCTGGCGATCAGCGGCGACGCCGGCCTGGAAGAGGACGTCAAGGGCGCGATCGACCGCGCCATGGCCGAATACGGCGACCTGGACGTGGTCTACGCCAACGCCGGCATCTCCGGCGGCGGCACGCCGATGGCCGAGATCGACGCCGCCTTCTGGATGGAGGTGCTGCGCATCAACCTGATCGGCCCGTTCCTGGCCATCAAGCACGCCAGCCCGATCCTGCGCGCCAAGGGCAAGGGCTCGATCATCTGCACCGCCTCGGTGGCGGGCATCCGCTCGGGCGCCGGGGGCATTCCTTACAGCGCCTCCAAGGCCGGGGTGATCAACCTGGTGCAGACCACCGCCAACGTGCTCTACGGCACCGGCGTTCGGGTCAACGCCATCTGCCCGGGCCTGATCGAGACCGGCATGACCAAGCCGATCTACAATCTGGCCCGGTCCAAGGGCACCGACGACAAGATCGGCCAGCTCAATCCGCTCAAGCGCGGCGGCGAACCGATCGAGATCGCCGGCGCGGCCCTGTTCCTGGCGTCCGATGACTCCTCCTACGTCAACGGCCAGGCGATCGTGGTCGACGGCGGCCTGTCGAGCTCGCACCCGGTGGGTTCGCGGCGGGGCTGAGGAGACCAGTCACTGTCTCTCTTCCCCCTCTGGGGGAAGTCCGGCCGAAGGCCGGGAAGGGGGCTCCAGCGGAGCGCCGGCGTCAGGCTGGAGCCCCCTCCACCGCTTCGCGGTCCCCCTCCCCCATGGGGGGGGGAGATTGGCGCGCGATCATCAGCGACAGCACCGCGGCGATCAGGCCGGTGAAGCCCGCCATCACGAAGGCCTGCAGGTAGCTGCCCTCGGCGGTGCGGATCAGACCGGCGCCGAAGGCGGCCGTGGCGGCGCCCGCCTGGTGGCCGGCGGCGATCCAGCCGAACACGATCGGCCCGTCGGTATCGCCGAACGCCTCGCTGGCCAGGCGCACGGTGGGCGGCACGGTGGCGATCCAGTCCAGGCCGTAGAACACCGCGAACACGCTGAGCGAGACGATCGAGAAGTCGGTGAACGGCAGCGCCATCAGCGACAGCCCCCGCAGGCCGTAATAGGCGAACAGCAGCTTGCGGCTGTCGAACCGGTCGGTGAGCCAGCCCGAGAGGGTGGTGCCGATCAGGTCGAACAGGCCCATCGCCGCCAGCATGCCCGCCGCCTTCACCTCCGGCATCCCGTGGTCGCCGCAGAAGGCGATCAGGTGCATGCCGACCAGGCCGTTGGTGGTCAGGCCGCAGACGAAGAAGCCGGCGAACAGCAGCCAGAAGGTGCGCGTGCGGGCCGCCCGGCCCAGCGCCCCGAACGCGGCGGTCAGCGCGCCGGAGCCCGACACCGCCGCCGGCGCGGGCCAGTCCGCCGGCGCGCCATAGGGGCGAAGGCCGATGCTCTCGGGCCGCTCGGGAACCAGCAGCCAGACCACCGGGGCCAGGATGGCGGTGGCCGCGGCGATGGCAATCGCCACCGGCTTCCAGCCCCCCGCTTCGGTCAGGGCGGCCATGGCCGG
>NZ_JBMSEC010000003.1:214020-585224 GCF_049446115.1 Caulobacter sp. KR2-114
CCCTCCACCGCTTCGCGGTCCCCCTCCCCCATGGGGGGAGGAGATTGGCGCGCGATCATCAGCGACAGCACCGCGGCGATCAGGCCGGTGAAGCCCGCCATCACGAAGGCCTGCAGGTAGCTGCCCTCGGCGGTGCGGATCAGACCGGCGCCGAAGGCGGCCGTGGCGGCGCCCGCCTGGTGGCCGGCGGCGATCCAGCCGAACACGATCGGCCCGTCGGTATCGCCGAACGCCTCGCTGGCCAGGCGCACGGTGGGCGGCACGGTGGCGATCCAGTCCAGGCCGTAGAACACCGCGAACACGCTGAGCGAGACGATCGAGAAGTCGGTGAACGGCAGCGCCATCAGCGACAGCCCCCGCAGGCCGTAATAGGCGAACAGCAGCTTGCGGCTGTCGAACCGGTCGGTGAGCCAGCCCGAGAGGGTGGTGCCGATCAGGTCGAACAGGCCCATCGCCGCCAGCATGCCCGCCGCCTTCACCTCCGGCATCCCGTGGTCGCCGCAGAAGGCGATCAGGTGCATGCCGACCAGGCCGTTGGTGGTCAGGCCGCAGACGAAGAAGCCGGCGAACAGCAGCCAGAAGGTGCGCGTGCGGGCCGCCCGGCCCAGCGCCCCGAACGCGGCGGTCAGCGCGCCGGAGCCCGACACCGCCGCCGGCGCGGGCCAGTCCGCCGGCGCGCCATAGGGGCGAAGGCCGATGCTCTCGGGCCGCTCGGGAACCAGCAGCCAGACCACCGGGGCCAGGATGGCGGTGGCCGCGGCGATGGCAATCGCCACCGGCTTCCAGCCCCCCGCTTCGGTCAGGGCGGCCATGGCCGGCAGGAAGATCAGCGTGCCGGTGGCGGTGCTGGCGGTCAGCAGGCCCATGATGACCCCGCGGCGCTCCACGAACCAGCGGTTCACCACGCTCGCCCCCAGCACCGGCGCCACCGCCCCCGAGCCGAACCCGGCCAGCACGCCCCAGGTGGCGGTGTACTGCCAGGCCTGGGTCATCAGGGTGGAGAGCCCGGTGGAGAGCGCCATCAGCACCAGCGCCAGGGTCACCGTGCGGCGCAGGCCGAAGCTCTGCATCAGGGCGGCGGCGAACGGTCCGGTCAGGCCATAGAGGAAGATGCCCACCGCCCCGGCCAGGGAGATGCTGGCCCGGCTCCAGCCGAACGCCTTTTCCAGCGGCAGGATCAGCACCCCCGGCGCGGCGCGCAGGGCGGCGGCCGACAGCAGCGCCAGGAAGATCGTGGCGACCACCACATAGGCGTAGTTCTGACCAAACGGACGACGCATCCGGGCGACTCCTTGTGCGGACGGCGTTGATGCCCGCGCGCGGCGGGGGCGGTCAAAGCAGATTACTTGACCTGGGCAACGAAGTTTCTGCAAGCCCGGGCTGACGTCGCGGCGCCCACGGCCCGATCCGGCCTTGCGAAGGCCGCGCCGCCCGTCGATAACGCACCGCAACAAGAGCCGCATTGATCAAGCGGCCGCGGACATTGAAGCCATTTGCATTAGGTCCAAGGAGCGTCGATTGAGCGACACCCCCCCGAACGACACCGTCTCCCCAGATACCGTTTCGCCGGACACCGTTTCCCCGGATACCGTCTCCCCGGATACCGTATCCTTGGGGCGGCGGCTGACCGAGCTGGCGCAGGAGCGGCCTGACCGCCCCGCCGTCACCGACCACACCCGCACCGTCACCTGGAAAGAGCTGGACCTTCGCAGCAACCGCATCGCCCGCGGCCTGGCGGCGGCCGGCGTGAAGCCGGGCGACCTGGTGACCATCGGCCTGCCCAACAGCGTCGACTTCGTCGAGGCGTGCTTCGCCCTGTGGAAGGCCGGCGCGACGCCGCAGCCGATCAGCTACCGCCTGCCCCGGCACGAGGCCGAGGCGGTGATGGACCTGGCCGAGACGCCGATCCTGATCGCCGGCGACACGGTCGAGGGCAACAAGCCGCGCTATGACGTGCCGGCCCTGCTGGCCCTGTCGGACGACGACGGCCCGCACGAGGACCGCATCGCCCCCTACTACAAGGCCCCCACCAGCGGCGGCTCGACCGGGCGGCCGAAGCTGATCCTGTCCGGCGGGCCGGGCGTGCACAACCGCAACGCCGCGGGCGCCTATCGCACCGTCGAGGACGACGTGATGATCATGCCCGGGCCGATGTACCACAACGGCCCGTTCACCTCGGCCTTCGGCGGCCTGTTCAAGGGCGCGCACCTGGTGCTGCTGCCCCGCTTCGACGCCGAGAAGACGCTGGAGGCGGTCGACCGCCACGGCGGCACCTGGATGTACCTGGTGCCGACCATGATGAGCCGGATCTGGAAGCTGCCGGACGAGGTGCGGGCCCGCTACAAGGTCTCCACCCTGCGCACGGTCTGGCACCTGGCCGCCCCCTGCCCGCCCTGGCTGAAGGAGGCCTGGATCAACTGGCTGGGCGCCGACGTGATCATGGAGCTCTACGCCGGCACAGAGGCCCAGGCGGTGACCATCATCAGCGGGACCGAGTGGCTGGCGCACCGCGGCTCGGTGGGCCGGGTGACGATGGGCGAGATGCAGGCCTTCGACGCCGACGGCCAGCCGCTGCCCCCCGGCGAGGTGGGCGAGATCTTCATGCGCCGGCCGGCCGGCGCGGCCCCGTCCTACCACTACCGCGGCGCCACGGCGCGCACCCTGGAGGGCGGCTGGGAGAGCCTGGGCGACATCGGTTACTTCGATGCCGACGGCTTCCTGTACCTGGCCGACCGGCGCACCGACATGATCCTGGTGGGCGGCTCCAACGTCTATCCGGCCGAGATCGAGGCGGCGCTCGACGAGCATCCGCTGGTGCAGTCCAGCGCGGTGATCGGCCTGCCGGACGACGAGATGGGCAACCAGATCCACGCCATCATCCAGCCCCGTGACGGCCTGACCGAGGACGCCGTGCGCGAGCACCTGCGCGGCATGCTGGTCACCTACAAGCAGCCGCGGACCTTCGAGTTCGTGACCGAGAACATCCGCGACGACGCCGGCAAGGTGCGCCGCACCCAGCTGCGCGACGAACGCATCGCCAGGCTGAAAGCGGCACAGAGCGCCTGAAGGTGGGCGCCTGACCGGCGCTGCTGCCCCCTCCCATAACAAGAACGAGCAACACGGAACGAGAGACGCATGAGCATCAAGGGAAAGGCCTATGTCGCGGGGGTGTATGAGCACCCCACGCGCGACGCCCCGGACATCTCCACCCCGCAGATCCACGCCGAGAGCGCCATGGGCGCCCTGGCCGACGCGGGCCTGACCAAGGACGACATCGACGGCTATTTCTGCGCCGGCGACGCCCCCGGCTTCGGCGCCATGTCGATGGCCGACTACATGGGCCTGAAGCTGCGCCACATGGACTCCACCGAGACCGGCGGCTCCTCGTACATCCTGCACGTCGGCCACGCCGCCCAGGCGATCGCCGAGGGCAAGTGCAACGTCGCCCTGATCACCCTGGCCGGCCGGCCGCGCCAGCAGCGCGGCGGCGGCGGGGGCGGCCGCGGCGGCCCGCCCGGCATGTCCGACGTGCCGGAAGCCGGATTCGAGAACATCTGGGGCGGCTCGACGCACAACACCTACGGCATGTGCGCCATGCGCCACATGCACGACTATGGCACCACGTCCGAGCAGCTGGCCTGGATCAAGGTCGCCGCCTCGCACCACGCCCAGTACAACGAGCACGCCTTCCTGCGCGACGTGGTCACGGTGGAGGACGTGATCAACTCGCCGATGATCGCCGACCCGCTGCACCGCATGGACTGCTGCGTGGTGACCGACGGCGGCGGCGCGGTGATCGTCACCCGCCCGGAGATCGCCAAGAGCCTGAAGCGGCCGCTGGTCAAGGTGATCGGCGCCGGCGAGGCCCCCAAGGGCCCGCGCGGCGGCCTGGACCTGGACCTGACCTATTCGGGCGCGGTGTGGTCCGGCCCGATCGCCTTCGAGGAAGCCGGCGTCACCCCGCAGGACATCAAGTACGCCTCGATCTACGACAGCTTCACCATCACCGTCCTCATGCAGCTCGAGGATCTCGGCTTCTGCAAGAAGGGCGAGGGCGGCAAGTTCGTCGCCGACGGCAACCTGATCTCCGGCGTCGGCAAGCTGCCGTTCAACACCGACGGCGGCGGCCTGTGCAACAACCACCCCACCAACCGCGGCGGCATCACCAAGGTGATCGAGGCGGTGCGCCAGGCCCGCGGCGAGGCCCACCCCAAGGTCCAGGTGCCCGACCCCAGCCTGGTGCTGGCGCACGGCACCGGCGGCTCGCTGGGCACGCGCCACGGCGCGGCGACCCTGGTCATGGAACGGGAATAGGGAGCCGCACGATGGCCGACACCACCACCACCACCACCACCGAAGCCCCGACCGCCCGCCGCATCCCGGCCCCCGCGGTGAACGTGGAATCCAAGCCGTTCTGGGACGCCGCCCAGCAGGGCAGGTTCCTGATCAAGCGCTGCAACGCCTGCGGCAAGCCGCACTGGTACCCGCGCGCCATCTGCCCGCACTGCTTCTCGGGCGACACCGTCTGGGAAGAGAGCCCGGGCGAGGGCGTGATCTACACCTACAGCGTGATGCACCGGAACACCCCGGTCCCCTACGCCATCGCCTACGTCAACCTGGACGAAGGCCCGGCCGTCCTGACCAACATCATCGACTACACCCCCGAGACGCTGAAGATCGGCGCAAGGGTGAAGGTGAAGTGGACGCCGACGGAGGGCGGGCCGCCGGTGTTTACGTTCGCGCCGGTGTGAGGGGGCGGACGCGCCCCCGCTGACTGATTGAGAGACGAGCGAGCGCCGCCGAGGGGAGACTTCGGCGGCGTTTTGCTGTCGGGAAGGCGGCCATGGTCGGAATGCGCGACAAATCCACGTTCCTTCAGAGCTTGGTGCGGACTTGATCTCTGCATCTCGCAACCCACAAATCAGCGCCTGACTACTCCTTGAGAGCGAGCTGGACTTGCTCCAACCGCGTTTCCAGCTCGGTGAGTTTGGTCGAGGTGATGTCATCGCGACTTGGCGAGAAAAGCTTCGCGCCTGCCTTAAACCACTTGATCTCCGCACGAATGAAGTCGCGCTCAGCAATTGCCCAGCGCGTGAGTTCGTCAGACATCGGTTCCTCCACTGTGCACCGTTGGGTCCAATATTGAAGCATTCGCGCCGCTAGCTTCTAAACCTAGTTCGCGTGAAAGCTCAGGCGAACAATGGTGGAGGCGATTTAGCGCGGAGCTGATCTTGAAGTGCAACGGATCAGCGTCTGGTTCTTCCGAAATCACGGGAAGTGGCATGCCTCAAACATCCGACAGCCATTTCCGGCCGGTCCCACTATAGCGGAGTCGCTGACGTCGGTCATATTTGTTGGAACGCATAGCGGGATGATGGTGTCCGCGAGGATCGACCTCGCTGCGGCGGTACCCTTCGCAACGCTCGACAGCGGGCAGCCAGTACGCTCTCGGTCGCGCTGGAGGTTGCGGGACCTTGAACGTGCGTGCGGCGGCTGGAACGAGGCGGACGCCGGGAGTTCACCACTGACGTGCGCATCATTCGGGCGACGCCGCTATAGGTTGGTTTCTTTGGAGCCGTGGTCGTCCTGATCGGATTGAGCCGACGTGTTTTGCCTGGGCCGCCTGCGCCAGCCGGCGCGGGGATGAGCGGATGTTGGGGGTTATTGAGGGTCGGCGCTGTCACCGGACGAACCGTCCCACTTCAGCGCCACGGCCTTGTTCCAGGCGTTGTGCAGGGCGTCGCGGGGGGCGGAGAGGGCGAGGGTGCGGGTGGTGGCTTCCCATTGGTCGGCGGTGGTCTTGATCACCACGGTGGTGGGGCTGGGGGCCAGCTGGTCGGCCCAGTTCTTCAGCGAGGCGGCGTTGAAGACCAGCAGGAACAGCGGGACGATGGCCATCACCGTCGAGGTCCAGCGCAGAGAGTCCCGGGCGACGGCGTCCCAGGCGCCCGCCGCGGGCGCCGGCGGCATCACCGCTGCCTTGGCCGCAGCTTCCGCCACGACAGCCGCGCCAGCCCTGGCTTCGACCACGGCGGCAGTCTCGACCAAGGCCTGGGGGCGGGTTGCAGGCGCGACGCCGGCCTTGGCGGTCGGGGCGGACTTGCGCGATTTGGCGCCGGCGTTCGCGGCGGGTTTGGGTCCGGCCTTGGTGGACGCGGCCCTGGGGTTCGTGGCGGTCTTGGCGCCCGTCGTGGCTGGCTTGGCTTGCGGCTTTGCGCCGGGCTTGGCTTGAGGCTTGGTAGCGGTCTTGGCCGCGGGCTTGGCGCCAGCTTCGGCCGCCGGTTTGACCCCGGCCTTGACGGACTTCGTCGGTGGTTTGGCGGACTTCGCCGCCGCCTTGGCGGCCTTCGCTGCGGGCTTGGCGACAGGCTTCGCCTTGGGGGCAACCTTATCCAGGTCGTCGGCGGCGCTCATCTCGGCCCCCTAGAACTGGTAGTAGATGAAGGGCGCCACGCCCGCCGGGCGCAGGGCCTCGATCATCACCATCACCACGCCGAGGCTGAGCGCGAAGCCGATGGCGGGCATCCTGGCCAGGCGGGCGCCGGCGGTTTCGACCAGGCGGGGCGGGAGGGCCTGGGTGGAGAGGCCGATCAGGATCAGGGCCACGGCCAATGGGGTGACGGTCAGGGCAGCGCCGGCGACCGCGGGGGCGGCCCCGGCGGCGGCGCCCCAGTGGGTCATGCCTTGCAGGAAGGCGATCGCCGACGCGAAGCTGTCGGCGCGGAAGAAGATCCAGGCCAGGCAGACGATGTGGAAGGTGACCAGCACGCCGATCCATTGCGGCAGCGACGGCCAGGCCTTGGGCTTGAACTCGCGCCACAGGCGCTCGGCGGCGAGGACGGTTCCGTGCAGGGCGCCCCAGATGACGAAGGTCCAGGAGGCGCCGTGCCACAGGCCGCCCAGCAGCATGGTGATCATCAGGTTGCGGCAGGCCTTGATGAGGCCGCCGCGGTTGCCGCCCAGGGAGATGTAGAGGTAGTCGCGCAGCCAGCTGGACAGGCTGATGTGCCAGCGCCGCCAGAAGTCCTGCAGCGAGGCGGCGCGGTAGGGCTGGTCGAAGTTGCGCGGGAACTGGTAGCCCAGCAGGGCGGCCAGGCCGATGGCCATGTCGCTGTAGGCCGAGAAGTCGCAGTAGATCTGCACCGCGTAGCCATAGGTGGCGGCGATCAGGTCGATCGGGCCGTGGCTGGCCGGGTCGAAGAACACGTTGTCGACGAAGCCGGTGGCGAGCTGCGAGGCGATCACCGCCTTCTTGAAGAGGCCCCAGGCAATCAGCAGGAAGCCGGTGGCGGCGGCCTCGCGGGTGAGCTTCGGGACGGTCTGGAACTGCGGGATCAGGTCGCTGGCGCGCACGATCGGGCCGGCCACCAGGTGGGCGAAGAAGCTCATCAGCAGGGTGACGTCGAGCAGCCGGGCCGGCGTGGTCTTGCCGCGATAGATGTCGATCAGATAGCTCATCCCCTGGAAGGTGAAGAAGCTGATCCCCACCGGCAGGACGATCTGCAGCACCGGCAGGTCGCGCTGCCAGCCGAGCGCGTGCAGCGTGCCGGAGACCTGCTGCAGGAAGAAGCCGCAGTACTTGAACGTGCCCAGCACCGCCAGGTTGGCGGCGACGCCCACGGCGACCAGGGCCTTGCGGCGGCGCAGGTTGTTCGGGTCGCCGCCCTCAGAGTGAAAAGCGGCGCTGCGGGCGATCTCGCGCGCCAGGCCCCAGTTGACGACGGCCGAGCCGATCAAGAGGGCGACGAAGCGCCAGTCCCAGGCGCCGTAGAAGATCCAGCTGGCGGCCAGCAGCAGGATCTTGCGCCACTCGTTGTCGCGCCGCGCGGCCCAGGCCACGGCGAACAGGCCCAGGAAGAACAGGCCGAAGGTGAGCGTGGGGAACAGCATGGCTCAGGGCTGCTGCGAGGGCCGCATCGGCAGCGGCGGGGCGACGTTGGCGGCCCGGTCCATGTCGGCCTGCAGCGCGTCGGCCACCCGGGCGCCGCCGGCCAGGGTGTAGTGCACGTGGTCGCCGCGCATCAGCGGCGGGACGGCGCGCGCCCAGCCCTCGGCGTAGCCCGGCCCGCCCATGCGGTCGGCCCAGTCCCAGTAGGCGACGCCCTCGGCGCCGGCCACCCGGCGCTGGATGTTGCGCACCGCGCGCAGGCCCGGCGGCGAATACCAGGCGCTGCCCGAGGGGTCCGGGTCGGCCGCGTAGCCGTCGGCGTTGTTGCGCTGGCCGGGGCGGTTGGAGTTGGCGTCCGGCGCGCCGACGATCAGGATCGGCGCCCCGCCGGACAGGCGGCGCACGCGCTGGATCTGGGCGTGCAGCAGGGCCTCGAACTGGGCCCCGTCGAAGTGGCCGACGAAGCCGTCGTTGGTGCCGTACTCCAGGACGATCAGGTCCGGCTGGTAGGCGCGCAGCTCCTCGGCGACGGCGCCGTCGTTGGTGCGCGAGAAGTCGGCCAGGGTGGCGCCCACCACGCCCAGGTTGGAGACCGCCACGCCGCCGGCGTCGTTGAAGGTGGCCCACGAGGTCAGGGTCACCGGCCCCTCGGTGGAGAGCGAGGCGCTGGAGGCCTGGTCCTTGACCTGGAACTGGGTGCAGACCTCGCCCGGGGTCTGGGCCGACAGCGAGACGCGCGACTGGGTGGGGCCGAAGTTGACGATCAGGGTCCCGGCGCCCGGCTGGTCGCGGGCGCAGACCACCAGGCGGTTGAAGGTCTGCGACGGCTCGGCGGTCAGCGACAGGCTGGCGCCGTCGTGCTGGGCGGTCAGGCGAAAGCCGGCGATGCCGAACGGGTGGCCGGGCTCGAAGTCCTTGAGGATGTTCTGCACCGTCCAGCCCTCGGACTGTTCGATGTGCACCCCCTGGGGCAGGAAGCCGACGTAGGGCTTGCCGGCCGGCAGCACGCCGCGCCCGCCATAGCCGAAGCGGGCCTGCAGGGGGTTGCGCAGGGCGCCCCAGATGTTGTCGCTGGCCGAGTGGCTGTCGCCGATGATCAGCACGTGCACCGGCCGGCCGCGATGGCTCTGCTGGTCGTCGGCGATGGCCTGGAAATAGGGGGCCAGGCTCTCGGCGCCGCACAGGCCGCCGACGCAGCTCTGGGCGCCCGGTATGGTGGGGGTCAGCGCCGCCACCGGCGCCAGCAGGGCGACCGCCGCGGCCAGGAGGCCATGGGCAATCATAGGGCGATGGGCATCAGGCGGCCGGGGAGACCGGGGCGGCGCCGGCGGCCTCGGCCGGGGCGGCGACGGCCTGGCCGGCGGGCGCGGCGGGACCGGCCGGCGAGAGGGCGGCGGCGGCCTTGCGCGACTGGGCGACGTAGGCCTGGATCCGGTCCACCAGCGGCGCGGTGATCAGCTCGTAGCCGGCCATGGTCATGTGGATGCCGTCGTTGGCCCGCATCAGCTTGGGCTCCGTCCCGCCTGGCGTCGGCAGATAGGCGTTGAACGCGCCGCTCTGGTCCACCGACAGCGGCTGGGTGTCGATGAACGGCACCCCCAGCTGCGCCATGTGGTCGGAGAGGAAGGCGTTCATCTGCGCCACGTCCTGGTCGTAGGCGGCGTCGCGCATCTTTGGCAGGCCCACCCAGTAGACCACCGCGCCGCGGCTGCGCAGCAGGGCGACCATGCGGTCGATGCGCTGGCCGTAGGCGACGCGCCAGGCGGGGGTGAACAGCTGGTAGACGTGGCCGTCCTGGACGATGCCGCGCATGTCGTTGGCGCCGAAGTCGATCACCGCCACGTCCACCGGCTGGCTGGCGATCTGGGCGGTGGTGCGGTCCTCGAGCGAGGCCAGGTCATAGCGGGTCAGGCCGGTGGATTCCTGGCTGAACTTGACCACGTTGTAGTGGTCGGACTTGGGCAGGCGCCGATAGAGCGCCGCCCAGACGCCGTCGCCGAAGCTGTCGCCGAACACGCCGACATTGATCTGTCCGCCCTTGGCGAGCGTCTGCAGCATGCGCGCCTGGACGGGGACGTCGCACTCGGCCGCGCGCGCCGCGGCCGCCTTGATCGCCGGGGTCCTGGCCGGCGCCGCGGAGGCGGCGCTCGCCGCCGGCGCGACGCGCGGCGGGGCGGGCGCGTGGCTGGCGAAGGCCAAGCCCATCATCACGCCCATGGCGACGCCAACGAACAGCACGGCGGTGCGGTCGAGGACCACGGCCCTCATCTTGGACTCCAGCATTTGGGAACGGGCGGGAACGGGGGGAACGGAAGCGGGAACAGCAGCTACTCGTCTTTTCCGCGATTTCGGCGCGCCGCTCCAGAGGCGGCTTCGCGAATTTATTGTCGCGCCCCGCATTTCCTTGCCGCCCCGGGCGGCGCGTGTGAGGATTTGTCCGCAACTTCGGCAGGAAGCCCTTCCCAGTGAGCGCGTCCGGGGTCGAGATCGACCTCTCCCACGACCAGAGCCGGGCCATCGCCGAGGCCGTGCGCGAGGAGCTGGCGCGCCGCCGCATCTCCCGCCAGCGCCTGGCCGACGACGCGAAGATCAGCATCTCGACCCTGGAAAAGGCGCTGGCCGGCAGCCGGCCGTTCACCCTGGCCACCACCATCCGCCTGGAGGAGGCGCTCGGCCGGCGCCTGCGGCCGCCCGCCATGCCCCTGCCCACGGCGCGCCCGGCGCCGGGCGCCTCCGCGCCGGACGAGCTGGGCGCCTACGCCCGGGCGGCGGTGCGCTGGCTGGAGGGCGAGTACCTGACCCTGCGCCCGTCGTTCGAGGGCGTCGACGCGGCCTTCGCCTACCGCACCGAGATCTACTGGGACGACGACGCCTCCGCCCTTGCCTTCCGCGAGGCGGCGCGGGAGGACAGCGCCTTCACCCAGCACGGGCTGGTGTCGCTGCCGACCCAGTCGGGGATGCTGTACCTGGTGACCAATTCGGCCGGGCAGTACCGGCTGGGCGTGTTCGGCCGGCCGACCATCAAGGGCGAGCTGTACGGCCTGATCACCACCCTCTACGCCGGCGCCGGCTCGCACCTGACCCCCTCCAGCGCCGCCGTGGCCCTGCTGCCCATGCGCGACTGGCCCGACCCCGCCTACGGCAAGATCCCGCCCGGCCATCCGCTGTATGCGGCCTACCGCCCCCACATCGACCGCATCGCCGACCAGGGGTTCGTGCGGTTCCTGGCGCGGTAGGGGGGGGCTCCACGCCTCCACTCCTTCAGCCGTCATCCTCGGCCTTGTGCCGAGGGTCCATGCACGCGTGAGAAGGATTGGCGCGCTTCGAAGGGCGCGCCACGATGGGGCGGCTGCCGCTCCAGCAACGCTCCGCTGCCGCTCGCGACTGCCCTTCACGTGTTCATGGATCCTCGGGACTGACGCCCGAGGATGACGGCGGGTGATTGGTGACGGTGTTCTGAAGGGGCGGAACCCCTCACCTTCCCATGGCTGCGCCATGGGCCCCTTCCTCTCCCTATGGGAGAGGTGGAAGAGGGGGCGGCTCGGGAGAATTATCTCTTTGAACGCTCAGGTAAAAACACCTCTCCCGCAGGGAGAGGGAGGGGCCCGCGGGGCTTGCGTAGCAAGGCGCGTGGGAGGGTGAGGGGTTCGGGCCCCGCCCCCTATTCCCCCGACACCGGGGTGAACGTCACGCCGCCGATCTTCACGGCATCGTCGGGGGTCCTCACGCCGATCGCCTCGGCGCGTTGCAGCACGGCGTCGACGTCGTCGACCACCAGCTCGATGCCCACCACGCCCGTGCCATCCTCGTCCACCGGGGCCACGAAGCGGATCGCCTCGCCGTCGAGGGCGATCTCCCAGGCCTCGCCGTCGGCCAGGGCGACCTTGTCCAGCAGCTGGGCCCAGCGGGCGGCGGCGGCGGCGGGGTCGCGGTGCTGGATCGTGACGGCGGTCATGCCCAGGGTGATTTCGCTCTCGTAGTCGCGCCATTGCTCGCCGGCCGGCGGCCAGTCGCTGAGCGGCTCGCGCCAGTCGGGGTCGCCCTGGACGCTGTCGATCGACAGCAGCACCGCCGCGGTGTCGGCCGGGTGGAAGTGGGTGTAGCGGTAGTGCTCCTCGCGGCTTCGGGCCACCACGCGCACGCCCATCGCCTCCAGCCGGGCGCGGTGGGCCAGGGCGTCGTCGTCCTGCAGGATCACCATGTAGCCGGCGTCGCCGCCGCGGCGCTGCAGGTAGCGGGCGCCGGAGGCGTCGTCGCGGATCGGCTCCAGCACCTCGATGAACTCGCCGCCCGCCGGCATCACCACGTTGGCGAGGCCGAAATGGCCGACGCCCGGATCGCGGAAGGCCACCTTCAGGCCGAACACGTACTCCAGCTGCCCGGCGACGGGCGCGATCTTGTGGGCCATGATGGCCACCTGCCTCAGGCGCATGCGTGTCTCCCCTTCCCGCCCGTCCGGGCCTTGCCAACGGCTATTCCGCGGCGCTGCGCTCGGCTTCCAGCTCGGCCAGCACCTCGTCGGTGTGCTCGCCCATGCGCGGCGGATGGCGGCGGATGTTGGCCGGCGTCGCCGAATAGTTCACCGGCGGCTTGAGGTTATAGTACGGCCCGACGTCCGGATGGTCATAGCGCTGGAACAGCTCGACGGCCTGCAGGTGCGGGTCGCTCATCAGGTCGTCCAGCCGGTTCATGCGCACCACCGGGATCGACAGCGGCTTGAGGATCGCCAGCCATTCGTCGGTGGTCTTGGTGCGGGTCACCTGGTCGACCAGGCCGTACAGCTCGCGGATGTGCCGGCCGCGGATCTTGTAGTCCGAGAACCGCGGGTCCTTGGCGAAGGTCTCGCCCCAGCCGGCGACCTCGAAGAACTGGTCCCACTGGCCGTCGGTGTAGGGCAGGAGGCCGATGTAGCCGTCGCTGGTGGGGAAGGGCTTGCGCTCCGGATTGGCCACGCGCGGATAGGCCCACTGCCCCGTCGGCGGGTCGAACACGTGGCCGTAGAAGTGCTCCGCCAGGTTGAAGCTGGTGATGCACTCGAACATCGGCACCTCGACGAACTGGCCCTCGCCCGAACGCTGGCGGTGGAACAGGGCGGCGAGGATGGCCTGGGCCATGAAGTGGCCCGAGACCTTGTCGGCGATCAGGCTGGGCAGCAGGCGCGGCGTCGGATCGCCGTCCACCCGCGGCAGGATGTCGGCCATGCCGGAGGCGGACTGGATCAGGTCGTCATAGGCCGGCTCGCCGGCGTAGGGGCCGGCGGCGGCATAGCCCGCGCCGTGGGCGTAGACGATGTCCGGCCGGATCGCCTTGACCGCCTCATAGTCCAGGCCCAGGCGCTTGAGGCCCTCGTAGCGCACCGAGGCGGCGAACACGTCCGAGGTCTTGATCAGTCGGCGCAGGGCCTTGGCGGCCTTTTCCTCGCGCAGGTCCAGCAGCACCGAGCGCTTGTTGCGGTTGATGGTGATGAAGATCGGCCCCAGGTCGTCGGGGCAGCCCTCCGGCACGTGCCCGGCCCAGCGCATGATGTCGCCGCCGCCGCCGCGCCGCCCGCCCGGGAATTCCACCTTGATCACGTCTGCCCCGAGATCGCCCAGCATCTGGGTGGCGTAGGCGCCAAACACGACGCTGGTCATGTCCAGGATGCGGATCCCCTTCAGCGGTCCGGTGACCTCGCTGGCGAGCGTGCGGGTGTTCATGATCCTGACCTTTCCTCGTGCCTCTGACAGGCCAGAGCGCCGTGGCCGGCGTCTTGGCCCCTGTTATGAACCTCTGCGGCGCCGCGCGCACCGGTCATCCGCCCAGGCGGGCGAGACCGTCCCTCAGCTCGGCGACGATCAGCGCCTCCTTGCGCTCCAGGCGCTCGACCGGGCCGGCGACGCCGATGGCGTAGTCGCGGCCGAAGCGGCCGCGCGGCAGGGCCGCGCCGATCACGCCCACCCCCTCCGACACGGTGTGCTTGGAGAAGGCGTAGCCGCGCTGGCGCACCTCGGCCAGCCGCTCGGCCAGGGCCTCGCGCGAGAGCTTGGCGTCGGCGGGCGCCTCGGCGTTGATCCGCCGCCGCAGCTTCTCGACGTCGGCCTCGCTCTTGACGCTCAGCAGCGCCCAGCCGAGGCCCGAGGCGGCGAGCGGGCGCCGCGCGCCCGGCGGCACGGTGACCTGCAGGGGCTCGGACGAGTGGACCAGGTGCACGTACTGGGCGTGCAGGTCGCTCTGCGCCGCCAGGATCACGGTCTCGCCGGTGACCTGGCGCAGGTGGTCCATCAGCCCCGACAGCACCCCGTCGCCGAACAGGGCGTCGTGCACCCAGGCGCCCAGGGCGGCGATGCGCATGGTGGGGAAATAGGTCCGCCGCTCGCGGTCGTAGTCCAGGTAGCCCAGGGCGACGAGCGACTTCATCAGCGCCGAGCCGCTGGAGGCCGGATAGTCCAGCCCCTCCAGCACGTCCTTCAGCGCCAGCGGCCGCCGCTCGCGGTCGAAGTATTCGAGGATCTCGAACACCCGCCGGGCCGACTTGACCGCATCCTCCGCCATGGCGCCCCAGCGTCAATTGATTTCACATATGTGTATTCTAAAGCCACATATGGGCAGCAGAACCACCGATCGCCTAGTATCCCCTCACGCCCGTCGGCACAACGGCCTTGCTGCCCCGACGGACGCCGGTGCTAGACAGGCCGCCGGGGAAGGCGGCCGGGAGAAGAGACGCCATGGATTTCGAGCTCTCCGAAGAGCACCGCATGCTCAAGGACTTGGTGGGCCGGTTCGTCCGCGACGAGCTGATGCCGCTGGAGGCCGGGGTGCTGGCGCGGGAAGCCGAGGGCAAGGGCCTGTATCTCGACGCCGCCGAGAACGCCCGGCTGGACGACATCTCCAAGTCGCTGGGTCTGTGGGGCCTGGACGCGCCGGAGGACATCGGCGGCTCGGACCTGCCGGCCGTGGCCATGGTCGGCGTCGAGGAGGAGATCGGCCGCACCGTCACCCCCTACACCTTCCCGCCCGACAGCCCGAACCTGCGCATGCTGATGGCGACGGTGAACGAGCGCCAGCGCGTCGCCTATCTGGAGCCCTATGTCCGCGGCGAGACGATCTCGGCGATCGGCATCTCCGAGCCCGGCGCCGGCGGCGACCCGGCGGGGATGATCACCCGGGCCGAGCGGGACGGGGATGACTGGATCATCAACGGCCGCAAGATCTGGATCAGCCGCGCCGCCGAGGCCGACTTCACCATCCTGATGGCGGTCAGCGACAAGGAAAAGGGCGCGCGCGGCGGCATCAGCGCCTTCCTGGTCGACAAGGGCACGCCCGGCTTCAACGTGCTGCGCCGCATCCCGATGATCGGCGGGGCGGCCACCTACGAGGTGGCGCTGGAAGACTGCCGGGTCGAGGGCTGGAAGCTGCTGGGGACCGAGGGCAACGGCTTTGCCCCCATGCAGCTGCGGCTGGGCACCCGCCGCGTGCAGATGGCCGCCTGGTCGATCGGCATGGCGCAGCGGGCGCTGGAGATGATCTGCGAGTACGCGCCGCAGCGGAAGACCTTCGGCCTGCCGCTGAGCGAGCGCCAGGCGATCCAGTGGTGGGTGGCCGACGCGGCGACCCGCATCCACGCCTGCCGGCTGATGACCTACGACTGCGCCTGGAAGCTGGACCAGGGCCGCGACGTCCGCCAGGAGATCTCGATGATCAAGGCCTACGCCACCGAGATGGCGTGGGAGGTGGTGGACCGCGCCATGCAGACCTTCGGCGCCATGGGCATGACCAAGGAGATGCCGCTGCAGCTGATGGCCTCCAAGATCCGCACCATGCGCATCTACGACGGCCCCACCGAGGTGCATAAGTGGGTGGTGGCCCGCAACCTGCTGGGAACGCGGCGCTAGCCTGTTTCCGGCTGTCGTCCGGGAAGGCGCGCCGCGCTTATCCGGGACCGCCGGAAGCGCTAAGGGATCGAAAACGGCGGGCGATGGCGCCCGTGGCGGTCCCGGATCATCAGCGGCTGCGCCGCTTGCGTCCGGGATGACAAGACTTTTTGGGGAGACGACGATGCAAGCTCAATACGGCGACGTCTCGGCGAGGACCGAGGGCCATGTGGCGGTGCTGGAGTTCAACCGGCCGCCCACCAACTTCGTCAGCGTCGAGCTGGTGCGCGCCCTGGCCGACGCCCTGCACGCGGCGGACGACGACAAGGGCGTGCGCGCCAGCGTGGTGTGCTCGGCCGGCAAGGCGTTCTGCGCCGGCGCCGACCTGGCCTCGCCCACCGGCGTCGGCGGCTCGGGCATGCAGGGGATCAACCCGCTGTACCACGAGGCCGTGCGGCTGTTCTCGGTGAAGAAGCCGATCGTCATGGCCGTGCAGGGCGCGGCCGTGGGCGCGGGCCTGGGCCTGGCGCTGGTCGGCGACTTCCGCATCGCCGCGCCGGAAGCGCGGTTCGTGTCCAACTTCGTCAAGCTGGGCTTCCACCCCGGCTTCGGCATCACCCACACCCTGCCCCGGGTGGTCGGCGAACAGAAGGCGCTGCTGATGTGCCTCACCGGGCGTCGGGTGAAGGCCGAGGAGGCCCTGGCCTGGGGCCTGGTGGACGAGGTGGTCCCGCTGGAGGACCTGCGCCCGGCGGCCCTGCGCCTGGCCCAGGAGATCGCCGAGAACGCCCCGCTGGCGGTGCAGGCCACGCGCAAGACCTTCCGCGCCGACCTCGCCGCCGCGGTGAAGGCGCAGACCGACCACGAACTGGTGGAACAGACCTGGCTGCGCGAGACCAAGGACTTCGCCGAGGGCGTCCGCTCGGTGAACGAACGCCGCCCCGGGAACTTCGTCGGCGCCTGACCCCGCAGGGTCAGGCCGCCATCAGGAGGTCAGCCAGGAGACGGTCAGCAGACTGTCAGACTGGCAGCTCCTGGTTCATCTTTCCGCCGTCGCCGCGGTAGACGATCTCGCAGGTCGGCTGCGGCAGCGGCGCCTGGTCCCACACCGGATAGGCCGTGCGGATGTGCAGCGCGCCGTCGTTCGCCATCAGCTTCATGCAGACGAACTGGGCGATCTTGTCGGAGGTCACCGGCGCGGTGGCCGGCCCGATCTTCGGCATGTCGGCGACCTGCGTCAGCTTCATCTTGAAGCCCTGGCCGGAGACGTTGATCTTGGTGAACACGTACCAGACCGCCTTGGCGTTGAGGAAGGCCAGGGTGTTCTGGCCGGCCTGGGTGTTCAGGGCGAAGGTCACCGCCTTGATCTGCGAGCCGTCGAAGGCCCCGACGGTCGACTTGCGCTCGGTCAGCGCCCGGTCTTCAAGGCCGGCGACGCTGGTGCTCTCGCGGCCGCGGCCCACGGCGACGATTTCATGCAGGCCCTCGGAATGGCCCTGGCCGCCCTCGTTCGGTAGCCCGACGCCCTCGCTCTCCTTGAGAATCTTGCCGACTTCCTGCTCGGAATAGATACGCACCAGACCCATCGTCGCCCTCGTTTCCCACGGTTGGAGACATCGCCCTGCCCCGGCCGCCGGCATGGTAGCGTTGGAAGAACGCCGTTCCTAGAGCGCAGGCCTTGCCGTCGCCGGTCGCTTGCCGGAAAGTGATCGCGAGGGGCGCGGCAGACGTCCAACAGCGGGAGGACACCGCATGCCCAAGCTCGACCGGGATGGCGTGCACATCCACTACGAGGTCCACGGCGACGGCCCCCCGTTGCTGCTGACCCACGGGTATTCGGCGACTGCGCAGATGTGGCGCCCGCAGATCGAGCCGTTCTCCAAGCATTTCAAGCTGATCACCTGGGACATGCGCGGCCACGGCCAGTCGGACTATCCCGACGACCAGGGCGCCTATTCAGAGGCCGCCACGGTGGCCGACATGGCGGCGATCCTGGACGCCGTCGGCGCCCGGCGGGCGATCATCGGCGGCCTGTCGCTGGGCGGCTACATGAGCCTGGCCTTCCACCTGAAGCACCCGGAGCGCACCCGCGCGCTGCTGATCATCGACACCGGCCCCGGCTACAAGAAGGACGAGGGTCGCGAAGGCTGGAACGCCAACGCCCTGAAGACCGCCGAGCGCTACCAGAAGGACGGCCTGGCGCGCCTGGCGGCCGGCAGCGAGGAGATGCGCACCGCCAGCCACCGCTCGGCCGACGGCCTGGTGCGCGCGGCCCGCGGCATGCTCACCCAGCGCGACGCCCGGGTGATCAACAGCCTGCCGGACATCGCCGTGCCGTCCCTGGTGGTGGTGGGGGCCGACGACACCCCGTTCCTGGCGGCGTCCGACTACATGGCCGGCAAGATCCCCGGCGCGCAGAAGGCGGTGATCCCGCACGCCGGCCACTCGGCCAACCTCGACCAGCCGGCCGCGTTCAACAAGGCGGTGCTGGATTTCCTGGCGACGTTGCCGGCGGAGGCTGTATCTGCGGGCTGAGCTCGGGATGCAGCTTCGGGATGGCTTCTGGTGACGGCGTTTGCAGGCGTTCGCATCCTCGACTTCAGCCAGGGGCACGCCGGGCCGATGGCGACCATGCTGATGGGCGACTTCGGCGCGCAGGTGCTGAAGATCGAGCCCCCAAGCGGTGATCGCATCGCCGGGAGCCCCGGCCATGTGGTCTGGAACCGCAACAAGCTGCGCCACACGCTGGACATCGAAGCCGCCGCCGACCGCGCGGCGCTGGACCGGCTGATCGCCGGCGCCGACGTCGCCGTCTTCGACCATGCGCCCGGCCGCCTTGAAGCGCTGGGTCTGGACGCCGCCACCCTGACGGCGAGCCACCCGCGGCTGATCCACGTCTGGGCCCCGCCGTTCGGCGTCAGCGGCCCCTACAGCCACCTGCCCGAGCACCACGCCATGCTCACCGGCCTGACCGGCGCCGCCTTCCGGCAGGGCAGCTATGCCGACCAGCCGGTGTGGCACGTGATGCCGATGATGCACCACGGCCAGGCGGTGATGACCGCCAGCGCCATGGCCGCCGCCCTGCTCGACCGCGCCCGCACGGGCGAGGGCCAGGCGGTGACCGTCAGCGGGGCGCACGGCGCCGCCGAGATCTCCGGCCCGATCGGCTTCCTGGATTCGGCGGGCATGCAGGGGCACCCGCTGGGCGGCGGGGCCAGCTATCGGCTGTACCGCTGCGGTGACGGCGAGTGGCTGTTCCTGGGGGCCCTGTTTCCGCATTTCTTCCAGAAGGCGGTCGACGCCATGGGCCTGGCCAAGCTGCGCCACTATCCGCCGGGCGTGTTCGACATCGGCGGGCTGATGGAGCACGTCTTCGCGCAGGCGCCGCGCCAGCACTGGCTGGACCTGCTGCTGGCCGGCGACGCCCCGGTGGCGCCCGTGCAGCATCGCGCGGACTGGCTTAAGAGCGGGCCGATGGCCGACAACGCCATGCGGGTGGAGATCGAGGACCCGCAGCTGGGGCCGGTGGAGATGCCGGGCGTGCCGCTGAAGCTCAGCCGCACGCCGGGGTCGGTGCGCGCGCTGGCGCGGCCCGCCACGCCCGGCGATCTCGACGATTTCACGGCGCCGCGCGCCGCCCCGCCCGCGACCGGCGCCGCGCCGCGGCCGCCGCTGGCCGGGGTGCGGGTGCTGGACCTGGGCAGCGTCATCGCCGGCGCCTACGCCTCGTCGATCCTGGCCAACTTCGGCGCCGACGTGATCAAGATCGAGGGCGCCGACGGCGACCCCTTCCGCCCCTACGGCCTGGGCTTCGTCAACTACAACCGCGGCAAGCGCGGCCTGGGCCTCGACCTGAAGGCGCCGGAGGGCCACGCCGCCTTCCTCGACCTGGTCCGCCAGGCCGACGTGGTGATCGACAACTATCGCCTGGGCGTGCGCCAGCGGCTGGGCATCGACTACGCGGCGCTGAGGGCGGTGAACCCGCGGATCATCTCCTGTTCGATCAACGCCTATGGGCCGGTCGGCGCCGACGCCCATCGCCCCGGCTTCGACCCGCTGATGCAGGCGCGCAGCGGCATGATGTCGGCGCAGGGCGGACCTGGCCACGAGCCGGTGTTCCATTCGGTGGCGATCAACGACGTAGCCACCGCCGCAACGGTCAGCTTCGGGGTGATCGCCGCCCTGAACGCCCGCGAGATCACCGGCGAGGGCCAGAACATCGACACCTGCCTGGCCGCCCAGAGCGCCATGTTCCAGTCCGACGCCCTGACCACCTGGCCGGGGGCGCCGGCCCCGCCGGAGGGCGAACCGGACTGCATCGGCTTTGCCGCCCTGGACCGCTACTACCCCTGCGCCGACGGCTGGCTGACCCTGGCCCTGACCAGCGAGGCGCAAGCAGACGCCCTGGCGCGGGTGCTGGGCGCGAGAGGCTGGCGCGCCCGCTTCGGCGACGCGCTGCTGGTCCAGCCCCGCCGCGGCGAGCTCGCCGAAGAGATCGAGGTGCTGCTGTCGGACCGCGCGCGGAACGAGACCGTCCAGGCGCTGCTGGCCGCGGGCGTCCCCGCCACGCCCGTGTTCCACGGCGACGAGGCGAGCGGCGAGGACTGGCTGTGGGAGGCCGGGTTCTTCCAGCTGCAGGCCCACCCGCGCTGGGGCGAACTGCTCGCCAGCCGCGCCTACGCCGACTTCAGCCGCGGCGGCTCAGGGTTCGATCGGCTGCACCCGGAGCTCGGCGAACACTGCGTCGAGGTGCTGCTGGAGTACGGCTTCGACAAGGACCGCATCCGCATGCTGGCGGAACGACGGGTGATCTTCCGGGGGTGAGGGGCGGCGGTTGCGCGAGCAACCGCATGGGAACGCCGGAGGCTGGCTCACTCGATTCTCTTCCCCCACTGGGGGAAGTACCGCCGAAGGCGGGGATGGGGGCTGAAGCGCGCTGTCTGAACCGCGGGAAAGGTCGGCGCTCCGCTGGAGCCCCCTACCCCCGCTTCGCGGGTACTTCCCCCAGCGGGGGAAGAGAAATGGCGGCCAGCCCGCCAAGCCGTCACCCGAACAGGGCGCTGGCCCCCTCGTCGGCGTTCGAGGTTCCCTGGCGCATCCAGGCGAACAGTTCGCGGCCGTAGCCGCTGGCGGCCTTGGGCGCGCGGGCCGGTTCGCGGGCCATCAGGTTCTCGACCTTGACCTGCAGGGCGCCGGCCTCGGCGTCGAGGCGGATCAGGTCGCCGTCGCGGACGTAGGCCAGCGGGCCGCCGCTGGCGGCTTCCGGGGTGACGTGGATGGCGGCGGGGACCTTGCCCGAGGCGCCGGACATGCGCCCGTCGGTGACCAGCGCCACCTTGCGCCCGCGATCCATCAGCACACTGAGCGTCGGCGTCAGGCTGTGCAGTTCCGGCATGCCGTTGGCCTTTGGCCCCTGGAAGCGCAGCACGGCGATGAAGTCGCGGTCCAGCTCGCCGCGCTGGAAGGCGGCCAGCAGCTGGTCCTGGTCGTCGAACACCAGGGCCGGGGCCTCCACCACCCGGTGCTCGGGCTTGACCGCCGAGGTCTTGATCACCGCCCGGCCGAGATTGCCGGTCAGCAGCCGCAGCCCGCCCTCGGCCTGGAACGGGTCGTCCACCGGCCGCAGGATGTCGCTGGCGAGGCTGCGCGCGGTCCCTTCGCGCCAGACCAGCGCCCCGTCCTGGAGAAAAGGTTCCGTCTGGTACCGGCGCAGGCCGTGGCCGGCGACCGTGGCGACGTCGTCGTGCGCCAGGCCGGCATCCAGCAGCTGGCGCACCACGAAGGCCATGCCGCCCGCCGCGTGGAAGGCGTTCACGTCCTCAGAACCGTTCGGATAGACCCGGGCGATCAGCGGCGTGACCCGCGACAGGTCGTCCAGGTCCTCCCAGGTCAGCAGGATGCCCGCCGCCCGCGCCATGGCCACCAGGTGCAGGGTGTGGTTGGTCGAGCCGCCCGTGGCCATCAGGCCGGCGACGGCGTTGACCATGCTCTTGACCCCGACCACCTCGCCCATCGGGGCGTAGGCGTTGCCGCCCCGGCTGATCTCCACCGCCCGCTTCGGCGCGGCGGCGACCAGGGCGTGGCGCAGGTCGGTGCCCGGGTTGACGAAGGCCGAGCCCGGCAGGTGCAGCCCCAGCATCTCCATCAGCATCTGGTTGGAGTTGGCGGTGCCGTAGAAGGTGCAGGTGCCCGGCCCGTGGTACGACTTCATCTCGCTGTCCAGCAGCTCGTCGCGGCTGGCCTTGCCCTGGGCGTAGAGGGCGCGGACCTGGGCCTTCTGGGCGTTGGGGATGCCCGAGGTCATCGGCCCGGCGGGCACGAAGATCACCGGCAGATGGCCGAACGCCAGGGCGCCGATCACCAGGCCGGGCACGATCTTGTCGCACACCCCCAGCATCAGGGCGGCGTCGAAGGCGTCGTGGGTCAGGGCCACCGCCGTGGCCATGGCGATCACCTCGCGCGAGAACAGGCTGAGCTCCATGCCCGGCCGGCCCTGCGTGACCCCGTCGCACATCGCCGGCACGCCGCCGGCGTACTGGGCCGTGGCCCCCACCTCGCGCGCCGCCGCCTTGATGATCGCCGGATAGCGCTCCAGCGGCTGGTGGGCCGAGAGCATGTCGTTGTAGGCCGAGACGATGGCGATGTTGGGCGCGGTCGGGTTGCGCAGGGCGGTCTTCACGTCGCCGTCCTCGGCGGCGAAGGCGTGGGCCCAGTTGGCGCACGACAGCTTGCCCCGCGCCACGCCGCTGTCGCGGGCGGCGGCCATCCGCGCCTCATAATCCCCGCGCGCCTCACGGCTGCGCTCGGCGATCCGCTCGGTGACCTCGGCGGTTACGGGATGCATGACTGGGCTCCGTCTCGAGCGGTGAACATGTGGACTTGGGCCTCGCGCTCGCCCTTCTCCCCTTGCGGGAGAAGGTGGACGCCGAAGGCGGCCGGATGAGGGGTCGGGCGGCGCTTCCAGTCAGACCGGCGCAACAGCCATCCGGCATGGCTCCATCGACCCCTCATCCGACCCGCTGCGCGGGCCACCTTCTCCCGCAAGGGGAGAAGGAAGAGATGGGTTCGAGCCGTCATCAGCAGCCGATCGCCGGCGATCCCTCTATTCGTCCAGCCAGGCGCGGCCCGAGCGTTCGAGCAGGGCGAAGGCCCCGGCCGGGCCCCAGCTGCCGGCGGCGTAGGGCCGGGGCGCCTGGCCCGAGTCGGCCCAGCTGTCGGCGACGCCGTCGATCCAGGCCCAGGCCAGCTCGACCTCGTCGCGCCTGACGAACAGTTGGGGATTGTTGAGGATCACATCCAGCAGCAGGCGCTCGTAGGCGATGCGCCGCCGCCCCCCGTCGTCCAGCGACAGGCTGAGCGGCAGGGCCTGCAGCCGCGTGCCCGCCAGGCCCGGACGGCGGTTCATCAGCAGCAGGGAAATGTCTTCCTTGGGCTGAAGATCGATCACCAGCCGGTTGGCGCTGAGGTCGTTGTCGGCCGCCTGGCCGAAGATCGAGTGCGGCAGCGGCTTGAACTGGATGGCGATCTGGGTGCGGCGCTCGGGCAGCCGCTTGCCGGTGCGCAGGAAGAACGGCACCCCGGCCCAGCGCCAGTTGTCGATGTCGGCGCGCAGGGCGACGAAGGTCTCGGTCTGGCTCGGGCCGCCGCGTTCCTCCTCGTAGGACTTGACGGTCTTGCCCTCGACGACGCCCGCCTTGTACTGGCCGCGCACCGCCATCTGCTGGGCGTCGTGGCGGCTGAACGGGCGCAGCGACTTCAGCACCTTGACCTTCTCGTCGCGCACGGAATCGGCGCCGGCGTCGGCCGGCGGCTCCATGGCGATCAGGGTCAGCAGCTGCAGCATGTGGTTCTGCACCATGTCGCGCAGCGCGCCGTACTCGTCGTAGTACGGCCAGCGGTCGCCCACCCCTTCCGTCTCGGCCACCGTGATCTGCACGTGGTCGATGGCCAGGTTGTTCCACAGCGGCTCGAACAGGGTGTTGGCGAAGCGCAGGGCGATCAGGTTCTGGACGGTTTCCTTGCCCAGGTAGTGGTCGATACGGAAGACCCGGCTCTCCTCGAACACCTCGGCGACCTCGGCGTTGATCGCGCGCGAGCTTTCCGCGTCGTGGCCCAGCGGCTTTTCCAGCACGATGCGGCACTCGCCGCACGACAGGCCGCTCTCGTCCAGCGCCCGGCACACCGCGCCGTAGAGGCTGGGCGACAGGGCCAGGTAATAGATCGACGGCCTGCCCTCGATCACCTCGGACAGGGCCTTCAGCCCGGCCCCCTTGGTGACGTCGGCGGCGCAATAGTCGAGCCGCTCGGCGAACCGCTTCCAGACCGCCTCGTCGACGCCCTCGGACCGCTTGTCCATGATGCCACGCACCAGCTTGACGAACGCGTCGCGGTCCATCTCGGAGCGGGCGGAGCCGATGATCTTCAGGCCGTCGGGCAGCAGCTTGTCGCTGTCCAGAAAGTACAGCGACGGCAGCAGCATCCGCGCGGCAAGGTCGCCGGTGGCGCCGAAGATGACGAGGCGTTGAATCTGCGGGGTCAGGTCACTCATGGCGGCGGAACGCATGGCGGTCCCACGCCGTTTCGTCCAGTCCAAACTGCCGCTAGGTCAGGTGCTGGAGGCGGTTTCCTCCAACGCCCGTTTCAGCCGGCCGTTCAGTCGTCGAACGCGGCGTAGACCAGGGTGCGCAGCTCGCGCCGCAGCGCATAGGTGCTGGAGGGCAAGAGCTGGGTCATGAACACCACCGCCAGCTCCTCGGCCGGGTCGACCCAGAAGGCCGTGGAGGCGGCGCCGCCCCAGTAGTACTCGCCCTTGCTCGACGAGATCAGCGCCTTGGCCGGGTCCAGGTTCACCGCGAAGCCCAGGCCGAAGCCGATGCCGGCGTTGGTCGCCTCGGAGAACAGCGAGCGCGACATCTGGGTCAGGTCCTGGCCGCCCGGCAGGTGGTTTGCCGTCATCAGCGCCAGGGTCTTGCGGCTGAGGTAGCGCGTGCCGTCCAGCGCGCCGCCGTTCAGCAGCATCTGGCAGAAGCGCATGTAGTCGCCGGCCGTCGACACCAGGCCGCCGCCGCCGGAATAGAAGCTGGGCGGGGTGAGGTAGCTGCTCTTCTTCGGGTCGTCCTGCAGGCTGAGCTCGCCCTTGGGCCCGCGCGCATAGCAGGCGATGAAGCGGTCGGCCTTGTCGGCGGGCACGTGGAAGCCGGTGTCGACCATCTTCAGCGGGTCGATCAGGCGGCTGTGCAGGAAGGCGGGGAACGGCATGCCCGAGACCACCTGCACCAGGTAGCCGACCACGTCGGTGGAGACCGAATAGTTCCACGCCTCGCCCGGAGAGAACTCCAGCGGCAGCCGGGCCAGCTCCTCGATCATCGCCTCCAGCGGCAGCTTGGAATCGACCCCGCCGAACGCGGCCTTGCGGTAGGCGGCGTCGACGTTGGTGCGGTTCTGGAAGCCGTAGGTCAGGCCCGAGGTGTGTCGCAGCAGGTCCACCACCTGCATCGGCCGGGCGGGGCGGCGGGTCAGGAACTGCGGCGCGACGCCGGCCTCGAACACGCCGAGGTCCTTCCACGAGGGGATGTACTTCTCCACCGGATCGTCGAGGGCGATGGCGCCCTCCTCGACCAGCATCATCAGCGCCACCGAGGTCAGCGGCTTGGTCATCGAATAGATGCGGAAGATGGAGTCTTCCTTCAGCGCCTGGCCGCGCTCGACGTCGCCCTGGCCGATGACGCCGAAGTGGGCGATCTCGCCCTTGCGCGAAACCATCACCGACGCGCCGGCCAGCTTGCCGGCGTCGACGTAGCGGTCCTTCAGGAACTGGTCGATGCGCGCCAGCCGCGCGCGGGAAAGACCGACGGTCTCGGGCTTGGTCATGGGCGGAGCTCCCTCTGGTGTCGGCCGGCAGGCAAGTCCGAAACGGGCCGCAGGTCAACGGGGGATGACGTCCCCGCGGTTCTCCGCTGGAGCCCCCTACCCCCGCTTCGCGGGTACTTCCCCCAGAGGGGGAAGAGAGCCAGCGCGGCGCCTTCCGTTCTCTTCCCCCATTGGGGGAAGTACGGCCGAAGGCCGGGATGGGGGCTCCAGCGAAGTCGAGTTGTTACGCCACCACCGGCTCGGGCGGCACCAGGCGCAGGCCGTCGGCCGGGTAGCGGGCGCCGACGGTGGAGCCGCGGGGGAAGGCGCTTTCCAGGGCCTCGACGGACTCGGCGTCCAGCACCAGGTCGTTGGCCGCCCAGTTGCTTTCCAGGTGCGGAATGAACCGCGTACCGGGGATCGGCACCACGGCCTTGCTCAGCACCCAGGCCAGGCTGACCTGGGCCACGCTGGCGCCCAGGCGCTGGGCGACCTGCTCGATGGTGGCGCGGCGCAGGCTGTTGGCGGCCACCGCCTCGGCCTGGAAGCGCGGGTGCTGATGGCGGCGATCCTTGGGGTCGGTCACCTCGGACCCGGCCAGGAAGCCGCGGCCGAGCGGGCTGTAGGCGACGAAGCCGATGCCGAGTTCGCGCGCCGTGGGCAGGATCTCAACCTCCACGTCGCGGGTCCACAGCGAGTACTCGCTCTGCAGGGCCGCGATCGGATAGGCCGCGTTGCCGCGCCGCAGGCCGTCGGCGGTGGCCTCGGAGACGCCCACCGCGCCGATCTTGCCTTCGTCCTGCAGCCGGCCGAGCTCGCCCACTGACTCCTCGATCGGGATCTCCAGGTCGACGCGGTGCAGGTAGTACAGGTCGATGTGGTCCAGGCCGAGGCGCTTCAGGCTGGCCTCGACGGCGTCGCGCGGGCGCACGGCGTCCTTCACGTCGCCGCCGGCGGGGCGATGCACGAACTTGGAGGCGATCACCACCTTGTCGCGGCGGTCGGCCACGGCCTGGCCCACCAGCCGCTCGTTGTGGCCCTGGCCATAGCCGGTGGCGGTGTCGATGAAGTTGATCCCCAGCTCGATCGCCCGGTGCAGGGTGGCGATCGACTGGGCGTCCTCGGCCGGGCCGTAGGTGTTGGAAAGCCCCATGGCGCCGAAGCCCTGGCGGCTGACGTTCAGGGTCCTGAGGGTCGGCATGGGTAGCTCCTGTCGTTGTGCCCGGGATCGGCCCGGCGGCGGTGATCCTTGGCCCCTCGGGCAGGACCTGGGAACTCAGAAAACCTGCGACGGCTTTCAATTCATATTGTCGCGATATGATTATGGGATCGAGCTTCGCTGGAGCCCCCATCCCGGCCTCCGGCCGTACTTCCCCCAGAGGGGGAAGAGAACGGACTTGCAGGCTGCAGCACTATTCTCTTCCCCCTCTGGGGGAAGTACCGGCGAAGCCGGGGATGGGGGCTCCCGCGGAGAGCGGACTTTCGTCGCGCCCCTGTCACATCCGTCATGCTAACCAGCCGCGAGTCCAGCTGGGAGCGCCGATGCCCGACACCCGTCCGTTCGATCTCGCCGTGGTCGGCGCCGGCATCGTCGGCCTGGCCTGCGCCCTGGCGGCGGCGCGGCGGGGCAGGCGGGTGGTCGTGCTGGACCGCGACGCCCAGGCCAACGGCGCCTCGGTGCGCAACTTCGGCTTCGTGACCGTCACCGGCCAGGCCCGCGGCGAGATGTGGGACAAGGCGCGCCGCTCGCGCGCGGTCTGGGCCGAGGTGGCGGCCGAGGCCGGCATTCCCATCCTGCACCGGGGCCTGCTGATGACCGCCCGGCGGCCGCAGTCGCTGGACGTGATCGACGCCTTCCTGGCCACCGAGATGGGCGAGGGCTGCCGGCGCCTGACCGCCGACGAGACCCACGCGCGCCAGCCGGGCCTGGCCGGCGAGCCGCTGCTCGGCGCGCTGTGGAGCCCGCACGAGCTGCGCGTCGAGTCCCGACAGGCGATCCCCAGGCTCGCCGCCTGGCTGGCCGAGCGTCACGGCGTGGAGTTCCGTCGCGGTGTCGCGGCCCTGGCCGTGGAGACCGGCCGGGTGGTGACGGCCGCGGGCGACGTCCGGGCCGAGGCGATCGCCGTCTGTCCTGGCGACGACCTGGCTGCGCTGTTCCCCGAACGCATCGCCAGCTTCGGCGTCACCCGCTGCAAGCTGCAGATGCTGCGCCTGGCCGATCCGGGCTTTCGCCTCGCCGCCGGGGTGATGTCGGATCTCGGCCTGGAGCGCTACGCCGGCTACGGCGCCCTGCCCCAGGCCGAGCCCCTGCGCCAGCGACTGCGCGCCGAGCAGCCCGGCCAGCTGGCCAATGGCGTACATCTGATCGTGGTGCAGGGCGCCGACGGCGCGCTGGTGGTGGGCGACAGCCATCACTACGCCCCGACCCCCGATCCCTTCGGCGCGCAGGCGGTGGACCAGCTGATCCTCGACGAATTCGCCGCCGTGTTCGGCGCCGTCCCGCCGGTGCTGGAGCGCTGGATCGGAACCTATGCCGCCGCCGCCGACCGCACCCTGCTGGTCGACGCCCCCCTGCCCGGCGTGCGCCTGGCGATGGTCACCACCGGCGCCGGAGCCTCGACGGGCTTTGCCCTGGGTGAGCAGGTGGTCGCCGACCTGTTCGATGGAGCCTTCTGAGCCATGACCGCCCCCCGCCCGCGCCTGAGCGATTTCGACCTGGTGATCTTCGACTGGGCGGGGACCATGGTCGACTTCGGCTGCCGCGCGCCCATCGCCGCCCTGCTGGCCGCCTTCGCCCGGCACGGCGTCGCCCTGGACGAGGCCGTCGCCCGCGCCGACATGGGCAAGGCCAAGGACGACCACGTCCGCGCCCTGCTGGCCCGGCCGCAGATCGCCGGCGCCTGGCGCGCCGCCAATGCCTGCGAGCCCGACGAGGCGGCGGTGGCCCTGCTGATGGCCGACCTCGGCCCGCTGATGCGCGACGCCGCCGCCGGCGCCGCCGAGCTGATCCCCGGCGCCGCCGAGACCGTCGCCGAACTGCGCCGGCGGGGCCTGAGGGTCGCCTCGTCCACCGGCTATACCCGCGAGATGATGGCCCCGGTGCTTGAGCGGGCCGCGGCCCAGGGCTACCGCCCCGACCACCTGGTCTGCGCCGGCGAGACACCGCAGGGCCGGCCCTCGCCGCTGATGATCTACAAGGCCTGCGCGGACCTGGGCGTCTGGCCGCTGAGCCGGGTGATCAAGGTCGACGACGCCGAGGCGGGCGTCGCCGAGGGCCGCGCCGCCGGCTGCTTCACGGTGGGCGTGGCCGCCTCCGGCAACGGCGTCGGCCTGAGCCGCGAGGCGCTGGAAGCCCTCTCCCCCGATGCGCGCGAGGCTCGCATCGCCCCCAGTCGTGCTGCGCTGCTGGCGGCAGGCGCGGATACCGTGGTGGACAGCGTCGCCGATCTGCTGGGGCTGTTCGACGCCTGACGCCCGCCCTCCCCTTCATGGGGAGGGACAGATCGCGAAGCGATCAGGGTGGGGAAGTGAGGGGCCGTGCGCCTGCTCGCCAGATCGCCTGTGCTCCGGCAGACGTTCCCCACCCTGGCGGCTTCGCCGCCTGTCCCTCCCCACAAAGGGGGAGGGAGGACATTCCGGTTTTTCAAATTTTCATTCAAACAGCCGTTCGGCCCCGTTGCGCCTGTCCTGGCGGCGCCGGATAATGCCGCCTTCAAGAGCGAACGATTGCACGCGCCACCGGAACGCCGGGGCGTAAGGGAGAAGATTTCATGGCCTGGGATTTTGAGACCGACCCGGAATTTCAGAAGAAGCTCGACTGGATCGAGGAGTTCATGGAGGAGAAGGTCGAGCCCCTCTCCAACCTCGGCCGCAACCTGATGGTCCCCGGGGCCCGGGAAAAGTTCATCAAGCCGCTGCAGGACGAAGTGAAGGCCCAGGGCCTGTGGGCCTGCCACCTGGGTCCGGAGCTGGGCGGCCAGGGTTATGGCCAGCTGAAGCTGGGCCTGATGAACGAGAAGCTGGGCCGCAACGGCCTGGCCCCGTCGATCTTCGGCTGCCAGGCGCCCGACACCGGCAACGCCGAGATCATCGCCCACTACGGCACCCCCGAGCAGAAGGAGAAGTGGCTGTGGCCGCTGCTGAACGGCGAGATCCGCTCGGCCTTCTCGATGAGCGAACCGGCCGGCGGCTCTGACCCCACCACCTTCAAGACCCGCGCCGAGGAGAAGAACGGCAAGTGGGTGATCAACGGCGAGAAGTACTTCTCGTCCGGCGCCTACGGTTCGTCGATTCTGATCGTCTATGCGGTGACCGATCCGGACCACAAGGACATCCACCAGCGCACGTCGATCTTCATCGTGCCCACCAAGACCCCGGGGGTTGAGATCGTGCGCGGCATCGGCGTCGGCGCGGGCGAGGGCGGCGGCCACGCCTACATGCGCTACACCGACGTCGAGGTCGGCCCCGAGGCCCTGCTGGGCCCGCGCGGCGGCGCCTTCCTGATCGCCCAGACCCGCCTCTCCGGCGGCCGGGTGCACCACGCCATGCGCACCGTCGGCGCCTGCCAGCGCGCCTTCGACCTGATGTGCCGCCGGGCCGTCAGCCGCCAGACCCGCGACGGCCGCCTGGCCGACATGCCGGTGGTGCAGGAACAGATCGCCGACGCCTGGATCCAGCTGCAGCAGTTCCGCCTGCAGGTGCTGCACACCGCCTGGCTGATCGACAAGCACAAGGACTACAACCTGGTGCGCAAGGACATCGCCGCGATCAAGGTGGCGATGCCCAAGGTCTATCACGACATCGCCGCCACCGCCGCGCACCTGCACGGCGCCATGGGCGTGTCCAACGAGATGCCGTTCATGGGCATGGTCACCAGCGCCATGGTGATGGGCATCGCCGACGGCCCCACCGAGGTGCACAAGGCCACGGTGGCCAAGCAGGTGCTGAAGAACTACCGGCCCGACCAGGACCTGTTCCCCAACTACCACCTGCCCAAGCTCAAGGAGGCGGCGCTCGACAAGTACGGCGCGGCCATCGAGGACCTGAAGGCGGAGAACAAGGCCAAGGAAACCGCCTCGGCCTGACCGCGGCGGGGTGCTTCTGGCTGTATTTCAGAGAGAGCTTAAGTTCATGACGGAAGTCGTGCGTGAAGAGGGAGCGGCTGCGGCCGCTCCCTCTGCTTTTCCGGCCGGCTGGCCGGCGATGTCGATCGCCGAGGCGCACGCCCGGCTCACCGCCCCGGGCCAGCGCTTCGAGACCGAAGAGCTGATCATCCGCGGCGTCCGCACCCGGGTCTGGAAGCACTGCCCGCCGACCCTGCGCGCGGTGTTCGAGAACAGCCTCGCGTTCCGCGATCGCGAGTTCGTGGTCTACGAGACCGAGCGGGCCACCTACGGCGCGTTCCACAAGGCGACCATCGCCCTGGCGAACGAACTGGTGGCGCTCGGGGTCGGCAAGGGCGACCGGGTGGCGGTGATCATGCGCAACCTGCCGGAGTGGCCGGTGGCCTTCTTTGCCGCGGCCGTGGTGGGCGCGATCATCACCCCGCTGAACGCCTGGTGGACCGGGCCGGAGCTGGAATACGGCCTGACCGATTCCGGGACCAAGGTGGCGATCGTCGACGGCGAGCGCCTGGAGCGGCTGGCCGAGCACCTGGAGAACTGCCCGGACCTGAAGCGGGTGTTCGTCACCCGCCATCCGGAAGACGTCGCCCATCCCCTGGTCGCCAGGCTGGAGGACCTGCTGGGCGCGGTGAACGACTGGGGCCGGCTGCCCGACGCCGCCCTGCCCGCGGTCGAGATCGGCCCCGAGGACGACGCGACGATCTTCTACACCTCCGGCACCACCGGCCGGCCGAAGGGGGCGCTGGGCACCCAGCGCAACATCACCACCAACATCTTCACCTCCGGCGCAGCGGCGGCCCGGGGCTTCCTGCGGCGTGGCGAGCCGGCCCCCGATCCGGACGATCCGAACCTGCCGCAGCGGGTCACCCTGCTGGTGGTGCCGATGTTCCACGTCACCGGCTGCAACGCCACCACCGTCCCGGCGATCAACAGCGGCGGCAAGCTGGTGCTGATGCGGCGCTGGGACGCCGAGGAAGGCATGCGCCTGATCGAGCGCGAGCGGGTCACCGCCACCGGCGGCGTGCCGACCATCGCCTGGCAGCTGATCGAGCATCCGGCGCGGGCGAAGTACGACATGTCGTCGCTGCAGGGCGTCTCGTACGGCGGCGCCCCGTCAGCGCCCGAGCTGGTGCGCAAGATCGGCGAGACCTTCAAGGGCTCCGTCCCCGGCCAGGGCTGGGGCATGACCGAGACCTCCGCCACCTTCACCTCAAACATGGGGCTGGACTACATGCGCCGCCCCGACAGCTGCGGCCCGGCCGCCGCCGTCTGCGAGATGAAGATCATGTCGGTAGAGGGCGACCGCGAACTGCCGATCGGCGAGGTGGGCGAACTGTGGGCCAAGGGGCCGATGGTGGTGAAGGGCTACTGGAACAAGCCCGAGGCCACGGCCCAGACCTTCGTCGACGGCTGGGTGAAGACCGGCGACCTGGCCCGCATGGACGAGGAAGGCTTCTGCTTCATCATCGACCGGGCCAAGGACATGCTGATCCGCGGCGGGGAGAACATCTACTGCGTCGAGGTGGAGAACGTCCTCTACGAGCACCCGGCGGTGATGGACGCCGCCCTGGTCGGCATCCCGCACCGCACCCTGGGCGAGGAACCCGGCGCGGTGGTGACGCTGAAGCCGGGGGCGGAAGCCAGCGAGGCCGAGCTGCGCGCCTTCGTGGCCGACCGCCTGGCGGCGTTCAAGGTGCCGGTGAAGGTGGTGTTCTGGCCCGAGACCCTGCCGCGCAACGCCAACGGCAAGATCCTGAAGAGCGAGCTGAAAACCCTGTTCGAGACGCAGACGGCGTAGCCCCGGTCCCGCCGATCCGCCCTCCCTCTTCTGTCATCCCGGAAGGCGCGCCAGCGCCTATCCGGGACCGCCGGAAGCGCGGATCATCCAGCTGCGACACACGCCGGCGCTTGCCGCGGTCCCGGATATCCGCTGCGCGGATTCCGGGATGACAGTGGAGGGGGGCGGTCTATAGACGATCTCAAGCAGCTGGATGCGCGCAAGGGGATACCAGGGTCTTGAGTACGTCTGACGGGCGCCGCCCCTTCATCGTCGGCCTGGGCGGCACGGTGCGCCCATCCTCCTCCAGCGAGCGGGCGCTGAAGAAGGCCCTGGAAGCGGCCGAGGCCCTGGGCGCCACCACCCAGCTGTTCGACGGTCCGTTCCTGGCCGGGCTGCCGATCTACAACCCGTCCGATCCGGCCTGCGAAGGCGCCAACGGCTTCCTGGCCGCGGTCGCCGCCTGCGACGGGGTGATCGTCTCCAGTCCGGGGTATCATGGCTCCATCTCGGGCCTGGTGAAGAATGCTCTGGATACGCTGGAGGGTCTGCGCGAGGACCGGCGGCCCTATTTCGACGGCCGCGCCGTCGGCCTGATCGTGGCCGCGGAGGGCTGGCAGGCCACCGCCTCGACCCTGGCCGCCCTGCGCGGCATCGTCCACGCCATGCGCGGCTGGCCGACCCCCCTCGGCGCGACCCTGAACAGCGCCGGCGGCCTGTTCGACGAGGCCGACGCCTTCAAGGACACGCGCGACGCCTGGCAGGTGAACATGGTCGCCCAGCAGGTCGTCGACTTCGCCAACCGCTGGCCGAACTGACCCGTCGCTGGCTCAGGCCGGCTGCAGGCCGGTGAGCATTGGCCGGGCATAGAGGTCGACCAGCTGGTGCGCCGTCACTCCGCCCAGCAGCACGGGCAGGTCCGACGAGGCGTTGAGGCCGGCGTTGAACATCTGGGCGGCGATGAACGGGTCGACCGGGCGCAGCGAGCCCTCGGCCGCGCCGTCGGCGATCATCGCGGCCCAGCGCTCCGACAGCCGGTTGGACTGCGCCACCATCTCCACCCGCATCCCCTCTGGCAGGGCGCTCAGCGCCGAGGTGCGCAGCAGCGGGCCATGCGGCGACAGCTGGAAGCCCATCAGCGCGGCCGCGGCCGAGGACAGCCGGGTCCAGGCGTCGGCGTCCGGCAGCGCCAGGGCTGCGTCCTGGGCGGCGCGCACCACCTGGAACGAGCGGCTGAAGCACGACACCACCACGTCGTCCTTGGCGCTGTGGTGATGGTAGAACGAGCCCTTGGTGACGTTCAGCGAGGCGCTGATCTTGTCCACCGAGGCGCCGCGATAGCCCTGTTGGTTGATCAGCCGGGTGGCCGCCAGCAGGAAGGTCTCGCGCTGGCCGCCCTCCGCCGGATGGATCGCCGCCGGATCGAGCGGGCGCGGCGACCACGCCTGGCCCGGGGCGCCCAGGCCGCGCAGCAGGATGTCATGCATGCGCGCGCGGACCTCGCCGAACTCGGCCTCCGGATAGCGGTGCAGCCAGGCCTGCAGCCAGTGCAGCTGTTCCAGCACCATCTGGGTGAAGGCGGTGCCGTGCAGGCCGGCGTGGTCAGGCGTTCCGCGCAGCAGTTCGCGCACGGCGCGGAACAGCCGCAGATAGGCCTCCAGGACCTGGCGGTGCGGCTCGTCGGTAAGCGCGCGGATATCGCTGAACACCGGGATCGGCGGCTCCTGGCCGCTGAGCACCCGCCCCTTCAGCGCCAGGTAGCGGTCCAGCAGGATCTCCAGCCGGGCCTCTGGCGAGCCGCCCGCCTGCGCCTCGGCCACCACCGTCTCGATGCGCTCGATGCCGCGCAGGAAGCAGGCCGCGGCCAGGTCTTCCTTCTTCTTGAAATAGTAGGTCACCGAGGTGGTGATCAGCCCGACCCGCTCGGCCACCTTGGCCAGGGTCATGCCCTTCACGCCCTCGCGGTTCAGCAGTTCCGTCGCGGCGGCGACGATGGTGTCGCGCTTGCGTCCGAACTTCGCGGTGACGGCGATGGACCCATCGGGCATCGGCGCGGGTGTTCCTTTCGTCTCTTCGTCTCAGGCCGGACGGGCGCCGGCGGCCATGGCCTCGGCGGCCTCCCCGTCCTCCTCGGGCGGGTCCATGGCCGGCGTTGAGCCGCCGGAGTCCGAGGTCTGGCCGCTGGCCTGGCTGTGCAGCATCCGCGACTTACGCCAGCCGCCGTAGCGGTAGTAGAGGCTGGTCAGCGTCGCCGAGGTGATGGTGCCCATGGGAAAGCTCCACCAGATCGCGTCCTCGCCCAGGTGGGGCTGCAGCGCCATGGCGAAGGGGATGCGCACCAGGATCATCGACGACGCCAGGATGATCAGCGGCACCCACACCACGCCGGTCGAGCGCACCACCCCGGACAGGGCGAAGGTGATCGAGAAGATCACGAAGCCCCACAGCGACAGGATGTTGATGTGGTGCGCCTCGGCCAGGGCCGGGGAATGCTGGCCCAGCAGCAGGCCCAGCACCTGGTCGTTGAGGGCGTAGAGCACCGCCGCCAGGCTGGCGCTGATGGTCACGCTGCTGATCACGCCGGAGCGGGCCACCTTGGTCACCCGGTCCCAGCGCCCCGCGCCGACGTTCTGCGCCGCCATGGACGAGATCGACGCCCCCAGGGCCATGGTTGGCATCTGCAGGTAGTTCCAGACCATCGACGACATGGAATAGGCCGCCGAGGTGATCGCCCCGTACTGGTTGACCAGGAACAGCATCACCATCCCGGCGCCGGACATCACCAGCATCTGGATGCCCATCGGAATGCCGCGGGTGATCAGCGACGAGAGGATTTCCCAATCCGGCTTCAGCAGGTGGAACTCGCCCGGCCGCAGCAGCAGGATGCTGTTCTTGCGGTAGAGGTGGGCGATCAGGAACACCAGGGACACGCCCTGGCCGATCAGGGTGGAGGTCGCCGATCCGGCCACGCCCAGCCTGGGGAACGGCCCGATGCCCAGGATCAGCATCGGGTTCAGCACCACGTCGAGGGCCACGGCCAGCAGCATGAACCAGAACGGCGTGGTGGAATCCCCCGCCCCGCGCTGGGCCATCTGCATGAAGGCGAAGAAGTACATGAACGGCACGGCGCCGAAGGCCACCCGCAGGTAGGCGATGGCGCCGGCGCGCGCGTCCAGCGGCGTGTCGAGCATGGCCAGGATGTGCGGCGCCAGGGCCCCGCCGGTGACCGCCAGGATGGTCGCCAGGGTGAAGAAGAAGGTCGTGGCCGTGCCCATCACCTTCTTGACCTGGGTCATGTTGCCGGCGCCCACCGACTGCGCCACCAGGATGTTGGCGGCCATGCTGACGCCGAAGATCGACCCCAGCATCAGCATCATCACCTGGTTGGAGTTGCCCAGGGCGGCGATGCCCTTCACCCCCAGGGTGTGGCTGACCCAGATCTGGTTGGCGGTGAGGTTGAGCGACTGCAGCGCATTGCCGCCCAGCACCGGCAGGGAGAAGGTCAGCAGGGTGCGGGTGATCGGCCCTTCGGTGAGGTTGCGCTTGCCGCGCAGGTGCGGCGGAGGACCACCGGCCGCGCCCGGCGGACGTCCAGGCGGCGGGCCGGCCACGCCGGGGCGCGGCTTGATATCTTCGGCGGGAGTCTTGGCGTCCATCAGGCCCTGTCTCCACGCACGCGGCCGGCGCGGGGCGAATCCACGCCCGCCAAGCCCGAGGCAACGTCCGGCCCGAACAGGATCATCTCAAACTCCCAGCGGCTCGCCCGAATAGGGTGAACCTCTTTTGAAATCATAATGTTGTTGGACGGGCTGACGCTCCGGCCGGAGCGCCGCGCCCGCCCGGCGGCGCATGAAATGCCGCCCAGCAACGCGTCTATGCGGCCAGTGTCACATTCCCGGGCCGCCCCGTCGACCCTTGCGGGGCCGACGCGGCGCCGCAGGCGGCTCAGGCGGCCGGGTCGAGCGGCTGGTGCAGGGCTTCCTCCACCGTCTCGGCCAGGGCCGCCGCATCGGCGATCCGCCGCAGGTTGCTTTCGTGCTGCTGGCGGTCGATGCGATAGAACAGGATGCAGGTGGTGGAGCACAGCATCAGCACCGTCACCGTCGGCAGGTAGAGCTGCGCCAGGTGGATCATGATGTGCGGATCCACCGTCTTCGGGTGGGCGCCCACCGGCAGGCCGACGCGCAGCAGCAGCCAGCCCGGCAGGCCCGCGGCGACGCCGGTGGTGACCTTCTGCAGGAAGGTGTCGGCGGCGAACAGCAGGCCTTCGGAGCGCTGGCCGGTGGTCAGCTCGATCTCCTCGACAATGTCGGCGATCATCGACGAGACGATGATGAAGCCCATCATCGAGAAGGCCGACGTGGTCATGTGCGCGGCCAGCAGCAGCAGCACCAGCGCCCCCGAGCCGGACGGCGGCATGATCCCCGCCAGCTTGCCGGCGATCGGCGCCGTGACCGCGACGATCGAGCAGAAGAACAGGGCCACGCACACCGGCTTCTTGCCGAAGCGGCGCGACAGCAGCGGCGCCAGTATCACCGCCGGCACCGCGCCGACCAGGGCCGACAGGGCGATCGTGCCGATCTGCGCCGTGCTGAGCCCCCAGAGGTAGGTGTTGAAATAGAAGGTCAGGCCGCCGGCCAGGCCGACCATGAAGCCGAACAGCATGCCGGCGACGGACAGCACCACCAGGTTGCGGTTGCTGAGGGTCAGCAGGACGCCGCGGGCGATCTCCCGGAAGGAGCTCTTGCGCCGCTCCGGCGTGCGCAGGTGGCGGATCTGCCCGTGCGTGCCCAGGCTGGAGACCACGATCGAGGCGAACATGATCACCCCGACGGTCAGGGCGAAAGGCCCGTAGCCGGCCTTGTTGAACTGCCCCGGCAGGCCGTCGTGCGGCCTCAGGAACACGAAGCTCGACAGGCTGATGGCCGTGGCCTGGCCGACGGTCTGGAAGAAATAGCGCCAGCTCATCAGGCTCGTGCGGCGGTCGTAGTCGGGCGCCAGCTCGGCCACCAGGGCGGAGTTGGGGATCTCGTAGAGGCTGATCATCATCCGCGCGCCCACCGCCATGGCCGCGGCGAACACCAGCAGCCCGGTCCCAGACAGGCCGGCCGGCGGGTTGAGCATGAAGATCACGCACAGGGCGACGGGCAGGGCCGAGGCGTACATGAAGGGGTGCCGCCGCCCCCAGGGCGAGCGGGTGTTGTCCGAGATCTGGCCGACCAGCGGGTCCCAGATGGCGTCGATGACGATCGCCGCCGACAGCACCGTGCTGACCATGTGGGCGGGAAGCCCCAGCATCTGGTTGTAGAAGAACAGCACGACGCCCAGCACCTGCAGCTTGGCCCCGTAGGCGATGGAGCCGACGCCGTAGGCCAGCTTGGTCCCGAAGGAGAGATCCGCGCGGGCGGACTTGCCGGACATGCTCACGATACCGCGCGCCCCCGCGCGGCGGCCAGGCCCCAACCCATCGCAATCTCCCGAATGAAATAGCTTATGCTTTTACGGGAGTGTTGTGCCGGGCCGGCGCTGAACGCCAGCGGTTTTGGCGCGGCGGCAGCTTAAACTTCGGTAAGCCGGCGCGCGCCATCGCGGCCAATTTTCCTCTGTCATCCCGGAATCGGCGCAGCCGATATCCGGGACCGCGGCAGACGCCGGCGCGAGCCGTCACGTCCAGTCGCAGCGCTTCCGGCGGTCCCTGATAGTCGCTGCGCGCCTTCCGGGATGACAGACAAAGGGAGTCCGCACCTCACCCCGCGAACGGATAGGGCGAGATCGACTTGGTGAAATCGTCGACGGTCAGGGTGCGGCTGACCGGTTCGGCCGCGCGCTGCGGGCAGGCGGGGCGCTCGCACACCCGGCAGGCCGGGCCGATCTCGGTGACCACCGGGTCGGTCAGGTCCAGGCCGCGGGCATAGACCAGCCGCGAGGCGTGCTTCAGTTCGCAGCCGAGGCCGACCGCCAGTTCGGAATCCTCCTCGGCATAGGGCGAGGCGATCCGCCAGACCGTGCGCGACAGGGTGAAATAGCGGGCGCCGTCCGGGGTCTCGACGATCTGGGTGAGGATCTTGCCCGGGGTGCGGAAGGCCGAGTGGATCTTCCAGCGCGGGCAGGTGCCGCCGAAGCGCGAGAACGGAAACGCCGCCCCGGCGAAGCGCTTGGAGATGTTGCCCGCCGAATCCACCCGCAGCATGAAGAACGGCACGCCCCGCGCGGTCGGCCGCGACAGGGTGGTCAGGCGGTGGCAGACCTGTTCGAAGCTGGCGCCGAAGCGGGCCCGCACCAGGGCGATGTCGTACTGGGTCTTCTCGCAGGTGTCGCGGAAGGTCTCGTAGGGCATCATCGCCGCCGCCGCGAGATAGTTGGCCAGCGACACCTTCAGCAGCCGCCGGGTCGGCCCCATCGGCGCGCCGGAGCGCTCGACCATGGCGTTCAGCTCTGCGTCGTGCTCCAGCAGCGCCAGCTGGTAGGCGATGGCGAAGGCCCGCCCGGGGCCGCCGAGCAGCTCCGACAGCATCAGCCGGCGCCGGTGGTGATCGTAGCGGCGGATGGAATCGGGCAGCACCTCCATCGGCAGCACCCGCACCTGCACCCCGTGCCGCTCGGCCAGGCGGTTGCGCGCCGAGGTGACGAAGCCCTGCACCTCCGGCTTCAGCTCCGCCGCCAGCCGCTCGCCCATCTCGTCGAGCTCGGGGAAGAAGTTGCGCTGGCTCTGGATGTAGTCGCGCACCCAGTCCGAAGGCGTCACCGCCGGGCCCGGCCCCTGGCCGTCCTCGCTGCGGTCGAAGGCGCCCAGGTCCGCCAGCCGCCGCCGGTCGTCGTAGGCGCGGTACAGCCGCACGATCGCGTCGGCCACGCCGGGCGCGTTGTCGGCCACCTCGGCGATCTCGTGCCTCGGAATGCCGAGATCGCGGAACAGCTGGTCGGCCAGCACCTCGGACAGGTCCTGGGCCCCGGCGGCGTCCTGGTCGGCCGACAGGCTGCGCACGTCGATGTCGTAGACCTCGGCCAGGCGCAGCAGCACCTGCGCCGTCACCGGCCGCTGGTTGCGCTCCAGATGGTTCAGATAGCTGGGCGACACGCCCAGGTCCTCGGCCATGCGCGACTGGGTCAGGCCCAGCTCGCGGCGCAGGCGCTTCAGGCGCACGCCAAGGAACAGCTTGCGTTCGGGGGTCAGGGCCATGCCGGCACGTTGTCATGTTTTTACAGAGGCGACAATGTCGTGCTGTTACAAGATGGCTTTCCTTCGGCCGATCCCTTCTGGCGCAAGGGAATTACTGTCGGTATCAGTCAAAACAACACAAGGGTCCTGCCCCCCGGGACGGAGTGACGAGATGACGAAGGAACGGTTCTGGGTCGTCGGCGGCGAGTACGCCTGCATCGGCTTCAAGCAGCTCAAGGATGGCACCCAGCAGATGCTGGGCCCCTTCGAAACCCGTGACGAGGCTTCGCGCGCCTGGCGCCGGCTGTCGGCGGAAAACTCCAGCCGCGCCACCGCCCGCTTCTCCATCGCCGCCGAACAGATCGCCCTGCCGGCGTAACGGTCTACTGGTGGCGGCCGTGCCGCCGCCTTTTTTATGCGAAAGCCCCTCGCCGACGGCGGGGGGCTTTTTCGTTGGGGCCAGCGCTCCGCTGGAGCCCCCATCCCGGCCTTCGGCCGTACTTCCCCCAGTGGGGGAAGAGAACGGATGGGCGCGGCTTCGGCGCTGTCTCTCTTCCCCCTTTGGGGGAAGTCCCCGCGAAGCGGGGATGGGGGCTGACGCGCGCGGTCACACCCGCTCCACCGCCATCGCCACCGCCTCGCCGCCGCCGATGCACAGGGACGCCACGCCGCGCGTCTGGCCGCGGGCTTCCAGGGCCGACAGCAGGGTGGCCATGATCCGCGCGCCGGAGGCGCCGATCGGGTGGCCGAGGGCGCAGGCGCCGCCGTTCACGTTCAGCTTCTCGTGCGGGATGTCGAGCTCGCGCATGGCGATCATCGCCACCACGGCGAAGGCCTCGTTGACCTCGAAAAGGTCGACGTCGCCGACGCTCCAGCCGGCGCGCGCCAGGGCCTTCTGCATCGCCGGGACCGGGGCGGTGGTGAACAGGCCGGGCTCGTGCGCGTGGGCGCCGTGGCCGGCGATGCGCGCCACCACCTTCATCCCCAGCCGCTCGGCCACCGAGGCGCGGGTCAGCACCAGGGCCGCCGCGCCGTCCGAGATCGACGAGGCGTTGGCGGCGGTGATGGCGCCGTCCTTGGCGAACGCCGGCTTCAGGGTGGGGATCTTCAGCGGGTCGGCCTTCAGCGGCTGCTCGTCGTCGCTGACCGTCTCGGTCCCCTTGCGGCCGGCGATCTCCACCGCCACGATCTCGCGGCGGAAGGCGCCGCTTTCGACCGCGTGCTTGGCGCGCACCAGGCTCTCGATGGCGTAGGCGTCCATGTCGGCGCGGGTGAACTGATAGGCCGCCGCGGTCTCCTCGGCGAAGGCGCCCATCAGCTTGCCAGGATCATAGGCGTCCTCCAGGCCGTCCAGGTACATGGAATCCATCACCCGGTCGTGGCCGATGCGCGCGCCGCCGCGGTGCTTGGCCAGCAGGTAGGGGGCGTTGGTCATGCTCTCCATGCCGCCGGCGACGATCACGTCGGCCGTGCCGGCCGCCAGGGCGTCGTGCGCCAGGATCGCCGCCTGCAGGCCCGAGCCGCACATCTTGTTGACGGTGGTCGCCTCCACCGACTTCGGCAGGCCCGCGCCCAGCGCCGCCTGGCGCGCCGGCGCCTGGCCGAGGCCCGCGGGCAGCACGCAGCCCATGATGATCTGGTCGATCGCCTCCGGCGACACGCCGGCGCGCTCGACCGCCGCCTTCACCGCCGCGGCGCCCAGGTCGGTCGCCTTGGCGCCGGTGAGCGTCCCCTGGAAGCCGCCCATCGGGGTGCGGGCATAGGCGGCGATGACGACGGGATCGGCGGCGGCCATGAGGAACTCCTTGAGACCAGGATCGACAATTGCGATCCACAGATATGGTGTGCGGGCGGACAAGCACGCTAGCGTCGCGCCGACAACGATTTTCTGGGAGCCCGGACCCGCATGGGCTCCGTGGGGGGAGCCTCCGATGCGACTTCGACTGCTGGCCTTCGCCCTTGCCGTGGCCGCCGCGACGCCGGCATTCGCCGCACCGGACCCGGCGCCCAGCTTCGACTACGACGCCAACACCGTCCCTGCCCCGCCGGGCCTCGGGCCGCAGACGTCGCCGGCGCCGGGCGTAACGGCGCAGCAGATCGACTATTTCCTCGGCGACCGGCGCGTGAGCGCCGAGATGATCCGCGGCGCGGGGCCCGGCCCGCACCCGGCGGTGCTGTTCGTCCACTGGCTGGGCGATCCGGCCACCACCAATCACACCGAGTTCGAGGCGGACGCGATCGCCCTGGCCAGGCTGGGCGTCAGCTCGATGCTGATCGACGCGCCGTGGTCGCAGAAGGGCTGGTTCGGGCCGCTGGGCGGGTCGGCCGAGGGCGACCTTCGCGACAGCGCCGGCACGGTCGTCGAACTGCGCCGCTGCCTGGACACGCTGCTGGCGTCCCCAGACGTCGATCCGAGCCGCGTGGCCTTCGTCGGCCACGACTTCGGGGCGATGTTCGGCATGCTGATGGCGTCGGTGGACCACCGCCCCGCCTGGTACGTGTTCATGGCCCCCAACAGCTCGATGGGCGAGTGGTACCTGTGGGAGAAGAAGACCCCGGACCGCGACGCCTACCTGGCGCGGCTGAGGGTGCTGGATCCGCCAGGCTTCCTGGCGCGGGCGAAGGCCAGGGGCGTGCTGCTGCAGTTCAGCGGCCACGACGAGTACATCACGCCGGCGCATCAGGCGGCGATCGTCGCCGCCGCGCCCAGCCCGCACACGGTGAAGGTCTACGACGTCGACCACAGCCTGGAGACCCCGGCCGCGCACGCCGACCGGCTGGCGTGGCTGAAGGCGGCCCTGCTGGCGCCCCACTGACAGCCGATGGGGACAGTCTTCAAAGGCAATGCTTGCCATCGCTCCGAATGGGCCGCACCTTAAGCCCATGGGCCGCACAGCCGACTATTCCAAGGAGATCTGCTCCGTCGCCGGAGCGCTTTCGGTGGTGGGCGACCCCTGGACGCTGATCATCCTGCGCGACGCCTTCGCCGGGGTGCGCCGGTTCGACGAGTGGCAGTCGCGCCTGGGCGTGGCGCGCAACGTGCTGGCGGCGCGGCTGAAGAGCCTGGTGGCCTTCGGGGTGATGGAGACCCGGCTCTATTCCGAGCGCCCGCCCCGCCACGAATACATCCTGACGCGCAAGGGCCAGGACCTGCTGCCGGTGCTGCTGACCCTCAAGGCCTGGGGCGACCGCTACGTCTACGGCGCCTGCGGGGCGCCGGCGGTGCTCAAGCACAGCTGCGGCGCCGACCTGGAACCCCGGCTGGTGTGCGACGCGTGCGGCGAGACCCTGCACGGGCGCGACATCAAGGGCGCCGAGCGCAACGACGCCGCCCCGCCCCTGGGCGAGGTGCTGGCCGGCGAAGCGCTGGCTGGCGAGGCCGCCGAGTAGCCCATCGGGCGCATTCCCAGCTGTCATGAAACTGTCCTTCTCTCGACGGTTGAAGTCATGCTCAAGCTTGGCCTAGGCTCTGGGTGTCCATGTTGGGCCTTGGGGGAAAATCGTCATGAAGTCTGCGGCCAAGCGCGCCGATCGGCGCGCGCTGTCTTGGTCATTCACGTGGGCGACAAAGCTGCTCGCGGTCGTTCTGCTGGTCGGATGCGCCTCGGCGGCCAACGCCGCGATGTTCCTGGGAACCGGACTCAGCGACGTGAAGCCTGAGGATCGAACCAAGATCGAACACCCGCAGCCGGTGCAGCTGATCTATGTGTTCAAGACGAAGGGCGCGCCGAACGCCCAGGCCACCAAGATCACCAAGCAGCAGGCGTTCGATGCTGTGAAGGCCAGCGGCCTGTTCTCCGAAGTGTCGGAGGGCCCCGCGGCTAACGGCGCGATCCTCAGCATCTCGATCGACAACGTCGTCGACCCCGAGGAGTTGCGCAAAGCGGAAGGCAAGGGTGTCGTCACGGGCGCCACGTTCTTCATCGCCGGCTCGACGGTGACCGACCACTATCTCTCGACCGTCGACTATGTGCCCGGCCCGACCTCGCCGAAGATCACGCGCACGGCCCAGCAGGTGCTGCTGACCCAGCTGGGGATGATCAATTCGGCCCCGCAGAACGCGGTCAAGATGGCGAACGCCAAGGCCGCCATCGCGGCGCTGGTGACCGAGCTGGTGGATAATCCGCTCAACGAAGCTGCGAAGGACCCGGGCTTCCTGGCCAGCGACGCGCCCGGCGCCGCCGCAACTCCGGCCCAGCCCGCGGCGACCCCGGCTTCGCAAGCCGCGGCGGCGGCGCCGCCCGCCCCGGCCGGATCGGCGCCGGCCCCTGCAGCCGCTCAGCCGGCCGCCCCGGCGCCCGCCCAATGATCCGCCCCGTCCTTGCCGCCGCCGCCTGCCTGGTGGTGGCGGCCTGCGCGGAGGCGCCGTTGCCGCCGCCGCAGGCCAGTCTGGACGCCATACAGTCGGTGCGGGCCGCCAACCTTGCGCCCATGCGGGTCGGCGACTTCACGGCCGCGCCCGGAAAGCCGGCCGACATGGACCGGTCCGTGTCAGTCCGCGCCGGGGTTCAGCCCGCGCCCGGCGGCTCGTTCGCGAAATATCTCGGCGACAGCATCGCCGCCCAGCTGAAGGGCGGCGGACGGCTGGATGAGCACGCTCGGCTGGTGGTGTCCGGTGTGGTGACGGACACCCACGTCGACAGCGCCATGCCGACGGCGCACGCCTCCCTGGCGGCGCACTTCACACTCGTGCGGGACGGCAAACCCGTCTTCGACAAGACCTTGAAGGTCGAGGACAGCTGGTCCTCGGACTTCGTGGGGGCGGTGGCCATTCCAGACGCCTTCAACCACTACAACGGCCTGTTCGGAAAGCTGACCGAGGCCCTGCTGGCGGACCCGGACTTCCGCGCGGCGGGCCGCGCCGGTTGATCGGCGCGACGGACGTCAGACGGCGCCCGTCGTCCCGGCGATGAAGCCGCCGCCCAGCACCCGGGCCGGATCGGCCGGGTCGTACAGCACGCAGGCCTGGCCAGGGGCGACGCCCTCTTCCGGACTGTCGAACACCACCCGCGGCTCCGCGCCCTCGAGCGCCAGCCGGCCGGCGGCAGGCTCGCGCGTGGAGCGCACCCGGGCGAGCACGGCCTGGCCCTCGGCGGCGGCGGCCTCGAGCGTCGGCTGGTCGCCCAGCCAGTTGATTTCCTTCAGCGTCAGGGCATGGGTCAGCAGCGCCTCGCGCGGCCCGACGATCACCTGGCGCCGGTCGGCGTCCAGCCGCACCACGAACAGCGGCTCGCCCACGGCGATGTTCAGGCCGCGGCGCTGGCCGACCGTATAGCGGGTCACCCCCTCGTGCCGGCCCAGCACCCGCCCGTCCAGATGGACGATGTCGCCCGGGATCGCCCCCTGCGGCCGCAGCCGGTCGATCACCGTGGTGTAGCGGCCCTCCGGCACGAAGCAGATGTCCTGGCTGTCCGGCTTGTCGGCGACGCCCAGGCCCAGGCTGGCGGCGATCGCCCGCACCTGCGGCTTTTCCAGGCCGCCCAGCGGGAAGCGCAGGAAGTCCAGCTGCTCGGGCGTGGTGGCGAACAGGAAGTAGCTCTGGTCGCGGGCCGGATCGACGGCGCGCTTGAGGCGCGGGGCGTTGCCGTCGGCCGACCGCTGCACATAGTGGCCGGTGGCCAGGGCCTCGGCGCCGAGATCGCGGGCGACGTCCAGCAGGTCGCGGAACTTGACCGTCTGGTTGCAGCGCACGCACGGGATCGGCGTCTCGCCGCGCAGGTAGGCGTCGGCGAACTCCTCCATCACCGCCTCGCGAAAGCGGCTCTCGTAGTCGAGCACATAGTGCGGGATGCCCAGGGACTCCGCGGCGGTGCGGGCGTCCAGGATGTCCTGCCCGGCGCAGCACGCGCCCTTCTGCTTCACCGCCACGCCGTGGTCGTAGAGCTGCAGGGTGACGCCCACCACGTCGTAGCCGGCGCGCTTCAGCAGGGCCGCGGTGACCGTGGAGTCGACGCCGCCGGACATCGCCGCGACGATGCGGGCGCCGGCCGGCAGGCGCACCGCCTCGCGCACCAGGTCCAGCACCTGGTCGGCGGCGGCGATGGCGGGGGCGTCGAGGGGCACGGTCGAGGGTCCTGGCGGGTCCAGCCGCGCTATTTAGTGCGCCGGGGCCACGATGGCGAGGGCGGCGCCCCACCGCGGTGTTCAAGTTTGAAATTACGGGCAGTCGCGGTGATCGTGGATACAAGCCGCGATGGCGGGCCAATCCCGATAGATGCGGTATAGGGCCGGAGCCCGCCATACCAGGAATGCGGTGATTATAGCGGCCACAGCTACAATGAAACTCCGGCGCCGGGTCACTGCGCCGCCTGCTTGCAAGGCCCGCGCTTCCCCAACTGAGACACTAACCTCGCCGCGCCGCTGCCGTTCAACCGTTCGGCAGCAGGGTCAGCAGCGAGGACGCCTTCAGCGAGGCGAACACCTGGGCGGCGGCCTGCACGGCGTACTGCGCCTGCGACAGGTCGGCGGCCGCCTGGGCCGGATCGGCGTCGGTGATCTTGCCGGTCAGGGTCTGCAGCATGGTCTGACGGCTGGTCAGGTCGGTGGTCGCCGCGTCCACCTGGTTCTGCATCAGGCCGTTCTGCCCGGCGGTATAGGTCAGGTTGGTCCCCGCCGTGTCGAAGCTGGGGATCTGGCTCTGCAGGAAGGTCTGCTGCGCCTGGGTCAGCGTGCCGGTGAACGGCCCGTTGGGCCCCTGGTCATAGGCCTCGATCGCCTTGAAGGCGTTGAACAGCGGCGTGCCCAGGCCGTCGGCCAGGAAGCCCGACTTGATGCTGGTGGATTCATCGAGCTGGTTGCTGGTCACGTACTGGTCGTTGTGGAACAGGCTGGCCACCGACGGCGCCGCGGTCAGGTCGCTCAGCTGCGTGGCGCTGACCGGCTGCGTGTTCACCTGGCCGCCGGAGAACAGGTAGTGGCCGTCGAACTTCATGTTCAGCCCGCCGACGGCGTTCTGGAAATAGCCCTGCAGCGCCTGCATCATGCTGTCGCCGTTACCGGACGCCAGGGCGTTCTTGATCGCCTGGCTGGCGCCGGTGGCGGCGTCGGCCACCTGGTTCAGCGCCAGGTCCTGGGTGGACAGCTTGTTGGACAGCACCGTGCTCTGGTCCAGATAGCCCTTCACCGTGGTCTGGTTGGCCTGCAGCGCCGCCAGGGTCTCGGCGTTGGCCGAGTAGCCCTTCAGGTCGGTGGCCTGCTTCTGCGACGACACCCGCGTGGCGGCGTCGATCTGCTTCTGCTGGGCGGCCATCAGGTTGTCGAGGACGGCGCTGTAGGTGCTGGCGGTGGCGACGCGGGTCATGCTGGCCTCAGGTCATCTGCAGCAGGGTGTCGTACATGTCCTTGACCGCCTGAACGAGGCGGGCCGAGGCGCTGTAGGCCTGCTGATAGGTGGTCAGGTTCACCAGTTCCTCGTCGAGGTTGACGCCCTCGACGGAGGACCGGCGCGTGTCGGCCTCGGTCTTGACCGCGTCGGCGGCGGTCTTGGCGTCGTCCGCGGCCGAGGCCTTGCGGCCGATCGAGCCGGCCAGCAGCGAGGCGTACTGGGTGACGTTGCTGGTGGTCGCCGACAGGTCGCCGGCGGCGCCGAAGTTGAGCGAGGTATTGGCGGCCTTCGCCAGGGCCAGGGCCCCGGAATTGTCTCCCAGCGCCAGCACCGGCTGGCCCAGGGCGGCGTTGGCCAGGTTGAGCGTGGCCAGCGGCATGGCCATCGGGTTGGCCGTCACCGCGCTGTTCAGCGAGAAGGTGCCGGCGCGGCTGGCGCGCTGGGCCGAGCCGATGCCGAACAGCTGGCTGAGCGACGGGCCGCCGGCCCCGCGCTGGGTCTTGTCGCTCAGCACCGTCAGCGTCGTCGACGAGCCCGTGTTCGGCTGGAAGGTCATCGTGCCCTGGCTGTCGAGCACGAACTGGCCGTACTGGCCGACCCCGCCCACCTGGGCGTTCAGCGTCGACAGCAGGTTGGCCATGGCGCCGCCGGCCGGCATGGTGACGGTGATGTCGCGGGTGACCGAGCCCGGCGTGTCCGACATGCGGAAGGTGATCGTGCCGCCGGCGGTGAAGCCGGCAGTGTCGGTCGCCTTCAGACCGGTGGCGTAGTTGGTGATCCCGGTGGTGGTGACCAGGTCGTTGAGGCCGAAGAACTGGCTGAAGCCGCGGCCGGCGTCGTTGGACGGGGTGGTGGGGTCGTCTTGGATGGCGATGCCGTTGGACGCCGAGGTGGTGCTGAGCGTCAGCGCGCCGGTGTTGAAGCTGGCCGTGGCGTAGCCGCTGAGCGCGGTGTTCAGGCTGGAGAGGAAGGTCGCCGGCGTGAAGCTGGTCGCCGCCCCGCCGTTGACGCTCATGGTGCCGGCGGTGAAGTCGACGTCCACCCGCTCCTGCTGATTGCCGGAGGCGTCGACCACCGCCAGGGTGGTCTTGCCCGAGAAGTCGCCGATGATGGTGGGCAGGTCGAGGCCGGTGTTGCGCCCGGTCAGGGTGCTGGGCGGCGGCACCGCGGTCGCGGCGTTGGACGCCTGGTTGATCGCATCGGCGGTCTTGGAGACGAACTCGCCCAGCTGGTCCTGGATCGCCGGCAGCTGGTTCTGGCGCACGTCCAGCAGGCCGCGCAACTCGCCGTCGCCGATGGTGACGCCGGTTGACTGGGTAGAGCCGTGAGGGGTCAGGCTGAGGACGCCGGCCCCGTTGCCCGCCGCATTGTAGGACAGGGTCGCCGGGCCGCCGTCGCCGGCCAGCAGGTCGCCGGCGCTGGTGCGCAGCACCACGCCGCCGCCGCTCTTGGGCGTGATCTTCACGTCGACGAAGGTCGACAGCTTGTCGATCAGCTGGCTCTGCGCATCCATCGAACCGGTGGCGTCCGAGCCGCTGGCCAGCGAGCGGGAGATGTCCGAGTTCAGCGAGTCGATCTGGCCCAGCAGCTGGTTCACCTGGTCGACGTCCGAGCCGATCTTGGAGTCCGCCTGCTGGGTGAAGCCCTGCAGCTGGCCGGAAATGCGCTGGGTGGAGCTGAGGAAGGTGTTGAGCTGGTCGATCACCTGGCTGCGCGACAGGCTGGACGACGGATCGTTCGCCGCGGCGGTGAAGGCCGAGAACACGCTGTTCAGCTGGTTGAAATAGCTGGTCGACGACGAGGGATCGCCGAACACCGTCTGCGCCTGGTCCAGCAGGTCCGAGACCGCGCTGGCCGCGCTGGAGGTCGCACTGGCGGAGAGGCTGGCGGCCTGCAGATAGCTGTCGGCGACGCGCTGGACCTGGGCCACGGTGACCCCGGCGCCGGCGCCGTTCAGCGCCGTGGAGCTCTGGTTGACGACCTTGCGGACGTAGCCTGGCGTGTTGACGTTGGAGATGTTGTCCGACGTGGTCGTCAGACCCGTCTGCGCCACCTGCATGCCCGCGTTGGCGATCGACATGATGGTGTTCAGAGACATGCGGGCGCCTCCACGGCGGCAATCCGCACCGCGACGATCGGCAGATTCTGCCCAACGACGCCCTCGGCCTCACCTCGCTGAAATGCCAAACTATTGAATCTCATAGCTTTCTCGTTCGGGTCCGAAGAACCGTCACGCAGAGCAAGGCAAGAGCGGCGCCAAGATTGAAACACGCCGTCACGGGCGGTCACGATCGCTGGGCGCGAACGCCCCCGGTGGGGGAGCCCTTGCCTATCGGCGCTCGGCAATTTCCGCCGCTCACGAACCGAAGCCGGCTCTTAACAACCTCATAATATGCTTATTTTTCCGTTGTTTATGAGGCGCCAAGCGACTTGGCGCGGGGGTTGCTACTGGGACGCCGAATGTCCGGCGCAGCAGGCGCCCCCGTCCTCCCGTTCAGGCTTCCAGCCCGCGCCATGTCGGCCGCCGCCACCTTTGCGATCCTGACCGCCCAGTCGTCGACCGGGACCGCCCAAGCTGCGTCCGGCGCCGGCGCGCCCTCGGCTGGCGCCGGCTTCTCGGACGCCCTGGCGGCGCTGATCGCCGAGCTGAACGGCGACGCGGCGACCAGCGGCCAGAGCGGCCTCCTGCCGGCGAGCGGACTCCTCTCCGGCAACGCGCAGGACACGACGGGCGTGGCCGGCGCCGGCGGCCTGCCCGGCCTCGCCGACGCCCAGGCGCTGCTGACGCCGGCTAAGGGCGCGGTCCCGATCAAGGGCGGCGCGGCCCTCAGCCTCGGCGCCCTCGCCGGCTTTCTGGCGGTCAACGCCGACGCCAGGTCCACGCCGGGCGCCGCGACCTCGACGGCGGCGCGTGCGGACAGCATCTCCACCAGCACCGTGGGACCCAACGCCCTGGCCCTGGCCTTCGGCCTGACCGCGCGCCTGGCGGCGGCGGCGCAGACCGCCACACCCGACGCCACGACCAAGGGCGACGCCACGAGCGACAGCACGGACGGCAGCGATACCGCCGCCGCCGCCTCCGCCACAGCCGCCGCGCCGATGACCAGCGCCTTCGCCGCCAGCCTGCTGGCGGCCCTGCCCGCGGCGCCGATCGCCACGCCGGCGAAGCCGACGGCGACCGATGGCGCTTCATCCGCCTCGACGTCCGCGGCCGCCTCCGCGGTGGTCAGCGCGGCGACCGCCTCCACGGTGCCGGCCCCCGCGACGCCCAGCGCCACGAGCACCGACGCAAAGGCTGGCCCGATCAACGGAACGGCGGTCCCGACCGCCGCGGCGGACAGCGCTGCGGGCGTGGCGGCGACGAACACCGCCGCGGCAGCAACCACCGCCGCGACGTCGGCGCCCAGCGCCGGGACGGCCGCCGCCGACGCCAGCGCGCTGGTCCCCCTGGCCGCGCCGCCCCCTGCCCCGGCCCCGCCTGCCGCCCCCGCCAAGAGCCCCGGCGAGCCGACCCAGAGACTGTCGCAGCCTTCGTCGTCCAGCGCGCCCGCGCCGGCGGCCGCCCCGTCCCCGCCGGCCGCGCCCGGCGCTCCCGCGGCTGCGCCCAGCGCCGCGACCGGCGACGCGAGCGCGCCGGCGAGCGAGACCGCCCTGCCGACCGCCGTCGCCAGCCTGGCCAAGAGCGCGAACGTCAGCCGCTTCGTCGCCGCCGTGACCGGCGACGCCACCACCGCCCCGGCCGCGGCTTCCGCGCCGGCCACGAACACGCCGCCGGCGGCGCCGGCGACGGCGCCCTCTTCAGCCGACGCCGCGCCGACGGCCGACACGCTCGTCCCCGCGCCCACGGCCGTGTCAGCAGCGCCGATCGATGCGGCCGCGACGGGCGCCCGGACGGTCGACGCCAGCGCGACGGCGCCCGCCCCCGCACCGACCGTCCAGGCGGCCTCCGAGCCATCCGTCCCGGCCCCGTCGGCTTTCATCCGGACCGACAGCCTGGCCACGCCCCAGCCTTCCACCCCTGAGCCGGCCGCGCCGGTTCGGTCGGCGCCCGACGCGCCGGTCGTGGTGACGCTGGCGACCTCCGCCGCCACGCCGGCGGATCCGGCGACCGTCGCGGCGGCGGCCTCGCCGGCCGACGCGCCGACGGGCAGCGCGCCCACGGACGCCAAGGCCGCGGCGCCCGCCGCCCAGGTCCCTTCGACGACCACACCCGCCACGCCGACCAACGTCGCCGCCTCGCCGGCGCCGCCTGCCGGCCCGGCCGCCACGACGGACTCCGCGGCGCCGGCCGTCCCGGCTTCGCCCGCCCTCGCCGGCGATGCGGTCGCCGCCACGGGCGACCCGGCGCCCCCGGCCGGCCCGATGGCCGGTCCGGCCGCTGTCCCACTCTCCGGTACGACACCAAAGGGCGCCGCCAAGACCGCCGCCGCCGTCGAGGCGCGGACCGCGAACCCGGCCCAGTCCCGCAGCGGCGCCACGCCCGCCGCCACGATGACGGCCGCCGCCGTGAGCGCGCCGGCGAACACCGCGTCCGCGAACGACGACACCACGGCTGAGCACGATGACACCGCCGCCGGCTCGGCCTCTGCGGCCACCGCCGCCTCGGACACCAGCCAGGCCTTCGTCGCCGGCCCGGCGCCCGCCCAGACCCCGGCGACCACGCCCGCCGCCCTCGCCGCCGCACACGGCGCGTCGATGACCAGCCAGCTGGCCGACCAGATCGCCCGCAAGGCGTCCGGCGGCAAGGCGGCGCAGTTCGACATCGCCCTCGACCCCGACGGCCTGGGCAAGGTGAACGTCAAGGTGCGGATCGACGCCAACGGCCAGCTGTCGGCGCAGATCGCCTTCGACAATCCCGCCGCCGCGGCGGAAGCCCGGGCGCGGGCGGGCGACCTGCAGCAGGCGCTCAGCCAGGCCGGCTTCGACGTCGGCCAGGGCGGGCTCAGCTTCCAGTCCCCGGACCCGGGCGCGAACTTCGCCGGCAACCAGGACGGCTCCAACACCGGCGCCGGCGGCGCGGCCCAGCCCCAGATCCGGGTCGCCGACACCGCCGATGACGCCGCCCCCCCCTCGCCCGCGATCGTCCGCACCGCGGACGGCGCCGTCGACATCACGATCTAGGACCAGACCATGACCACGGCCGTGAACACCAACACGACAACCCCGACGACGAGCAATACCGGCACGTCGAGCGCCGGGTTGAACTCCAGCCTGGCCAGCATGGCCAACAACTTCACCACCTTCCTCACGCTGCTGACCACGCAGCTGAAGAACCAGGACCCCACGTCGCCGCTGGACACCAACCAGTTCACCCAGCAGCTCACCCAGATGACCGGGGTGGAGCAGCAGCTCCTCTCCAACAAGCTGCTGCAGCAGCTCGTGAACACCCAGGCCGGGATCGGCGCCAGCGCCAATCTGATCGGCAAGGTGGTCACGGCGCCAGGCGCGAAAGCCGGCGACCCGGACATCTCCGGGGTGGTCACCTCGATCAGCCAGTCCAACGGGGAGACCATGCTGAAGGTGGGCTCCAACAGCATCGATCTGTCGACGGTCACCAGCGTGTCGTCGAACCCCAACAACCCGCTCAGCGGCCTGCTCGGCAGCTGAGACCCCTCATCCAGACTTCAAGACAAGGATCACCTCCATGAGCATCAACAGCGCCATGCTCGCCGGCGTCTCGGGCCTCGCGGCCAATTCGACGGCCCTGTCGACGATCTCCGACAACATCGCCAACGTGAACACCATTGGCTACAAGCAGACCCAGACCAACTTCGAGAGCCTGGTCACGTCGCAGGCCGCCGGCTCTAACGACATGTCCGGCGGCGTGCTGGCGGTGAACCGCCAGCTGATCAGCGAACAGGGTCTGCAGACCCAGACCAGCTCCGACCTCGATCTGTCGATCTCGGGCCAGGGCTTCTTCATCGCCACCGACCATGCCACCGGCGTGACGGCCAACGACACCCGCTCGTTCACCCGCGCCGGTTCGTTCACCAAGGACGACCAGGGCTATCTGAAGAACTCGGCGGGTCTCTACCTGCAGGGCTGGCCGGTGGACGCCAACGGCAACATCTCCACCGACCCGTCCGACCTGACCAAGCTGCAGTCGATCAACGTGTCGCAGGCCGGCGGCGCCGCCGACCTGACCACCCAGATCGGCATCAACGCCAACCTGCAGTCCAGCCAGGCCGTCTCCACCGCGGCCACGGACAAGAACGAGATGGCCGCCGCCGCCGCCGCCGACACCGCCGCGGCCACCGCCGCCGGCGCGGGCGGCGCCACGGTCGCCTCGGTGCAGGCCGCCGCGATCGCCGCCCTCGGCACGAACGCGCCGAGCGCCACCGCCGCCATCAACGCCGCCGCCGCCGCCACCGGCGCGACGCCGGCCTCGGTCGCCGCGGCGGCCCACACCCTGGCCCTCGCCGACGCGGCCGGCGCTTACAACGCCTCCACCAACTCGATGGCGATGTACGATTCCAACAACGCCACCGGGGTGAAGCCCGACTACAGCCTGCAGGTGCCGATCTCCGACTCCAAGGGCGGCAAGCGCACCGTGCAGATCGACTTCCTGAAGAGCGCCGTGCCGAACCAGTGGTATGCGGAAGTCGTCGCGGTGCCGGCCTCCGACGTGGTCGACGGCGCGGGCCTGTCGAACGGCCAGATCTCCACAGGGGTGGTGGCCTTCACCGCCGACGGCAAGCTGGACCCGACCAACACTACCCTGTTCGGCGGCACCTCGACGCTGAACTTCGGCCCCTCCAACTCGCCCAGCGCCCCGGGCGCCGGCCAGGTCAACTGGGCCGCGTCGCTGGGCATCGACACCCAGTCGGTGGCGTTCAGCATCAGCTCCGCCACCGGCGGCCTGACGCAGTTCGACAGCCCATCGGCCACCCAGTCGATCAGCACCAACGGCACCGCCTTCGGCAACCTGACCAAGATCGAGATCGACGAGAACGGCTTCGTCACCGCCGACTTCGACAACGGCGTGACCCGCCGGATCGCCCAGGTGGCCATCGCCACCTTCCCGAACCCGGACGGCCTGCAGGCGGTCACCGGCGACGCCTTCCGCGTCACCCAGGCCAGCGGCACCTACAGCCTCAAGGCTCCGGGCGTGGGCGGCGCCGGTCTTCTGGCCCCCAAGAGCCTGGAAAGCTCGACGGTCGACCTGTCCAGCGAGTTCACCGGCCTGATCACCACCCAGCGGGCTTACTCGGCGTCTTCCAAGATCATCACCACTGCGGACCAGATGCTGCAAGACCTGCTCAACATCATCAGGTAAACGCTGACTTTAACGAAGATTAATCGCGTTTTACCTACGTCGTGCCAAAATGAGACCCCAGGAAGACCACATGTGTAAACGGAATTTCACCTTCGCGATTAAGTCGTCGTTATCGCACACCGTCTATTCTCCGACGCAACAGTGATGGTGAGAAGGGCGTAAAGCCATGTTGCAGCAGCAACGCACGAACAGCAGGGGCGAAAAGTACGTCATCGGTCCGACCGGTGCGCCCCTGACCCTGTCCGACCTTCCGCCGGCCAATACCCAGCGCTGGGTCATCCGCCGCAAGGCGGAGGTCGTGGCGGCCGTCCGCGGTGGCCTGCTGACGCTGGATGAAGCCTGCGAACGTTACTCCCTGACCAACGAGGAATTCCTCGGCTGGCAGGCGTCGATCGAAAAACATGGTCTTGCGGGCCTGCGCACCACGCGCCTGCAACAATATCGCTGAACCCTCCCCCATAAGGTTCGCGACAGTCGCGGCGGCGCTCCCCCCAGGGCGCCGCCGCTTTCTTTTCCAGGTCGGCAAATCTGGCCGCCCGGTCCGAAACGTCGCAGGCGCCGCAGGCAAACATAAACGGGTCGTTTACCTTGCACTGGGTAAATCCTGCCTAGCGACGGGCGCCTAGAAGGCCGGCGGCGCGAGTTTGTTCAGGGACGCCCTGCGGCTTCGGACGTGAATCAACTTTTCAACGCCCTTCAGCGTTACGGGATTGGTCGACTGGCGGTGATGCTTGGCATCGGCGCCGGCGCAGCCGCCCTGATCGCCGCCATCCTGCTGAACGTGGGCGGCCAGCCCATGGGCCTGCTGTACTCCAACCTCGACCTGCGCGAGGCGGGCACCATCACCCAGGCGCTTGAGCAGGCCGGCATCAAGTACCAGGTCAAGGGCGACGGCTCGACGATCATGGTCGAGCGCGACAAGGTCGCCTCCGCGCGGCTGCTGCTGGCCGGCAAGGGCCTGCCGACGGCCGGCTCGGTCGGCTACGAGATCTTCGACAACCAGAGCGCCCTCGGCCAGACCGACTTCGTCCAGCAGCTGAACATGAAGCGCGCCACCGAAGGCGAGCTGGCGCGCACCATCCGCTCGCTGGACGGCGTGACCGAGGCCCGCGTGCACCTGGTGATGCCGCGCCGCCAGCTGTTCGAGGACGAGGCCGAACAGCCGACCGCCGCCGTGACCATCGGCGTCGGCGCGCGCGAACCTTCCGCCGACCAGGTCCGCTCGGTGCAGAACCTGGTGGCCGGCGCGGTCCCGAACATGAAGCCCGACCGGGTCACGGTGATCGACCAGCACGGCAAGACCCTGTCGGGCGGCTCCGACGCCGGCTCGGCCAGCCAGGTGGCGCAGACCGAGAAGGCGGCCATCGAGGAGCGCATCCGCAAGACCGTGAAGGACATGGTCGAGGGCGTGGTCGGTCCGGGCCACGCGCGGGTGCAGGTCACCGCCGACGTCGACCTCAACCAGGTCACCACCCAGGAGAAGAAGTTCGATCCAGATGGCCAGGTGGTCCGCTCCGAGCAGACCAACGAGCAGAATTCCAAGGAAAACAACGCCAACTCCGGCGCGGTGACCTCGGCCACCGCCAACACCCCCGGCACGACGCCCGGCCAGGGCACGGAAAACGGCAACTCCAGCGGCCAGACCGAATCCACCACCAACTACGAGATTTCCGAGACCACCCGCACCGAGGTGCAGTCACCGGGCCAGGTGAAGCGACTGTCGGTGGCCGTGGCCGTGGACGGGGTCACCGCCCCCGGCGCCAAGGGCAAGCCGGGCGCCTACAGCGCCCGCACGCCCGAGGAGATGAAGCATCTGGATGAACTGGTGCGCGCCGCCATTGGCTATTCCGCCGACCGCGGCGACGTGGTCAGCGTGGTCAACGTCAAGTTCCCGCACGACGACGATCCGGACGGGGTCAGCGCCTCCAACCCGCTGATGGGCTTCGACAAGAACGACATCATGCGCGCCGTGGAGCTGGGCATCCTGGGCCTGGTGGCGCTGGTCATCCTGTTCTTCGTGGTCCGCCCGCTGGTCCGCGGCGCCACCACCGGCGGCGGCCTGCCGGCGCTGGCTGGTCCCGGGGGCCAGGTGACGCACCTGGTCGCCACGGCGGACGGCGTCTCCGGCCAAATCGCCGGCGGCGGCGGGCAGCTGGCGCTCGCCGCGCCGGACATCGACCAGAAGATCGACATCGCCAAGATCGAGGGCCAGGTGAAGGCCTCGTCGGTCAAGCGCGTCGCCGAGTTCGTCGACAAGCATCCGGACGAGTCGGTGTCGATCCTGCGCAGCTGGCTGCACGAGTCCGCGTGACGCCATGATCCGCAAGGGCAAAGCCGTCACCGACGCCAACAAGCTGACCGGGCCGGAAAAGGCCGCGGTGGTGCTGCTGGCGCTGGGCGAAGAGCACATCACCATCTGGGAGAACCTGGACGACGAGGAGATCAAGGAGATCTCCCAGGCGATGGCCGGCCTCGGCACCGTCTCGTCCAGCGTGGTGGAAGACCTGCTGGTGGAGTTCGTCTCCGGCATGTCCGCCGCCGGCGCCCTGATGGGCTCGTTCGAGCAGACCCAGCGCCTGCTGGGGGCCTTCCTGCCCCCGGAGAAGGTCGAGACCCTGATGGAGGAGATCCGCGGTCCGGCGGGTCGCACCATGTGGGACAAGCTGGGCAACGTGAACGAGGCGGTGCTCGCCAACTACCTGAAGAACGAATACCCGCAGACCGTCGCCGTGGTGCTGTCGAAGGTGAAGTCCGACCACGCCGCGCGCGTGCTGGCGGCCCTGCCGGAAGACTTCGCGCTGGAGTGCGTCACCCGCATGCTGCGCATGGAGCCGGTGCAGCGCGAGATTCTCGACAAGATCGAGCAGACCCTGCGCACCGAGTTCATGTCCAACCTGGCGCGCACCTCCAAGCGCGACAGCCACGAGGCGATGGCCGAGATCTTCAACTCGTTCGACCGCCAGACCGAGGCGCGCTTCCTGGCCGCGCTCGAAGAGCGCAGCCGCGAGAGCGCCGAGCGCATCCGCGCCCTGATGTTCGTGTTCGAGGACCTGTCGAAGCTGGATCCGGGCGGGGTGCAGACCCTGCTGCGGGCGGTGGAGAAGGACCAGCTGGCGCTGGGCCTGAAGGGCGCCTCCGACGCCCTGCGCGAGATGTTCTTCTCCAACATGTCGGAACGCGCCGCCAAGATCATGCGCGAGGACATGGAAAGCATGGGTCCAGTGCGTCTGCGCGACGTCGACCAGGCGCAGATGTCGATGGTGCAGGTGGCCAAGGACCTGGCCGCCAAGGGCGAGATCATGCTGGCCGGCGCCGGCGGCGACGATGAGCTGATCTACTGATGTCCGACGCCGCCCCCCGCAAGTTCACCTTCGACACCGTGTTCGACGGCGCGGGCAACATCGCCTCGCAGCCGGCGCCGTACAAACGCGTCTACACCGCCGACGAGGTGGAGAAGATCCGCAACCAGGCGCGCGCCGAAGGGCTCGCCGCCGGTCAGGCCACCGCCCAGGCGCAGACCGCCCAGGCGCTGATGCAGGTGGCCGAGGCCGCGCGCATGGCGCTGCCGACCCTGGCCGCCGCCGCGCACGAGCACCGCGTCGGCTCCGCCGGCCTGGCCCTGGCGGCCGCGCGCAAGATCGCCGACGCCGCCTGCGACCGCTTTCCCGACGCGCCGATCCAGGAGGCCCTGGCCGCCCTGGCGCGCGAGATCGAGGCGGCGCCGAAGCTGGTGGTGTTCGCCCCGGCCGACCGGCTGGACGAGGTGCAGGCGGCGCTGAACGAGACCGCCGGCAATATCGGCTACGGCGGCCAGATCATCGCCCGCGCCGACCCCGCCATGCCCCGCGCCGCCTTCGTCCTGGACTGGGGCGACGGACGCGCGGCCTTCGACCCCAACGCCGCCGCCGCCCGCGTGGCCGAGGCCCTGGAAGCGGCCCTGGCCGCCGAGGGCCTGCACGGCGAAGCTCTTACTTCCGGCCCGAGTGACCATCATGGGTGACCAACATGTCTGACGACACGCCGCTCCCGCTCGAGGAGTTCCCGACCCAGGACATGGCGTCGATGCTGATGGCGCAGATCGCGCACGAGGATAAGACCGCCCAGGACCTGGCGCCGGTGTTCGACGTGCCGGTCAGCATCTCCGCGGTGCTGGGGCGCGCGAACCTTTCCGTGGCCGCGCTGCTGCAGCTGGGCCAGGGCAGCATCCTCGAACTCGACCGCAAGGTCGGCGAGGCCATCGACATCTATGTGAACAATCGGCTCGTCGCCCGCGGCGAGGTGGTCATCGTCGATGACCGTCTCGGCGTGACCATGACGGAAATCATCAAGGACGGCGACGCCGCGGCCTGAAGGCCGGGTGCGTAAGGGAGAACTATCATGCGGCTTCTGGTCGTCGGACGACTGAGCGGACAGCTCGCCACCGCCGTGAAGATGGCGATGGATGCGGGCGCCAAGGTGGCGCACGTGGAGACCTGCGAGGCCGCGACCCACGCCCTGCGCGCGGGCCAGGGCGCCGACCTGATGATGGTCGACTACGACCTGGACATCGCCGGGCTGATCGCCGCCAACGAGGGCGAGCGCATCCGCGTGCCGGTGGTGGCCTGCGGCGTCGGCTCCGACCCCAAGCGCGCGGGCGACGCGATCCGCGCCGGGGCCAAGGAATTCATCCCGCTGCCGCCGGAAGCCGACCTGATCGCGGCGGTGCTGGCCGCGGTGGCCGACGACGAGCGGCCGATGGTGGCGCGCGACCCGGCCATGCAGGCGGTGATCGGCATGGCCGACCAGGTGGCGCCGTCCGAGGCCTCGATCCTGATCACCGGTGAAAGCGGCGTCGGCAAGGAGGTCGTCGCCCGCTATCTGCACGCCAAGTCCAAGCGCGCCTCGCGGCCGTTCATCTCGGTCAACTGCGCGGCCATCCCCGAGAACCTGCTGGAAAGCGAGCTGTTCGGCCACGAGAAGGGGGCCTTCACCGGCGCCCTGGCCCGCCGCATCGGCAAATTCGAGGAAGCCAGCGGCGGCACCCTGCTGCTGGACGAAATCTCGGAGATGGACGCCCGGCTGCAGGCCAAGTTGCTGCGCGCGATCCAGGAGCGCGAGATCGACCGCGTCGGCGGCTCCAAGCCGGTCAAGGTGGACATCCGCATCCTGGCCACCTCCAACCGCGACCTGGCCCAGGCCGTGCGCGAGGGCAGCTTCCGCGAGGACCTGCTGTTCCGGCTGAACGTGATCAACCTGCGCCTGCCGGCGCTGCGCGAGCGCCCGGGCGACATCATCCCGATGGCCGAGTTCTTCGCCAAGAAATACGCCGCCGCCAACGGCGTGGCGAACCGCGCCATCTCCGCCCAGGCGCGCCAGCGTCTGCTGGGCCATCGCTGGCCCGGCAACGTGCGCGAGCTGGAGAACGCCATGCACCGGGCGGTGCTGCTGTCCACCGGGCCGGAGATCGAGGAATTCGCCATCCGCCTGCCGGACGGCGCGCCTATGTCGTCGTCCCAGGCGCCCGGCGCGGAGACCGCCCGCGTGGCCTCGATGGCGGCCGAGGCGGTGACCCGCGGCTTCGTCGGCCAGACCGTGGCCGCGGTCGAGCAGCAGCTGATCATCGACACCCTGAGCCACTGCCTGGGCAACCGCACGCACGCGGCCAACATCCTCGGCATCTCGATCCGCACCCTGCGCAACAAGCTGAAGGAATATTCCGACGCCGGCGTCTCCGTGCCCCCGCCCCAACAGGGCGCGAGCGCGGCTTAAAGGCGTTCTGCCGGTGCAAACCCCGTCCTCATCCCTGGCATTGCCGCGCCATGCATCCGTCGCGGTTCGCGTCCTTCTCCCCTTGCGGGAGAAGGTGGCCGCCGAAGGCGGACGGATGAGGGGTTGGGGATCGCCTCGGATTGGCGCAGCACGACCGCATCTCGGCGAGGCGCCGTCCACCCCTCATCCGTCTGCTGCGCAGACACCTTCTCCCGCAAGGGGAGAAGGGGAGATTCTGACGGCCGCCTCAGCTCTGGAGCACGCGCCCCATGGCTAACATCGGCATTCCCGCTGGCAGCTCCGCTCCCACGCCGCGCGAGGTGCTGGGCTGGGTGATGAAGGGCGAGGTGGCGCTGGCGGTGGGCATCGTCGGCATCATCGTGCTGCTGATCCTGCCGATCCCGGCGTTCCTGCTGGACGCCCTCCTGTCGCTGTCGATCGCCAGCGCCGTGCTGATCCTGATGACGGCGCTGCTGATCAAGAAGCCGCTGGAATTCACCTCCTTCCCCACCGTGCTGCTGATGGCGACCCTGTTCCGGCTGGGCCTGAACATCGCCTCCACGCGGCTGATCCTGGGCCACGGCCACGAGGGCACCGACGGCGCCGGCCACATCATCCAGGCGTTCGGCGCGCTGATGATGTCCGGCAACTTCGTCATCGGCCTGGTGGTGTTCGCCATCCTGCTGGTGGTGAACTTCGTGGTGATCACCAAGGGCTCCGGGCGGATCGCCGAGGTGGCCGCCCGCTTCACCCTGGATTCCATGCCCGGCAAGCAGATGGCGATCGACGCCGACCTGTCGTCGGGCCTGATCGACCAGGAGGAGGCCAAGCGCCGGCGCAAGGACGTGGAGCTGGAGAGCACCTTCTTCGGGGCCATGGACGGCGCCTCGAAGTTCGTCCGCGGCGACGCCATGGCCGGGCTGATGATCACCGGCATCAACGTGATCGGCGGCATCCTGATCGGGGTGGTGCAGCACCACCTGCCGCTGCAGCAGGCCGCCTCCTCCTACACCATCATGACCATCGGCGACGGCCTGGTCAGCCAGATCCCGGCCCTGGTGATCTCGATCGCCGCCGGCATGCTGGTCTCCAAGTCGGGCGTCGAGGGCTCGGCCGACAAGGCCCTGGTCACCCAGCTGGCCAACAATCCGATCGCCCTGGGCATGGTCTCGGCCGCCGCCGGCGTCATCGCCCTGATCCCTGGCATGCCGATCATCCCGTTCGCGGCGGTGTCGATGGGCTCCGGCTACCTGGCCTGGCGCCGGGCCCAGGCGGCCAAGGCGCCGCCGCCGGCCCCGCCCAAGCCCGCCGCCGAACCGGCCGAGGAGCCGATCTCGGCCAGCCTGGCCATCGACGACGTCAAGATCGAGCTGGGCTATGGCCTGCTGAACCTGATCAACGACCTGGAGGGCCGCCGGCTCACCGACCAGATCAAGGCCCTGCGCAAGACCCTGGCCGGCGAGTACGGCTTCATCATCCCGCCGGTGCGGATCCTCGACAACATGCGCCTGCCCAACCAGGGCTACGCCATCCGCATCAAGGAGATGGAGGCCGGGACCGGCGAGGTGCGCCTGGGCCACCTGATGGCCATGGACCCGCGCGGCGGCCAGGTGGAGCTGCCCGGCGAGCACATGCGCGAGCCGGCCTTCGGCCTGCCGGCCACCTGGATCGAGGAATCCCTGCGCGAGGAAGCCACCTTCCGCGGCTACACCACGGTGGACCCGGCCACGGTGCTGACCACGCACCTGACCGAGCTGCTGAAGGAGAACATGGCGGACCTGCTCTCCTACGCCGAGGTGCAGAAGCTGCTGAAGGAGCTGACCGCGGAGCAGAAGAAGCTGGTGGAGGACCTGATCCCCTCGGTGGCCACCGCCAGCACCGTGCAGCGGGTGCTGCAGGCGCTGCTGCGCGAGAAGGTGTCGATCCGCGACCTGCCGGCCATCCTGGAAGGCATCGCCGAGGCCGCGCCGCACACCGCCTCGATCACCAACCTGGTGGAACAGGTCCGGGCCCGCCTGGCGCGGCAGATCTGCTGGGCCAACCGCGGCGACGACGGCGCCCTGCCGATCATCGCCCTGTCGCCCGACTGGGAGCAGGCCTTCGCCGAGGCCCTGATCGGCAACGGCGACGAGAAGCAGCTCGCGCTGGCCCCCTCGCGGCTGCAGGACTTCATCCGCGGCGTGCGCGAAGCCTTCGAACGCGCCGCGCTCTCGGGCGAGCAGCCGGTGCTGCTCACCGGCCCAGCCATCCGCCCCTATGTCCGCTCGATCATCGAACGCTTCCGCGGCCAGACCGTGGTGATGAGCCAGAGCGAAATCCATCCGCGGGCGCGGCTGAAGACCGTGGGAATGGTCTAGGGCGGACCTGCGCCGCCCCTTGGCGCGTGTTTCACTTTTGTCGGAATCCGCAGGCCGGGCGGAACCGGGGCCGGCCAGCGTGGTTAGTCACCACCGTGAGGGGGCTGTTGCAAAGAATACTCGGGAGAGACCCCTCAGATGTCGAAAGCCCTGCTTTATGCGGCCGTGAGCCTGGCCGTCGCCCTGCCGTTCGCGGCGCAAGCCAAGAGCAAGCCCTCGTCCTCGGACAGCGCCGCCCCGGCCTCCTCCTCCAGCACCTCTGACACCTCATCCAGTTCGTCCAGCGCCACCGCGCCGGCTGAGCAGAGCGCCGCGCCGTCCAGCGCCGCCGGTTCCCCGAGCGCCGGATCCACGACCACCGCCCCCTCCGCCGCCACCCCGCCGGCCTCGACCGCGACACCTGGGAGCAGCGCCAGCGCGGCGACCGGGACCAGCGCGGACGCCAACGCCACCGCCCCGGCCTTCGCCGTCGGCACCCCGGTGAAGGACAACACCGGCGCCACCATCGGCTCGATCAGCGAGCTGAAGCCGGGGTCCACCGGCGCCCAGATGGCGACCATCTCCATGGGTCAGGATCGCTTCTCCGTGGCGACCACCGGCCTGGCGATGCAGAACGGCGCGGCGGTGATCAACATGACCCAGGCCGAGCTGCAGTCGAAATTGCACCCGGCAGCGCCTAAGTAAGGCTCCGCCTCCAAGCGGAACTGCACGACGGACAGGCCGTTGGCTCCCGCGGGGGTTTGAAACCCGCGCGGGAGCCGCACCGTGTCCAAGGCCGCCATCGTCCTCACCCTGATCCTGGCCGCCGGGCCTGCGCTGGCCCAGCCCGCCGCGCCCGCCGCGGACGACGCGGCGCACAACGCCTCGGCCCTGACCGGGCCGCTGGCGGTCGGCGCCACGGTGCGCGATCCTTCGGGCCAGACCCTGGGCCGCGTCTCGCGCCTGACCACCGGCAAGGATGGCCGCACCCTGGTGATGCTGCGCAAGGGTGTCGACAGCTTCGCCGTGCCGGAAGCCATCCTGCACGTGCGCGGCGGCGAGGTGGTCTCCAGCCTTGACCGCGCCGGCATCAAGGCGCTGGGCGAGCTTCCCGAACGCTAGACTTCGAGCGGGCGGACGCTCTGGGTCACTCCGCCGCCATTGCGGGCGGGCGCGCGCGCTGATAGCCATTCGGCGACAAGCGGCGAGGCCGCCAGGGGACGTATCGAGCATGGCGAACGGACGACGGGGCGGGCTTTGGGAGGTCCTGGTCTTCGATCGCATGATCACGGGGCCGGTCATCCACTGGGTCTACTGGCTGGGCATGGCGGTGATCGTCGTGGCCGCCTTTTCCGTGATCGGCGCCTCGGCCGGCATCGCCTTCAAGGAAGGCACCGTCTGGGCCTTCCTGCTGGTGATTCCCGTACTCGTGGTCGGCCTGATGATCGTCGCCGCCCTCGGCCTGCTGTGGCGGGCGATGTGCGAGTTCTACGTCGTCGTGTTCCGCATCGGCGACGACCTGGCCGCCATGCGCCGCGCCTGGGAAGACGAACAGCGCCGCGGCGGCGCCGGGCCCCGGTAGCGACCGGCGTCCAATCCTATCCGTCATCCTCGGGCGTCAGTCCCGAGGATCCATGAACACGTGAAGGGCCGTCGCGAGCGGCAGCGGAGCGTCGTAAAGACGGCAAGCGCCCCGTCGTGCCGCGCCCTTCGAAGCGCGCCACCCGTCGAGCCGTGTTCATGGATCCTCGGCACAAGGCCGAGGATGACGGTGGAGAGGGGGGCGAGCGAAGGTCCCCTACCCCCGCAGCGCGGCCTCGAAGGCGCCCAGGGCCGGCTTCGGCGCGCCGTTGGCGTCGAACAGGTTGGGGGTGTCGCTGGGCAGGTCGCGGACGATCCAGCTGTCCGAATCGCGCAGGCTCCACAGGCTGAAGGCGAAGCGCTGCTGTGGCGGCAGTTCGCAGAAGGCGTGCGCCGCCTCGGCATAGAGTTCGCGCTGGCGCTGCTCCAGCACGTCCGGGCGGTGGAAGCCCTGCACCCGGGCGATGGAGACGTCCATCTCCGACAGGTGGATCGGCAGGCCCAGGGTCGCCAGCTCCTTGATCGCCGCGCTGATCGCCCCCGCGGGCAGGTCGGCGTCGATGTGCGTCTGGGTGCCGATGCCGCCGAGCGGCGCGCCGGCCTTCAGCAGGGCCTCGGCCAGGCGCATGAACGAGGCGCGCTTGCCCGGAATCTTCTCCAGGTAATAGTCGTTGAGGAACAGGCGCGCGCCGGGGTCGGCCTGATGCGCCACCTCGTAGGCCAGGCGCATGTGCTCCAGCCCGCCCAGGCGCTGCGACCACAGGCTCGAGCGCCATTCGCCGCCGTCCTCGGCGATCGCCTCGTTGACCACGTCCCAGCCGACGGCCTGGCCCCGATAGCGGCCGACCACGGCGGTGATGTAGTTCACATAGGCGTCGCGGAACGACACCCGGTTCTGGTCCAGCTGTTCGAAGGCCGGCGGCTTTTCGGCGTACCAGACCAGGCAGTGGCCGAAGAGGCGGATGCGGTTGTCGCGGGCGAAGGCGGCGATGGCGTCGGGGGCGTCGAAGCGGAAGGAACCGTCCGGCTGGACGATGTACTCCATCTTCATCTCGAACTCGGGCGTGACCTGCGAAGCCTGGGCCGCGACCAGGCCGGCGAAGGCCGGGTCCTGCAGCCGCTGGGCCATCACCGCCGTGCCGATCGGGAACGGGGCCACCGACCGTAGCGGCGCGATCGGCAGCTCGGGCTTGGGCTTGGAGGCGATGGCCCGGTCGCAGGCGCCGAGCGCCAGGGCCGAAGCCAGGACGCCGCGACGGCTCCAGTCCGCGGCGCCGCTCGCCATCAGCGTCCGCCCGAGGCCACGCGGCGCAGGCCGATCTCGTCGAGGGCGGCGGTCTCGCGCTTGTTCTGTTCCTTGATCGCCGCGTAGCGGGCGTTGTCGGCCACCTGTTCGTACTTCTTCAGCGTCTCGAAGGCCTCGGCCAGGGCGTCGCGGGCGCCGGCCTCCTCGGCCAGGGTCTGGTCGATCATCAGCTGCACCGCGGCCTTGCGCTGCTTCAGTCCGGCGGCGAAGCCGGCGTGATACCAGCCGGCCTGGGCGTCCTCGCGGGCCCGCTGGATCTCGGCCTCGCCCTCGGCGTGCAGCACCGCCAGCTTCATCTCGGCCACGGCGCGGCGCTCGGCGATCTCGGCCAGGCGCTTCTGCAGCAGCTCCACCTCGAAGTTGGAGAGCTTGATCAGCTGGTCGGCCCACTTCATGCGGCGCTACTCACGATGTCCTGCAGGCGATCGAAGCCTTCCTGCATGCTGGTGAACTCGTCCTTGTCCTGCGACAGGAACTGTTCGAGGGCCGGGTTCAGCTGGATGGCGCGGTCGAGCGCCGGGTCGGAGCCGGCGCGATAGGCGCCGATGCGGATCAGCTCTTCCATGTTGGCGTAAGCGGCTAGGGTCTGGCGCGCGTTCTTGACGATCTCGCGCTCGATCGGCGTCTGGCACCCTGGCAGGGTCCGGCTGATCGACTTCAGCACGTTGATCGCCGGGAAGCGCCCGCGCTCGGCGATGGCCCGCTCCATGACGATGTGCCCGTCCAGGATACCGCGCACGGCGTCGGCGATCGGCTCGTTGTGATCGTCGCCGTCCACCAGCACTGTGAACAGGCCGGTGATCGGGCCCGCCGTGGTGCCGTCCGGGCGGACCGGCCCGGGACCGGCGCGCTCCAGCAGCTTGGGCAGCTCGGTGAACACCGTCGGGGTGTAGCCCTTGGTGGTCGGCGGCTCGCCCGCCGCCAGGCCGATCTCGCGCTGGGCCATGGCGAAGCGGGTGACCGAGTCCATCAGGCACAGCACTTCCAGGTCCTGGTCGCGCAGGTATTCGGCCAGGGCCAGGGTCATGTAGGCGGCCTGGCGGCGCTTCAGCGCCGGCTCGTCCGAGGTGGCGACCACGACGATGGCCCGGCGCAGGCCGGCCTCGCCCAGGGTCTCCTCGATGAATTCGCGCACCTCGCGGCCCCGCTCGCCGATCAGGCCGACGACCACCGCATCGCAGGTGGCCTCGCGCGCCAGCATCGACAGCAGCACCGACTTGCCGACGCCCGAGCCGGCAAAGATGCCCAGGCGCTGGCCGCGACAGGTGGTGGTGAAGGCGTTCATCGACCGCACGCCCAGGTCCAGGCGCTCGCCCACCCGCCCGCGGGCGTGGGCCGGCGGCGGCGGCGCGCGCAGCGAATAGGGGGCGGGGCCCTGCGGCAGCGGCCCCTTGCCGTCGATCGGGGCGCCGAAGGCGTCGACGATGCGGCCGAGCCAGGCCTTGGTCGGGCGCACGGCCGCGCCCTCAGGCCGGATGCGGATCTCGGCGCCGGGGGCGACGCCCTCGACGGGTCCGAAGGGCATCAGCAGGGCGCGGGTCTCGCGGAAACCCACCACCTCGGCGGCCAGCGGGCTCTCGCCCCGGCGCTCGACCTCGGCGCGGGCGCCGACGGACAGGCGGGTCAGCCCGCCACGCGCCTCGATCAGCAGGCCGTTCACCGCCGCGACGCGGCCCGAAACGGTCAGCGGATCTATGCGCTCGACGGCGGCGATGAGGTTACGCAAGGATCGAAGCAGCCCCGGGGAATCTGAACCCCGTGAGGGTCGCCCCCAGGCCTTAACCGATGACTAACTTTCGCCGCCCCCGGCGCCCCGTCACGCCCGCAAGACCATCGGTCGCAGGCGCGCAATCGCCAAGCGGCGCCTTGAGTTCGGAAATATGATCCCCATCATTTAAAGTTCACCGACTCCACGAGGAAAACGCCCATGCCCGACACCGCCTTCCAGCCCCGCCAGGGCGCCGTCCTGGTCGTCGGCGTCGGCTCGCCCCAGGGCCTCGGCGCGGCGATCGCCCGCCGCTTCGCCGCGGGGGGCTATCCGGTCGCCATCGCCGGACGCAACGCCGCCAAGCTGGAGGCCAGCCTGGCCGAGCTGAAGGCGTCCGGCGCGACGGCCGAGGCCGTGGTCGGCGACGCCTCGGTGGCGGCGGACGCGGCGCGCTTCGTGGCGGCGGCGGAGTCCTTGGCCCCGCTGGCGGTGGCGGTGCAGAACGCCGGCTCCAACAATCCCGCCCCGTTCCTGAAGGTCAGCGAGGAGACCTTCACCCAGCATTGGCGCGAGCACGTCCTGGGCGGCTTCCAGCTGGGCCAGGCGGCGCTGCCGGTACTGCTGGGCCACGGCGGCGGCAGCCTGATCTTCACCGGCGCCTCGGGCAGCCTGCGCGGGTCGGCCAATTTCGCGCCGTTCGGCTCGGCCAAGGCGGCCCTGCGCGGCCTGGCCCAGAGCATCGCCCGCGAGTTCGGGCCGCAGAACATCCACGTCGGCCACGTGATCGTCGACGGCGGCATCGAGGGCGAGCGCCTGCTCAGCCGCCTGCCACAACTGGCCGAACAGCGCGGCCCCGACGGCCTGCTGAAGATCGACGCCATCGCCGAGGCCTACTGGATGCTGCACCACCAGCACCGCAGCGCCTGGACCCTGGAACTGGACCTGCGCCCCTGGGCCGAGAAGTTCTGAGGCCCGCCTGATCATCGCCCTCCCCTTCATGGGCAGGGACAGGCGGCGAAGCGCGCCAGGGTGGGGAACTTCGCGACGCGCGCTTGACCTTCTTCAGCCGACGCCCGCCATCTCACTTCCCCACCCTGATCGCTGCGCGATCTGTCCCTCCCCACTTCGGGGGAGGGACGCCAACCCCCCTAGGCCTTCGACGCGTCCGCCGGCGGCAGCTGCATGCGCCGCTGCTGCGCCAGGGCGGCCACGGTGGCCGAGCCGATCGGGCCCTGGGTGTCGTACAGCCAGCATTCGCCGACGGCCACGCCGTCGGTGGCGCCGTGGTCGCAGACCTCCAGGCCGATCCACTCGCCCACCGGCTCGCGGTGGATGTACAGGGTGGCGTCGGAGTTGATGTAGCTGAGGCCCTGGTCGCCAGCATTGGCGAAGGGGCTGGCGAAGTCGGCGCACAGGGCGACGCGCTGGAACGGGGTCAGGGGGGTTCCCTCGACCATCTCGCGCACCTCGCTCATCCAGGTGCGGCGCGGGCCGGCCGAGCCGACGCCGCCGCTGATCGGCTTCATCGCCCACATCCCTCCCAGCCCGTTCTGCCGCGGGGGCGGATCGTCGACCTGTTCCGGTGGCGGCGCGTCCCAGGTCGGGCGGGTCCAGACATTGCCTTCCGGCCGCTGCGAGCGGCGCAGGAACTGGCTGGTGGCGCGCGCCACGCTGACCCCGCCGGACAGGAACTCGGCGTCGATCACCTTGATGCGGTTGCCGTCGCGCACCACCCGGGTGGCGATCTCGATCGGCGAGAAGTCGGGCAGCCGGTACATGTCCACCGTCAGCCGCGCCGGCACGAAGTCCGGATTGCCGTGGCGCTGCTCGAGCTCGAAGGCCAGCAGGCCGATGATCACCCGTCCGTGCAGGGACTGCGGGTTCCAGGGGCCCCGGCTGACCGGGTTTGCGACGTAACCGCCGCCGTCACGTTTGAAGAAGGCTTGGTTTTCCATGGCGCGGGACCATGGCGGATTCCCGTCCGCAGGGCGAGTGGGTTGCGGCCAGGCTTGTGCAGCCGCGTTTCAGGCGCCGCGCGCCAGCAGCAGGGTCGGCTCGCCCTGCAGCGCCGTGCGGCCGTGCAGCACGAAGCCGGCCTTCTCCGCCACGCGGATCGAGGGCGCGTTGTCCGGATCGATGATGCACCAGACCTTCGGCGAGCCGAACCGCGCCTCGCCCCAGGCCAGGACGGCGGCCAGGGCCTCGCTGGCGTAGCCGCGGCCGTGCGACCAGGGGGCCAGGGCCCAGCCGGCCTCGGGCGCGTCGTTGAATGGATGGTCCAGCCCGCGGTGGAAGTCGGCCAACCCCAGGTCGCCGACGTAGCGCCCCGTCTCACGCTCCTCCACCGCCCAGAAGCCGTATCCCAGCAGCGCCCAGTGGCCGCGATAGCGGTGCAGCCGGCTCCAGGACTCTGCCGGGGCTGACGGCTTGCCGCCGATGTGGCGGGTCACGGCGGGATCGCCCCACATGGCCGCCAGGTCGGCGAAGTCGTCCAGGCGGTGCGCCCGCAGGATCAGGCGCGGGGTGTCGAGCACGGGAACGTCTGGCATGGGCGGCCTTGGCGCGGGGATGTCGCCCTGGCTTCGCATGGTCGCGCCGTCCGCGCCAGGGCGGGCTCGCCGCCCGTTGCGGCCGATGGGGCGGCGGCCCTATATGGCCCCCGAAGAGGGCCTCGCGCGGCCGGCCGCGCGCCAGCACAGGGAGGCCTCCATGGGCCGCAAGTACCAGAACATCCTCGAGACGGTCGGCAACACCCCAGTGGTGCGGATCAACAAGCTCGCGCCCGAGGGCGTGAACCTGTTCGTCAAGATCGAGGCCTTCAACCCGCTGGGCTCGGTGAAGGACCGGCTGGCCCTGGGGGTGATCGAGGCGGCCGAGCAGAGCGGCGCCCTGAAGCCCGGCCAGACGGTGATCGAGGCCACCAGCGGCAACACCGGCATCGGCCTGGCCATGGTCTGCGCCCAGAAAGGCTATCCGCTGGTGGTGACCATGCCAGAGAGCTTCTCCATCGAACGGCGCAAGCTGATGCGCTTCCTGGGCGCCAAGGTGGTGCTGACCCCGGCCGCGCAGCGCGCCACCGGCATGGTGCAGAAGGCCGTGGAGCTGGCCCAGACGCATGGCTGGTTCCTGACCCGGCAGTTCGAGAACGAAGCCAACCCCGACATGCACTCGCGCACCACGGCGCAGGAGATCCTGGCCGACTTCGAGGGCGAGGCGCTGGACTACTGGGTCACCGGCTACGGCACCGGCGGCACGTTGAAGGGCGTGGCCCGGGTGCTGGCCGAGAAGCGGCCGGAGACCAAGATCATCGTCTGCGAACCCGAGGACGCTCAGCTGCTGGGCAGCGGCGAGGCTCAGGCGCGCAACGCCGACGGCTCGCCCGCCGCGGGCCACCCGGCGTGGAAGCCGCACCCGATGCAGGGTTGGACTCCCGACTTCATCCCCAAGCTGACCGGCGACGCCGTCGCCGCGCACAACGTCGACCAGGTGCTGGCGATCAACGGCGCGGAAGCCATGCGCACTAGCCTGAACCTGGCCCGCCAGGAAGGCATCTTCGTCGGCATCACCGCCGGCGCGACGTTTGCCGGCGCCCTGAAGGTGGCGGCGGAGGCGCCGAAGGGCTCGACGATCCTGGCCATGCTGCCCGACACCGGCGAGCGCTACCTCTCCACCCCGCTGTTCGCCGACATCCCCACGGAGATGACCGAGGAGGAGCTGGCGATCGTGCAGTCGACGCCACTGTTCAGGAGCTGAGCGTCAGCCTCGGCTCCCCTTCACTGTCATCCCGGAGAGCCGCGCCAGCGGCTCATCCGGGACCGCCCGAGACGCCGAAGCTTGCAGGCCGTAGCGGGCGCCGGCGCCTGCCGCGGTCCCGGATATCCGCTGCGCGGATTCCGGGATGACAGAATTGGGAGAGTGGGCGCGTACCCCTCACCACACGCCGGGGATCAGACGGAACTTCACCGTCTGCATGTAGTCGCCGTACCCCCGCAGGGCCGCCTTCAGCTCGCGCTCCTCGCCGACGGCCCGCACCGCCATCAGCAGCACCAGCAGCGGCGAAGCGGCAAGCGCCAGCCAGGAGCCCAGCAGCAGCGGCTGGCCGATCATGAACAGCAGCGCCCCGGCGTAGAGCGGGTGCCGCACCAGGGCGTAGGGGCCAGAGGAGACCACCGTCTGATTTCGCTCGGTCTGGATGCGCACCACCGGCGCCGCGAAGCTGTTCTCGCGAAAGGTCAGCCAGGCGATCGCCATGCACGCCACGATCAGCGCCCAGCCCAGGCCCTGCAGGATCACCGGCATCTCCGACCAGTAGAAGCGCACGGCGTCGATCCCCGCCAGCGCGGTCCAGCCGACGAAGCCCAGCAGGATCAGGGCGGTGAGGATGCGGTCCCAGCCCTTCTGTTCGCGGCGCACGGGAAACTTCATCCGCTCGGCCAGCAGGCCCGGATCGTGGCGCGCCAGCCAGACGGTGAGCAGCACCGCGCTGACCATCATGGTGGCAAGGTAGACCCAGCCGGCCGGCCACACCCAGTCGCCGGCAGGAACGAACAGCAGCACCGCCATCACCGCCAGCCAGGCGAGGAGCTGCAGAACCAAAGGACCGTACTTCAAGACGCGCGATGGCTCCCGGACCGCGTGCCGAGACGGACGCATCCCTCCGGCGTGAAGCGAGAGGGGCATTGATCACCACCCCGGCCGGTTGGGGGAGACAAGCTTTTGTGATTCTGGCAGCGCTCGTTTCGGCGCCGCCAGGCTGCCGACAGGGCCTGGGATTGGAAAAAGCCGCCGCCGGACAATCCGCCGCAGCCTGCGACGTTAATGCTCTACCTTCGCGCGCAGCCCGCGCTGGCAACGGTTTTCCCAGAAATTCCCCGCTTCGGGGCCCTTGCCTGCGACATCCGGCGCGCCGGCCTCGCTTGTGCCCGAATCGCAAATCGGCTTAACGATTCGGCTCGTGAGCTTTCACCATTAACCAGTCTTAAATTAACTCGTTGGCAATGTGGCAGACGAGTTCGGTGCGTAAGTTCGGACAACCCGTTGAGCGAGACCGCCTAGGGGCGGGGAGGGGCTGATGCGTGTACTGTTGATCGAGGACGACAGCGCTACGGCGCAGGGCATCGAATTGATGCTCAAGTCGGAAGGCTTCAACGTCTACACGACGGATTTGGGTGAGGAAGGCATAGATCTGGGAAAGATCTATGACTACGACCTGATCCTTCTGGACCTGAATCTGCCGGACATGAGCGGCATGGACGTGCTGCGCACGCTGCGGGTCGGCAAGGTTAACACGCCGATCATGATCCTGTCGGGCACCTCCGAGATCGACACCAAGGTCAAGACGTTGGGCGGGGGCGCCGACGACTACATGACCAAGCCCTTCCACAAGGAAGAGCTGGTGGCGCGCATCCACGCCGTGGTCCGCCGCTCCAAGGGCCACGCCCAGTCGGTGATCCGCACCGGCGACATCACGGTCAATCTGGACGCCAAGACGGTGGAAGTGAACGGCATCCGCGTTCACCTGACCGGCAAGGAATACCAGATGCTGGAGCTGCTCTCGCTGCGCAAGGGCACCACCCTGACCAAGGAAATGTTCCTTAACCACCTGTACGGCGGCATGGACGAGCCCGAGCTGAAGATCATCGACGTCTTCATCTGCAAGCTGCGCAAGAAGCTGGCGGCCGCCGCCAACGGCAAGCACCACATCGAAACCGTCTGGGGCCGCGGCTACGTGCTGCGCGATCCGTCGGAAGGCGTCCTCGCCGCCTGACCCTGACGGCTTAACCAAGGCGGGCCCGGCTTAAGACTTTCGGGCCCAAACAGCTTCGATCCTTAACTTTTTCGGGCGGCGGCGCGGATTGCGCCCCGCCCGAAATCGCGTGAGGCTCCCCGTTCGGTCGAAGGGGGAGCGTGCGATGGGGCGACTGGGACTGCTGCTGGCGTGTCTCGCCGCGGCCTTCGGCCTGTTCTACGTCCAGGCGGCCAGCCCGAGGCCCGAACGCGCGGACGCCTCCCCCGCGATCTTCTCGGCGGGACGGGCCATGGCCGATGTGGCCGCCATGGCGCCGGTCCCCCACCCTACCGGCTCGGCCGCCAACGCCCGCGTGCGCGACCATCTGGTCGGACGGATGACGGCGCTCGGCCTCTCGCCGCAGGTGCAGCGCGCGGAAAGCCACTGGGTCTGGCCGCGCCACATCCACAAGGACGGACAGGTCTTCGGCGCCACCGTGGAGAACATCATCGGCGTGCTCCCGGGCAAGGACCGCACCCTCCCCGCCCTGGCGCTGATGGCCCACTACGACAGCGTTCCCGGCTCGCCCGGCGCGGCGGACGACACCGCCGGCGTCGCCTCGGCGCTGGAGACGCTGCGCGGCATCAAGGCGCGCGGAACCCCGGCGCGGGACGTGATGCTGGTGTTCACCGACGGCGAGGAGGCCGGCCTGCTGGGCGCGCGCGCCTTCTATGGCGAAAACCCGCTCTGGGCCCACATCGGCTTCGTCATCAACCTGGAGACCCGCGGCGGCGGCGGGCGCGCCACCATGTTCCAGACCGGGCGCGACAACGCCGGGTCCGTCCGCCTGTTCGCCGCCAGCGCCCGCCGGCCGGACAGCAACAGCCTGACCGTGCAGGTCTACAAGATGATGCCCAACGACACCGACTTCACGGTGTCGAACGGGCGCGCCATCCCCGGCCTCAACCTGGCCTTCCTCGGCCGGCAGTTCGACTATCACTCGCCCAGTTCGACGGTGGCCAACCTCGACCAGGGCGCGCTGCAGAGCCTGGGCGAGCAGGCCTTCGGGCCGGCGATGGCGGTCGCCTTCGATCCGGCGCTGCCGAAGCCGGGACCGGACCTCGTCTATAGCGAAGTTCCCGGCGGCGTGGTGCTGGCCTATCCGGCGTGGGGCGGCTGGATCGTGCTGGTCCTGGCCGCCGGCCTGACCGCCCTGGGCGCCTGGCGCGCGCGGCAAGGCAAGGCGCTGGCCTGGCGCGACCTCTGGCGCGGCCTCGGCGCGGGCCTGTTGCTGCTGCTCGGCGGCATGACGGCGCTGGAGCTGACCCGGCGATTGACCGGGGTCGGCGATGACTGGATGGCGTACCGCCCGCTGCTGGCGCGCTTCCCGTTGTTCGAGGCGGCGATGGGACTGACGCTGGCCGGCGTGGCGATGCTGGTTCCGGCGGCGATGGCGCGCGGCCGCCGGCGGCTGTTCGGCGCCGGCTTCTTCCTGGTCGCCGGGCTGGTCGCCGCCGCCCTGACCGGGTTCGCCACGTGGCCGGTGACCCTGGGCGTGGCGGCTGCGGCGGCGGTGCTGGCCTTCCTGGTGTTCGGCCGGGACGCCAGCCTCTGCGGAACCTGGACCGGCCTGCTGCTCACTGGCCTGGGCGTGGCCCTGGCCTTGCAGATCGCCCTGCCGACGGCGGCGTTCATCGTCGCCTGGCCCCTGCTGGTCGGCGCCGCGCTGAGCGCCCTGATGGCCGGCGGGCGGCAGCGCGGCCCGGTGGTCGCCGCCCTCGCCTGGCTGGCGACCGCGGCGTCGCTGGCGTGGATCCTGGGCTACGCCCACCAGCTGATGCAGGGGCTGGACCTGCCGGCCGCGCCGGCGCTGTCGATCTGGACCGGCGCCATGGTCGCCTGGCCGCTGCTGTGGCCGTCGGCGCCGAACAGCCGCCTGGCCTTCGCCGCGCCGGCGGGCGTGCTGGCGCTGGCCGCCGCCATCGCCCTCTTCCTGCGCTTCACCTCCCCCTGGGACGCCCGCCACCCTCGGGCGGAGGAAGTCTACTACGTGGTCGACCCGGCCGCCGGAAAGGCCTGGCGCGCCAGCACCGAACCGCCGGACGCCTGGACCCGCGCCGTGCTCACCGCCGATGGCGGCGCCGTCGCCGCCCTCGACCTGCCCGGATTCTGGCGGCCGGTCGCCGCCGCGCCGGCCCGGGCCGTGGCCGTGGCCGCGCCGGTGATCAGCCTCGACAAGACGCCGGACGGCCTCGTCACCCTGCGATTCGCCCCTCCTGCCGGCGTAACCGACCAGGAGCTTCGGCTGTCGGTGAACGTCCCGGTCAGCCAGGTCACCCTGAACGGCCAGCCGACGGAAATCCTGCAGGGACGCAGCGCGATGCTGTCCTGGCGCGGCGGCGACACCCTCACGCTCAGCTTCCTCCCGTCGGGCCCCGGCGCGCTGACCCTGGGCTATCGCGACGATATGGCCGGCTGGCCCGCCGGCGCCCGGCCGCTGCCGCCGATGCCCGCGGACGCCATGGGCTTCAACCGCTCCGGATCGACCCTGGTCGTCGGCCAGCGCAGCTTCGCCTGGTGACGCCCAACCCGGGCGCCGCTACACCAATACTGTAATTAGGATTCCATTATAGGGAATCGACGACGCTCCACGCGTGTTAAACCTAAACATCGCTACACTCATGTAGCAAAAGTGGAGAACAAGTCATGTCAATTACGGGAGTGTCGCAGATCACGACACAAACGACACAGAACTCGGCGTTCCAGCGAGGGGCCGACGCGTTCAACTCTCTGGATCAGGCGCTCAGCAGCGGCGACCTGTCGAGCGCGCAGTCGGCGTTCTCGACCCTGCAGTCGCTTGGGCCCCAGGGCGGCAAGGCGCCGCCCGGCGGCGGCAGCGACCCGATGTCCAAGGACATGGCGGCGGTCAGCTCGGCCCTGCAGTCCGGCGACCTCGCCGGCGCGCAGAAGGCCTTCGCGCAGATGAAGACCGACATGCAGGCGCACCGCGGCCATCACCACAAGCCGGCGCAGGATGCGACCTCGACGCCGGACTCCGACGGCGACGCCGCCGCGGCGAACTCGACCGTGACGACCGCGACTTCCGGGCCGATCGACGTATCGAATGGCGTCGACATCACCGCCTGAGGCGGCCGGTTCGTGAACGCTCGGGGACGCCGGGGCGTCGGCGTCCCCGCCTCGCTCAGGCGCCTACCAGCGCAGCCTCAGCCCCACCGCCCCCTGCGCGGCCTGATAGCCGGGCCGCACGCGGTAGGCGCCGCTGACGAACGCCGAGACCTTACCGTCCCGGCTGTCCAGGCTCAGCGACTGGCCGAGGTCGGCGAAGGCCCCGCCGATCTGGTCAGGCAGCACATAGCCGGTGTCGACGGCCTGCAGGCGCAGGGTGTTGGCGTCCTGCAGTTCGTCGACGCCCTTCAGGCTGGTGCTGCTCTTCAGCGACCAGCCACCGAGCGTCCAGGCGCCGTCGAGCCGCGCGCCGACGCTGACCCGGGCGCTGGACGCCTGGCCGAAGGCCAGCGGCGTGTCGGAGACCACCAGCGTCCCGAGCCGCGAGCTCTGCACGGCCAGCGACGCCTCGGGCTGCACCGTCCAGGTCCCGGTCAGCGCCCGCCGCCAGCCGGCCTGCGCCTCGCCGCCGAAGGTGGTGATGGCGCCGGTCTGCCGGCCCATGCCGGCCCAGGCCGTCAGGTAGGTGACCTTCAGGGCGGTCATCTTCACGTCGCCGGACAGGTAGAATCCGCCGCGGGTCACATAGGCCCCGTGCGCCGCCACCATGGCCCCACCGTAGAGCGCCGCCGACGAGCCCTGGGCGAAGCTCTGCTGCGACTCGACATAGCCGGTGGTCAGTCCCCACGACCAGGCGCTGTCCTGGCCCACCCGCCGGCCCAGGTCGAAGCCGGTGACCAGGGCTGAGGTGCTCTGGCTGTAGCTGGTGTTGAAGCCGAAGGTCTGGCCGAAGGCGTTGACGCTGGCCGACTGGCTGACCGAAGTGCTCATCGGCCGGTCTCCGCCCGCCTGCAGGCTGTTCCAGGCGCCGTCCGCGCCCAGCGAGAGCTGGCCGGCGGCCAGGCGGCTGGCCCCCCAGTTGAGCGCCTTGCCCCACACCCGCGGCGCCTCGGCCGAACCGGACAGGCTGAACCGCAGATTGTCCGCGGCGTCCGCGCCCGGGCTGGTGGACGACCAGACCTGCTCGGCCGCCGAAGCCATGGTGGCGAACTGCGCCGCCGGCAGGCCCGGCACGCCGATCAGCTGCTCGTTGCCACCGGAGAAGGTCAGCGGATAGACGAACAGGCCGTGCTGGATGCCATGCAGCGCGGGATCGTAGTTCGGCTGGCTGGGGTCCAGGATGAAGTCGCCGGCGGCGGTGGCCCCCTGCACCAGCACGATGCCCTTGGCGTTCAGCGCCCCGTCGCCGGTGTTGGTGTCGTTGATGCGGATCAGCGTCTGGCCGGCGCTGCCCGACGACAGCCGCAACTGGTCGGCCTTCGACCCCGGTCCGCCAAGGAAGGCGTCCAGCGCCAGAACCGATTCTCCCGGCGCCCCGGTGAACAGGCCGGAGACGTTGAACACATCGCCTTCCTTGCCGTTGACCATGGAGACGACGCCGGTGGACCCGAAGCCGCCGTTGTTGAAGTGGCCGACGTTGACGAACGAGGTGGTGCTGGCCGCGGCGGCCGGTCCGGTCAGCCCCACCTGCAGGGTGTTGAAGTTGACGAAGGTGTTGCTCGCCCCGCCGGCGGTGGTCCCGAAGTTGCTGGTTCCGCGGGTCAGCCACAGGCCGTCGTTCTGCACATAGGCGTTGTCCGCCGCCGTGAACCGGCCGTCGAACACCCCGGAGGGCGTGTTGTCGATGGTCAGCCCGCCGGTCCCGGCGACCACCACAAGACCATCGTGTCCGGACCGGTTGCTGGTCACGGTCCCGAAGTTGGCGACGATCAGCGACCCGGCGCCCCGCATGGCGATGGTCGGCGCGGTGTCGCTGCCCGGCGCGGTGAGCACCGCTCCGGAAAGGTTGCCGACGATGGCCGAGGCGGGCGTGTTGAGCACGATCCCGCCGCCGGCGCCGCCCTTGACGAAGGAGCCGTTGTCGATCCCCACCGAACCTGCGGTCGTAGCGCTGATCCCGGTCTGGCCGCTGACCGTCGCCCCGCCGCTGATCGAGATGTTGATGCCGCCCAGACCCGTGGCCACCGCGTCGACGGCGGCGCCCTGCGGGGCGGAGACCGAGCCGCCGTTGACCTCGATCTCGTCCGGGCCATCGCCCGTGCGCGCCAACAGGCCATCCCCCTGGCGGGAGACGACGTTGCCTGTGCTGATCAGGGTGCTGGAGCCGGGGCCCTGGGTGTAGGTCGACAGGCCGACCGTGCTGTCGGCGCCGCCGGAGACGGTCACGTCCGCCGCGCTGTTCACATAGACGTTGCCGCCCAGGGTGAAGGCGCCGACGCCGACATTGGTCGCAGCCCCCGCAGCCGTCCCGGTCGCGCCGGCCTCGTCGACGGTGATCTGCCCGGAGGCCAGGGTGACGGTGACGTCGCCCGCGCCGAAATAGGCATTGGCGCCGGAGGTATCGACGGTGCTGGCGTAGACCCCCGCCGAATCGTAGCCCGAGACGTGGATCCTGAACCCGGTTCCGGCGGACACCAGGGCGCCGCCGGTCTGCAGCGGCGTCGGCGCCTGGTTGATCGCGGAGGCGCCCGCCGACTGGTTGCCTTGGAAGATGACCACGTCGCCCGCGCCGAGGTGGACCTGGGCGCTGTAGGGGCCGCTGGTCGCCAGGCTCTGGGCCGAAACGCCCGCGCCACGCGCCACGCCCGGCGCGCCGGCGACGATGGTGTTGTCGTCGCCGATGCTGGCCGTCGCCTGGCCGCCGGCGCTGTAGGCGGCGACGCCGGCCAGGGTCGCGCCCTTCAGGTTGATCCGCGCCGTGTCGGCGCCGTTGGCGGTGGTCACCGTCGCATCGCCCGAGCCGAGCGAGGAGGCCGCCAGGGCGTAGAGCCCGCCCGCGGTGACCGATGCCGACGCCTGGAGCGTGGCCGCACCGGCGGCCTGGGCCACCACGCCGGAACCGGACGCCTTGATCGGGCCGGCGACGCTCACCGTCGCGGACCCGCCGGCGGCGAAGGCGTCGACGCCGTCTCCGTTGCTGTTGGTGACGTTGTCGGCAGCGGTGACGCCCACGTTGCCGAGGCCACCGGTCTTGGCGAGGATGCCGCCGTCGGCGACCACCCCTTCGGCGTCCACGTTCACCGAGCCGCTGCCGCTTCGCGCCAGGATGCCGGAGAAGAGGCCGGGCGTGAGGGTGCGCACCGTGCTGCCGGCCGACGTGCTGACGGTCACGTCGCCCGACGTGTTCGCAACCGCGTCGATGCCGTCGCCGCCCGTGGCGGTCACCTTGCCGGCCGTGACCTTCACGGTCACCGCGCCGCTATCGCTCGCCGCATGGATCGCATCGCCATTGGCCGAGGTCACCGAGGCATGCGAGCCGATGGTCGCCGATCCGACGGCAGTGGTCAGCGCCGACAGGCCCACGCTGGCGTCGAAGCCGCCGCTCACGGTCACCACCGCGGCGTTGTCCACCAGGACGTTGCCGCCGGCGCTGCCGCCGGCGACGCCGTAGTTGATCATCGCGCCGCCGGACGGATTGCTGGCCCCCGCCTCGTCGACGACGATCGTCCCCGTGCCGACGACGATGCTGACAGCCCCCTTGCTGGCGTACTTGTTGGCGCCGCTGGGATCGAAGGTGAAGCCGGTGACCCCGCCGTCGCTGTAGCCCGACATGTGGATGTCGACATCGTCGCCGACGGTGACCGCGACGCTGGCCGTGCCGCTGGGGCCGAGCTGACCGGCGAGGCCGGTCTGCGCCACCACCGCCGAGCCGCGGTTGCCCTGCACCACGAAGGTGTCGTGGGCGCCGACGACCGTGCGGGCTGAGGGTGACCCGGTGAAGTCGAGGGGGGTGACCACGGCGATGGCGTCGGCGCCGGCCACGCCCGACAGCCCGGACTGGCCGACGGTGATCACGTTGTGGTCGCCGAGGGTGGTCGAGGCCGCCCCCAGGATGGTGATCGCCTCGACGCCGGAGCCCTGCGGGTTGGTGATGGCGATGGGATGTGCGCCCGTGCCGGAGCCGGTGCTGACGGTTACCGGGCCGACCCCCACCGCGACATCGTTGCTGATCCCCTCGACCGCGGCCGCCCCGCCGGACGTCACCGAACCGCCGACATCGACGGTGATCGCGCCGAGCCCGCTGCTGGAGGCCAGGATCCCTTGGCCGGATGCGGTCACCGGGCCGCCCGTGGTGACGGTGATGGCGCCCTGCGCCGCCGTGGCCTTGATGCCGACGCCGGCGCTGTTGGTCAGGCCCTTGCCCCCCGTGGTGACGTCGACGGCGCCACCGCCGATGGTCGCGGCGGCGATGCCGCCGTCGCTCACAGCCCCCTCGGCGTCGATGCTCACCGCGCCGCCGGCGCTGGTGGCGAAGATGCCGGAGAAGCCGCCGGGTGTCGTGGTTCCGACGCTGCTCTTGGCGGCCGTGGTGACGGTCACCGCGCCGGTTCCCGTGGCGCGGGCGTCGACGCCGTGGCCGCCCTTGGCCAGCACCGCACCGCCCAGCACGTTGACCGTGTTGGCGCCGTTCACGGTCGTCGAGGCGATGCCGTCGCCCGTCCCCGAAGTCACCGAGGCGCGGGCCGTGATCTTGCTCGAGCCCGCGCCGGTGGTGGAGGCGTCCAGGCCGATGGAGGTTTCTGCTCCGCCGGTGACGGTCACCTGCGCCGCGTCGTCGACCACCACCGCGCCGCCCGAACTGAAGGCCCCGACGCCGACGCTGGTCTTGCTGTTGCTCGGCCCGCCGACGGCGCCGACCTCGTCAACCAGGATCGTCCCGGTCCCGACAATCGCCGTGGCCGCGCCGGCGCCGGCGAACTTGCCGGCGCCCGTGGTGTCCGTGGTCGTGACGTAGACCCCGGCGTCGGTGTAGCCGGAGACGTGGATCGAGACATTGTCGCCAACGGTCGCCGAGGCGCTGGCCGTTCCGTTGGGGCCGACACTGCCGCCAATGCCGACGTGCGCGGCGATCGCCGCGCTGGCGTTGCCCTGCAGCACGAAGCTGTCGGACTTGCCGGCCACCACGCTGGCCGAAGGGCCTGCGGTGTCGGCGGCGGTCAGCACCGCGACCGCCGCCGCGTCGGCGCTGCCGCCGACACCGGGACCACCGTTGCTGATGCTCACGTGGTCGCCGAGCGTGGTGGTGGCCGCGCCGAAATAGCTCACCGACACGACGCCGGCCGTGGCGGCGCCCGCCCCGGCGGCGATCATCAGCGGCGCCTTGCTGGTTCCGGACGCCACGGTCACGGTGGCGGCGCCAGAGCCCTTGTCGGTCGCCTCGGCGCCTTCGCCGGTCCCGGCCGTCAGGCCGGCGTTCAGGGTGATGGAGACGCCGTCCTTGGAATTGGTGGTGGCCAGGATGCCGTCCTGGCTGGCGGTGATGACACCATTGTTGGTCACCGCCACGGCGCCCTGATCGGCGATGGCGACGATGGCGGGGCCGGCCGCGTTGTCGACCGCGCCATCGTTGATGATGGTGATCCGGTCGGCGCCGGTGGTGGTCGCCGAAAGTTCGCCGGTGATCGTCGAGGTGTTGGTGATGTTGACGTCCGCGGCGTTCGCGCTGGACGCCAGCGCCGTGATCAGCGCCCCCGCCCCGACGCCCGCCAGCCATAGAGTCCTGCCCGACCGCATGATGTCCTCCAGCCCAAGGTTCATTTGTTGCGCCGGTCTGACCGGCCGCGTTCCCGGCGCCGCCCCGGCGCGCGGCCGCAGGTCCGCTGGCGGCGCACGGAGGCGCTCGCCAGGCGACGATGCGCGCCAACGTCAGGGTGAAGCTTGATTGAACGACGTGATCTGGCCGTCTCGGGGCCTGCACGTCAAGGGCGTATCATGCTTACCTAAGCCCGGCCTAATTGTAGCAAACCGGACATAATCAACGCCGCCGGCCCCGTCATTCGTCCGGCGAAGGACGGCTTTGCGGTCCGGGCCATCGCAATCCCCGGCTTGACGTATACAGCGCAAACGGGCTGCAACGCCTCGCCAATCAAGGAGCCGCCCATGCCTGCCGCCGGCGAGATCACCCTGTTCCACAGATGAAAATGGAACAGGCCCGCCATGCGCCCATGATGTTGATTTTGCGTGCTGTTTGTCAGCGCCCCGGACGCGACGAAGCGCGAAAGGTCACAGATAGGTCACCGGCGGCGGCCAAGTGGACATCGGGCGAGCGCGTTGACGTTAATTGCCACAGCGCCCGCGCGATCGTGGCGCCCGTTCGTCGATCTCCAGCGGCGCCCAGCCGGCCGGCGTGCGCCGACAAGGGCTCCGTCACCCTGTCCGATGCCTATCAGGCGCAGGCCCACCAGGACGCAGACCTGCAGTTGCGCCGGGCGGCCGTCCGGATCGCGGTCGTGCTCAATCGGGCGCTGCGTTAGCCGCGCGGTGAGCACGTCTACAGCTTGTAGTCTGGCCGGGTCGGTGCGAGCTTCGCCGCAGTCAACGAGCCATGGGAGGCCCAGAATGCGCCAAGCCTTGATGATGATCGCCGCCGTCGGACTGCTGGCGATCCCCGCCGGGACCAGCCAGGCCGCCGCGACCGCGCCCTACAAGCTCAACTCTGCCGGCAAGTGCATCGGCGCGAACGGCCAGTTCGCGAAGGCGGACCTCTGCAAGACCTCGGCGCCGCCGGCGGCGGCCAAGCCGGCGAAGTGCAAGGATCCGAAGACTAAGAAGTTCACGAAGTGCACCACGCCCGGGGCGGTGCCGGCATGATGTAGCGTCCGCTCCAGGGCTGGCTTGGTGCGGGGGATCGTCAGGCTGACGGACCATACTCCGCGGCGGACGGTCAAGGTCGCGCGGTGTCGCGAGGCTGCGGGCAGCGCACCGAGAATGCTAGCCGATCGCAAGTTTGGGATCTACAACGACTCCGTCTTCTACCGGCGGAGGCGCGTAACTTTGACCCTCGAAGGTGAACTTGAAGCGCAATTGCTTGTCGCCGCCAGTAGTCTTGCGCTTGGGCGGTGGCCGCAAAAGGTCTGCTGGCGCGGAAACCGGCAATCGAGGGCGACGCCCCTCGAACAGATCACGCAGAGGCGCGATTTGTAGGCGCTGGAACTCTCCGTGCGCGGTCTTTACCTGGCCCGCTGACAACGCCGCCGTCCGCATCGGGCCTGTCGGATCGGCCAGACAGATAAGGACGCCCATGTCCGCGCCCTGCTGGTCGACAACGGCACGCAATTCGCGGACCGCATCGACTCCCACGGTTCTCCCGCCCTTCACTGAAATGATGATACGCCCCACACCCCGGGGCCCATTGAGAAAGAGGATTTCACCGTCTACGCCGCCGTCGGCACCCTTTTTTCGGTCGCGGAACCTCTGAGCGCCGATAAGGTCGCACGCCCACCATTGGAATTGATACTTGTTGCGTTCCGCGAGCGCCTGGGCGCTTTCAAAGTCCTGGGGGCGGCCGTCAATATCAATGATCAGGTCCGGGAAGGCCTTGCCTAGACGGGTCTGAATGAGGGTGACCGCGTAGTGTGTGACGTCGATTCCCAACCAGTTGCGGCCAAGCGACTGCGCCGCGTGCACCGTCGTCCCGCATCCGCAAAACGGATCTAGGACGAGGCTGTCCGGCGTCGATGATGCGCGGATAATGCGTTCCAGTAGCGCGAGCGGCTTTTGCGTCGGGTACCCAAGCCGTTCCTTTGCTGTCTGATTCAGGCGATCGATGTCTGTCCAGACATCGCCGATCGTCACGGTGCGGTTGCTTGGGTCAAAGGGTTCGTCGGCGCGTCGGCGGGGAAAGCCGCCGTCCGCTGGCCAATGTATGAGGCCCGCCATGTCCAGAGCCTCACGCTGCCGCTCCGACTGGCCCCAGTGGCGCCCGAAAGAGCCTGGATTAAAGCCGCGCCACGGGAGTCCACTGTCGCCATCCCTGGTTACGCCGGGGCCAGTAAGTTCGAACGTTTGGTACTTCTTCCCGTCGAAGCCAGTGATCAACGTGTGGGGCAACTTATTGGGGTCCGCCGGTCCGGTCTGCGGATTGAACGTGAAAGTGCTGCTCTTGGTGTAGAACAACAGCACGTCATGCAGCGCGGGCCACTTTCCCCGCGTCCCGCGAGCGTTAGTCCTCTTCCAGATCAATTCGCCCTTAAAGCCGGTTGCACCAAAGATCGCGTCGAGCATGAGCTTCAGGTAATGGCTCGCACTCGGGTCACAGTGGAGGTACAGGCTTCCCGTATCCTTCAAGACGCGATGTAGTTCCGTCAGGCGCGCGGTCATCATCGCCAAGTACGCCATGGTATCGCTCTCGCGCAGCCAAGTGCGTAGCGATCCGAGAAGTCGTGCGGGGGTGCCGCCGGCCTCCACGACCTCCCGAAATGCCCTGTCGGCGGCCTCCCCCCACTTCCAGGTGTCCTCAAAGGCGAGGGCCTGGGCACCCGACGCGGCGCCCTCGGGCGAGCGAAACAACAGGTTATAGTCAGCCTTGGAGTTGAAAGGAGGGTCGAGATAAATCAGGTCAGCCGACTGATCCGCGACGTACTCTCGAAGCACATCGAGGTTGTCCCCAAAATACAGCTTATTCATTGGAACGCCCCGCCAGCGTTATCCACAGCTTGTGGATAATCCTTGCCGGTGGTTAAGGAGTGATTCACGAAAGGTTGACTGTTTCTTACAAGCGCGCCAGCGTTGCATGGAAAGGCTGCCCGGCGGCAGCTGATCAAGTCGGCTGCAGGCTGGTCTGTTGTGCAGGCCTTGTGTGCCTTGATGCCGGGCGCCCCGCGCGAATTTCACGGGTGCTGGCGTGCATCACGCTTCTACGTCGGCCACGGCGGCTCGTCCCGCGAGAGGGCGTCGACCAGGCGCAGCAACAGCGCCCGGTCGTCTGCGCGCTCGAGCGCTGAGAAGGCGGCGAGCATCTCCGGCGCACCGGGCTGCATAAGCGCGGCGTGAACTTGGGCGGCCGTCGCGTCGTCGCCAATGAGAGTGGTGACGGAGACGCCCAGCGCCCCGGCCAGGCCGGCGAGGGCGCTGACGGTGATCCTGTTCTGGCCCTGCTCATAGCGCTGGAGCTGCTGGTAGGAACAGCCGGCCGCCGCAGCCACATCCTGGAGCGTAAGGCCTAGGTGCAGGCGCTGCACCCTCAGGCGGGCGCCGATGGCAGCGTCGATCGGATCAGCGCTCAAGGCGAGGTCAGAGCCACCGCATGACGCCGCCGTGGTACGAGCACGTTCCGCGATGATGGAGGCTGAAACTGTAGGAGCCATCACGACATTGGGCGGTCGCGCCCGGCGGCGGCTGCGTAGCTTGGACCGGCCGGTGGACCGTCACCCCGTCGCTGTTGACGTAGGTGTCGCCCCGGTGGCCGCGGGCCTCTGCCGGTGACGCGGCGATCGCTAAGGCGAGTGCGAGTATGACGGAACGCATGCCTTCCCCCCGTTGCAGAGGAGTTGATGCGATCCGGGCGGGACGTACAAGAGGGGGGGGCGGAAGGAAGCGGGAGCTTGGCGCCGCCTGCCCTTTCCCTCACCCTCGGGCGGTCAGGGACGGGGGGATCCGATGACGTGGAGACCGCAGGTGAGGCGGGCACCTAAGCAGCCCGCGACGCCGAAGCGCCGGCCAAACTGGTGGGAACTGGCGAACAGTTCTTTCGGCCTGTTTCTGCTTTCTGGCGTGCTGCTCGGGGGGGCTGGTACGCTCTACAGCGGGTATCAGGAGCGACTGAAGGATCACCATGCGCGCATGGCCGCGACTGGACCGCTCACGATCGAGATTCAAAAGCGAGCGCGCCAGCTTGAGGTCATAGCGGCGCGGCTCCGGACGGAGAAGGCCTCCGCCACGCCACCCAGTGTTGAATCTGTGAAGAGGGACTGTCAGGAAATAGACGATGTCCTCAATGGGCGCGGCGTATATCATCCTTCGTCAAAGGATTTCGAGCAGCGAGACTTGTCCGGTTTACTACAAAATGAGGATGTCCTATTCGGTGACTACCTTAGGACCGTTGAGTGGGACACTCACGGGGGAGCAACGACGCTGAACGCCATGAGCTATGTTGAACTATACGTCAACGACATTCAAATGCCGGACATGATCGACAACACAGGCCAATGGACGCATCGCGGCGCGATCTCGGCAACCTCATTCGCCGGCGTGATCGAGGCCGAGGTCACATACTTGGTAGAGTATGCGGAGGCGCGCGACTTTCAATACGAGCGCTGCGCTAACCTCGCGCCAGGCCACTGGTGGACAGACGAGCAGAGCGAGTACCAAAGTTGCATCCACAGCGCCCTCATTCAGCGGCTCGGTGAGGCGATCGCGGGTAAGGCCTTCGAGCCTCCGCCACCGGGCCAATTGGGTGTTCATGGCTAAGGGAAGGGCTCCCACGCCTCGGCGATGCGGCCTTTGGGCGCGCTCAGCACCGCGACGGCGAAGCGCAAGTTCAGCGCTGGTCCCATTCCACGACGAGCGTCCCTTCGAACAGCTGAGCGGCACGGTTGATGTACTTCCAGTTCGGGCGCCTACAGCACCGGCGGAAGTAGTGCTTCGTCTTCGCCAGGAGATCGAGATCGACCAGGGTCAAGCCGTGCTCACGGGCCTTGGCGCGCACCGAATCTAAAGCAGGCACGCCGAGCACCTTGAAGGGGCGCCCGAGGCGGCTGGGCGCGCGGATATGCCAGGCCTTGCCGTGAATCTGACGGAGGCGAAGGTTGGGAAAAGCCGCCTTCAGCTCCTTGTCCGAGGCCTTGCGCGCGTAGAGGCTACGGAGTTTGAGAACCTCCAGGTTGGTCCAGATGTGTCGCCGCCTCACGACCCCCATTTCGTGGGCGCGGACCCTGATAGCTTTGGGAGTGCGGTGCGGCAGGAGCTCGTAAATCCGCCGGTAGTTCGGATAGTGCTCTCTGATGATATCTCGCTCCCGCGGGGTCCAAGCGATTTCGCCAAAGAGGGTCTTGCCTGTCGCAGCGATACAGGCACGCGCCCTGTCTCCCGCCGCAAGTCCCGCCCGCTGAGAACGCGAAAGCTGCATGGATGTCGCCCAAGCTTGTCGTGAAGGCGTCGGCCGCCTGGTCAACATGCTGAAGCCAGTCCTTCGGCGCGGACAGCCTGCGACACGCGCCTCCCTGTGGGCGGTTAGCGCCCGCTTGTGGACGGGAGGGCGCAGGCTCCAAGATCGGTGGCGCGGGCCTTTAGCGTTGCTATTGTGTTGCCCATGACCGAACTCAAGCGCCCACATGGCCGTTACCGCGAGACGAACCCCGCGTCGGGTGCGACCTACGCAAACGTGTCTGACGGCTCGATGGCATTCGATATCGACGAAGCAACCTATCGGCTTCGGGAGTATCTTCCCGCCTATGACGCGCTCCCGACCAAGGCCGAGTATCTAGAAAATGGTGGGCAAATCGGCGGCTAGAGTTGACCTGAGTCGCAGGTCAGCGCGCGTCGAAGACCATCCGCGACGTCTGGTCGATCGGGTCCGCGTAGCCCGGGACGAGCTCGAACTCGGGCGCCCCTTCGTCGTCGCACTCCACCTCTAGGTCGGTGCGGTCGCCGAGTGCCCAAAAGCGTTGATCCAGGCGGCCAATCGAGCCAAGCGTGGGCTCAGCGTCGGCGCACTCCTCAAGCAACCCCTCGTCCTCAAAGTCGGGCTCGCCGTCGATCGCGTCCAGCTTGGCGATCAGGCTTTCGCGCAGGTCTTCTAGACGCTCAAGGGCCGCTTCAAGGTGGCGTCGGCGCGCAAGCGTGGCGTTCGCTTTGGCCGCTTCGCCGATGCGCAGGATCTGGTTGGCGCTGCGGCCAACGAACAGGCGTGGCCAGCGCAGGAAAGCGTCGGTCGCAGCCGTAGGGATGGCGACGACGCGGGAGGCAGGGGGAATGTGGCTCATAGCGAGGCTCACCAGCTCAGCCGGCCGGTCAGGCCGGCGGCCTGCCAATCAGCGTTGCGGATGTAGCGAGCGGAGATCGCAGCGCGGCCCGTGGAGGTTGTGACGGTGGAGTGCAGGGCGACGCGGCCGCCGCGGGCCAGTGTGCGCGACAGACGAGAGCCTGGGCACCCGGCCTTCACCCAGCGCCAAGCGGCACGAAGGCAGTCAGCGAAGTCGCGCGCGCTATCAAGGCGGCGTAACTTCCAAGCCGTCAGCATTGCGGCCTTTGCGGCATCGCGGCGGCTTTGCTCTCTGTCGGACATTGCACCCTCGCGACTGATGAATTAGCCTTGAGGTCTAAGTTAGTCGCCCTGGAGGCGACTGTAAATCCCCTGAGGCTAGAAAGTTAGCCGTGAGGTATCAAAATGCTGACCGGTGAGCAGATCAGAGCGGCGCGCGCACTGGCGCGGCTGGAGCAAACGGACTTAGCCGAGAGAGCTGAACTTTCACTGGCGACTATCAAGCGCCTGGAACGCATCAAAGGGCCGATCGGCGCCAATACCGCGACCGAGGCGGCAATCCGCAAAGCGCTCTCAGGGGCCGGGGTCATCCTCATTGATGAGAACGGCGAAGGGCCGGGTGTTCGACTTCGGAAGAGTCAGGGCTGAGCCCACTCTATCCGGCCTCCTCAAATTGCGTGGATGACTCGACTCTTGGGTGCATTGGAGTCACCCCTATTGGATAGGGTGAAACCTTGGGGGAAATGCAATGAGGGTGCTCCTGGCGGTGGCGGCGATCGTGATGATCGGCGGAGCGGCTGATGCGCGAGGTGGCGGCGGCCGGCCTTACTACGGGGGCGGACACCACACCGAAAGTCATGGCGGCCATTACACCGGCGGCTCTGGCGGATCGTCGCACAAGGGCGGCCACTACACCTCGCCGACCGGTGCGCACGTCTACGGGCGCCACAAGCCGGGCTAATCCGCCGTGGTTGAGGATGATCCGACAGAGCGGTTTCCGCCCTTCAGCGACTTCGTCAAAGCGGGTGAGTTCGCCGTTCGCCACGCCCTCGATAGCGGGCACTACAAGGGTGGCAACGCGGCGTCTGCACGCGCGTGGCTCGGCCGGAAAGAGGCCGCGCGTCAAGCTCGCAATGAGGCTTCCCAGGCCGAGCAGACAGAGCTTGCGCGTTCAGCCAAGGATGCCGCATGGGCTGCGGCCGCGGCTGCTCGAGAGGCCGCAGACGCGACTCTTGAACAGGCACGACAGGCCAAGAACGCCAACACGATAGCGACGCTCGCCATGATAGTGGCGGTGATCTCGATCGCCGTGACTGTCATTGGGATTTTCGTTCATCGGTAGCGGGTCCTTGGCCGGCGGCTGATGCCGCCAGCGCCCGCTGGATCGCCCTGGCCCGCATGATCACGCCAGTCTGAAACGCCGTCGTCGAAGCGTCGGAAGCCGGCACTTTTGCCAGCATCGTCTTGGCGAACGCCGGATCACGCACCATGCGGTTTACGACGTCCTGGGTGCTCTGCATCCCGCGGTCGCGGATGGCTTGGAGCGCCTCCGATAGCGCAGCGCCGGCGGCTGCGCCGAACTCCGGCGGCAGGCCCGCATGGGCGCCAGCGCCATACCCGAGCGCGAAGCCAAACATGTCCAAGACGGAGCGCGCGGCCAGCTTTCCAGCATGGGCTTTAAGCAGCGGAGCGATGTCCTGCGCCGTGTTCGATTGGTTCGGCAGCTTCAGTGCGTTGATCGACCGTGCTGAGCGCTGAAGGTCCGCGGCGATAGCATGGAGGTTCGCCAGTTCGTCTTGATCGAACACGACGCGCAGGGCGCCGCTGTTCTTGCGGACGAACGTCTGGAACGCATCGGCCTTGATCAGGGCGTCGCCTGACGTCGCCGCCTCGGTGTTGCCGATGAAATTGGTGGTGATGTGGTCGGCAACGGCCTGCTTCAAGCCGGCAATCGCGGCCGGGTCGCCCTTCAGCCGCGCCACAAGCGCCTTCATCTGGGTGACAGCGTCGGCCTTGTTGAACAGGGCGCCAACGATGCGCTGAACGTCCTGCGGGTCGGCGGCGCGCAGCAGAACGCCAAGCTTATCGGCGTTGGCCGCCTTCACTGCGGCGTCGCGGTTCGCGGTGGCCTCCCCCAGAGCACCTTGCGCCTCGCCAACGTCAGCTAGACGCGCGCGCGCGTCGTCTGGCAGGGCGCGCAGGGCGTCCTGATTTGCCTTCATCCAGCGGGCATGCGCCGCAGCGTCAATCGAGCCGTCAGCCTTCACAGCGGCACGGCGCAGGCTCTGTGCGGCGTAGTCCTCAATGAGCTGCTGAGCGCGATCGCCGCCGGCAGCGATGGCGTTCTGCACGCGCTCAAAGCCATCAGGCCCGGGCTTGAAAATCTTTCCCGGCACTTCGCCGTTGAGGACGGAGTAGCCGCCGCTCTTGTCCTGCGCGAGGATGTCGTCGACGGGATCGGCGCCGAACGTCCGGCGCTGCGCCTTGTACTCGGCGTTGGCCGCCCTCAGTCCTGGGATCGCGTCGGGGGAGACGGTGGGTTGGACCCCACCAGCTTGCGGTACTCCCGCACCTCCCGCAGTAGATCCAGGCGCCCCTCCCGTCGATACTGTTGCTCTATCAGAGCTAGGAACGCCGGCCGATCCGCTTCCGGCAATTCCTGGATCGCCACTGCCAATAGCATTCCGGGCTTCGGCTTGTCGGACTCTGAAGGCGGCAACGTCAGCCTGCATCCTCGCGAGGATGGCCTGCTCAGGGGCCATCTGGCCGGCGGAAACAGCCGCCTGATGATTTTCTACCGTGTCGGCAATCGAACTATCAAGGTTCGTGTCTATGGCCTGCTGCAGCCGCGTCAGCCGGCGTACGGCGGACGGGTCGCCGCCCGGGGCACGTTGGCCCCGCAGTTCCGCCCCCACACGGCTACGCAGTTCCAACAGGTCCACCATGGGCGCAACCGGCTTCATTGAGCCAGCCGCTGAGAAGATGGCCGCCTCTTCCGGTCCCATTGGCTTGGCCGTGGGACGCTGGCTCGCCAGAATGTCGCTCGCCGCGCCGCGCGTCGCGCCCACATTGGCCGTGACGCCCGGGTCATCAAGCCCAAGCTCGGTGTACATCGCCGAGGTGCGAGCCCGGCCAGCCTTCTCCGCGTCACTGATGGCCTGACGAATGCTCGCGCCTACGTCCTCGGGCGTGGATGTGCCGCCAAGTGCGTCCGTCGCCTGCGAGGCCTTTGCCGCAGCGGCGTTGACCTGCGCTTCTGTCTCGGCGTCGATGGCGTCCTGCTTCGCCCTGATTGCCGCGCCGACGTCGGCAGGGTCACCTTGCGGGTTGGGCATGGCCTGGACACGCGCGGCGTTCTGATCGGCTGCAAGCTGCTGGTAGACGCCGGGGTTGCTGGTGCGGTCCGCGCGCTCTAGCGAACCAACGCCGGTGTCACCTGTCACCTGGAAGGTCGTCGGTTGCGATCCCGGCACGAGCTCCTGTCCACCCGCGTTCAGAGTGTCCTCGACGGCCTGCGGATCGGTGGCAGCGGCGCGAAACTGGCGCACCCCCTTCACTTCGGCCGCCTTCACCGGGCCTTCGGGCTTGGGCGTCGACCTGGCTCCAGCCGCGTCCGCAGCGCCTGGAACCGCAACGCCGCCGACCAGAGCGCCGACCTGGCCAGCTAGCTCCTGCTCTTCCGGCGTAGCGCCGGCCGCTCGCGCCGCTTCGGATGCCGTCTGCCCGGTGACCGATGGCGCGAGTGTGCCGACGATTTTTGCAGGGATCGTCTCGCCAGCCAACGGGGCCAGGGGCAGTGCGCCGCCGACCGCTGCCGCATAGCGCTCCGGCATGTTCCGCGGTTGATAGCCCGTGTGCGTGGCGGCCTGGAGATCCTCTGTGTTGAGGGTCCGGCTGTATGATCCGCTCGCGATGGCATCGGGCGTGGCGGTGCTGCGCACGGTTTGCCCGGCTGGGGCCGCATCGTGAGGGTTGGTCGCGGTGGCGGCATCGATAAGGCCGGCGATATTGTCCGTGACGCGGTTGACCTGCTCGAATGGCGAGACCATCCGGTAGGTGCCGGCGGCGAACTGATGCGCTTGATGCGCCTGGTCCTGAGAGATGACGCCCTGGTTCACCAGAAAGCCGAGCGTGGCGTCGACTGCACTGCGCGCCTTGTCGCGCAGATCGCCAGCGCCGCCGCCCGCCCCCTGAAGCACGGTGTGCGCCGCGCCTGAGCCGGCCGCCTTTGCCAGGCCTGTCGCCGTGACGGGGGCGTTAGTGGGCGTCTGCGGCGTCGAATAGGCGCCGTATGGATCGGCTGCTGGCGCTGCGGTCGAGAAGGCGCTGTACGGATCGCTCATCGCCCGGCCCTAGTGGAACTGCCGCCGAACGCCGTCCGTCCCATAGAACCACTTGCCGCGGTTGCTCGGGAACTTGGAGGCGGCGGCAGCCTGCTCGGGCGTGAAAATGGGGTCATGGCCGTTGGCGCCGACACCGCTGTTCCAACCGGGCAAGCTGCGTTGGCCGCCAGGAGCGGGGGCAGGAGGCGAACCTTGACCCGGACCAGCTCCCGGCGCTCCCGCAGCGCCGCCGGCGCCGTAGCCGCCCCGCAGGCGCGTCTGGATGCCATCGCGCACCGCCGTCAGGCTGTTGATGCGGTTCGCCATCTCCTGCTTCATGGTGGCGATGTTGGCCTGAAGCTGCTCGGGCGTCGCGGAATTGGCGAGGCGGCTGTAGGCCTCGTTCCGGGCGCTGTCTGACGTGGGCGCGCCGCCGGCGCCCGTGGTCGTGGACATCACCTTGGCGTACTCGTCGGCGACGGTCTTGAGCGCCAGGTTAAAGCGAGAGACGTTCGGGTCCCCGAACACCTGATCGCGGACGTGCTGCTGCCAGCGGTTGAAGATCGGGACGCCAGTCGTACCTGCGCCCTGCGGCATCAGCCTCAGCGCGAGGTCCGCGTTGGCATTCACCGCGCCTTCGCTGCCCTTCACGGCGTCAAGGGTCTTTTCCGCCTGCTGGAGCGCTGCGCCGGACGCCTTGATGCTGGCCGTGCCCGCGATGATGTCGGCCGGGCTCAGTCCAAGCGCCTTCGCCTGCTTCGTCGCCTCGGTCAGGATAGCCGTCTTCCACGCCGTGCCGTACTTTCCGGCGAGCTGCGGGAGTTTGCCGTTCTGGAGGTACAGTCCGGCCTGCATGGTCACGGAGTCGGGGTCCGGCGGGTTGCTCCCAAGGTCGCCGTCACCCGGCGAGTTCTGAAAGGCGATCCGCGAATAGGGCTGGCCCTGGGGCTGCGTCGCGCCTTGCGTCTGCCCCTGCGCCGCTGGGGCGCCGTTCCAACGGTTCTGCCAGAAGTTTACGAAGTCGCCGGCCGTCATCTGCGCGGCCTTGGCCTGCGCCGCCTGACGCTGCGCGGGCGTTTTGTAGGGCATGCCGATGTTGCCGGCGATCGCCGCCAGAGCGGTGTCCTTGTGACGATAGACCGGCGTCAGGGCGTCCACGGCGTTCGCGTTGGGATCGGCCGAGAGTAGCGCCATGCCGCCGCCCTGGCCCTGTTGGTGCATCAGGTAGAGGTTGGCCCCAGTCGGCGCGATGCCCACGCGCTGTAGGCCCGCAGCATCGGCGCGCGCTAGGTTCAGCGCCGCCTTCGTCTGGTCGCCCACGTCGTTGATGTTGCCACCGCCAGCCGCCGCGAACGTGGACGGGTGAAACTGGAAGATGCCCGTCGAAGAGCCGTTGCGCGCATTCGGCTGTCCGCGGCTTTCCGTGTAGGCGAGGCGACGCAGGTAGTCCTGCTCGTCAGGCGAAGCGCCGGCCTGCTGCGCGATCTGCGCGACCTGATCATACGTCCCGCCAGTGGGTGCAGGAGACGCTGGCGCGCCCTGGGCGGCACCGACGCCGCCGGCTGGAAGCGTGCCCTCTTTCGCGGCGCTGGCTGCGATCTTGTCGCGCTCGGCCGCCTCAGTTTCGAGGTTGTGTCGCCCGGTCTCCGCCTGCGTGGCGGCCTTCTGCTCTGGCTCCAGAAGCTTTCCGTAAGCGTCCGTTCCGATCACTGAAGCCAGCTTGACGCCTAGCATGCCTTGGGCGGCCTGAACTCCGCCGGGCTCGCCGAGCCCCGCAAGCATCTCCTCCTCGTCGGTTGTGTCGGTACCACGCGCCTTGTCGGCGTCGATGCGACGCTGCAGGACCGCTTTGGCGGCGTCGATGCGACCCGCGGCAAGGTTGCCGTGAACGGCCGCGTAGTCATTGAGCGCAAGCTTCTGCTGCTCGGCGTCAAGGACATCGTGCGCCTGCTTCAGCTGCGTTGCGATGGCCGGGTTCAGGGTGATCGCCGCCGCGACGTTTTGGGGCGTCGGGTTGGTCAGAACGGCGTGGATCGCCGCGGCGCTGGCCTGCGCGGCCTGCTGCTGTTTGGTTCGATCTTCGTCAGCCTGCGCCTGGGTCGTGATCGCCTGCTGTTGTTGCTGCCTCGCCTGGGCCTGGGCGTCGATGTAGGCGCCGGGGTCCTGGGCCATCAGGCCGGCGAACGCGGAAGGGTCCAGCGGGGGGAGGAGTTCAAAGCCCATCAGATGAAGCTCGACGCGAGGTTGCTCAGCGTGCTGCCGAACTTGTTGCCAAAGCTGCCATTGCCGCCGGGGATGGCGCTAAGGATCTGGCTCAGGATGTCGCCACCCGAGGCGTAAAGGCCTTGATCAGCTTGCGCCTTGTCGAGGATGCCGGCCGCGCGGGCGCGGCCCGCCGCCTGGTCCAGCGCAGCAATGGAACCCGCGGCGTTGGCTCCGAACTGGCCGCTGGATCCGACGGCGCTGAGACCCTGTCCAGACAGCCCCCCGAGATTGGCGAGCTGCTGCTGGATCACTTTGGCGAGCGTGTCGGAGCCGAAGTTGGCGAGCGACGACTGAATGTTGCCGCCGCGCAAGCCGCCGGTCGCACTGCCATTCTGGAGGATCGCCTCTTGGCCGTTGCGCATCAGTGACTGGAAGAGCGGCGAGGCCTGAAGGTTGTTGATCGCCGCCGTTTGCGCGTTGTTGCCGCCGAGCCCTAAGAGGGCGCCTTCGGCGTTCGTCGCGTTCGTGCCGCTGGTGATGTACGGGCTCAGCAGCCCATTGATCCGGTCGGACTCGTTGTTCAGGGTGTCTATTCCCTGATTGTAGCCGTTGACCTGCTGCTGGGCCGCGTCCTTCGCGGCGTTGCCCTTTGCAATTGAGCCGAAGACGTTCGCGATGTCGGACAGGAAGCCCATGGGTGGTTGCCTCAGTTCAGCGTCCGATCCGGCGACAGGTCCGCCGGATCGGTGGTCATGGTCGGGTGAGAGGGGGTGGCGTCCGCGGCTGGAAGGGGGGCTTCAGTCGCGGACGCCGCACCGGCGCTGTGGTCGGCAGCGGCGGCGTGTTCCTTGCGGATAGCCTCAAGATGAGGGGCGAAGATTTCCCACAGGACTCGATCGATAAGCGGCATCGATCAAACTCCGCTACGCACGTTGTGCGGCGCAGAGGCCGGTTCGCCGAGTTGGATGTGCTTAAGTTTTGTCACGACCAATCCCCCGTCATCTACGGGGGTATGGTCGAAGCGTTACGCCGTCAAAGGCCGGCCGCGATCTGCCAACTAGGCCTCAGGTCGTGCTAGAACGAGGCTGCACTTCAACGTCCTGCACGCCGCACGCCTCGCACTCGCCGATCGATTCCAATGGGGTGAAATGGGAGGCTCGCACAGTGCGGAAGCCGGTCCAAGATGACCGGAATCTATTCCAATCGTCAGACGACAGGACCAGCTCGCCGGTTGCCCCGCAGGCCCGGCATGTCGTGTGGTAGCGGTCGTGTTCCCAGCTCATACGAGCAGAACGCTAGCAGCGGTGCTGATCCTTGTCTCGCGAACGGTGGATGGCGGGGTCGTTGCCCATACGGGGCGCCTGGCCCGTAGGAAGGTGCTTGGGACCCCGAGTTTGCTGGGACGCCCCGCCTGAAAGCAAGAACGCCTTAGGTCATAATTAGCTGCTTGCGGTTGCCGGCTCGCGCGCGCGTATTGCTCCCACCCCAGTCGGTGCTCCGCTGCTCTGCCCGCCTACCTTTGCACTACTCTGTTCCGGAACGACGCACGCACGCGCGCGATGCGTTCCGAAATTCCGCCGGCATCTCGCGCGTGTGGGCTGACAAAATTCGACGGTGAAGGTGAACGCTCCTTTTTATGGGCTCCGAAAACTCCAGCGCGACGCCGGCAGGCTCTCACTAGACGACAGCAAAGTGCTGATCTGGGCACGCAACCGTTTCGGCACTTTCGGGCACTTTGCCGACGGGAAGCTTGGGCTCGGGCGTCGAGAATTTCCGACGTTTATTTATTCCTCGCCGATCATCGCAGCGGTCTCTGGGGCGGCGCTCTCACCCTCACGCGCCGCAGGAGCCTCACGCGCGCACGCGCGTACTGGTCTCGCAAAATTCCTGAGACGCCTGGCTGCGCGTTCTTGGGCACTTCGGCGCGAGAGCGGCGAGCCTGACAATCCTGACGAAAAACGCCTCTAGGCGTTCGGAGGCCCGAAAACGCAGAGAGAGGGGGGAAACCTTTTATGCTCTGCGCGCGCAATCAGGATTGTCAGGAAATCGGCCAAATCCTGACAATCCTGACGGAAACGCCCTTTCACGCTGCGCCCCCTTCTTGAACGGACCGGAGCGCCCTCAGGGCGGCGGCCTTGCGCTCGCTCTCTGCGGCTCGGCGCGCCTGCAAGGCGTCTCTCAGGCCAGGCACGACGCACCAGGCGCGCACAGGAACCGTGTTGGTCGCCTCGGCGAGCCAGCCGCCGGCCACGAGAGGCGAGACCCTCTGTGCGACTTCCTGCACGCTGCAGCCGCGCATGGATCGCACGTTCGTGGTGAAGTCTGAGGGGACAAGACGGTCCTTGTCGGCGGTCAGCACGAAAGAGGCGACGGCCCGCAAGTCCTCCCAATCGCCCCGATCCCCTGCGGCCCTGTAGAGCGCGAGGGCGTGGGGTAGAACGAACTCTTTGATGATCCTGGCTGCGCCGGCCGCTGCCGCCTCTGTGACGGGCTCGTAGGGCGCGCGCTGGGGGTCGGACACAAGGTGCAGGATCAGCGTCAGGGAGCCGTGCACGCCGGCCAGCTTGCCAACGAACGAGGTGAAGTTGTCGCCGAGCCCGTCCGCGTTCTCCAGATCGAACAGGTACTGCTGCAGCCCCTTCGCGGCGATCATCGCCTCGGGGGTCATCAGGAGCGCGGCGCCGCGCATTCCCAGGAGATAGGAAATCAACGTGTCGTAGCGCTCCACGACATCGCCCGGGGGCAAGTCTTGGGGGAGGCGCGCGTTGCGCATCATCACCGGCAGGAAGCGTTGCAGCAGGCCGTCAGACGTCAGCTTGCCCAACTCCTCCAGCCGCTTCGGCTGCGTGCCGCCCAGCATGGAAACGCTCGCGTTGGCGACGTAGATCGACCCGCGGCCAATGCGGTCGATGTGGTAGGGGCCGCCGTTGTAGGCGGTCAGCCAGAAGCCGCGGTCTGCGGACGCACCCTTGCCGCCGCTGTACTTGTCCATGGCGCCCAGCCAGGAGGCGAGCTCGTCCTGCACGACCAGCAACCCGCGGTCCTGTTGGGAGAGGATCTCACCCAGCTTTTCGCTGGTGACGTCGTTCGCCTTGTAGCGGATGCGCGGGGGGAGGGGGTCCGGCTTCTCGCCGGCCGCCTTCAAGTCGTTGAGCCTCGCCTGTTCCTTCCGGTGGGCCTCTTCCACGCGGCGCTCAGCGGCGGCCAGCGGCCGAAGGCACGCCGACATGGCGGGCGTCTTCTTCGTGGACGGCGCGCCAACGAGAAGCACCCACAAGCGCGGATGCGTCCACCATTCGGCGTGCACCTGCATCTTGACCGCGAACTGGTGATCCAGGGCGCCGGAAATGGTCGCCAGGGCGGCCATAGCGAGCGCGCCGGGATCGACGCCGATCGCCGTGGCCTGGTAGCTGACGAAGTCCCTCACCACAGGCGGCAACGTGTCCAACGGGAACGTGGGGACCGCGAAGGTCTGCCAGGGGTCGAAAAACGTTGGCGCGTCCATCGAGGGGCCAGCTGTGGCGTGATCGTCGGTGCCGCTGGCGTCGTCGCCCTTGTCGTCGTCCCCAGTCTCCTCGGCGCTCGCCTCGGCGTCATCTGATGATGCGTCGGCAGGGTCAGCCGGCAGCGGCTCGCACTTCTCCGGCTTCGGCTCGGCCGGGCCGCGGAATTTGGCTTCCCGTTCGGCGCGGACGGCCAAGGCTTCCGCCTCGCCGACCCCCGTAAGGATCGAATAGAGACCGTGGCGAGCGAGGTAGCCGGCGCGCAGCCGGCGCAACGTGTTTCGCACCCGGTAGCGCAGCCCGTCGAGGCCCGCCCCGGTCGTCCAACGGCCGTCGCTGTTGTCGACGTTGGCAGGGTTTGAGAACTCTTCCCAGCAAGCCGCCCAGAGGTCATCAAACTCCGGGTCGCCGCCGACCATGTCCTGATACTGGCGCAGCTGGCGAAGGACGACGCTGATGAAGTGTTCTTCGCGGCCGTTGATGACGGGGCCAGCGCCAGGCATCCCCAGCAGATCAGCGCGCACGATCCCGCTCTTGGACCTCGTGCGATCCGAGAACGCGCCGGGCACGGATCGGGGCTCCACGGGCGCGAGCTGCTGGAGATAGGAAACCGCGGCTGGCTTGGCGTTGGGGAAAAGGTCGAGCCGCGTCAGCTCAGGCACGTAGCCGGCGTCTCGCTTGCGCTGATCGGGCCAATTGACCGTACCGGCAAGCCGCATGATGCGGGCGGCGTCGTGAACCTTGTGGTCGGCCCCTGTATGCCGAACCAAAGCCTCGAACGCGTGCGCGAAATCCCCGGCGTCGTCGCACGGCTCCGTCAGGCGCACCCAATGCTGTTTGCGCGGCTCCGGCGTTGTCCCCGTCGTCACCGTGGCGGACGCCTCGCAGACAGCTTCAAACGCCGCCGTCGTGGCCTCCGCGTCGCGGTCTATGTCGATCGGAACGGCAGTCGCCGCATAGAAGTACTCGCCTGTCGCTCTAGATCCCCGCGGGGCGTCTGGCGACCTGAGCGCCGCCCCCACATAGACGTTGCAGCCGCTAGCGTTGCGGGCCACGGCGAACGCCGCTGCCTCGTCCAACTCGTCCAGCCCGAACAGTCTCGCGGCGGTCGGACCGCGGCCCGCGCCGTCGTGGGCGATCTCAACAAGGGCGTCGTCGTAGGCCCCGCGAGCTGGCTCCGTCAGCCAATCCAGATGCTGGCGGACCGCGGCGAGGTTCGGTTGCGGCGCCCTCACGGGAAGGCCCTCAAGGGCGAGCGTCTCGAACAGCGAGTGGACCTCGCTTGGCACGCTCCGACCCTCGCGGGCCGCCTGGCGCGTCGCCTGATCGACACCGTGCTTGTCGAAGTGCGCAGCGATCTCCGCAGGCGTCACGCCCGCGGCCTTGGCCTCCTGCACCTTCTGTTCGAAAGCCGCGATAGTGGCGGCGGTGAGTGGGCTCAGGTCCGTAGCGCGGCGCCGGCCGGTGTACGTCTCGGTTGCGGTCAAAATTCCTCGTCGGCCCCTACGGGCGACGCCTCCAGATCGGAGCCGCTCAGGCCCCAGCGCGCACAGACGGCGCGTCCGTTGATTTTGGCGATGTGCTGGCGCTGAGCGGCCCGCAAGGCGTCCACGACGTCGTCGATCGCCTCCAGGGGGATATTCAGGCCCACCCGCAATTGCCTCAGGTTGCCCTGCGGGTCCCTCGCACAGGCTGAGACCTTCACAATCGGCGTCCCGTAGGCCTTGACCGTGGCGACGCGGACGAACCGGCTGCGCACGGGGATCAGGCGCACCGTATGTGCCGTCTCGCCAGGGACGAACGGGGCGTTCATCGGCGCACCGCAATGTGCGGGTTGGCGGTGCGGAGGAACGTCGCCCATTCGTTGGCGTGCTGCGGCCGGGTCTCTACGATCGCGACCGAGAGACGGCCAAAGGCGGCAAACGAGGCTGCACCTGCGTACTCCTCCGGATCGGGCTTCCCGGCGACGATCAGGGCCGCGTCGCAGCCCGACACGGCTCGACCAAGTGCCTTGCGGGGAAAGCCAGCGGGGCCGCGAGACGCCTGCAAGTCGTCGCCGATCAGCATCACCAGCGGGTGACGGCGGTTCGGAAGCCTGAAGGGCTCGCACCCCTGTATGACCAGGATGTGGTCAACGCCGTGGTCGCGCACCGCCGCCCAGATCGGGCGAAGGTGCAGGGGCGCCCCCTGCATCGCGTAGGTGATCCGCTCGCGGGGCGGGATGATCAGGGCCGGCGTCATCATTCGCCGCCCCCCGCATCCTTGGCGGCCTGGAACGCCTCGCGCTCCGCGTCCGTCGTCAGACGCCAGACGTTGACGGAGCCGCCGAGCGCGCCGCGGCCGTGGGCGCCGGTCTTGGCGACCAGCCCGAGGGCGAGCAGCTCGCTGAGGCGAGGCCGCGTGAGGTACCAGTGCAGTCCGATCCGCTCGCCGATTTCCTCGGCGGTCGCAGGGCCGGCTTCGAGCCCGGCCAGCACTTGCGCACGACGCCGCCCGACCTGGGGAGCATAGGCCAACGCTGCGGCTCGGCCCGTGCCCTCGTCTTTGAAGCCGGGTGCGTCGGGATATCGTTGCCTCGACCGCGCTTTTGTCCTATTCGTGGACTTGTTCGATCCGCCCGATTGGACTGTGTCTTGAGAGGGTCGCGCCGTGCCTGGCGCGGCCCTTTCGCCGTCTAGGGACGGCGTCCCCTTGCGATGTTCCATCGGATCACGCGGCCACGGGGGAGCGTTTGCCGGAAAGCCAAGCGTTCACTTCTGCTTCCGAATAGGCAACTCGACCACTGCTCAGCTTGATGGGCGGGGGGAAGTCGCCGGCCTTCACGAGCCGCCAGATTGTGATCCTGGAAAGGCTCGTCTTAGCCACGATGGCGCTGGTCGAAAGATAGCGGTCGTCGGATGGATTCAGCTGCACCGGGATAGCCCCATGAAATGGGCATGACCATGTCGGTCTCGCCCTGCAGCCCTCTCAGTTAGAACCAGAGGTTTACGACGTCAAAGCGGGTGAAACCGCCTGAGCCAGACTTTCTTTTTATGCCCGCGACAGCGCGTGCACATTCGAGGGACGCTCACGAACACCAACGATTTCAAGCAACAAGCCCTCCCATTGGAGGAGTGCCGCCCTCTTCTCCGGCAGATAGTCGTTAGCATCGTAAACGCTGGAGGACACGCGTGCGCCTCCACCCGTGTCGGCATGTTCCAGCAGGAGAGACCGGATAAAGGGCGAGATCCTGAGTCGTTCGCTGGTCATCAGCGTCGACGCCGTGCGACGGAAGTCATGCAAGGTCGCGTCGTCGATGCCCTGCGCGTAGAGTACGCCTTTCAGGGCATGGTTCATCGCGTTGGGGCTCATTGACCGATCGGCCCGCGGGTGCGGGAACACGAATCGCGTCTTCCGGCCCTCGTGAAGCTCCAGCGCCTCCTTGATCATCGCCCGAGCGGTGGGCGAGATCGGGACAGCGTGCGGCCTGCCGCTTTTGGTTCGCTCCCCAGGGATCAGCCAAACCGACCTGTCGTCGTTCAGCTCGGCGAGAGCCATGCCGGCAACCTCGCTCCGTCGCACCATGAGCATGAGCGTCAGCTTCAGCGCGATTTTCATCGCCGGGCCAACGTAGACCTTGTCGCCACGGTTACGCCTGCGCTCAGCAGGCAGCCTCAGGCCTTCCGGCGATGTGATCCCCTGCCAAAGCCGCGCCAATTCCTGATCGTTGTAGACACGCTTGCGCGCTGCCTCTGGGACCAGCATCGCCAGCTTGGCGATCGGGTTCGCCGGGAGGCGCTCCTCGTGGTCGACGGCGAAATTGAGCATCTGCCGCGCGATTGCATGGGCGCGGTTGGCGCGCGTGGTAGCGCCAGCATCGATCAAGCCGCGAATGAAGTTCCGAAACGTCGCCTTTGTGACCTTCTCAAGCCGCCAGCGGCCAACGCTGTCTTTCAGGTAGCGGTCATAGACGGCGCGCTCATGGTCGAGGCTTGATTGCCGCTTCTTCCGTTTGCGCGGGCGATATTCCCCACGTTCGCACGCTCGAAAATAGGCCTGCGCCAGATCGTCGAACGTCCGAATGGGCTGCGTTCTCGCGCGGTGCTTCTCCTGGCGCCGCGTCTCTGCGGGGTCCCCTCCGTCATCGACTGTGACCCTAGCCTTTCGGGCCTCCCTTCGCGCCCGCTCAAGATCAAACTCGTCGGAAAAGACGCCGAGCGTGATCCGGGCTTGGCGCTGGTCATCGCGGGTGCGGTAGCGAAAGGTCCAGGTCTTGCGGCCACCAGGCGAGACCCGCAGTTCAAGCCCCGGCGCCTGCGTGTCGGGGTAAGAAACCTGCTTGCCATCGACGGGCTTTGCGGCCTCACAAAAGCGCGCGGTGAGATTTCTAGCTGGCATGGCATGAAGCTATCAGATGCGCTGTGACCTAGCTAGAAATCAGGTCGCGAATAGGTCACGGCAGAACGTAACTCGGTGCAGCTTCCTGAAACGGACGGAAGCGATAAGGCCCGCTGGCTAAAGGAGTTAGAGAGCATGGCGAAATCCGACGAAACGGGTGGAAATCGCGAGATCACCATTTTCCACAATCCCAACTGCAGCACCTCGCGCAAGGCGCTGCAGATGATCCGCGACGCGGGCGCCGAGCCGAAGGTGGTGGAGTACCTGAAGACCGGCTGGACCCGGCCGCAGCTGGAAGGGCTGCTGGCGCGGATGGGCAAGCGTCCGCGCGACATCCTGCGCGTTCGGGGCACGCCCGCCGAAGAGCTGGGCCTGACCCGGCCGGACGCGTCCGACGACGAGATTCTCGACGCCATGACGCAGCATCCGGTCCTTGTGGAGCGGCCGATCGTGGCCAGCGCCAAGGGCGTCGCCCTGGGCCGGCCGGTTGAGGCGATCCAGCCGCTGCTGTGAGTCGCAGGCGCCGCCGACCCGCGCTCCACCCGGCGTTAACGTTAAGCCGCGAGGATGGCGGGCCATCCGGAGCCGCGTCCCATCTCGTCCGTCACCGTCCCCGAAGCTTTCCAGCCTGACCGGCCCAGCCGGCGGTGGCGCCATCGCGCCCTCGTCGCTGGCGCCGCATGCCTGGCGCTCGGCGTCGGCTGGCGGCTGACCTCCGGCCCCGCCCGGGCCGACGACGAGGCGGCGGCGCGCGCCATGACCGGCCCCGGGACGACCAGCCTCGGGGCGACCGGCCTGGGAGCCGTGCCCGACGGCTATCGCGCGCCGCGGGACATCCCGATCGAACTCAAGGCCGGCGAGGATCTGGAGCACGGCCTCGAACGCGCCGGCGCCGCCCCGGCCGAGGCCGCCCAGGCGGCCAGCGCCCTGCTGCAGGGTCGCGACGCCGCCAGCCTGGCCCCCGACGAGACCATCGCCTCGATCGCCCGGCCGAAGTTCCTGTTCGGACGCCCGCGGCTGATCGGCGTCTCGGCCCACACGCTGGGCGGCGAGAGCGTGATCGCGGCCCGCGGCTTCGACGGCGTGCTGCGGCTGCAGCCCTCGGCCACCCCCGCCACCAGCGTCACCACGGTGGCCAGCGGCGTGATGCGCGGCTCGCTGTACGAGAGCGCCGAGAAGGTGGGCGCCGACCTGACCCTGATCGCCAAGCTGGTGAAGCTGTTCTCCAACCGGCTGGACTTCGTGCGCGACATCCACGGCGGCGACCGATTCACCCTGGTGTTCGACCGCAAGGTGTCGACCAGCGGCGCGACGGTGGAGACCGGCGACCTGCGCTATGCCGAGATGGCCTCGCGCGGGCGCACCTTGCGGTTCTACGCCTTCAGCCACGACGGCCAGACCGAGTTCTTCGACGAGCGCGGCGTGGCCATCAAGGGCTTCCTGCTGAAGACCCCCGTCGACGGGGCGCACATCACCTCGACCTTCGGCATGCGCGAGCACCCGGTGCTGGGCTATACGCGGATGCACCAGGGCATCGACTTCGGCGCCGAGACCGGCACCCCGGTGCTGGCCGCCGGCGACGGGATCGTCGTCGAGCGCCGGGTCTGGGGCGGCTACGGCAACTGGCTGAAGATCCGCCACGCCGACGGCTGGGAGACCGGCTATGGCCACCTGTCGGCCTATGCCGCCGGCCTCTATCCCGGCATGCACGTCAGCCAGGGCCAGGTGGTGGCCTATGTGGGCGAGACCGGCCTGGCGACCGGCCCACACCTGCACTACGAGGTCTGGCGAGGCGGGGTGCGGGTCAATCCGATCGGCGCCGCGGCCCGCCAGGGCGTGGCGCTGCACGGCGCCGCGCTCACCGATTTCCGCGTGCAGCGTGCCCAGATCGACGCCATGCGCAAGGCCGCCGGCCCTGCGGGGACCACGGTGGCCCTCGACGGCGGCCAGGTCGGTCCAGCCGGTCCTCACCTGCGCGGCGGCGTCTGAGCCAATCGGCGCTTGCCGGCCGCCGCCTTCGGTGGCGGAATGTCCGACGATTTCAATCGAGACTTTTCCGGCCTGACGCTCCCCCAAGGAGGGCCCCAAGAGGGCGCGGGCGATGATGGGAGACGAGCATGTCCGACGTGCTGGACGCGCCCCTGGCGCGCACCGACGTTGTCACCACCTCCAACGGCCCGATCCGCGGCTACCAGGAGGGTGGCCTGTCGATCTTCAAGGGCGTGCGCTACGCCGCCCCGCCGACCGGGGCGCGGCGCTTCCGGCCACCCGAACGACCGACGCCATGGACCCAGCCCGCCGACACGGTGGCCCTGGGCGCCCCGGCGGTGCAGGTGGGCGTGCCGGTGGGCGAGACCACCGGCGGTCGCAGCGCCGGCGATCCGCCCGCGCCGGGCCAGCCGGCCACCGACGAGGACTGCCTGTTCCTCAACGTCTGGACCCCGGCTCTCTCCGGCGCCCGGCCGGTGATGGTCTGGCTGCACGGCGGCGGCTTCGCCAACGGCTCGGGCGGCGCGGCGATGTACGACGGCGCGGCGCTGGCCCGGCGCGGCGACGTGGTCACGGTGACCGTCAACCATCGCCTGAACGTGTTCGGCTACCTGCACCTGGGCGAACTTGGCGGGCATCCGTCCTCCGGCGAGGCCGGGATGCTCGACATCGTCATGGTGCTGGAATGGGTGCGCGACAACATCGCCCGCTTCGGCGGCGATCCCGGCAACGTCACCATCTTCGGCGAGAGCGGCGGCGGCTGGAAGGTGTCGATCCTGCAGGCCATGCCGGCGGCCAGGGGGCTGTTCCACAAGGCGATCATCCAGAGCGGGCCGGGCCTCACCGCCACGCCGGCCGACCAGGCGACGAAGAACGCCCGGGCGCTGCTGGACATCCTGGGCGTGACGCCGGGCGACCTCTCGAAGCTGGAGACCCTGAGCGCAGCCGAGATCCAGGACGCCGCGAGCAAGGTTCCGGGAGGCGCCGGCCTTGGCCTGTTCAACCCCTGTGTCGACGGGACCGCCCTGCCGCGCCATCCGTTCACCCCGGACGCCCCGCCGCAGTCGGCCGACGTGCCGGTGCTGATCGGGGTCAACAAGGACGAAGCCACCCTGTTCCTGCGCGCCGACCCGCGCTTCGGCGAATACACCGAGGAGGACGTGGCCAAGCACGCGCGGCGCCATGCCGGCGACAAGGCCGAGGCGCTCACCGCCGCCCTGCGCGCGCAGTTCCCGGACTATTCGCCCTCGCACCTGGCGGCGGCGATCCAGACCGCCACGGGCATGTGGATCGGCTCGGTGAACCTCGCCGAGCGCAAGGCGGCGCAGAAGGCCGCGCCGGTCTACATGTACACCCTGACGTGGGAGACGCCGGTGGCGCGCGGCTCGCTGCGCTGTCCGCACGCCCTGGAGATCCCGCTGGTGTTCGACAACGTCGAGGCGGCGCGCAACTTCGTCGGCCGCGGTGACGACCCGCAGGTGCTGGCCGAGCAGATGTCCGAAGCCTGGCTGGCCTTCGCGCGCACCGGCGACCCGAACACCGCCGCCCTGCCGGACTGGCCGGCCTATGACGCCGACCGCCGCGCGGTGATGCTGTTCGATCTGACCAGCCGGGTCGAGAACGACCCCATGGCCGAGGTGCGAAAAATCCTGCAAAGCTGACCCGCGTAACGCGGGTTCGTTCGGGAGTGGGTGATGCGTGAGGGTGGGCGTGCGGTCGACAGCTTCCGGCTGGACCGCAGGATGCTGCTGGGCGGAGCGGCGGCGACCGGGCTGGTGTTGGCCTCCCACGCCTACGCCGCGGACGATGCGCCAGAGGCGGCGACCCAGTACGGCCGGGTGCGCGGCTTCGTCGACGGCGGCATGGCCGTGTTCCGCGGCATCCCCTATGGCGCGCCCACCGGCGGCGGCAGCCGCTTCGTCGCCGCCGATCCGCCGAAGAGCTGGGCCGTGCGCGAGTGCCGCAAGTTCGGCGACCAGTGCCCGCAGGCGGCCAGCAAGGGCCCGGCGGCCTGGGCCAGCTGGGCGGTGAACGTCGGCGAGACCGAGGACTGCCTGTCGCTGAACGTCACCACCCCGGCCGTGGGCGAAGGCAAGCGGCCGGTGATGGTCTGGATCCACGGCGGCGGCTTCAGCATCTACAACGGCTCGTCCCCGGTCTACGACGGCGTGCGCCTGGCGCAGAAGGGCGACGTGGTGGTGGTGAGCGTGAACCACCGGCTGAACGCCTTCGGCTACCTCTATCTCGGCCTAGCCGGCGAGCGGTTCGCCGACAGCGGCAACATCGGCCAGCTCGACCTGGTCATGGCGCTGCAGTGGGTGCGCGACAACATCGCCGGCTTCGGCGGCGACCCTGGCCGGGTGATGCTGTTCGGCGAGGACGGCGGGGGCGCCAAGATCTCCACCCTGATGGCCATGCCCGCGGCCAAGGGCCTGTTCCACCGCGCGGCGATCCAGAGCGGCGCCAAGCTTACCGCCCTGACGCCCGACCAGGCCGCCGAGACCACCGCGGCGATCTGCGACTATCTGCATGTGAACCCGAAGAACGCAGGCGACCTGCAGCGCGCGCCCACCAACCGGTTGGTCGACGCCGTCGAGGCGCTGACCAAGGCGGGCAAGGCGAACTTCGGACCCGTGGTCGACGGCCACACCCTGCCCACCGACCCGTTCAGCCCCGGCGCGCCCACGCTCACCGCCGACGTCCCGGTGATCGTCGGCTACAACGCCACCGAGACCACCGTCCTGGGCGCCGAGCCGGCGCTGTTCGACCTGGACTGGGGCGGGCTGAAAGACCGGCTGGCGCACGTCGCCGGCGACGACGCGGGCAGCCTGATCGACAGCTTCAAGCGCCTTCACCCGAGCGCCAGCCCGTCGGACCTCTGGTTCCGCATCACCACACTGAAGGGCATGGGCGCCAGCGCCATCACCCTGGCCGAGCGCAAGGCCGCCCTGGCGGCGGCCGGCGCCTACGTCTACCGGCTGGAGTTCGAGACCCCGGTGGACAGGCTGCGCAGCCCGCACGCCCTGGACCTGCCGCTGGTGTTCGACAACGTCGGCAAGTCCGGTTCGCTGCTCGGGCCTGTGGCCGATCAGGCGCAGCATGTCGCCGACCAGATGTCCGCAGCCTGGATCGCCTTCGCCCACACCGGCAGCCCCAACGGCGTGGGCCTGGCGTCCTGGCCGCGCTACGACCCGCGGGCGCGGTCGACCATGCTGTTCAATGGGGTGAGCCGGGCGGTGAACGATCCGTATTCGGAGGAACGGCGGCTGGTCGCCGCGTTGCCGGCTACGCACCCAGCGGCGTGAGGCCCTTGCCCGCCGGCGCGGCGTCGCGCTGGCGCGCCTCGGCTTCCTCGAGAATGGCCAGCATCAGGTCCGGGTCGGTGCGGATCGGCGGCGGCTCGCCGCAGCACGCGATCCAGCGGGCTTCGAGGCGACGGATCATACGGTTACGGCGCGACATGCAACACTCGCTCTGGCCCGACGCCCCCGCCATGACCCTAACATGAGGGCGCCGGATGGGTTCCGGTCAACGCGAGAAAATCTAGCCTTAACAGTGATTTAACCCCGCCCCCGGGTGACGGGCCCGCAAAGCAAAACGCCCCGCCGTCACCGGCGGGGCGTCTCGATTTCGATCATAAGGGCCGGATCAGGCGTCGAACACGATCACCGAGCGGGCGACAGCGCCGGTCTTCATTTCCTCGAAGGCCGAGTTGACGTCTTCCAGCTTGATGCGGCGCGAGATCATCTCGTCCAGCTTCAGCTTGCCGGCCAGGTACATGTCGACCAGGCGGGGCATGTCGACCGGGAAGCGGTTGGAGCCCATCAGCGAGCCCTGGATGCGCTTCTCGCCGAGGAACGCCGCGCCCATCAGGGTGATGGTCTGGCCCACCGGGATCATGCCGATGACGTTGGCGGTGCCGCCGCGGCGCAGCATGTTGAACGCCTGCTCGGCGGTCTTGCTAAGGCCGATGGCTTCGAACGAGTGATGCACCCCGCCCTTGGTCATCTCCAGCACTTCCTTCACCGCATCGGTCTCGGTGGCATTGATGAAGTCGGTGGCGCCGAAGGCCTTGGAGATGTTGTCCTTGGCCGCCGAGGTGTCGATGGCGATGATCCGGCCGGCGCCGGCGATCGCCGCGCCGTTGATCGCCGCCAGGCCGACGCCGCCGCAGCCGATCACGGCCACGGTCTCGCCCGGGCGCACCGAGGAGGTGTGGATCGCCGCGCCGACCCCGGTCATCACCCCGCAGCCGATCAGGGCGGCGCGGTCGAGCGGCATGTCCGGACGGATGGCCACGCAGGCGTGCTCGTGGATCAGCATCTGCTCGGCGAACGAGGACAGGTTCAGATACTGGTTCATGTTGCCGCCGGGCACGGTCAGGCGCGGCTCGTCGGAGGCGTCGCGCTTGGTTTCCGGGCTGGTGCAGAGGCTGAGGTGGCCGGTCAGGCACTGGTCGCAGTGGCCGCAATAGGCCGACAGGCAGGTGATCACGTGGTCGCCCGGCTTCACGGTGCGCACTTCCGAGCCCACCATCTCGACGATCCCGGCGCTCTCATGGCCCAGCACCGCCGGCAGCGGGTGCGGATAGGAGCCTTCGATGAAGTGCAGGTCCGAGTGGCAGACGCCGGCGGCGGCGGTGCGGATCAGCACCTCGTGCGGGCCGGGCTTGTTGATCTGGACATCCTCGATCTGCAGCGGGGTGCGGACCTGACGCAATACGGCGGCCTTCATGCGAATCTCCCATCTCAAAATGATTGCGTGGCCGTCGGGCGGCCTTCGCCAAGGCTTATCGCTGTTCATGCAAGGGCCGCCAAGGGCTTTTCGCAAGCGCCCCGGGCGCGACCGCGACACGAAGCTTCCGCGACGCCGTTGAACCTGGGCCGCCGACGACTTAGGGTCTGACCCCATGAAACGCGCCCTGCTTATCGTGCTCGCCGGCGCCGGCCTCGCCAGCTGCGCCACCGAAGGTCCCAGCGGTCCGGTGCCGCCGCCGCCCCCGCCGCCGCCATCGGAGCAGCCGCCGGCGAACCCGAACGCCTTCCGGCCGCAGGACTTCGCCTGGTCGACCGTGCCCGGGCGCGCGTCGATCCAGGGTGTCATGGCCTACAAGGCCGGCGCGGTGCGCTACACCTGCCAGGGCAGCGACGTGATCCTGACGCCGGAGACGCCCTGGAGCCGCCGGCGGATGACCATCCTCTACGGGTCGGCGGTGTCGGCGGCGGTGCCGGTCTCTACGGTCCGCGCGCGCACCCCCTCGGCGCCCAGCGGCGACTACCAGACGTTCGTGCGCAAGGCCTCGTGTGACGCCTCCAGCCGGTTCAGCTTCGGCGGCCTGCCGGACGGCGCCTGGTACGTGATCACCCTGGCCAAGCCGATGGGGCCGGCCGGCGAGGCCGTCGCCGTGATGCGCCGGGTGGAGACCCACGGCGGACCCAAGGCTGTATTGCTCAACTAGGCGTGGCGACGCCTTAGTGATTTCTTGAGCAGCCGGTCCCTAGATACCCGTGTTCAGGGAAGGTCGGGACATGGCGCTGCTGGACAGCCGCTATCGCGCCGTGGGCGCGGAGAGCTATCGCATGGCGCCGCTGCGCCTGTGCACCGCCGCGGCCGCAGCGGTGGTGCTCTGCGCGGCCGTGGGCTGGCGCCAGGCGGCGACCTGGGCCGGCCTGCTGGGCGCCTTCGAGATCTGGGGCCTGATCTCCAGCCGGCCGCTGGATCGGCGGCCGGATGCCGGCCGCGGCTGGCTGGTCAGCTTCTTCTGGGCCAACATGGGCATGAGCCTGCTGTGGTCCGGCGTCGGCGTGCTGCTGTGGCTGTCCGACCGGCCTGCCTGCCACATGGCGGCGATCGCCTTCTGGGCGGGCCACATGATCTACGCCCAGTACTTCTACCTGAAGTCGCGCGCCTCCCTGGTGCAGACCGCGCTGATCACCGGCGTGATGCCCATCGCCCTGCCCTTGCTGGTCCCCCGCTTCCAGGGCGGCGACCAGCTGATCCTGATGAGCGTGCTGCTGCTCTGCGTCGGCCACGCGGTGAACGGGGCGATCATGAACATCCGCAGCGCCCGGGCGCTGGAGGCGGCGCAGACCCGGCTGACCGAGGCCAAGGAGCAGGCCGAGGCCGCCAGCCGCGCCAAGAGCGACTTCCTCGCCATCATGAGCCACGAGATCCGCACGCCGCTGAACGGGGTGCTGGGCATGACCCAGGCCATGGCCTTCGACGAGCTGAACCCCACCCAGCGCGCGCGCCTGGAGGTGGTGCGCCAGTCCGGCGAGGCCCTGTCGGCGATCGTCAACGACGTGCTGGACCTGTCGAAGATCGAGGCCGGCAAGCTGTCGCTGGAGACCATCGCCTTCGACCTCGGCGCGGTGATGCGCGACGCCCACACCGCCTACGGCGCACTGGCCGCCGGCAAGGGCCTCAGCTTCGAGCTGCGCACCGAGACGGCCGAGGGCGTCTACCTGGGCGATCCGACCCGCGTGCGCCAGATCCTCTACAATCTGATCTCCAACGCGCTGAAGTTCACGGAGAGCGGGGCCATCACCGTCAGCGCCCGTCGGCTGTCGGTCGGGGTGATGCTGGAAGTGGCGGACACGGGGGTCGGCATCGCGCCGGACGCCCTGCCGGACCTGTTCCTGAAATTCACCCAGGCCGACGTCTCCACCACCCGCCGCTACGGCGGCACGGGCCTGGGCCTGTCGATCTGCCGCCAGCTGGCGGAGATGATGGGCGGCTCGATCCGTGTCGAGAGTCGCGAGGGGGAGGGCTCGCGGTTCATCGTCACCCTGGCCCTGCCGCGCGCCGGCGACGCGCCGGCCCCGGCGGAGATGGCGGAGGCCGCGCCGGTCCAGGATCCCGGCCGGCCGCTGCGCATCCTGGCGGCCGAGGACAACGCGGTGAACCGGCTGGTGCTGAAGACGCTGCTGGAACAGGTCGGCCTGGAGGCGGTGACGGTGGAGAACGGCGCCCTGGCGCTGGCCGCCTGGGAGACCGAGCCCTGGGACCTGATCCTGATGGACGTGCAGATGCCAGTGATGGACGGTCCCGACGCCGCCCGCGCGATCCGCGCCGCCGAGGCGCGCGACGGCCGCGGCCGCACGCCGATCCTGGCCCTGACCGCCAACGCCATGGCCCATCAGATCGCCAGCTACCTGGCCGCCGGCATGGACGGCCACGTGGCCAAGCCGATCGAAGCCCAGGCCCTGTTCGCCGCCATCGCCCGGGCGGTCGAACCGGACGAGGCCGCCCAGGAACCGACGGCGAATAACGCGCGGCACGCCTGACGCCCCACAACAGGGTGCGCGCGGTCGCGGCTCCTTTGACCACGAACCACACGAACCACACGAACGGGTTCCAGCTAACCCCATTTCCCGCGAAAGCTGGACCCAGGCACAAGCTTCAACCCGCCGACTCTGAAGCCAGCCTGCCTCCGCAGCCAGCCTGCCGGCGGCGAGTCCTGCCTTGGTCCCGACCTTCGTCGGGACGAGGGCAAGGTTGCGGCCAATTGTTCGTGTGGTTCGTGTGGTTCGTGGTCAACAAGGACGGACGCTCCCTCCCCCGCCGCTCGCGGGCGGGTCCAGGACCGAAGCCGGCCGGGATGGGGTACGCCCTTGCGAGGCTCAGCCCGCCGCCCCTATCGTCACGGCAAAACCTTGCGGGACGGGACGGCCATGGACTTCCACGACATCCTCTATGCGCGCGATGGCGCGCTGGCGACGATCACCCTGAACCGCCCGGCCTACCGCAACGCCCAGAGCTATCGCATGCTGGACGAGATCGACGCCGCCTTCGACCTGGCGCGGGCCGACCACGGGGTGCAGGTGGTGATCGTGCGCGGCTCCGGCGGGACCTTCTCCACCGGCCATGACCTGGGCACCGAGGAAGGGCTGGACTATCGCAAGACGCTGGACGCCAAGCCCGGCATCCAGATCTACGACCAGTTCAAGCACTACAACCTCGACCTGCTGGTGAAGTGGCGCAACTTCCCCAAGCCCACCGTGGCCATGGTCGAGGGCTACTGCATCTATGCCGGCTGGATGCTGGCGGCAGCGATGGACGTGGTGTTCGCCGCCGAGGACGCCCAGTTCCTGGGCGGCTTCGTCGAGTACAACTCCATCCCCTGGGACATCGGCGTGCGCCGGGCCAAGGAGCTGCTGTTCGAGAGCCGCTTCATCAGCGCGCGCGAGGCGGCCGACTACGGCTTCGTCAACCACGTGCTGGCCCCGGCCGACCTCGAGCGCGAGACCTACGCCTGGGCGCGCCGGGTGGCGGAGAACAGCCCCGAGGCGCTGCGCTTCGCCAAGATCCAGATGAACAAGGCGCAGGACGCCCAGGGCTTCACCAACGCCGTCGAGGACAGCCTCGGGGACTATGTGGCGATGAAGTCGATGCCCGGCTTCGACATGCGCACGCCCGGCCACAACCGCCTCGCCACGGTCGATCTGGCCGTCCGATATCGCAAGGGCGAGCGCTACGGCTTGAAGGCTTCTGACTAGCTTTCACCCGCCGCCCGCGCCACAAGCGCCGCAACAAGCCAGCCGGGGAGCCCCACCATGTCCGCCACCTTCCGCGCCCTGCGCGTGTCCAAGACCGAGGCCGGTCAGGAAACCCAGCTCCTGGACCTCACCGACGCGGACCTGATGGACGGCGACGTCACCGTGCGGGTCGATCACTCGACGGTGAACTTCAAGGACGGCCTGGCGCTGACCGGCCGCTCGCCGGTGGTGCGGGTGTGGCCGCTGATCCCCGGCATCGACTTCGCCGGGGTGGTGGAAAGCTCGGACAACCCCGGCTTCGCCCCCGGCGAGCGGGTGGTGCTGAACGGCTGGGGCGTCGGCGAGACGCACCACGGCGGCTACGCCCAGAAGGCCCGGGTCAGGGGCGACTGGCTGGTGAAGCTGCCCGAGGCTCTGTCCAACGCCCGCGCCATGGCCATCGGCACCGCCGGATACACCGCCATGCTCTGCGTGCTGGCGCTGGAGAAGCACGGCGTCACCCCCGACAAGGGCGAGGTGCTGGTCACCGGCGCGGCCGGCGGCGTGGGCAGCGTGGCGATCGCCCTTCTCTCCCGGCTGGGCTACCCGGTGGTCGCCTCCTCGCGTCGCAAGGACAGCGAGAGCGCCTATCTGACCGGCCTGGGCGCGCAGGAGGTGATCGACGCGAACACCCTGTCGGCCCCGGGCCGGCCGCTGGCCAAGGAACGCTGGGCCGGCGCCGTCGACAGCGTCGGCAGCCACACCCTGGCCAACGTCCTCTCGCAGATGCGCTATGGCGGGACCGTGGCGGCGTGCGGCCTCGCCCAGGGCATGGACCTGCCGGCGTCGGTGGCGCCCTTCATCCTGCGCGGCGTGACCCTGGCGGGGATCGACAGCGTGATGCGCCCCAAGGCCGACCGCGAGGAGGCCTGGCGGCGCCTGGCGCGCGATCTCGACCTGGCCAGGCTGGACGCGATGACCAGCACGGCCGGGCTGTCCGACCTGCCACGCCTTGGCGCCGACATCGTGGAAGGCAAGGTCCGCGGGCGGGTAGTGATCGACGTCGATCGCTGAGATCTCCGCCGCGTGCGGAGCCTGAACGGAACAGGTTAATTCCGTTCAGCCTGGGTTCAGCCAGCCGGGACCATTGTCCATCCCATGCCTCGCGAAGGGAGCCGATCCCACCCGTGAGCGTTAATTCTTCGGATGGAACAAACGGTTGGAGGTTCCTATGCGCAAGTTTCTCACCACGGCCATGGCCGCCCTGACGATGGCCGGAGCGGTGGCCACGACCGCCACCCCGGCAGCTGCTGAGGGCTGGCACGGCGGCGGCTATCACGGCGGCTGGCACGGCGGCTACGGCGGCCACTACTACCATGGCGGCGGCTACGGCGGAGCGGCCCTGGCGGGCGGCATCGCCGGCCTGGCGCTCGGCGCGGCGATCGCGTCCAGCAACCACCCGCACTATTACGGCGGCTACTACGGCGGCCCGTACTACGGCCCGGGCTACTATGACGGCTACTACGGCGGCGGCGTCTGCACGAGCGAACGCCGGATCTGGGACCCCTACATCGGCCGCTGGGTGATCCGCAGCTACAACTACGCCTGCTGATCCAGGCCGCCGAAGGCCTGACCTATCGAGCCCCGCGCCTCCTGGCGCGGGGCTTTCGTTTGGCCGATGGTGCCGCCCAGGGCGAACAGGGAGAGCGCCATGAAGGCGGTTTGGTACGACCGGCAGGGGCCGGCGCGTGAGGTGCTGCAGTACGGCGACTTTCCAGACCCGCAGCCTGGCCGCGGCGAGGCGCTGATCCGCATCCGCGCCTCCGGCGTGAACCCGTCGGACGCCGGCATGCGGCGGGGCGGGCCCGGCGCGGCGATGGCCTATCCGCGCATCGTGCCCAACAGTGACGGGGCCGGCGTCGTCGAGGCCGTAGGGCCAGGCGTCGCCGCCGGGCTGATCGGGCGGCGGGTGTGGTTCTACAACGGCCAGCGCAACGGCCGCGCGTTCGGCACGGCGGCCGAGCACATCGCCCTGGACGTCGACCTGATCAGCCCCCTGCCGGACGAGGTCAGCTTCGCGGAGGGCGCGACGCTGGGCATCCCGGCGATGACCGCCCACGTGGCCCTGTTCCTGGCCGGGCCGGTGCAGGGCCGCACGGTGCTGGTCACCGGCGGCGCCGGGGCGGTCGGACACTATGCGGTGCAGCTGGCCAAGTGGGCCGGGGCCACGGTGATCGCCACCGTCTCCTCCGCCGACAAGGCCGCGCGCGCCCGCGGCGCCGGCGCGGACTTCGTCATCGACTATCGCACCGAGGATGTCGCGCGCCGGCTGCGCGAGATCACCGCCGGCCTCGGCGCCGAGGGGATCGACCATGTGGTCGACGTGGACTTCGGCGGCAACCTTGCGTCTGTGCTGCCGACCGTGAAGCTGAACGGCTCGATCGCCTTCTACGCCACCCGTGGCGATCCCGCGCCCAGCCTGCCGGCGGGCGAGCTGATGCGCCGCAACATCCGACTCCAGGGGGTGCTGCTGCCGGTCTCGCCGCACGAGGCGCGCCGCCGCGCCCAGGCGGACATCACCCGCTGGATCTCCACCGGCCAGCGTCAGCTGTCCGTCGCCTCGCGCCATCCGCTGGCCGAGACCTGGGCCGCACACGAGGCGGTGGAGCGCGGCGACAAGGTGGGCACCGTGGTGGTGGAGCCCTGAACTGCAAAGCGCCGCAGTCCGGAAACATCCCGGCAACAGTCTTCGTCGAACATCGTCACATGAACTGGCGGCCGATTCGTGCGGCGCGCGCCGGATTTCGACATCCCGGAGGAGACCCCTGCCTATGAAATCCATCCTGATCGCCGCGGTCGGCGCCGCCGCCCTGCTGGTCCCCGTGGTCGCCTCGGCGCACCCGCACCACTGGCATCACCATCACATGATGATGCGTCACCACTGGCATCACCACCACATGCACCACTAGGCGCGGGCGGGGACGGCCCGGCGCAAGTCGCCCGGGCGCCCCCCCCTCGGAACGATACGAACGGTTGAGCGCCGTCTGGTCTGTCGCCAGGCGGCGCAATTTTTTCGGGCCTTTCCGCGTTTCACCGCTGCAACGCTCGGAACGTCGGCTGCCCGACATGGGTTGACGGGTTGGCTGAAGGGGGTGACCGGCACGCCAGCGCCGGGTCCAGACGACGACGAGCGAGCGCGCTCTGGCCCTGTCGCGCGCCCGCACGGACAAGACGGGATCTAACCATGAAAGTCTTCGCCGCCCTCGGGGCGAGCGTATGCCTGCTCGCCATCCCCGCCGGCTCGGCCCTGGCCGCCAGCAGCCACGCCAGCGGCCTGCCCAGCCTGCCAACGCTGAACGGATCATCCAGCCACGGCGGGACGGCCGCACAGGCCTCATCGACCGCCCACGCATCGCCGGCCGCGCACCACGACGACTGGCGGGGCCACGACTGGGATTGGCTGAAGCACAAGATCGACAACCGCTGCCGCCACCATGGGCACGGCTGGGGCCATGGCGGCTTCGGCGCGGCGTCCGATGACGGCTGGGGCGGCGACGGCGACCACGACGGCGACGACCACCGCTGCCGGCCGCATCCCACCTCGCCCTGATCCGGGGCCCTGCCCCGGCCGCGAGGGACGTCTTTCCCGATGCTGGGGAGGGCGTCCCTTGCGCCCCGGCCCGCGGGTGCTACAGCGAAGGCATGGCCCTGACGCATCGCCTCGCCACCCGCGCCGACCTTCCGGCCCTCACAGCCCTGATGGACCAGGCCATCGGCGAGTTGCAGAAGGGCTTCCTGACCCCCGACCAGATCACCGCCAGCCGCGCGATCATGGGCCTCGACACCCAGCTGATCGACGACGGCACCTATTTCCTGGTCGAGGAAGACGGCCAGCTGGCCGGCTGCGGCGGCTGGAGCCGGCGCAACACCCTCTACGGCGGCGACCATACCGCCGGCCGCAACGCCGCCCTGCTGGATCCGGCCACGGAGGCCGCCCGGGTGCGCGCCATGTACACCAGCCCCGCCTTCGCCCGCCGCGGCGTCGGCCGGCTGATCCTGTCGCTGTGCGAGGCCGCCGCGGCCGCCGAGGGCTTTCGGCGGGTGGAGCTGGCCGGCACCCTCTCGGGCCAGCCGCTGTACCGCGCCTGCGGCTACGAAGTGATCGAGGCCTTCGAGGACGACCGCGGCGGCGTGCCCGTGCCGCTGTCGCGCATGGGCAAGTCGATCGGCTGATCGCCCCTCACAGCGCCTTTCGCACGTACAGGCTGCCGTCCTGCGGATCCTCCCCCAGGAGATCGAACCCCGCCTCGAGATACAGCGCGAGCGGGCCGTGATGGTTGGCGCCATCGCCCTTGGTCCCTCGGCGCGGATTGGCCTGCGCATGAGTCATGCCCTGGATCTTCAGCCCCTGGCAGGCGGCGTCCAGTAGCGCCCGCGCCACGCCGCGGCGGCGCCATGACGGCGCGACCACGAAGCAGACGATATGGCCGATCCGGTCGCCCGTGAGCTCGGGCCCGCCTAGGTTGTCCGGCGGATAGAGCCGGCTCGGCCCGGCGTTGACCCAGCCCACCACCTGCCCCCCGGCCCGGGCCAGATAGCCCTGCATGTTGCGCCGCGCGATGCGCGCCGCCGTCCCGGACCGGTTGTCGGCGGGCGACTGTTCGTCCCAACTGGCGCGGGCGTGGTCGAAGAACGGGAAGCGGCAATAGCAGCTGGCCCATGCCGGATTGTCGGCGAACGCCTCACCATCGAAAAAGCGGAAAAAGGCGGCGGCGCTGCCCGGGACCAGGGGGTCGATGGTGATCGGCGGAGAGCTCGATGGCATGGCCACAGCATAGTCCGACCCCGGCTGGCCCGACAGGCCCGGGACATCAGCCCCCGATCGCCGCGTGCCGGTGGCCGAAGGCGACCAGCTCCAGGCGGCAGGCCTGGCCGAAGTCATGCAGGAAGTTCATCTGCCCCTCGGCCGCCAGGTCGCGCAGCTCGTGCAGGCTGCGGTTGGGGGCGAGGTAGGTGGCGATGATCCGGTCCATGGTCGCCTCCGCGGCCGCCAACACCGGCGCCGAGGCCACCAGCCGGATACGCGCGACGATGGCGTACAACCGCACCAGGTCGCCCACCTCGTCCTTCTCGTGGCTCAGCGCATCGCCATACAGCCGCGAGGCCTCGTCGATGAACTCCGCGAACAGCACCTCGCGCCGCCCGCGCTCAGCCTCGAGGTTCTTGTCCTTCAGCTGGATCCACTGGGTCATCCACGAACTGGCGAACGACGTCGTCCCGCCGATCGTGGCGCCGACCAGGGCGGCGAAGGCGGACGTCATTTCGGAAGTCATGGGCCGCTCCCTGTTAAGTGCTCGGCATGGAGAGTCCCCGACTTCGCGCCTGACGCAAGGCGCCGGCCGCCTCGGCGGACCATGCGTGCAAAGGACGGCCTAAATCGACGGGCGTCGCACCTGCCCGGCGATGTCGCGACGCTCGTGCAGCACGCGCCAGACGTCGACGTGGTCTTCGCGCTCGACATAGAAGATGAGGTAGGGATACCGGCCTACGCGCTTGGCGCGCAGTCCCGGCAGATCGAGTTCATGGGCCCAGCCGGGAGATCTGACCTGGGGTCGGCGGGCGATGAACTGGAGCGCTGATTGCAGGGCGCGGATGAAGCCCAGCGCGACCGCCTCACCTGCCTCGGAGCCGTAGCGATCAGCGGCGTCTTCCATGTCCCGTCTTGCGCGCTCCCGCGGAATGACGGGCTTGAGGCTCATCCACCGCGTCTCACGCGCTGGCGCAGCGCCTCGAACAGCCGGTCATCCACCGGCTCGGTCGGCGGCGAGGCGGCGCCGTCGAGCAACATCGCCCGCAGGGCCTTGCGCGCCTGGTCGTGACGGATCAGCTCGCGCACGTATTCGCTGCTGGTCCCGTAGCCGCCGCCCGCCACCTGCTCGTCGACGAAGGCCTTGAGACTCTCCGGCAGCGAGATGTTCATCGTGCTCATGCCGGGAGGATGCCGCATTGGCAATTTTTGGCAAGACGGCGAAGTGGGGAAGGATGCGCCGCGCCCTTCCCCGCCCACGCCTTGGAGCCGTCGTCAGTTCACCGTCGGCTTGCCGATCGCCAGGCCGTCGGGGCCGACGGAGACGTGGATCACCGCGCCGTCGGTGAGGTCGCCGGCCAGCAGCTTGCGGGCCACGGGGTCGACGAGGTCCTTCTGGATCACCCGCTTCAGCGGGCGCGCGCCATAGACCGGGTCGTAGCCCTTGTCGCCCAGCCAGTGCAGGGCTTCCGGCTCCAGTGACAGGGTCATGCGGCGGTCGGCCAGCAGCTTTTCCAGGCGCTGCAGCTGGATCTTCACGATGGAGTCCATCTGCGCGCGACCCAGCCGCTTGAACAGGATGATCTCGTCGATCCGGTTCAGGAACTCTGGCCGGAAGTGGCGGCGCACCACGTCCATCACCTGCGGCCGCACGGCCTCCACGTCATCGCCCTCGCCCTGGCTGGCCAAATACTCCGAGCCGAGGTTGCTGGTCATGACGATCAGGGTATTGCGGAAGTCGACCGTGCGGCCCTGGCCGTCGGTCAGGCGGCCATCGTCCAGCACCTGCAGCAGCACATTGAACACGTCCGGGTGGGCCTTCTCGACCTCGTCGAACAGCACCACCTGGTACGGCCGCCGGCGCACCGCCTCGGTCAGCGAGCCGCCTTCGTCGTAGCCGACGTAGCCGGGAGGCGCGCCGATCATGCGGCTGACCGAGTGCTTCTCCATGTACTCCGACATGTCCATGCGGGTGATGGCGCTCTCGTCGTCGAACAGGAACTCCGCCAGGGCCTTGGTGAGCTCGGTCTTGCCCACGCCCGTGGGGCCCAGGAACAGGAACGAGCCGATCGGCCGGTTGGGATCCTGCAGGCCGGCGCGGGCGCGGCGCACGGAGTCGGAGACAGCCTCGAGCGCTTCCTCCTGGCCGACCACGCGGTTGCGCAGGCTGTCTTCCATGCGCAGCAGCTTGTCGCGCTCGCCCTCCAGCATCTTCTCGACCGGCACGCCGGTCCAGCGGCTGACCACGGCGGCGATCTGCTCGGCGTCGACCACCTCGGGGGTGAGCGGGTTCTTGTCGGCGTCCTCGGCGGCGTCAGCTTCCGCCAGGCGCTTTTCCAGGGCCGGGATCTCGCCGTAGGCGATCTCGGAGGCGCGCTGCAGGTCGCCGCGGCGCTGAGCGGCGGCCAGTTCGGCGCGCAGCCGGTCCAGGGCCTCGCGGGTCTGGGCGCCCTGCCCGACCTTTTCCTTCTCCGCCTTCCAGCGGGCGGTCATCTCGGCGGACTGGGCTTCCAGATCGTCCAGCTCATCCTCGAGCTTCTCCAGCCGCTGGCGGGAAGCGCTGTCGGTTTCCTTGGTCAGCGCCTCGCGCTCGATCTTCAGCTGCACGACGCGCCGGTCGATCTCGTCCAGTTCCTCCGGCTTGGAGTCCACCGCCATGCGCACGCGGCTGGCCGCCTCGTCCACCAGGTCGATGGCCTTGTCGGGCAGGAAGCGGTCGGTGATGTAGCGGTTCGACAGGGTCGCGGCCGCGACGATGGCGCTGTCGGAGATGCGCACCCCGTGGTGCACCTCGTACTTCTCCTTCAGGCCGCGCAGGATCGAGACGGTGTCCTCCACCGTCGGCTCGCCGACGAACACCGGCTGGAAGCGACGGGCCAGGGCCGCGTCCTTCTCGACGTGCTTGCGGTACTCGTCGAGGGTGGTGGCGCCCACGCAGTGCAGTTCGCCTCGCGCCAGGGCCGGCTTGAGCAGGTTGGAGGCGTCCATCGCCCCGTCGCTCTTGCCGGCGCCGACCAGGGTGTGCATCTCGTCGATGAACAGGATGATCGAGCCCTCGGCCGCGGTCACCTCGTTCAGCACCGCCTTCAGCCGCTCCTCGAACTCGCCACGATACTTCGCGCCGGCGATCAGCGAGCCCATGTCGAGCGACAGCAGCTTCTTGTCCTTCAGCGATTCCGGCACGTCGCCGCTGACGATGCGCAGCGCGAGGCCCTCGACGATGGCGGTCTTGCCCACGCCAGGTTCGCCGATCAGGACGGGGTTGTTCTTGGTGCGGCGAGCCAGCACCTGGATGGTGCGGCGGATCTCCTCGTCACGGCCGATCACCGGGTCGAGCTTCTGGTCGCGCGCGGCCTGGGTCAGGTCGCGGGCGTAGCGCTTCAGCGCGTCGTAGCCTTCCTCGGCATTGGCGCTGTCGGCGGTCTTGCCCTTGCGCACGGCGCTTGCGGCGTCCTCCAGGCCCTTGGTGGCAGCCCCGGCCTGGCTCAGCGCCTTGGCCGCCTCGCCGCCTTCCTTGGCGATGGCGAGCAGCAGGCGTTCGGTGGTGATGAAGGCGTCGCCCGCGGCCTTGGCGTCGGCCTCGGCCTTGGCGAACACCGAGGCGGTCTCGGGCTTCAGATACAGCTGGCCCGTGCCGCCCTCGACCTTGGGCAGCTTGCCCAGCAGGGCGTCCACCGCCTGGTCGGCGGCGTCGGGCCGCCCGCCGGCGCTCTGGATCAGGGCGCGCGACAGGCCGTCCTTCTCCTCCAGGAGAACCTTCAGCAGATGCTCCGGCGCGAGCTGCTGGTGACGGCGCGCGAGCGCCAGCGACTGGGCCGACTGGATCGCCTGCTTGGCGCGGTCGGAATAGAGATCGATGTTCATGGCTTCCCCTACCTAGGCGGACTTCAGGCCGGTCGCCTTGAGCAAGCGCAACCCGCCTTGTCCGCGATGTAGGTGTGGCGCCAGGGCAACACAATGCCCGTCTGCCGGGATTTTCGGCGACCCGTCGGTCGGCTCAGTCCACGGCCTCGAGAAAGCGCTTCAGGTCGGCGGCGTCCACCGGCTTGCCCAGGATCGGGGCGTCCCGCAGATCGAGCCGCACCCCAGCCGCCCCGTAGCCGGTCAGGAAGGCGAATCGGGCGCCGTTGCGACGCAGCAGATCGGCCACGTCGAACGACGTCTCGCCCTCACCGAGGTTCACGTCCAGCAGGGCGACGTCGAATTCGCCGGACGCGGCCATGCTCATCGCCTCACGGGCGTTGGCCGCCGAGCCGGCCAGCTCGCAGCCCAGGTCGGCGAGCAGATCCTCGATCAGGATCGCCACCATCGCCTCGTCCTCGACCACCAGCACCCGCCTAGCCATGCGCGCGCCTCCTGGCCCCGCCGCCGGACAGGCTGAGCGCCCCGGCCTCGACCTCGCAGACCAGGCCATCCGCCGGAAAGTTCAGTCGAGCGACGCCGTCGAGGTCGCGGGCCAACGCCTCGATCATCCGAGAACCGAAGCCGCGATGGTCCGGAGCCGAGACCGGCGGCCCATCCCGTTCCCGCCACGCGACGGTCAGCCCCTCGTCCAGCCTTCGCCAGCTGATCTCGACACGTCCGCTCTCGCCGGACAGGGCGCCGTACTTGGCCGCGTTGGTGAACAGCTCGTGCAGGATCATCGACAAGGCGAGCGCCGCCTTGGGGGTCAGGCGCGCGCTGTCGCCACCGGCCGAGACGCGAGCCTGGTCGCCGGCGAACAGGGCCTGGCGGACGATGTCGGCGATTTCCGCGCCTTCCCAGCTCTCGTGGGTCAGCACGTCGTGCGCCTTGGCCAGCGCCAGCAGCCGGCTGGCCAACGCCTGGCGCGCCTGATCCATGCTGCCGGAGGTGCGCAGGGTCTGGCTGGCGACGGCCTGCACCGTGGCCAGGGTGTTCTTCACCCGATGGTTCAGCTCATTGACCATCAGCCGCTGGCGCTGCTCCGCCTGGGTGCGCTCGGTAATGTCGCGCATGATGCCGGTGAAGAAGCGGCGTCCGCCCGCGCGCCACTCGGCCACCGACAGCTCCAGGGGGAAGGTGGCGCCGTCCTTGCGCAGCCCTTCCACCTGCCGGCCGATGCCGATGATCCGCCGCTCGCCGGTCTCTCGGTAGCGGGCAAGATAGCCGTCATGCGCAGTGTGATGCGGTTCGGGCATCAGCATCAGGACATTGCGCCCGAGCACCTCATCGGCGGCGTAGCCGAACAGCCGTTCCGCCGCTGGATTGAACGCCGTCAGACAGCCGTCCTCGTCGATCACCGCGATGGCGTCCACGGCCGTGTCGACGATGGCGCGATAGCGGGCCTCCTCGCCTTCGCCGCCGGCCCCTGTCACTGACTCAGTTTCGTCCAACATCGCACTCCGCCAGACGCATCACGCTCGCCGAGGAAGCATTCGACAGGATTAACAACCGACACGCCGCTTGTCGCCATCCCTGCGCGACATTTCGTCAGCCCCCGGCGGCCCCGAGGTACGTTAGCACCTATTTTTCAAATACTTGAGGAAATTTCACCGGGCCGGGGCGGCGCGTGGATGAACGCCGGGAGGCGTCGATCTTCATCTCCGCTTCAGATGCGCGCGCGCACCCTGATCCCTAAATCAGGGAGACGCTTAGGGAGACGCTTCAAGACCGAACCCAAGGGGTCGATCCGCGTTGGGATCATGAAGACCAGGAACAAGACTGCAGGAGTTCGCAAGGTGTCTACGAAGAGGGCGACGGGGGTGCTTGCCCTGGGCTGGGCCTGCTTCGAGAGCGCGGCGACCGGTCGGACCGAACATCGTCCGACCTCGGCCGACTACCCGGAAAGCGTCGTGCGCCGCACCAGCTTCACCGCCGGCGCCGGACTGGGGTGGAGGATCAGCGCCCTGGAGACGCCGCGCGAGCGGCCCGCCCCCTGGAAGATCGTGGTGATCACCGGCGCGCCGTCCTGGGCCGAGTACTGGGCCCCGGCGATGGCGGCCCTGCCCCAGGATCGCGAGATGCTGGTGATCGACCGTCCCGGCTTCGCCGCCAGCGAGCCGGCCACCTGCGTGCCCGACATCCGCCTGCAGGCCCAGGCGCTGATGCCGGCCATCGCCGCGGCGCCCGGTCAGAAGATCCTGCTGGTGGGCCAGTCCTACGGCGCGGCGATCGCCACCCTGATGGCGGGCATGGCCCCCAGGCCGCTGGGCGGCGTCGTGCTGCTGTCCAGCTTCCTGGGCGAGTTCGGCCCCACGGCGAAGTGGCTGGTGGATCTGGGGGGCAAGGTGCTGAACCTGATCCCGCGCGACCTTCGCCATGCGGTGATGGAGGTCTCAGGCCAGTCCGCCCAGCTGACGCACATGCGCCAGACCCTGGCCCGGCTGAAGGTCCCGGTGCACGTGATCCACGGCGACCAGGACGACTTCGCACCGGCCACGCTGGCCGAGGCCCTGGTCAAGGACACCCGCACCCGGGCGCCGATCCGCTTCGAGCTGGTGCCCGGCGCCAACCACTTCCTCAACGACGGTCCCGCCGAGGCGCTGATCGCCTGCCTGGAAGGCTGCCTGCCCAAGGCCAAGGCCCCGTTCCAGTTCAAGTGGCCCGCCTGGTCGCCGGCGGTCCGAGCCGCAGCGCCTGTCGCCTCGCCGGCTCCGGCCCAGCCGCAACACCTCCCGGCCCCCGCCCTGGCCGGCCAGGGCGCCGGCAAGCCGGAACTGGCGGCAGCCTAGGCCGCCTCGCCTAGGGCTTCACATCGTCCGACACGACGAAGGTGGAGGCGATGATCGCGCCGATCTGGTCGTAGGTGTCCGCGGCCGCCGCCGGATAGAGGAACTCCATCCGCGCCAGCCCGCCTTCATGGTTGTGCCACGCCTGCACGTGCACCACGCCCGCTTGTTGGTAGTGCAGGTCCATGTCGCCGTTGACCCGGTTGTAGCCGACATCGCTGCGCTCCGGGTGGTCGCCCGTCTCGCGCTCGACCAGGGCGTCGAACGCCGCGTCGGTCATCGGCGCGCCCACCGCGTAGGCCAGGGTGGCCTTGCCGTCGGCGCTGGCGAAGCGTTGCTCGCCTGCCCGCCGCTCGGCGCGGGGCAGCAGGGCGGCGGGATAGCCCCCTGCCCAGCCGTGCGCCTTGTCGCCGAGATCGGTCCAGCCGGCAGCCTTGCGCGCCGCCGCCGCCCCGGCGCGCAATCCGGCGAGGTCCGCGGCGAACAGCAGCCCCGTCCCCGGGCGGTTCTGGGTCTTCTGCCAGTCGGCCAGGCTGTCGCGCTCGCTGTCGCCGATCGGCTCGTCGCTCACCGAGCCGCTGGGCGCGCTGAGGTGGTTCCACACCAGCAGCTGGTCGAATTCCGGCGCCCGCACGGCGTCCGGCGCCGCCAGCGCGCCAAGCCCTGGCACGGGGCCGGTCAGCGGGCCGATGGTCGCCGTTCCCTGGGCGACCACCTTGTCGTCCTCGTCCTTGGCGGTGAAGCGCGCCGGCGCCGGCGCCTTGGGGTCCAGAAGTTCGCCGGTGAAACTCAGCTTGCCATCCGAGGTCGAGACCGTCAGGGCGCAATGGCTTTCGACGCAGGAGCCCTGAACCGCCCCGTGCGGCGGATCATCCTCAAGACCCGAGAACCAGCCCTCGACGCTGGTCTGGTTGTCGCCGTCGCCGGGCTTGACCCAGCCGTCGATGACGAACGACCTGGCCACAGCGCCCTTGCCCTGCAGGCTTCCGATCAGCCGCAGCGGGCGATCGGCGGACTCGTCGGCCCGCGCGGCGCCGGCGGCGACCAGCAGGAGGATCAGGGCGGAGGCGGTGCTGGCGTTCATGAGAGTCCCCGGTTCGCGGCCAAGCATGGCGGCAGAACACCGGTACGCCAAGCACCTTCACTTCGGGGCGTAGGGCCCCAGCGCCTCGAACAGCGGCCCGAGGTGCTTCTCGAAACGGCGCCAGCGGCCGACGGACTCATGAAAGATCGGCCGCCGCACCTGTTCGGCGCTCATGGTCTTCACCTCGCGCTCCGTCTCGTGAAAGCGCAGGCAGCCTTCGTGCCAGGGCAGGCGGCAGGCCTGGAGCAGCGCCCGGATCTGCCCCTCCGGATCGGCCACGAGCGCCTCGTTGCGCACCGTGACCACGCGGCCCATCAGCACGCCTGACCAATAGTCCATGTGCTGGCGATACAGCACATAGCGCCGGCCAAGGTCCTTCAGGTCGTAGGTGAACCGGCCGTCCTCGTCGTTGCGGAACAGCAGACGGAACTCGGCCAGGCAGAGGTCGGCGGCGTCCCGCTGGGCGTGGATGATCACCGCCTTGGGAAACAGCAGGTGCAACAGGCCGATCATCGTGAAGCTGGGCAGCCGCTTGTCGGTGAACCGGCGGCGGCCATCCCAGCCCTCGGCCCGGATGCCGGCCAGGTAGTCGCCCGCCATGCCGGGCGGATCGAAGCGGCCCACCGGATCGGCCGGATAGCTCTGGCGCACGATCCGGCCCATGGCGTCGCTCTCGCCCATGCCCTGGACCAGAGGATGGGTGGCCAGGATCTGCTCGATCAGGCTCGATCCGGAGCGCGGCAGGCCGACGATGAAGATCGGCGACTCGTCGGGATTGGCCCAGGCGTGGCGCGCCAGGAAGGCAGGGGAGAACACCCGCCGGATTTCCTGCAGCGCGGCGGCGTGGATCGCCAGGCTGGCGTCGACGTTGAGTTCGGCGCGCTTGATGCGGCCGCCCTCGGCATAGGCCGCGAAGGCCTCGTCATGGCGACCCTGGGCCTCCAGCCGGGCGCCGGCCTCGAAGTACAGGAAGGCTCGGGCGGTGGCCGGTGTCGGCGCTTCGCCCTCGGTCCACACCACCTGAGCCGAAGCCAGATCGCGGGTCCCGAGCGCTGCGGCGACGATCGTGTCGAGGTCCATCGCGCCCCCGGCCCGAAGAGGGATCAGCCCTCGTCGGCCTCGGCCGGCGCCGGAGCGCCTTCACCGGCCTCGAAGCTGCGCGGGGCGCGGCGACGACGGGGACGCTTGGCTTCGGCGGCAGGTTCCTCGGCGGCTTCGGCCGGGCGGGCCTGCAGGAAGGCGGGGGCGTGGCTGACATCGCCGTCGTCGGCGCGCAGCATCCGCGCCGGAGCCGGCTCACGGGCTTCCCGGGGTTGGGATTCGCGCGGCTGGGATTCCCGAGGCTGCGTCAGAGGCGTGGCTTCCGGTTCGACGACGCCCAACGGATCGCGCGCCGGCGACTCGCGGTCGCCGCGCGGCTCCTGCCGGTCGCGATCACGGGAGTCACGATCCCGGTCACGGAAGTTGCGCTCGCGGAAGCGATCCTCGCGCGGGCGCTCGTCCCTGGGACGGTCATCGCGGGGACGGTCATCGCGGGGACGGTCATCGCGGGGACGGTCATCGCGGGGACGGTCGTCGCGCTGGCGATCTTCCCGGGGACGCTCGTCACGCGGACGGTCATCACGTTGCCGGTCGTCGCGCTGGCGATCACCCCTCGGGCGGTCATCGCGGGGGCGGTCATCGCGGGGACGCTCATCCCGCTGCCGGTCGTCGCGCTGGCGATCGTCGCGTTGCCGGTCGTCACGGTCGCGGAACTCGCGGTCGCGGAAGTTGCGGTCACGTCCCTCGAATCGGTCCTGACGTTCGCCGCGGGGAGCCTCGCCGCCCTCGGCGGCCTCGCCCTCGCCGTCGCCTTCCGACGATTCGCCGCCGCCGGCCTCGTCCTCGAAGTCGATGTCGTAGCCGGAGACGAACTGGTCACGGCCGACGATCTCGGCCACCGGACGCTGCGGCTGCATGGCGCGCAACACCCGGAAATAGTGCTCGGCGTGCTGAAGGTAGTTCTCGGCGAGCACCCGGTCGCCGGCCGAGCCGGCGTCTCGCGCCAGCTGCTGGTACTTCTCGTACACGTGCTGGGCGGCGCCGCGGATCTTCACGCCGTCCGGCCCATTGGAATCGAAGGCCCGGTTGGCGTTGTGCTGCGGCTTACCACCGCCGCCGCCGCCGCCGCCGCGATTGCGGCCCCGTTGACGCTTCATACCCTTGAAATCTCTCATGCTCTTGGCGACCTGCTGCAGACCTTATCCGGCCGGACGGTCCTCCCGTCCTGCGGTGTGCGGCTCTTATGGATGCGGGCCCGATCGCCCGGATTGGTGTTCGAAAACGCTTGGTTCCCCATCTCCGCCGTCAGGCTTCAAGCGCGCCGTCTCGAGGGATTCGTCGATCGCGCTCCCGGAGGGACTGTGCGCCAAGCCTTACGCGGCCCTGCGCCTGGTCCTGATGCTCCGGCGATTTGGGTGGAGACACCCATGATCTAGCGATCGTTGGACTATTTTCCAAGGGGTTTCTTGAAACCTGCGACAACCCGGTCCCGCGCCGCCAGGTCCTGGGTGGTCCGAACACCCTGCGCGCCGGCCGCCCGGAACAGGCTTTCCACCGGCGCCTTCTGGCTTGCGCCGATCTCCACAGCGAAGCGGCCGCCCGGCTTCAGGACCCGAAGGATCTCCGGCGCCAGCAGGCGGTAGGCGTCAAGGCCATCGGCCCCGCCATCGAGCGCCAGGCGCGGCTCGTGATCGCGCACCTCCGGCGCCAGGGTCTCGATCTCGGCGCTGGCGATGTACGGCGGATTGGACACCACCAGGTCATAGTGGGCGTCCGGCAGACCCTCGGCCCAGACCCCGTGCTCCAGGCTCGCCCGACCGGCAAGGCCCAGGACGGCGGCGTTTTCGCGCGCCACCTCCAGCGCCGCCGGCGAGACGTCGACCCCCAGGCCGCGCGCGCTGGGCCGCTCGGCCAGCACCGCCAGCAGGATGGCGCCCGATCCCACGCCCAGGTCCAGCATTTCGAAGGCCTCGTCCTCGGCGAACTCGCCCAGCACCACGTCCAGGATCGATTCGGTGTCCGGCCGGGGTGTCAGCACGTCCGGCGTGACCTTCAGCATGATCTTCCAGAAGCCCCGGCGGCCCAGGATGTGGCTCACCGGCTCGCGCGCCTCGCGCCGGGCCAGGAAGGACTCGAGGGTGGCCTCCTGGTCGTCGGTGAGCGGGCGATGCGGATCGGTGACGATCTCCGTGCGGCTGGCGCCGGCGGCGGCCTCCAGCAGCAGGCGCGCGTCGATCACCGGCCCGTCGATGTCGGCCCCTTCCAGGCGACGGCGGGCCATGGCCCAGGCTTTGACGAGGCTGAGCGCCATCGCGCGGGGGACTCCTTCTTCCGGCCGGTGCAACGGCTGGCCCCTCAATAGGGTCCCCGGGACGGATCGTCGAGCCAGCAGCGCCCAGCCGCCACCGCGCTCAGCGCATGGCGTCCACGTCGACGCCGGCCTTGCGCAGGCCGGCGACGAAGCGGTGCACGTCGGCGTAGCTGCGGCGGATGTTCTCGATCGAGCGCGGGCTCTCGTGCACCGCCTTGGGAATGATCACCCCGGCGCGGCCGAGGCGCCTGGCGAGCCCCATCTCTTCGAGGCGGGCCACATAGCGGCGGGTGGTCTCGTAGGGCAGCTGCAGCGACGCCGACAGGGCCAGCACCGAGATCGGACGGCGAAGCTCGTCCGGCGGCGCCTCGTCGAGCTCGGCGTAGCGGGCCTTGACCTCTTCATCCATGTGCTCGGTGTTCGCCGCCGTGATGGCGGCGTAGACCAGGCCCAGCAGCAGGTCGCCGCCGGCGGAATCGATCAGCAGCGCCGCCTGGCGCAGAAAGAACTGGCCGGTGACCCGCACGGCGGCGCGCTCATGGCGCGACGCCTTGGTCGTCGGCTCCGGCTTCAGGGCGAGGGCGTTCTTCATGGGCCCCATCCTAGCCGGTCATCGTCAACAGGAATGAACAGCGTTCCGCGACCAGGAGTCGCACAGCGAGAATGCAAATCCCAAGCAAGAAGGGCGCGGCCCCTTCGGTCCGCGCCCCCTGCAAGTCTGCGCTTTGCCGGCCGCGGGGGCCTGAGCGCTGTCTCCTAGGCCCGCTCGCCGCTGAGCGGCGAGGAGCCGAAGGCGCCGGCCTTGACGCTGCCGCTCATCTTGTCGCCGTCCACCGTGACGGTGAATTCCAGGGTGATCGGGAAGGGCTGGGTCAGCTGGCTGCTCCAGGTGAGCGTGTTGCCGTCCACCTTGCCGGAGATGTCGTTGGAGCCCTGCGGCGATTGCATGGTGCCCGAGAAGCTGGCGCCGTCGCTCTTGACGCTCAGCACGCCCTTCTGGACGCCCATGGGCGAATTGACAGTGGTGTTCCAGGTGCCGTCGACGGACATGGACGTCGTCTCCCGTTATGGTTGGGAGGCGGAGCTAATCAGCGCTTGCCGCGCGGCGCAAGCGTGACGCCACGTTCACTTTTGTGGATTTGGCGTGACACGCGCCGCAATTCCGGCGGTAGGCGGACGATTGCTGGCGAGAGGAAGCCCCCCTCGCCGTCCGGCGCAGCTACTCCGCAGCCATCGCCCGGGCGTTGCCGGCCTCGATTTCCTTGGCCTTGGCCTCGACCAGCTCGACGATGTGGTCGACCATCTTCTCGTTGTCCATCTTATGGTCCGGCTTGCCGGCCATGTAGACCATGCCCGAGCCCTTGCCGCCGCCGGTGAAACCGACGTCGGTCATCAGGGCCTCGCCGGGGCCGTTCACAACGCAGCCGATGATCGACAAGCTCATGGAGGTGGAGATGTGCGCCAGGCGCTGCTCCAGCTTGCCCACGGTGTCGATGACGTTGAAGCCCTGCCGGGCGCAGGACGGGCAGGCGATGATGTTCACGCCGCGGTGGCGCAGGCCCAGCGACTTGAGGATGTCGAAGCCGGCCTTGATCTCTTCCACCGGGTCGGCGGCGAGCGACACGCGGATGGTGTCGCCGATGCCGGCCCACAGCAGGCTGCCCATGCCGATCGCCGACTTGATGGTGCCCGAGCGCAGGCCGCCGGCCTCGGTGACGCCCACGTGCAGCGGGCAGTCGATCTGGTCGGCCAGCTGCTGGTAGGCGGCGACGGTCATGAACAGGTCCGACGCCTTCACGCTGATCTTGAACTCGTGGAAGTCCTCGTCCTGCAGCATGCGGGCGTGGAAAAGCGCGCTTTCCACCATCGCGTCCGGACAGGGCTCGCCGTACTTCTCCAGCAGCTCCCGCTCCAGCGAGCCGGCGTTGACGCCGATGCGCATGGAACAGCCGTGGTCGCGGGCGGCCTGGACCACCTCTTTCACGCGGGCCTTGCCGCCGATGTTGCCGGGATTGATGCGCAGGCAGGCCGCGCCCGCCTTGGCCGCCTCGATGCCGCGCTTGTAGTGGAAATGGATGTCCGCGACGATCGGCACGTTGGACTCGCGGGTGATCACCGGCATCGCCGCCGTGGATTCCTCGTCCGGGCAGGACACGCGCACGATGTCGGCGCCGGCCTCCTCCAGCTGGCGGATCTGGCCCAGGGTGGCCTTGGCGTCCGCCGTCAGGGTGTTGGTCATCGACTGTACGGTGATGGGCGCGCCGCCCCCCACCAGGACATTGCCGACACGGATCTGGCGCGATTGGCGCCGGTCGATCTGGCGCCAGGGGCGCACGTGGGTGTGATCTTCAATCGCCATGATTTGCCAAGGATAGGGTCAAACGTGCGCCAGCCCAAGGGGTCGGCTCGCCGCGGGGCGCACTATTAGCGTTCAGGAGCCGTATTGCGCCAGCGAGGTGGTGGGATCCTTCAGCGGACCGCGCGACACGCCGGCCACATAGGCCGACACCGCCGCCGGGTTGCCGGCGTCCACCGCCAGGCCCTTCAGCCCCGCAGGCGCGCGCCAGGCCTCGCCGGCCTTGAGGAAGGCGGTGAAGTAGATCGCCCCGGCCGCGCCGTGCACCGTCAGGGTGGTGCCCTTGGTGGCCTGCAGGATCAGGCCGACGCCCGGGGCAGGATCGCCGTAGATCTTGCCGTTCTGTACGAACGCCGAGCCGATCGGCGGAGCGTCGGCGTCTGCGGCGGCCCGCTCGGCCGCAGCCTTGGCGGCGTCGGCGGGGCTGGCCGCGCCGTTGTCGATCATGCCCGGCGGCACATAGGGCTTGGGCGTGGTGGCTTCCGGCGGCGGCGGCAGCGGCGCGCCCAGCGACACCACCCCTGTGGCCGGCTTGATCTGCGACACCGGCACCTGGCGGACGGCCCGCGGCTGGGCGGCCTCGTTGGCGGCCATGGCGTGGCGCGCCACGTTCCAGCCGATCAGCCCCAGCAGCAGCGCCCCGGCGACGCCGGCCAGGGGGCCGAAGCGCGGCGGCTTGTTGTGGCGCACGCCAATGGGGTTGCGAAGGGTGGCGTCGTGATCCGGCGCCTCGGACTTGAAGCGCGCCACCACGGCGTCGCCGTCCAGCCCCAGCGCCTGGGCGTAGGCGCGCACGTAGCCGATGGCGAACGGCCGCGACGGCAGGGCGGACATGTCGGACTGCTCGATGGCGTCGATGTAGCTGGGACGAATCCTCGTCATCTCCGCGACGGCGTCGACGGAGAGGCCCCGCGCCTCGCGGATCATGCGCAGGGACTGGCCGATGGTGTCACCCTCGAGGACCACCCGCTGGGAACGCCTGGCGTGGGCGCCCGATCCAAATCCGGGACTGCCGCCGGCTGTGGCGAAATCGGTAACCGCGCCCGTGTCCAGCGGCATGGCTACTAAATCCCCGACTCGCCCGCCATGGTTGGAGGGCCACCTAAGACGCACTAACGATGCTTCGTTAACGATGTGTTGTGAATATCAGCGAAACCGCGTGAATCCAATGGCCTAGACCGCGACATAAAGCTTCCTTGCGAGGGTCTCGATCTCGTTGCGCACGGATCCGCCGGTTCCCTTCAGCAACGCTTCCACGCCCCGCCGCGCGGCCTCGCGGTCGCACGACAGCACCATCTGCTTGACCGGCCCGATGCCGGCCGGCGGCATGGACAGGGCTTCGAAGCCCAGCCCCACCAGGGCGAAGGCCTCGAGCGGACGTCCGGCCATCTCGCCACAGACGGAAACCGGCGTGCCGGTCTCGGCGCACGCCTCGCGGATCGCCTTCAGCGCCCTCAGAGCGGGTGGCGAAAGCGGGTCGTAACGATCTGAAACCCTTGGATTTCCCCGGTCGGCGGCGAACAGGTACTGCATCAGGTCGTTGGTGCCCACCGAGACGAAGTCGGTCATCGGCAGCAGGGCGTCCAGGTGCCAGATCAGCGACGGCGCCTCGATCATCGCCCCGACGTCGAGGCGCGAGGGCGCCGCGCGGCCGCGGCGCTGGGCCCAGGCCACCTCGTGGTCCACCAGGGCGCGGGCGGCGCGGAACTCCTCCACCGAGGCCACCAGGGGGAACATCACCTTCAGCGCCCGGCCGTTGGCCGCGGCGATCAGGGCGCGCAGCTGCATGCGCAGCAGCGCCGGCCGGTCGAGGCCCATGCGCACGGCGCGCCAGCCCAGCGCGGGGTTGTCCTCCCGCTCGGCTTCCAGATACGGCAGCACCTTGTCGCCGCCGAGGTCGAGGGTGCGGAAGGTCACCGGCATGTCCCCGGCCACGTCCAGCACCCGGGCGTACAGCGCCGTCTGGGCGTTCAGCCGGGGCAGGTCCTCGGAGACCATGAACTGGAACTCGGTGCGGAACAGGCCGATGCCCTCGGCGCCGGTGTCGCCCAGGATGTCCAGGTCCACCGCCAGGCCGGCGTTCATCAGCAGGGTGACCTTGGCGCCGTCGCGGGTGAAGGCCGGCGTCTCGCGCAGCTTGGCGAACTCCGCCCGCCGCTGGGCGCGCACGTCCATGCGGGTGCGGATAGCCGCGACCACATCCTGCCGGGGCCGCAGATAGGCCTCGCCGGTCTCGGCGTCGACGATCACCGGGTCGCCCTGGTTCACCCGATCGCGCAGCCCCGCCAGGCGACCGACGCAGGGGATGTCCAGGGCGCGCGCGACAATGGCGGCGTGGCTGGCCGAGGAGCCTTCCTCCAGCAACAGGCCCCGCAGCTTGTCGCGATCGTATTCCAGGAGGTCGGCAGGCCCCAGGTTGCGGGCGATCAGAATGGCGTTCTCGGGCAGCACCCTGGCCGCGCCGCCGTCGCCGGACAGGTGGCGCAGCAGCCGGTCGTTGAGATCTTCCAGGTCGTGCAGGCGCTCGCGAAGATAGGGGTCGCGCGCCTGGCCGATGCGCGCGCGGTGCTCGGAGCGCACCCGCTCGACCGCCGCCTCCGCAGTCAGGCCCGAGTGCACGGCCTCCTCGAGGTCATGATTCCAGCTCGAGGAGTGGGCCAGCATCTTGTAGGCCTCGAGCACGTCGTACGAGGCGCCGAGGATGCCCTGGTGGCCATCCAGCATGGCGTCGATCTGAGTGCGCAGGTCGTGGATCGCCGTCGCCAGCCGGGCCTCTTCCGCCACCGGATCGTCGGACAGCAGCTGGCTGGCGGCCACGGGCGCCTCGTGCAGCACGGCCACGCCGTAGGCCAGGCCGTCGGCGAAGCGCGCGCCCTTCATCCGCTCGGCGCGGTGCGGCGCGATCTCGACGTCCTTCAGAACGTCCTGGCCGCCAGGCCCGCCCTGGGCGACCATCTCGGCCAGCACCATGGCGATGATCTGCAGGTCCTCGACCTCTTCCTCGCCATAGACGCGGCTGGTCCGGTTCTGCACCACCAGGACGCCGATGGCGCGACCGCCGCGCAGCAGGGGCACGCCGAGGAAGGCGTGGAACGGGTCTTCGCCCGTCTCCGGACGGTAGGAGAAGGCCGGATGGGCCGGGGCGTCGCTGAGGTTCAGCGGCCGGCCCATGCGCATGATCTCGCCGACGAGGCCCTCGCCCGGCTTCAGGCGGGTGACGTGGACCGCGTTGGGGTCCAGGCCCTCGGTGGCGAACAGTTCCATTTCGCCGGAGCCGCGGCGCAGGTAGATCGAGCACACCTCGGCCACCATCGAGATGGCGATGGTGCGCACCACCATGTCGAACTTGGCCTGCGTCGGACCCGCGCCGGCCATGGCTTCGCGAATCTGCCGAAGCAGACTGCGCGGCCCCCGTACGGCGAGTCCCGGTGTCGGCATGCGGGTCCCAGCCCCCTCCCTGTCCTTAGGGCGCCTATAGCAGGTTTTCCGGCGCGAACAGCCGCGTGGTTGCGAGAGGCGCCGCGCGATTTCGCCACGCCGCCCATTTCTTGGACGCCGCCGCCGGACAGCCCCGTCGCCACCCTTGCCCCCGCAGGTGGTGTGTCGGAAGCTGGCGACAAGGGCGCGCACGGCGATCACCGGACAAAGCCGCCCAAGGGGGCGGCATGCGCAAGGGCTGGTGGCTGTTCATCCTGGGCTGGGCGCTGATCCTTGGCGGCGGCGCGGTCGCCCGCAAGATCCAGACCGGCGGGGGCGTTCGCGTCGAGGATGTGCGCTTTCCGGGCGCCGGCGGCGCCACCCTGAGCGCCCTGCTCTATGTGCCCCCCAATGCCCTCGCCAGGAGCCCGGCGCCCGGCGTGCTGGCGGTGCACGGCTACATCAATTCCCGCGAGACCCAGGACGGCTTCGCCATCGAGCTGGCGCGCCGCGGCTATGTTGTGCTGGCGCTGGACCAGGCGGGCCACGGCTACTCCAGCCCGCCGGCCTTCGCGGGAGGCTTCGGTGGCCCAGCCGGCCTTGCCTACCTGCGACACTTGCCGATGGTCGATCCCACGCGGATCGGCCTGGAGGGACACAGCATGGGCGGCTGGACGGTGCTCGCGGCGGCGAAGGCCATGCCCGACGCCTACAGGGCCATGGTGCTCGAGGGCTCATCGACCGGCTCCGGCTTCGCCGCCGAAGGCGACGCCGCCTGGCCGCGCAACCTGGCCGTGGTCTACAGCCGCTACGACGAGTTCTCGCAGCTGATGTGGGGCGTGGCCCGTGCCCGGGACGTGACCACCAGCGCCAAACTGGCCCGCGTGTTCGGCGCGCCGGCGCCGCTGGTTCCCGGCCGGCTGTACGGCGACCTCGCCGCCGGGACCGGGCGGATGCTGTTCACGCCGACGACCACGCATCCGGGCGACCACGTATCGCCGGAGGCGATCGGCGACGCCCTCGCCTGGTTCGATCGCACCCTCGGCGCGCCCAGCCCGCGCGATCCCGCCGACCAGGTCTGGATGTGGAAGGAAGCCGGCACGGGCGTCGCGCTCTTCGGCTTCCTGGCGCTGGTCCTGGGGGCCTTCGACCTGCTGCTCGGCCTGCCGCCCTTCGCAGGCCTGCGCGCCGCGCCCTCGCCGCAGCGCACGCGACGCGACTTGCGCTGGTGGGCGGCCCTGGCGCTGGGGGCCGTGATCCCGGTGCTGACCTTCTACCCGTTCATGGGACTGGGCGCCCTGGCCGCCCCGCCCTCGGCCCTGTTCCCCCAGAGCATCACCAGCCAGATCATGGCGTGGGCGGTCCTCAACGCGGCGATCATCGCGGTGCTGGGTCTGCTGCTGCGGTCGCCGAGGACCGGCGTCCCCGCGCGGTGGCTGCCCAGCCTGGGGCTGGCCCTGGCCACCGCGGCCATCGGCTATGGCGCGCTCTGGCTCACGGACGTCCTGTTCAAGACCGACTTCCGACTGTGGGTGGTGGCGCTGAAGCTGATGGCGCCGTGGCAGTGGACGGCCTTCGCCCTCTACCTGGCGCCCTTCACCCTGTTCTTCGTCGTCGCCCTTTCGGCGCTGCACCGCAACCTGGCGGTGGCCGGCGAAGGCGCGGTCGCGACGGGCGCCACGGCGATCGCTGCGATGGCCGGGGGCTTCCTCGTGTTCCTGGCGGCCGAATACCTGCCGCTGTTCCTCGACGGCCAGCTGCTCACCCCCGACCAGCCGCTGAACACCGTGATCGCCATCCAGTTTCTGCCGCTGATGGCCGCCGTCGGCCTGGTCAGCGCCTTCGCCTGGCGGCGCACGGGCAGCGCGCTCCCCGGCGCCCTGGTCTGCGCCCTGGTGGTCACCTGGTACATGGTCGCGGGCACGGCCACCCACTGGGCCCCCGGCATGGCGCCGCCGCCAGCCGCGAAGCCCGCCCCAGCGGCCTCTAGCGCGCCGACCGCTCCAGCAGCTCGATGAGCTCCGCCGCCTTCTTGCGCTGCTCGGCGGCGTCGCCGCTGACGATGGCGCCCTCGATACAATGGTCGAGGTGCGTCTTCAGCAGCTCGCTCTCCACCTTGGCCAGAGCCGCCCGCACGGCACGGATCTGCGTCAGCACGTCGATGCAGTAGCGGTCTTCCTCGACCATCCGGTTGATCCCGCGCACCTGGCCTTCGATGCGGTTCAGGCGGTTGACGAGCTGTGGCTTGTTGCTGCGGTGCATGGCCTGAGGATATACCCCGCCAGGGTAATTGCAACATGCCCCATGGGGGTATATCTGCGGGGGTATGAGCCATGACCACGCCGCCCACGCCCACGCCTCGTCCGCCGAGGGTGCGACCGCCGAAGTCGCGACAGCCAGGGATCCGGTCTGCGGCATGACCGTGCGCCTGGACGCCGGCAAGCCGAGCGCCGAGCACGACGGCCGCACGTTCCATTTCTGCTGCGAGGGCTGCCGGACCAAGTTCACGGCCGATCCCGATCGCTATCTCTCGCCGCGCGCCCCCGAGCCGCCTCCGCCCGCCGGCACGATCTACACCTGCCCGATGCATCCGGAGGTCCGCCAGGTGGGGCCCGGGGCCTGCCCGAAGTGCGGCATGGCGCTGGAGCCGGAGGCGTTCTCCGCCGACCAGCCACCGAACCCCGAGATCGCCGACTTCACCCGCCGGCTGTGGATCGGCGCCGTCCTCACCGCCCCGCTGCTGGTGGCCGAGATGGGCGCGCACCTGTTCGGGCTGCGCCTGCCGTTGAGCGCCAGCGTCCAGGGCTGGGGCGAGCTGGCGCTGGCGACGCCGGTGGTGTGGTGGGCCGGCTGGCCCTTCCTGGAGCGCGGGGCGGCTTCGCTGAAGAGCGGCCACCTGAACATGTTCACCCTGATCGCCCTGGGGGTGATGGCCGCGTGGCTGTTCTCGACGGTGGCCGTGCTGGCGCCCGGCGTGATCCCCGCCGAGTTCCGCGGCATGGACGGCGGCCCGCCACTGTACTTCGAGGCCGCCGCGGTGATCGTGGTGCTGGTGCTGGTCGGCCAGCTGCTGGAATTGAACGCCCGCGAACGCACCTCCCACGCCCTGCGCGCCCTGCTGGACCTCGCCCCGGCCCGGGCGCTGCGCGTGCGCGCCGACGGGACCGACGAGGACGTCGCGGTAGAGGTGGTCAGGCCTGGCGACCGGCTGCGGGTGCGCCCGGGCGAGAAGATCCCCGTCGACGGCGAGGTGCTCGAGGGCCGCACGGCGGTGGACGAGGCCCTGATCACCGGCGAATCCATGCCGGTGGGCAAGGGGCCCGGCGACAGCCTGGCCGCCGGCTCGCTGAACACCTCCGGCGCCGTGGTGATGCGCGCCGACAAGGTGGGCGCCGACACCCTGCTGTCACAGATCGTCCAGCTGGTGGCGCAGGCGCAGCGCTCGCGCGCGCCGATCCAGGGGCTGGCCGACCGGGTCGCCGGCTGGTTCGTGCCCGCGGTGGTGGCCGCCGCCGTCGCCGCCTTCGCCGTCTGGGCGCTGGTCGGGCCGCAGCCACGCCTGGCGCACGCCCTGGTCGCCGCCGTCTCGGTGCTGATCATCGCCTGCCCCTGCGCCCTGGGCCTGGCGACGCCGATCTCGATCATGGTCGGGGTCGGACGCGGCGCCCACGCGGGCGTGCTGGTCAGGAACGCCGAGGCGCTGGAGCGCTTCGCCGCCGTCGACACCCTGGCCGTGGACAAGACCGGCACCCTGACCGAGGGCCACCCGGCCTATGCCGGCATCGAACCGGTGGGCGACTTCGACGGCGCGGTGCTGCTGCGCCTCGCCGCCAGCCTGGAGCGGTCCAGCGAACATCCGATCGCCCGCGCCATCGTCGAGGCCGCGGCGGCGCGCGGCTACGCCCTGGCCGAGGCGACGGACTTCGACGCCCCCGCCGGCCGCGGCGTGACCGGCACGGTGGAAGGCCGGCGCCTGGCCATCGGCAGCGCCGGCTTCCTGGCCGAACAGGGCGCGGATGCCGCGGCGCTCTCGGACTGGGCGCAGGCGAAGCGCTCAGAGGGGGCCACGGTGGTGTTCGTCGCGGTGGATGGGGCCGTCGCCGGCGCGCTCGCCGTCGCCGACCCGGTGCGCGAGGGGGCCAGGGCCGCGGTCGAGGCCCTGCACGCGGCGGGGCTGAAGCTGGTCATGCTGACCGGCGACAACGCGGTGACCGCCAGGGCCGTGGCGGACCGCCTCGGGATCGACGAGGTCCGCGCGGAGGTCTCGCCGGCCGGCAAGGCGCAGGCCGTGCAGGCCCTGCGCAAGGCCGGCAAGGTGGTGGCGATGGCCGGCGACGGGGTCAACGACGCCCCCGCCCTGGCGGCGGCCGACGTGGGTGTGGCCATGGGTGGCGGCGCCGACGTGGCCAAGGAGAGCGCCGGCCTGACCCTGCTGGGCGGCGACCTGTCGGCGCTTGTGCGGGCGCGGCGACTGTCGCGGGCGGTGATGCGCAACATCCGCCAGAACCTGGCCTTCGCCTTCGTCTACAACCTGGCCGGCGTGCCGCTGGCGGCGGGGGCTCTGTATCCGGCGTTCGGCTGGCTGCTGTCGCCCGCGATCGCCGCGGCGGCCATGTCGCTGTCGTCGGTGAGCGTGGTCAGCAACGCGCTGCGCCTGAACGCGGCGAAACTCTGAGCGGCGCGGACATCAGGCTGCAACGCGGGCGCCGTTCAAGGCCAGGCCATTGAACGCCAGCGTCGCCCGCCCATTCTGAAACCGTGCAGCAGACCCTTCCCGCCCCCTCCGCCCAGACGCTTGCCGAGCCGGACGGCCTGACCGGCGCCCCGCTCTACTGGGCCGTGCTGTCGGTCGCCATGGCCATCACCATGACGGTGCTCGACTCCTCGATCGCCAACGTCGCCCTGCCGGCGATCGCCCGCGACTTCGGCGCCCAGCCGGCCGAGAGCATCTGGATCGTCAACGCCTACCAGCTGGCGATCGTCGTCTCGCTGCTGCCGCTGGCCAGCCTGGGCGAGATCATCGGCTATCGGCGCATCTACCAAGGCGGCCTGGCGGTCTTCACCCTGGCCTCGCTCACCTGCGCCCTGTCGCACGACCTGGTGACCCTCAGCGCTGCGCGCACCCTGCAGGGCTTCGGCGCGGCGGGGGTGATGAGCGTCAACGGGGCCTTGGTGCGGTTCATCTATCCGCACCGGCTGCTGGGCCGCGGCATCGGCCTGAACGCCATGGTGGTCTCCGCCGCCTCGGCGGTGGGACCGTCCGTGGCCTCGGCGATCCTGGCGGTGGCGCCCTGGCCATGGCTGTTCGCGGTGAACATTCCGATCGGCCTGGCCGCCCTGGTGCTGGCGCGGCTGTCGCTGCCGTCCAATCCGCTGGCCGACCGCAGGTTCGACTGGCTCAGCGCCGCGCTGAACGCCGCCACCTTCGGCCTGGTGATCAGCGGCGTCGATGTGCTCAGCCGCACGCGTTCGAAGCTGCTGGGCGCGATGGAACTGGCGGGCGGCCTGCTGGTGGGCGCGTTGCTGGTGATGCGCGAGTGGCCCCGCCCCCGGCCGCTGGTGCCGATCGACCTGTTGCGCAACCGCACCTTCGCCCTGTCGATCGCCACCTCGATCGCCTCGTTCGGCGCCCAGATGCTGGCCTTCGTCTCCCTGCCCTTCCACTTCGAGAACGCGCTCGGCCGCAGCCAGGTGGAGACCGGCCTGCTGATGACCCCGTGGCCCGCGGCGGTGGCCGTCACCGCGCCCCTGGCGGGCTGGCTGGCCGACCGCATGTCGACGGCGGTGCTGTGCGGTGGCGGCCTGGCGATCTTCTCGGCGGGGCTGGCCGCCCTGGCCTTCATGCCGACGGACGCGACCGGCCTGGAGATCGGCTGGCGCATGGCGATGTGCGGGTTCGGCTTCGGCCTGTTCCAGGCGCCCAACAACCGGATGATGCTGACCAGCGCCCCGCGCGAGCGGGCCGGCGCCGCCGGCGGCATGCTGGCCACCGCCCGCCTCACCGGCCAGACCACCGGCGCGGTGCTGACCGCCATCCTGCTGCACCTGCTGGGCGCCCGCGGCGAGTTCGCCGCCCTGGCCTGCGCCGCGGTGTTCGCGATCGTCGCCGCGGGGTTCAGCCTGCTGCGGATCGGCGGCGGGAAGGGAACGCGCGCCGCGGCGGCCGTCTGAAGCCGCGGTTCAGGGTTCCTGGCGCGACGCCCGGACGAGCCGATCAGCGTTCCAGACAGTGGAGTCAATCGAGTCCAGGACGGTCTCGACCTCGGCGTCGCTCAGCCGATGGGGAGCCGCCGCTACGTCGCGGATGAAGGCCTTCCGCTCGTCCGCGGTCATGGCCCAGAAGCCGGCACGCTCGCCCTGAAGGGCGATCTCCCTGCCCATGGCATGGAGAAACTCCAGGGCCCACCCTGCTGCCGCCGCCCTCACCGGCTGAGGCTTGTCGGAGACCGAATCCACACCGCGGACCAGGGCGTTCACCCACGGATTGAGGAAGATGTCGCCGTGAAACGGCTCGCCGAACTTGGCCTTCAGCAGCAAGTGCATGAGGAGCATCAGCCCGCCGTCGCCACTGAAGGTGGCCGTCTTGCTCTCCGGATCGAAGTCGACGCCGGAGATCAGATTCACAGCTGGTCCAGCCCGTAGGCCGCGTGCAGGGCGCGGACGGCCAGTTCGGTATAGGCCGCCTCGATCAGCACGCTGATCTTGATCTCCGAGGTGGAGATCACCTGGATGTTGACGCCCTTGTCGGCCAGGGCCTGGAACATGGTCTTGGCCACGCCGGTGTGGCTGCGCATGCCGACGCCGATCACCGACACCTTGGCGACGTCCTCGTCCACCGCCACGTCCTCGAAGCCGATCTCCTTCTGGGCGGCGCGGACGATGTCCACAGCCCGGGCGGCGTCGCGCTTGCCGACGGTGAACTCCATGTTGGCCGCGCCCTCGGTGCGGGCGTGGCTCTGGACGATCATGTCGACGTTGACGTTGGCGTCGGCCAGGCGGCCGAAGATCTCGGACGACACGCCGGGGTGGTCGGGCAGGCCGAAGAGGCTGATCTTGGCCTCGTCGCGGCTATAGGCCACGCCGCTGACGATACGCTTTTCCACGATTTCCTCCTCGTCGCAGACGATGGTGCCCTGTCCCGGCGCTTCGCCGGGTTCGACGAAGCTCGACAGCACGCGCACCGGCACATTGTGCGCCATGGCGAGCTCCACCGAGCGGGTCTGCAGCACCTTGGCCCCCAGGGAGGCCATCTCCAGCATTTCTTCGTAGCTGACCTTGGCCAGGCGCCGGGCCTTGGCCTCGATCCGGGGGTCGGTGGTGTAGACCCCGTCCACGTCCGTATAGATGTCGCAGTCGCCCTTGACCGCCGCGGCGATGGCCACCGCGCTGGTGTCGGAGCCGCCGCGGCCCAGGGTGGCGATGCGGCCCTGCCGGTCGACGCCCTGGAAGCCGGCGATCACCGCCACCTCGCCCGCCTCGAGCGCGGCCGTCAGCTTTTCCGGCGGAATCTCGTCGATGCGCGCCTTGCCGTGGGCGTCGTCGGTGATGATCGGCACCTGCCAGCCCATCCACGAGCGCGCGCGCAGCCCCATGTTGCGCAGGGTCATGGCCAGCAGGCCCGCGGTCACCTGTTCGCCGGAAGCCACGACGACGTCGTATTCGTCGTCGGACGCATCGATGCCCTGGGCGGCCGCGCCGGCGCCGTCGGTCCAGGCCACCAGCTCGTTGGTCTTGCCGGACATGGCGGAGACGACGACGGCCACCTGTTTGCCGGTCGCGACCTCGGCCGCCACCAGCCGGGCCACGCGCCGGATCCGCTCCAGGTCGGCCACCGAGGTGCCGCCGAATTTCATCACCAGACGGGACAAAGCCGCGCCGCCCTCCTCCGCACGAAGGGCGCCCTTCTAGCGACGCTGTGCGGGCGGGACAAGCGCTTGACGACAACCTATCAACAACCTATCAAAGTAACTATCAAATCCAGGGAGACGCGCCATGCTGCCGCCCGAACGGCTGGCCCAGATCGTCCAGCCCTACGCCACCGTCTCCGACCGGATCCGCGCGCTCGACGCCGCCGGCGTGGCCCGCGCCGACATCGCGCGCTTCCTCGGCAAGCGCTACCAGCACGTGCGCAACGTGCTGGAGGGAGACCAGCAGAAGGGCGGCTATGTCCTCGGCCACGCCGATCTCAGCGGCGTACAGCAAGGCGTGGAGGAGGGCGGCGCGGCGTTCGACGGGCCGATGAACGACCCCCGCTTCATCGAGGCGCGTGGCGGCGGCGCCTACCGGCTGGTGGTGCGTCCGGACGGGTCGGTGGTGCTGCCACGCGAGGTGCGCGACGCCTTCAACACCGATCGCGACAAGATCGTGCTCGGCTTCCTGGAAGGCGACGAGTTCAAGCTGATCAGCGCCGACACCGCGATGCGCCAGGTTCAGGAAATGGTCCGCCGCTATATCCCTGAGGGCACCATGGCGTCGGAGTCGCTGATCGCCGACCGTCGCCGGGAGGCGGAGGCCGAGGAAGCCGATGACGACTGAAGTCGTCCTCGACGCCTCCGCCATCCTGGCCAACATTCTTCGGGAGCCGGGGGCCGAGGTGGTGCGGGAGGCGGCTTCCCAGGCGGTGGTGTCTGCCGTCAATCTCGCGGAGGTGGTCGTCAAGCTGATCGATCTGGGCATGGACGAACGCGAGGCAGAGTTTACCACGTTCCGGACCCCCTACCGGGTGGCGTCGGCCGACCGAAGTCAGGCGATATCGGTCGCTCGCATGTATCCACGCATCCGCCGCCTTGGTGTTTCGCTCGGTGACCGCTTCTGCCTGGCCCTGGCTCAGGAGACCGGCCGCCCCATTCTCACCGCCGATCGCAAGTGGAAGGATCTGGAAGGCGTGCTCGGCGTCGAGGTCATCCTGATCCGTTGACCCGCCGGCCCGGCTGGTCCAGTCGTGCGCCATGACCGCGGCCGCCCACTCGCCCCATTCGGGTATCTCCAGCATCGACGCCGCAGAGGTGGCCCGCTTCTCGGCCATCGCCGCCGAGTGGTGGGACCCGAAGGGCAAGTTCGCCCCGCTGCACACTTTCAACCCGGCGCGGTTGGCCTTCATCCGCGACGAGGCGGTGGCGCACTTCGGCCGGGACGCACGGGCGCGGCGGCCGTTCGAGGGCCTCAGGCTGCTGGACATCGGCTGCGGCGGCGGCCTGCTGTGCGAGCCGATGGCGCGCCTGGGCTTCGCGGTCACCGGGGTCGACGCCTCGGCGGAGAACATCGGCGTGGCCGGCGCCCACGCGGCGCAGATGGGCCTGGCCATCGACTACCGCGCCTCCACCGCCGAGGCGCTGCTGGCGGCCGGCGAGCGGTTCGACGTGGTGCTGAACATGGAGGTGATCGAGCACGTCGCCGATCCCGGGGCCTTCCTGCGCGACTGCGCCGGCCTGATCGCGCCCGGCGGACTGATGATCGTCGCCACGCTGAACCGCACGCTGAAGGCGCTGGGGCTGGCCAAGATCGCCGCCGAATACCTGCTGCGCTGGGTGCCCGCCGGCACGCACGACTGGAAGAAGTTCCTCACGCCCGACCAGCTGCGCGGGTTCCTGGCGGGCGAGCCCTATCGCGTCGAGGGCCCGTTCGGCCTGGCGCTCGACCCGCTGACCGGCCGCTGGGGCCGCTCGGCCGACGCCGACATCAACTACATGATGACCGTCACGCCGCAGGCCTGAGCCACGGGCGCGCTCAATGCCGGGTCGCCTCGCGCGCCTGCGCCCGCACGTCAGAGGGCCGGGCGCCGAAAACCTGGCGGAACCGCCGGTTGAAGTACGACAGGTCGCCGAAGCCGACGTCATAGGCGATCTGCGCGATGCTCATGCCGGCCGCCGCCGGGCTGGCCAGCAGGTCGTGCGCGCGTTGCAGACGCTGGCCGGCCAGGTAGTTGGAGAAGCTGTCGCCCTCGCCCTCGAACAGGCGGCGGACGTAGCGCGGGGAGACGCCCACCGCCTCGGCGACCCTTTCGGCGTTCAGATCCTCGCGCCCGAGGTTGGCGGCGATCAGCGCCTTCACCGCGGTCAGCCGCGCCGCCCGCAGGCCGCCGGAGGCGGCCTCGATCGCCGCCTCGCGCTCGACGCCGATGATCAGGGCCACGAGGTCGGCGATGTGCTTGACCACCAGTTCGCTGGCGCCCGGCGACATGGCGATGTCGTCGTCCTCATACAGATAGGCGACGTAGTGGATCAGCATCCTGAGCGGGTCCACGGTGCGGTGGATCAGCCGACCGGTCATCGCCTCGACGTCCGGCGCGTGCTGGGCGATGGCCGCCCGCGGCATGCGCACGCACAGCTGCCGTCCGCGGCCGGGGCGGGCGATGTCGCCCAGTTCGGCACAGCTGACCAGCGCCCCCTCCCCCTCGCTGAGCGCCAGGTCACCCGCCGGCCGCAGCAGGGTGAAGGGACCGCCCAGGTTGACCAGCAGGGCCAGGTCGTCGTTGTCGGCCGAGACGACGGCGCGGGTGCGCCGGCTGATGGTCGGTCCCGTCTCGCCGAGCCCCAGGCGGAAGCCGTGCTGCGCCCGCATCATCACCCTGGCGGTGAACGGCTCGTGGGTCAGAGGATCGATCGCCACCCGAAGCAGTTTTCGCGTCAACACCTCGCGCCACATCTCGAACCGGTCCGGGCGGTCGAGGCGGTCAGTGGAAAAGCGGAGCAGTCGGAAATCCGGCGGCGCATCGTCGATCAAGGCGCACCCCCAACACGCGCACCGGGTAGAACATCGTTACGCGACTACCTCGCTTCCGCGGGCGAGCGCAAGCCTGCCCGCAGGTCCGCATAGTCCGAAGGCCGGTTCCGCCGACTCCAAGAGCGGCCGGGCCCGCAGCTCTAGGGTCCCCGGCCATGTCCGCAAGCCCGCGGACGATCAGCTTTGTGGGGAGCGATCCTGTGTCTCAACCATCCAACCGCCGCCGCCTGCGGCGGGGCGCAGCCCTGCGCCGCCTCTTTCTGACCACCTCCGGCCTGGCCGTCCTGGCCATGGCGCAACCGGCCGTCGCGCTGGACGTCGGCAACGGCGCGGGCGGGGGCGCCGACCACGTCGCGATCAGCGATGCCGGGGGCTCTCCCGCCACGGCGAACGGCGACGCGGCCATTGCCATCGGCCTTGGGACGGCGGCCGACGGCCAGAGTGCGACCGCCGTCGGGCCCGACGTGGTCGCCAGCGCGAAGGACGCCACCGCGGTGGGCGTTCGCGCGACCGCCAACAATGTGTCGGCCGCGGCGTTCGGCGACAGCGCCACCGCCAGCGGCGACTCATCCACGGCGCTCGGCTACGAGGCGTCGGCCACGAACAGCTACGCCACCGCCGTGGGCTTCGGCTCGCATGCGGATGGCTATGCCTCCGGCGCATTCGGTCACGGTACGGCGAAGGGCGACAACAGCCTCGCCCTTGGCGAAGCGACGGCTGAGGCGCAGGAAAGCATCGCCATGGGCACGCTCGCGGACGCCGGCGGAGGCGCCAGCGTGGCCATCGGCTTCCGAAGCACGGCGGCGGGCGTCTCCGGCGTCGCCATCGGTCCCAACAGCAGCGCCGCCGGCAACAACACGCTGGCGATGGGCCAGACCGCCAAGGCCATGCTGCAGAACGACCTGGCCTTCGGCACGGCCGCCGGCGCCTCCGGCGGTGACAGTATGGCCCTGGGCCATGGCGCGCAGGCCAGCGGCGCCTTCGGCCTGGCCGAGGGCAGCAACGCCGTGGCCTCCGACAGCGGCGCCATCGCCATCGGCGGCGGCGCCGCCGTGGGCGCGCAGGCAAGCAGCGCCAACGCCGTCGCGATCGGCGTGAGCACGCAGGCCAGCGGCGCAGCCGGCGTCGCCATCGGCTTCAACGCCCGGGCCCAGGCGAGCAGCGCCGTGGCCCTTGGCGAGGGGGCGGTCGCCGACCAGCTCGGCGCCGCAGCCGTAGGCCCGCTGGCGCAGGCGAGCGGCCTGGCGGCGACGGCGCTGGGCGGCGGCGCCCACGCGTCGGGAAGCGAATCCACCGCCGTCGGCCTGGGGGCCAAGGCGTCGGGCGACAACACGGCGGCGCTTGGCGCGGACAGCAGCGCTTCGGGGCTCGGCGCGGTGGCCCTCGGCGCCGGCGACGGCGCGACGGTTCATGGCGCCAGCGCCGCTGGCGATCACGCCGTGGCCATCGGCCAAGGCTCGATCGCCGCCCTGGCGGACGCCACCACGGTGGGCGACCAGAGCCAGGTGACCGCCATTCAAGGCTCCGCCTTCGGCAACGGCGCCGTCGTCAGCGCCGATGGCGGATCTGCGTTCGGCTTCGGGGCGGAGGCCTCCGGGATCGCCGGCACGGCCTTGGGGATCACCGCCCAGGCCGACGGCTATGTCAGCGTCGCCGTGGGCTCCCAGGCCGACGGCGCGGGGAAGGCGGCCGTGGCGATGGGCTTCGACGCCTATGCGCAGGGCGACTATTCGGACGCGATCGGCGCTTCGTCCCAGGCCCGCGGTACGGGCAGCATCGCCATCGGCTCCGGCGACGGCATGGCGATCACGGGCGCGACCACCAACGGCGACTTCACCACGGCGGTCGGCAGCGAAAGCCTCGTCAGCGTCACCCAGGGTTCGGCGTTCGGGGCGGGGGCGACGGTCACCGGGGCGGGCGGCTCGGCGTTCGGCTATGGGGCGGAGGCCTCCGGCGTGGGCGCCACGGCGCTGGGCGTGACGGCCATGGCGGACGGCTTCGTCAGCGTGGCGATCGGCTCCCAGGCCTCAGCGGGCGGCAAGGCGGCGATCGCCCAGGGGTTCGGCGCCGTCGCCCAGGGTGACTACGGCGCCGGCATCGGCGCCTCCAGCTCGGCGGCGGGGGTGAACAGCGTGGCTATCGGCGGCGGCGATGGGGTCGTGATCCATGGCGCGACCGCGGCGGGCGCCGCGGCGGTCGCCCTGGGCGCGAACAGCCAGGCGGCCGGAGACAACGCCACCGCGCTCGGCGCCGGCGCCGACGCCAGCAAGGCGGGCGCGGTCGCTGTGGGCCAGAACGCGGCCGCCACCGGGACCAACGCCATCGCCATCGGCCATGGCGCCAGCGCGACCGGTTCCGTCGCCGTGGGCCTCAACGCCGTCGCGGCCAACGGCGCCGCCGCCTACGGCGACAACGCGACCGCCACGGGGGCACTGGCCACGGCCGTCGGCCCCGGCGCCTCCGCGACCGGCGCGAACGCGGTGGCCATCGGTTCGGGCTCGGTGGCGACCACGGCCAACACCGTGTCGTTTGGAGCGCCGGGGGCGGAGCGCAAGCTGACCAATATCGCCGCCGGCAGCATCGCCGCGGGCAGCACCGAGGCGGTGACGGGCGACCAGTTGTATCAGACCAACCAGGCGCTGGCGGCCGCGCAGGGCACGGCCAACACGGCCCTGGCCAATGCGGCGACGGCTCAGACCACCGCCAACACCGCCCTCAGCAACGCGGCGAGCGCCCAGACCACGGCCAACACCGCGCTGGCCAACGCCGCCACGGCCCAGACCACGGCGAACACGGCGCTGGGCGACGCGGCCGCGGCCCAGGCCACGGCCAATACCGCCCTCGCCAGCGCCGGCGGCGCCCAGACCACGGCCAACACCGCCCTCGCCAACGCCGCCGCGGCCCAGACGGCGGCGAACGCCGCCCAGGGAACGGCCGATACGGCGCTGGCCAACGCCGGCGCCGCCCAGACTACCGCCAATACCGCGGTGGCCAACGCCGCCACGGCCCAGACCACGGCGAACACGGCCCTCGGCAATGCCGCGACGGCGCAGGGCACGGCCAACACCGCCCTCGCCCTCGGCCAGAATTCCGTGCAGTACGATGCCAGCGGCAAGACCGGCGTCACCCTGAACCCCGGCGGCGCGGCGGCGACGATCCACAACGTGGCGGCGGGCGTGGCCAGCACCGATGCGGCCGACGTCGGCCAGGTGCAGGCGGCGCAGGCCGCGGCGGTCAGCCAGGCCAAGAGCTATACCGACGCCCAGGTGTCGGCGCTGAACGGGGTGGTGCAGCACGACCGGCAGCGGGCCGACGCGGCGGTGGCCGCGGCCCTGGCCAGTGGCTACATCCCCCAGCCGGTCAAGCCGGGCAAGGGTCTGGTCGGCTTCGGCATAGGCGTGTGGGGCGACCAGGTGGGCTTCGCCGCCGGCCTCTCCAAGCGCTTCGACGACGACCGCACCACGGTGAAGGCCGGGTTCAACGTCACCAGCCACGGCCAGGCCGGCGGCGGGGTGGGCGTGGGCTTCGAGTTCTGAGGCGGCGATGCGCAAGGTCATCCTCGCCGCCCTGCTGCTGCCGGCCGCGCTCGCGGCCCCGGCGGCCTTCGCCCAGCCCGCGCCGGCGAGACCCGCCGGCCCGGCGCCGGCCGCCCGCCCGTCCTCGGCGTGGAGCCAGTACCCGCGCCTGCAGCTGGAGCGGACCTTCGCCGGCCCGCTGCAGGACACCGTCATCCAGCGCTGGCGCGATCCGGAAAGCGGCGTCGTCTGCTACCTGTACCTGCCCATCACCGCCCAGCACTCCGCGCCGCTGGCCAACGGCTTCGTGCAGTACGGGCCCAACGCCATCGGCTCGATCAGCTGTGCGGTTGAGGGGACGCGGCCGCCGGGGCGCTAGCCGGCCCCGGGCTAGTTGACCTCGGTCTTCTTCGGCGGTTCCGGCGGCAGGGCGGCCACCGGGACCCCGTCCTCCACCAGCGCCTTGACCTCGGACGGCGAGGCCTCGCCATAGATGCCGCGCTCCTCGGACTTGCCCTCGTGGATGGCGCGCGCCTCGCGGGCGAAGCTGTCGCCGACGTAGTCGAAGTTCTCCTCCACGTGGCGACGGATCTGGCCGATGGCCTGCATCATCATCGCCCGGGTGGCGGCCGGGCCGGGCTCCTGGGCGGTCTTCTGCGCCTTCGTGCCGGCCACGGCCGGGGCCATGATCTGCTTGGAGACGGCGTGGCTGGAGCACACCGGGCACTCCAGCAGCCCCCGCGCCGCCTGGTCGTCGAAGTCGCTCGAGGCGCCGAACCAGCCCTCGAACGCGTGCCCGCCATCGCAGGCCAAGGCGTACTTGATCATGGACCGGCGAACGCCCGCTCGTTCTTCAGCGCCGGGATGGCCTGGCGGGCCTTCGCCACCTCACCCAGGTCGAGATCAGCCATCAGCACCGCCGGCGCCTCGCCCTCGGCGCGCGCCAGCACCTCGCCCCACGGCGCGATGGCCAGGGAGTTGCCGTAGGTCGCCCGGCCGTCCTCGTGCAAGCCGCCCTGGGCGGCCGCCAGGACGAAGGCGCCGGTCTCGATCGCCCGCGCGCGCAGCAGCACCTCCCAGTGCGCCGCGCCGGTGGGGCGGGTGAACGCCGCCGGCACGGTGATGATCTGTGCGCCGGCGTGCGCCAGGGCGTTGTGCAGCTTGGGGAAGCGCACGTCGTAGCAGATCGTCAGGCCCAGCCTGCCGCCCGCCGCCTCGGCGACGACGGCCCGCTTGCCGGGCGTATAACTCTCGGACTCGCGGATGCGATCGCCGGTCGGCAGGTCGACGTCGAACATGTGCAGCTTGTCGTAGGTGGCGGTGATCGCCCCTTGCGGCGAGATCAGCACCGAGCGGTTGGCGCACAGGCCGTCCGGCCGGCGCACCAGGGCCGAACCGATCAGGATCCAGACATCGAGCTCCGCGGCGAGGGCGACGAGGCCCTGGACGCAGGGATCGTCCTCCAGGCTGGTCAGCTTGTCGAACAGCCTGGCGCGGTCGCGCTGCAGGATGTTGGTGCCCTCGGGCGTCACCACCAGTTCGGCGCCCCGGGCGACGGCGTCGCGCACCATCGGCTCGACCTGCGCCAGCGCCGCGGCCTGGTCGGCCGGGGTGCGCATCTGGATCAGCGCGACGCGCATCAGGCGGCGAGCAGCGGGTCGAGCTTGCCCTGCCGCTCCAGGGCCATCATGTCGTCGCAGCCGCCGATGTGCTGGCCGTTGATGAAGATCTGCGGGAAGGTGTTGCGCCCCGAACGGTCGACCATCTCCTGGCGCTTGGCGGGATCGAAGCCGGCCTCGATCTCGTTGAACGCCACGCCCTTCTCGTTGAGCAGGGAGACGGCGCGGGCGCAGTAGCCGCAGAACGGACGGGTGTAGATGGTGACTTCAGCCATGACGGTCTCGTGACGGATCGTGACCCCGTCATATAAGCGCGCGCCGCGACGGCCAACAGGGTGAACCCGTTTTGCCGCACCGCCGGCGCGGATGCGGTCTCAGACGGCGATCCTGGGCGTGGTCTGGGGCACGCGGGCGACCACCGCCACGTCCACCTGGGCGGCGCCGGCCGCCTTTAGCGCCCGCGCGCAGCCTTCCGCCGTGGCCCCGGTGGTCAGCACGTCGTCCACCAGCACCAGCCGCTGGCCGGCGATGCGCCGCCGCCAGGCGGGCGAGACTACGAAGGCGGCGGCCACGTTGCGCCGGCGCGCGTCGCCGGACCGGCCGGCCTGGCTGGCGGTCGCCCGGCGGCGCACCAGCGCGTCCGGCCAATAGGCCAGCCCCGCCAGGCGCGCCATCGGCCGGGCGATCTCCGCGGCCTGGTTGTAGCGCCGCCGCAGCAGCCGCCAGCGATGCAGCGGCACGGGCAGCACGGCGTCCGCCTCGGCCAGCACCTCGGCCGCCCCCCGCGCCACCCAGCGCGCCAGGAGGCCGGTCAGGTCGGTGCGGTCGGCGTGCTTCAGCTTCAGGATCAGGTCGCGCGAGTGCTCGTCGTACAGGCAGGCCGCGCGGGCGCGGTCGAAAGCGGGCCGCCGCCCGAGGCAGGCCGCGCACAGCGCGCCGGGCCCGCGCTGGTAGTCGAAGGGCGCGCCGCAGGCGTCGCAGACCGGGTCGGCGATGAAGGTGATGCGGCTCCAGGCGGCGGCGCTGAGGCCGGGGCTGGTCACCGGCCGCAGCTCGGTTCCCTCGTCCAGCGCCCGGGGCGGCAGGGCGATGTCGAGCAGGCCGCGCAGGGCGGCGCCCACCCGCGGTCCCGGCCTGAACACTCTCGGCGCGTCCGCCACCCGCCTCTCCGTCAAGGGCTGCATCCGACCGGCGCAGCTTGGCACGGACCGGGCGGTTGCAGTAGGCCTTCGGCGTGAGCGCCCCGCCCCGCCTGTTCGACCGCGATCTGCACCGCCGCCGCCTGGCGCGGGCCGCCCGCGGCTATGCCGGCGCCGACTTCCTCAAGCGCCGGGCGGCCGAGGACATCGTCGACCGCCTGGGCGCGATCCAGCGACAGTTCCCTCTGGCCGCGGATCTGGGCGCCCGCAGCGGCGTGTTCGCCCGGGCGCTGGCCGGGCAGCCCGATGTCGCCGGCAAGATAGACACCCTGATCGAGACCGATCTCGCCCCGGCGATGCTGGCGGGCCGCGCCGGCCTGCGGCTGGTCCTGGACGAGGAGCGCCTGCCGTTCGCCGAGGCCTCGCTGGACCTGGCGGTGTCGTCCCTGGCCCTGCACTGGGCGAACGATCTGGTGGGAACGCTGATCCAGGTCCGCCGGACGCTGAAGCCGGACGGCCTGTTCATCGGCGCGATCCTGGGCGGCGCCACCCTCACCGAGCTGCGCCAGGTGCTGCTGCAGGCGGAATCGGAGCTGGCGCCCGGCGTCGGCCCGCGCGTCTCGCCCTTCGCCGACGCCTACGACGGCGCCGCCCTGCTGCAGCGAGCCGGCTTTGCCCTGCCGGTGTCGGACGTCGACCGGGTGACGGTGCGCTACGCCCACCCGCTGCGGCTGCTGGCGGACCTGCGGGCGATGGGCGAGACCAACGTGCTGGTGGAGCGCCCGCGCGGGCCGTTGACCCGGGCGATCCTTGGCCGGGCGGTCGAACTCTACGTCCAGCGCTTCGCCGAAGCCGACGGCCGCGTCCCGGCGACCTTCGAGATCATCACCCTGACCGGCTGGGCGCCGCATCCCGACCAGCAGCAGCCGCTGAAGCCCGGGTCAGCGAAGATGCGGCTGGCCGACGCCCTGGGCGTCGTGGAGCACAAGGCGAAGCGCTAGGCGACGGCGCGGCCCCGGGGCCTAGCGCACGTTGCCCACGGCGGTGCTGATCTTGCCGTACATGGCGGTGGTGTTGCCGGCGAACAGGCTGATCGCCGTGACCACGGCCAGGAAGATGCACGAGATGATCAGGCCGTACTCGATGGCGGTGGCGCCCGATTCGTCGGCCCAGAACCGCTTCAGATGAGATCGCACAGCCACGCCACCAGCGGGGCGTCGGCTGGCGGCATCGGATAGTCGGAAAGTCTGGTCGGCTTTACCCATGCGATCGCCTCGTGTTCGCGCGCGGTGACAACGCCCTCCCAGCGCCGGCACAGGAACAATGGCATGATCAGGGAAAATGAATCGTAAGCGTGACTGGCGAAAACAAAGGGCGCGAGGCAGTTTTTCGCGACTTTTATGCCCAGTTCTTCGTCCAATTCACGGATAAGACATGACTCTAAGGTTTCCCCCTCCTCAACCTTACCGCCTGGAAACTCCCACATGCCTTCCAGGTGTTTACCCTTCGGGCGCTTGCAGATCAGCACCCGGCCGTCGGTGTCGATCAGGGCCGCGGCGGCCACCAGGACGGTCTTCATCGGCGAACGGAGCCTCTCCAGCGATCAGGGAACAGGTGCGGCAAATACAGCGCGACTATCGCCCGTCATAGCGCCAAGGCTTGACTTTCAAGGCTTGGCAGACGATGTGAGCGGCGTGCTTCGCTTGCCGGAGCCGGACTGGCGCTCCAGCCGCGTGGGGTCTGCGTAAACTGCGGACCGAGCCTGTTGAGCCCGTCGACTGTCGATAGATCGCCCGGACACGCGGGGCGCTCCCCATAAAGACCGCCACCACGGCGCCCGAGAAGCGGGCCCTGCCGTATGCGTGGCGACCATTCCGGGATTTCCATCCAATATGACGACCTTCCAAGACTTCGGCCTTGCGCCGCCGCTGGCGCGTGCGCTGACCGAAAAGGGCTACACCACCCCCACCCCGATCCAGGCTCAGGCCATCCCCACGGTAATGACCGGCCGCGACCTGCTGGGCATCGCCCAGACCGGCACCGGCAAGACCGCCGCCTTCGCCCTGCCGATCCTGCACCGCCTGGCGCAGGACCGGAAGCCCGCGCCCAAGCGCGGCTGCCGCGCCCTGATCCTCTCCCCCACCCGTGAGCTCGCCACCCAGATCGCCGACAGCTTCAAGGCTTACGGCAAGCACATGGGCATGTCGGTCGCGGTGATTTTCGGCGGCGTGAAGTACGGCGCCCAGATCAAGGCCCTGACCGGCGGCATCGACATCCTGGTGGCCACCCCCGGCCGCCTGATCGACCACCTGCAGGAGAAGCACGCCTCCCTGCGCGAGGTCGAGGTGTTCGTGCTCGACGAGGCCGACCAGATGCTGGACCTCGGCTTCCTGCAGCCGATCCGCAAGATCGTCGCCGGCCTGCCGAAGGAGCGCCAGAACCTGTTCTTCTCCGCCACCATGCCGGCCGAGATCGGCAAGCTGGCCGGCGAACTGCTGAAGAACCCCGCCCAGGTGTCGGTCACCCCGGCGGCCACGACGGTCGAGCGCATCGACCAGCGCGTGCTGTTCGTCGAGACCGACCGCAAGCGCCAGCTGCTGGCCGAGCTGTTCGCCGACGGCGACATGAAGCGCACCCTGGTGTTCACCCGCACCAAGCGCGGCGCCGACCGGGTGGCCAAGTACCTCGAGGGCGCCGGCGTCGGCGCCGCCTCGATCCACGGCGACAAGACCCAGGGCCAGCGCGAGCGCGCCCTGGCGGCGTTCAAGGCCGGCCAGGTGTCGGCCCTGGTGGCCACCGACATCGCCGCGCGCGGCATCGACATCGAGTCGGTGACCCACGTGGTCAACTTCGAGCTGCCCAACGTGCCGGACGCCTATGTGCACCGCATCGGCCGTACGGCGCGCAAGGGCCGCGACGGCATCGCCATCAGCCTGGTGGCCGATGACGAGCGCGGGCTGCTGAAGGACATCCAGAAGACCACCCGCCAGACCATTCCGTCGTTCGACCGACGCAACGACCGGGCCCTCGGCCAGGTCGCCGCCGTCGAGCGGAAGCTGGAAGGCGAGCGCAAGCCCGAGCGTCCGGCCCAGGCCAAGGCCCCGGTGGCCGACGCCCGCGACCTGCCGCCCGCCCTGCGCAAGCGCCGCAATCGCCGTCGCGGCGGCGGTCAGGGCCAGGGTCAGGGTCAGAGCGGCCAGGCCCCGCAACGCGCCCAGGGCCAGGGTGGTCAGGGCGGACAAGGCCAGGGCAGCGGCCGCAACCGCCGCAGCGGCGGCAAGCCCGCCGGCGCCGGCGCGGCGACCTGGTCGCCGCTGGACTGATCACCCAGGAGCGGCGGGACCGCCTTCCCATCGTACTCTGGATCGTCACCCTCGGGCGTTAGTCCCGAGGGTCCATGATCACATGAGAACGATTGGCGCGCTTCGAAGGGCGCGCCACAACGGGGCGGCAGCGGCATCCGGCAACGCTCCGCTGCCGCTCGCGACTGCCACTCACGCGTTCATGGATCCCCGGGACTGACGCCCGGGGATGACGAACAGGGCGATTGAGCGCCCGTCCCCTTTCACGCCTCGGCCTTCGAGCGCTCCACGGCGCGCAGGATGCCCGCCACCACGGTCTCGTGCACGCCGGCCGGCAGGTCGTGGCCCATGCCCGGGATCAGCACCAGCTCCGCCCCCGGCGTCGCCGCAGCGGTGTCATGGCCGCCTTCCACCGGCACCAGCGGATCGGCCTCGCCGTGGATCACCACGGTCGGGGCGGTCACGCGGGCGAGCTTCGCCCTCCGGTCCGGCGAGGCGGTGATCGCCGCATAGTGGCGCTGGAACCCCACCGGATAGAAGCTGCGCTCGAAGGTGCGCCTGGCGTTGGCCCGCACCACGGCCGGATCGGCCGGATGCGCCGGCGAGCCCATCACCTTGTTCGAGGCCACGGCGTTGTCGAGGAAGCCCTCCAGGTCCTCGCGCGGGTCGGGGCCGCGGTTGTTGAGGAAGGCGATCGCCTCGGGCTTGGCGCGGGGCAGGTCGGGATTGCCGGTGGTGGACATGATCGAGGTCAGCGACAGGGTCCGGTCGGGGTGATTGGCCGCCACCAGCTGGGCGATCATGCCGCCCATCGACGCCCCGACAATGTGCGCCCGCTCGACGCCCAGCGCCGACAGCAGTCCGGCGGCGTCGTCGGCCATGTCGTCCAGGGTATAGGCCACGCGCGGCGCATGCCCCTCGCGCAGCGAGGCGACGATCGCCGCCAGGTCGGGCGCGCCGGCGGCGTCGAGCTTCTCGGACAGGCCCACGTCGCGGTTGTCGAAGGCGATCACACGATAGCCCTGGTCGGTCAGCCGGGCGATCAGCTCCGGCGGCCAGGTGGTCATCTGCGCCCCCAGGCCCATGATCAGCAGGATCGGCTCGGCGTCGTCCGGCCCGTGGCTTTCGTAGTAGAGTTCCAGGCCGTTGGCCTTGACGTGCGGCATCACCGTCTCCCTTGGCGCAGGCCTGTTTTCCATGCGGCCTTCGGATCGACTATGAGACGGCGGAACGCGGCCGGGCAAGCGTCGCAGGAGGCCGGATGAGCGAATCCGCGGGCAGGCTGGAGCACGACGGGGTCGAGATCGCCTGGCGGCGCCAGGACGGCGCCGGCCCGGCGGTGGTCTGGCTGGGCGGCTTCCACTCCGAGATGACCGCCACCAAGGCCTCGGCCCTGGCCGACTGGGCCGCGGCGGGCGGGCGCGGCTACCTGCGCTTCGACTACCTGGGCCACGGCGCCTCCGGCGGCCGCTTCGAGGACGGGACCATCACCCGCTGGCGCGGCGACGCCCTGGCGGTGATCGACCGCCTGACCGAAGGGCCGCTGGTGCTGGTCGGCTCGTCGATGGGCGGCTGGATCGCCCTGCTGGCGGCCATGGTCCGGCCCGAGCGCGTGAAGGCGCTGGTGCTGGTCGCGCCGGCCGCCGACTTCACCAGCCGCCTGCTGGGCCCCGGCCTGCCGCCCGAGGCGCACGAGGCGATCGCCCGCGACGGCCGCTGGACCCGACCTTCGGCCTACGACCCCGACGGCTATCCGATCACCCGCGCCCTGCTGGAGGACGGCGCCCGCTGGTCGATCCTGGACTCCGAGATTCCCATCACAGCGCCGGTGCGCATCCTGCAGGGCGGCGCCGACCCCGACGTGCCCTGGCCCCACGCCCTGGAACTGGCCAACGCCCTGAAGGGCCCCGACGTGATCTTCACCCTGATCCGCGACGGCGACCACCGCCTGTCCCGGCCGCAGGACATCGCGCGGCTGATCGCAGCGGTGGAGGAGGTGGCGGAGGGGGCTTCCGCTGTGAGTGCTAGACAGTCCCCCCGCCCCGCGAGAACGGCCGGCTCCAGCCCTCGGCGATCGGGTCGCCGCCGTCACGCTCCTTGATCGCCTGCTTGAAGCCGGCGTCCTCGGCGCGCTGCTTGAACCAGACGCCCTCCGGCGAGTGGCGGGTGACGCCGTCGAACAGGGTGGCGGTCATCTGGGTGGAGGCCAGGCCCATGTTCTCGTAGGCCTGGTTGATCATCAGCTTCTGCATCATCAGCTGGTTGCGCGGCACGCCCGCCATGCGGGCGGCCAGTTCGGCGACCCGGGCGTCCAGCCGGGCGCGCGGCACGCTCTCCAGCACCAGGCCCATCTCCGCCGCCTCCGGGCCGTAGATCAGGTCGCCGGTGAACAGCATCCGCTTGGCCTTCTCGGCCCCCAGCCGGTAGATCCACATCGCGGTGGTCGGGCAGCCCCAGACGCGGGCCGGCGGGTAGCCGATGCGGGCCTCGTCGGCCATCACCACCAGGTCGCAGCACAGGGCGATGTCGCTGCCGCCGGCCACCGCCGGGCCGTTCACCTTGGCGATGGTCGGCTTGTACGAGCGCCACAGGCTCATGAAGTCCTGGGTGTTGCGGTACATGCCGTAGAAATCCGCCATCGGGTCCCACGGCAGGTCGGCGGGCGCATTGCCCTCGGCCGCCGGGCCGGCTCCGCCCTGGCGGCCGCCCAGCTGCGAGCCCGGGCGCGCGCCCGGCGTCTGGGCGTACTCGACCAGGTCGTAGCCTCCGCAGAACCCCTCCCCGGCGCCGGTCAGCACGATCACGTGCACGCCGTCGTCGGCGTTGGCCTGGCTCACGGCGGCGGCGATCTCGCGCGGCATGGCGCCGTCGATGGCGTTCATCCGGTGAGGCCGGTTGAGGGTGATCGTGGCCACCCGGCCGTCCACGGCGTAGGCGATCGAGCGGTAGTCCATGGCGTCGTCCCCTCGGAACCTAGAATCCCTGCCGGATGCGCGACAGCTGGCTGCGCATCTGCTTCAGGCGCTTGTCGATCTCGGCCATGGTCCGGTTCAGCGCGCCCTCGTCGTCGCGCCAGACCTGCACCACGCGCGCCCAGACGGCGGTCATGGCCAGCAGCCGCGGCGGGGTCGCGTCGATGCCCGCCGCCTCAAGGATCGCCCGGGCGGTGCGCGGCAGATGCGGCAGCAGCATCACCGGGGTGTCGGCCTGGACCATGGCGGTGAGCGCCGCGCGGTGCGGCTCCATCGCCTCGATCCGCGCCATCGCCGCATCGAACAGCCGGTCGTGCAGGTCGTCTGAAGGCGTTGCCGCGGTCTCCAGCGCCGCGCGGTCGAAGCGGTCGGAGATGCGCTGCGCCAGGCGCCACTTGCTGGCGGCGCGGGCGTAGAGCTCGGGCAGCGGCGTTCCCGCCCGCTCGGCGATGTCGCGCAGGGAGACCTCGCGCCACGGCCGCTCCGCCGCCAGCGCCAGGGCTGCGTCCGCCGCCCGGTCGAGGATGTCGTCGTTGTCGGTCATCATCTTGATCCTCAGAAGGCGTCGTCGCCGAGATCGGCGCGTCGCCGCTCGGCCATGGCCAGCAGGGCGCCGCCGAGACCCGCCGCGACCACGGAGGCGGCGATCACCGCCAGGCGCACCTGGGTGCGGGCCAGGGGGTCGTCGCCGAACGCCAGGAAGCCGACGAACAGGCTCATGGTGAAGCCGATGCCGCTGAGAAAGCCCACGCCGAGCAGCTCCAGCCAGGTCACCCCGGTCGGCCGTCGGCCGATGCGCAGCACCGCGGCCAGCAGCGAGAAGCCGAACACGCCCAGCGGCTTGCCGAGCAGCAGGCCGAGGCCCACCCCCAGCGGGGCCGGGGCCAGCAGCTGGTCGGGCGAATGGCCGCGGAAGGCGAAGCCGGCCGAGGTGAAGGCGAACAGCGGCAGCACCGCGTAGGCGACGTAGGGGTGCATGCTGTCCATGAAGTAGGTCAGCATGCTGTCCTGGCCAGGGCGGCGGGCGCCGATCGGCACGGTCAGGCCGCAGGCGACGCCGGCGAGGGCCGTGGAGACGCCGCTGTCGATCGTGAAGGCCCACACCACCACGAAGCCGGCCGCGTAGAACAGGAACGGCGCGCGCCGCCACCAGCCCATCACCGCCAGCAGCCCGAGCGCCAGCCCTGCCCCGGCCAGGGCCTTCCAGTGCACGTCGCCGGCGAACAGGGCGCCGTTGACCACCACCGCCACCAGGGTGTCGGCCAGGGAGACGGTCAGCAGGAAGATGCGCAGCGGCGGCGGCAGGCGCGGCGCGGCCACGCTCAGCACGGCCATGGCCACGCCCATGTCGGTGGCCATCGGCGTCGCCCAGCCGCCGGCCGTGCGCGGCACGCCGAGATTCAGCGCCAGGAAAGTCAGCGCCGGAACCAGCAGCCCGCCCAGCGCCGCCGCCAGCGGCAGGGCCAGGCGGCGCGGGCTGGACAGCTCGCCGCGCAGCACCTCGAACTTGGCCTGCATGCCCAGCACCAGGAAGAACACCGGCATCAGGGCGTCGCTGACCCAGTGGCCCACGGACTTGGTCAGGGCGAAGCTGCCGACGCGCACCGGGATCTCGGCTTGGATGAAGCCGAAATAGCGGGGCGCGAACGGGGAATTGGCCCAGATCACCGCCAGCAGCGCGGCCGCCGCCAGCAGCAGGCCGGAGCCCGAAGCGGTCCTCACGAAGTCCAGGGTCAGACGGCGCGCCATGCCCTGCCGGTAGCACGCGCGCGGCCGTCGCGCCGCCCCAAAAGTCGGCCTATAAGGTCGGACATGGCGATGACGGCCGACGCGGCGGACAGACACATCCTGGTGGTCGATGACGACGACCGCATCCGCGACCTCTTGAAGGAATACCTGGCCCGCTCCGGCTTCCGCGTGGCCGCGGCGCAGGACGCCGCCATGGCTCGACGGTTCCTGGAGACCCTGGATTTCGACCTGCTGGTGGTGGACGTGATGATGCCCGGCGAGGACGGCCTGGCCTTCACCCGCTGGCTGCGCGGGCGGCCCGGCGCCTCCGGCCTGACGCCGGTGCTGATCCTGACCGCTCGCGGCCACCCGGACGACCGCATCGAGGGCCTGCGTCAGGGGGCCGACGACTATCTGCCCAAGCCCTTTGAGCCGGAGGAGCTGCTGCTGCGCATCGAGGCGATCCTGCGCCGGGCGGTCGCGCCGGTGGGCCGGCCGCTGAGCCTGGGCGTCTGCGCCTTCGATCCCGGCCGCGGCGAGCTCTATCGCGGCGATGCGCCGGTGCGGCTGACCGAGGCCGAGACCCAGCTGCTGCGCCAGCTGGCGCGGGCGCACGGCGCGGCCGTCGACCGGCTGGAGCTGGCGCGCGAAAGCGCCGATCCCACCGGCCGGGCCGTGGACATCCAGGTCACCCGCCTGCGCCGCAAGATCGAGGCCGATCCCAAGAACCCCCGCTACCTGCAGACGGTGCGCGGCGTCGGCTACCGCCTGGCGCCGGACTGATGCGCCTGACGCCCTGGCCCCGCTGGTTCTGGCGCATGCTCAAGCGGCGCGCGCCGGCGACGCTGTTCGCCCGCAGCCTGATGATCATCGTGCTGCCGGTGGCGATCATGCAGATCGGCGTCACCTGGGCCTTCTTCGACGCCCACTGGCAGACGGTGAACAGCCGCCTGACCGAGGGGCTGGCGGGCGACGTGGCCATGGCGGTGCGCGCCTACGACGACGACCCGACCCCGGCCGGCCTCGCCCGGCTCTCCGGACGCTTCCAGCAGAGCGCCGACCTGTCGATCGCCTTCCAGGACGGCGCCGAGCTGCCGGGAGGCAAGCGGCCGAGCCTGTTCGTCGCCGTCGATCGATCGTTGCAGAAGGCGCTGGCCGAGCGGCTGGACGCCCCCTTCTGGTTCGACGCCGAGCGCTTCCCGCACTACGTCGATGTGCGGGTGAAGGTGAAGGGCGGAACGCTGCGGATCATCGCGCCCAAGGACCGGGTGTTCGCCACCCAGGGGCATATCTTCATCCTGTGGCTGACCGTGGCCACGGTGCTGCTGACCAGCGTCTCGATCCTGTTCATCCGCAACCAGGTGCGCTCCATCGAGCGGCTCGCCGACGCCGCGGAGGCGTTCGGCAAGGGCGCCGACTCCTCGTTCCGCCCGCACGGCGCGCGGGAGGTGCGCCGCGCCGCCCAGGCGTTCATCGCCATGAAGCTGCGCATCCAGCGCTATGTCGACCAGCGCACCGCCCTGCTGGCCTCGGTCAGTCACGACCTGCGCACGCCGCTCACGCGGCTGAAGCTGGAGCTGGCCCTGGCCACGCCCACCAAGCGCACCGCGGCGATGAAGGCCGACCTGGCCGAGATGGAGCACATGATCGACGAGTATCTCGCCTTCGCCCGCGGCGAGGGCGGCGAGCACGTCGAGAGCATCGACCTGAAGCGGTTGATCCTGGAGGTCTCAGAGGGCGCGATCCGCGCCGGCGCCCAGGTGCGGGTGGCGGCCCAGTCCGGCCTGACCGCGAGCGTCCGCCCCAACGCCCTGAAGCGCGCCCTGGTCAACCTGGTGATGAACGCCGCCGTGCATGGCGAGCACGTGGAGGTCGCCGCCCACGCCACCCCGTCCGGCGGGGTCGAGATCCTGGTGGACGACGACGGCCCCGGCATCCCGCCGGACCGCTTCGAGGAGGCCTTTACCCCGTTCGGCCGGCTGGACGAGGCGCGCAACCAGAACGCCAAGGGCGTCGGCCTGGGCCTGGCCATCGCCCGCGACGTCGCCCGCGGCCACGGCGGCGAAGTCACCCTCGGCCAGTCCCCGCTGGGCGGCCTTCGCGCGGTGGTGCGGCTGCCGGGGTAGTTCCGTCGCCGGCCTTGCGCCCCCTCCGTCAGCCCGCTTCGCGGTCTGCCACCTCCCCCGCTTCGCTGCGCTACGCAGGGGAGGAGAAGGTCAGGCGCGGTTCCTCCTCCCATGCGGAGCCGAAGGCGCAGCGGGGGAGGTGGCGCTCAGCCCGAAAGGGCTGAGCGACGGAGGGGGCGCATGGCCACGACGAGACGGCTGACTGCCTACGCCATCGCCCGGGCGAACCAGCCGGCGCCCAGCAGCCCCGGCTCCTCGTCCGCCGCCGCCAGGCGGACGCCCTCGTTCCAGTCCTGGCCGGTGCGCCAGGCGTAGGTCTCCGCCGCGGCGGCGACCTGGGCGCGGAAGGGCTCGCCCGCGGCCACGGCGAAGCCGCCGGTGAGGAAGAACACCTCCAGTCCGGCCGCCAGTCCCAGGGCGGCGATGGCCGCGCCCAGGTGCTCGGCGGACTCGGCGAGGCTGGCGGCGGCCCAGGCGTCGCCGGCGTGGAAGGCCGTGACCAGGTCCTCCGGCGTCAGGGCCCTCGCATCCCCCCGGCAGGGACCGGCCAGGGCGCTGGCCAGGAAGCCGTCCGGGTCGTGCGCGGCGCGCCATTGCGCCAGGCGCAGGGCGCCGCGGCCCGACGACAGCCCCGACAGGTGCCCCTTGCCGCCGCAGTCGCAGGCCGTCGGCGGGGCGCCCGGCACCCGCCAGTGGCCGATCTCGCCGCCGAAGCCCAGCCGGCCCAGCAGCGGGCGGCCATCGATGAACAGCTTGCCGCCGACGCCGGAGCCCAGGGTCAGCACCCCGAAATCCGGGTGGCCGCGACTGACATAGAGGTGACCCGCCGCGGTGAGGTCGTTGCACACCGACACCGGGGCGCCCGGCCAGAGCCGACGCGCCAGGGCCGCGAAGTCGACGCCGCCCTCGTAGGAAGGCCCGACCAGCGACGGCAGCCGCTCGACCATCCCGTCGTGCACCGGACCCGGCACCGCCATGGACACCGCCTCGGGGGCCGCGCCCTGCATCACCTGCGCAGCCAGGTCGGAGACCGCGCGCTCCAGGCGGGGCATGAAGTCGCCCGCGCCGCGCACGGTGTCGCTGCGCAGGCGCGCGATCGCCTGCAGCCGCCCGTCGACCCAGGCGCCGGCGCGCAGGTGGGTGCCGCCGAGATCGAAAACCAGAATGCTCACGAAACCGTCCGCACCGCCCCGAAACAGCGCCTCTTAGCCGCCCGGCGGCGCCGAGCGCTAGAGCCGCTCGCGGATCCAGCCGGCCATCAGGTCGGCGACCGCCGCCCGCCGGTCGGGCGCATCCTCGAAATAGTGCGCGCCGGGGACCAGCTTCAGCGTCTTGTCCGCGGCTGCGACGGCCTCGAACACCGCCTGGGCGTCGGACGGAAACACCCCCGTGTCGGCCAGGCTCTGCACCACCAGGGCCGGCAGCTGCAGCTTGGCCAGCTGCTCGGCGCCGCGGCACGCGGACGCCTCCAGGCTCCACATCGACAGCCAGGTCTTCAGGGTGTTGCTGCGCCCCAGCCCCACCGGCTGGCGGTTGGCCCGGGCAGGCGGGCCGGCGTAGCAGGCCGGGCACGGCCGCTCGGACGGATCGATGGCCGGGTCCATGAACCGCAGGTCCGCCCAGGTGCGGAACAGGGGAAAGATGCGGTCGGGAACGCCCGCCGCGTTCAGCCGGGCGAGCTCGGCGCGGGCCCAGGCGCTGATCCGGTGATTGCGCGCCACCTGGGCGGCGCGGTAGCGGGCGATGAAGTCCGGCGCGTAGGGCGGCCCGTTGCGCGGGTCGAAGGCGTCCAGGGCCGGGTCCGTGGCCAGGGGGTCCGTCTCGTCGGTGACCGACGGATCGAGCCACGCGGTCAGCACCTCGGGCCGGCCGGGATGGGCGTTCAGCGAGATGTAGAGATCGCCGCCGGGCAGCGCGTCGTCGCCCAGACTCGCCGCCTGGTAGGCCGCCATCAGCGAGCCGCCGCCGGAATTGCCGAGCAGCACGACCGTGCGCGCGCCGGCGACCTCGCGCAGCCAGCGCACGCCGGCGCCGATGTCGGCCAGGGCCTGGTCCAGCATGAACAGGTCCTCGGCCCCGCGGTAGCGCGTGTTCCAGCCCAGGAACCCGAAGCCGCGCTCGGCGAAATAGGGGGCGATGTAATGCTCGGCGAAGTCGACGTTGTAGTGGCTGGCGATCACCGCCACCGCCGGGCGCGGCTGATCGCCGGTCCAGTAGAGGCCCTGGCAGGGGTGGCCGCCCGCGCCCGCGCGCGGCGCCCCGCGCGAGGTGAGGCCGACGAAGCGGGGGTCGCCCATGCGAAAGCTCCCGGCGCGGGGTCGCGCCGGGAGCGATAGGATCAAGCCGTCATCCGGGGCGCAAGGCGCCCGCGGAAGCGATCTAGGCGACCTGTTCGGCCGGAACCGGCGCGGGGTGGCGCCAGGCCGCGCCCTGGCCCTTGGCGGCGGCCAGCTGGGCGGCGGCGAATTCCCAGTTCGGCAGGGCGTCGAACCAGGCCTCCAGGAAGCCCTTCCGGTTGTTCTGATGGTCCAGGTAATAGGCGTGTTCCCACAGGTCGCAGACCAAGAGCGGGGTCACGTCGGCCTGGGTGACCAGGTCCTCTGCGTCGTGCGTCGACTTGATCGACAGCGCGCCGCCCTTTTCGGCCAGCAGCCACACCCAGCCGGAACCGAAGTGGCCGACGCCCTCGGCGACGAACGCGGTCTTCAGCTGCTCGACGCCGCCGAAGGCCTGGGTGATGGCGTCCGAAAGATCGCCGGTGGGCGCCGCCATGCGCGGGGTCATGCAGGTCCAGAAGAAGGTGTGGTTCCAGATCTGGGCGGCGTTGTTGAACACCTTCTTCTCGCCGCCACGCGCGGACTCGATGATCACCTCTTCCAGCGAGGACGGGCTCTTGCCGGCCTTCTGCAGCAGATCGTTGAGCGTGTTGACGTAGGTCGCGTGGTGCTTGTCGTGGTGGAAGTGCAGGGTCTTGTCCGACAGGGTCGGCTGCAGGGCGTCGTAGGCGTAGGGGAGGTCGGGCAGCTTGAACATGGGGCACTCCTAAGGGGTCGGCAGGGGAACCCTCTAGGAGGGGCCTGGGTTGCCGACTTGGACGAAAAGGTCGCGATGCGTTCGAGACGGCCGCTAGGCGCCGAACCGTTCCTCGACCGCGGCGATGACATGGCCCGGTCCCTTGGTCACCACAAGCTGCGCCAGCGCCCTGGCGCGAGAAATATGCTCGCGCAGGTTCGGCAGGTTGATGCCTGCCCACACCATGCCCGCGAAGGCGCGCGCGCCCGCCTCGTCCATGTTTCGAAAGCGGGCGTAGAAGCTGGCCGGGTCGTGCTCGGCCGCGCGCCACAGGCCGATGAAGCGGTCGGCGAACCAGGTCTCCAGCAGGGCCTCTTCGGCCTGCAGATAGATCAGCACGTCCACGGGCGGCGGGTCGATCTGCAGCGACAGGCCTTCGACGATCAGTACGTCGGGGCTGTCCACGGTGCGGGCCAGGGCGGGGTCGATGTCGTAGGTGACGTGCGAATAGGCCGGAAACACCGCCGGGCCGGCGCGCACCGCCGCCAGCGCGCCCCGCAGCGCCTCGACGTCGTAGCTCTCGGGGAAACCCTTGCGGTTGGTCAGTCCGGCGGCATCGAGTTCCGCATTGGGCCGCAGGAAGCCGTCGGTGCAGACCAGCTCCACCCGCGGACGCTCGGGCCAGGCCGCGACGGCCTGCTGCAGCGAGGCGGCGAAGGTGCTCTTGCCGGAGGCGACGCTGCCGGTCAGGCCCACCACCAGCGGACCCGCCGCCGGCCGGCGGTCGCGCAGCCGGCCGGCCACCGCGGTCAGTCGCGGATCGCTCGCCACAGCCAGGGCGCTCACGCCACCTTCGCGATCAGTTCGATCACCACGCCGTTGGGATCGCGGAAGAAGATCTGGTCGTTGCGGCCGTCCGGCGAGCGCGTCTCGCGGAAGGTCACGGCGTTGGCCTTGAGCCGCTCACGCGCGACGGCGATGTCGGCCACCTCGAACGAGGCGTGGTCCAGCGCCCCCTGGCCGACCGGCGCGTCCGTGGCCCGGTTCTTCGACGACCCGGGCGTCTGCAGGTGGATCAGCGGCCGTTCGCCGGCATAGAGCCAGGCGCCGTGGAAGTCGAAGTCTGGCCGGTAGCCGGCCTTCAGACCCAGCACCCGCTCGAAGAAGGCGGCGGTCTCCTCGACCTGGTCGGTGAGGATGTTGACGTGGTTGAGGTCGATGATCATCGCCGCCGCGGCTCCCGATTCGTATCTTTCAGCCCCATAGCGCCCGCACAGGCCCATGGCGAGGCGCTGCGCCTCTTCGCAATTCACACTTGGTTTGCCATATAAGGGGACATGCAATCCCAGAACCCCTTTCTCGACGAGATGGCCAAGCTCACCCAGGCCGCCGTGGGCCTCGCCCAGGCGGCGGGCGAAGAGGCCAAGACCGCCTTCCGCGCCCAGTCCGACCGCTGGGCCGCCGACCTCGACCTGATCCGCCGCGAGGAATTCGAGGTGCTGAAGGCGGAGGTTGCGACACTGCGCGCAGAGATCGCCGCGCTGAAATCCTCTAAGGACGGGTGAAGTCGGGGTCCGTGGGGGGCGCTGACCCCCTCGTCGGACCCGGACCGGGCGAGCGCTGCTCGCCCGAGACAAGAAGCCCCTTACGGAGGGGGCGAAGCAGACTAGGGTGAACGTCCGTTAGCGATTCACCGGCGTGCGGCCAGGGCCGATCAATGGGCCGCCATCGAAGCTGAAGGACGCGAAGAGTCTCATGGACATACCCCGCCCGGAAGAAGACGACGTGCTGGTGGCCATGGATCCGCTCGAAGTTGTCGAGCGCGTTCTGGCTGCGGAGAACCTGACCTTCGACCGCACCGAAGACGGTGACCTGGCCTTCGCCCTCACCGGCGACTGGAAGGACTACGAGCTGTGGTTCGCCTGGCGGCCGGACGCCGACTGCCTGCAGCTGTGCTGCTCGGTGGATCTGCGCGCCGGCAAGGCGCGCCGGGCCGCGGCGTTCGAACTGATCAACCTGATCAACCAGCGTGTCTGGCTGGGGCACTTCGAGATCTGGGCCGACGACGGCGAGGTCGTGTTCCGCCACTCCCTGGCCCTGCCCGAGGGCGAGCGCCCGACGATGGCGCAGACCGCCTCGATGATCGACGCGGCGATGGAGGCGGCCGACCGCTTCTACCCGGCGTTCGACTTCCTGATCGCCGGCGGCCGGTCCCCCGAGGACGCCATGGCCGCCTGCATGTTCGAGACCGTCGGCCGGGCCTGAGCCAAACTTGCGTCTGTCATCCCGAAATCCGCTTGGCGGATATCCGGGACCGCGGCAGACGCCGACGTCAGCCGCAACGACATTTCCGCGCTTCCGGCGGTCCGGATAAGCCGCTTGCGCGGCTTTCCGGGATGACAGGCCGGGAGGGCGGGTCTCGCCCCCTTCCCTCCGCGACCCCGGCGGCGTATCGCCGGGCGCATGACACCGATCCTTCTCCTCGGCGCTGGCCGCATGGGCGGCGCCCTGATCTCCGGCTGGACCAAGGCGGGCGCGTTCACGCCCTCCGACCTGATCATCGTCGATCCCGCCGCGCCGCCCGAGGCGCGCGCCGCCGGCGCCGCGGGCGCCCAGCTCAACCCGCCCGACAAGGTGCTGGCCCAGGCGCAGACCGTGCTGCTGGCGGTCAAGCCGCAGATGTGGAAGGCGGCGGCCGAGGCCTATGCGCCGCTGCTCGCGCCCGACGCGGTGGTCGTGTCGATCGCCGCCGGCGTCGGCGCCGGGCCGATCGGCGAGGCGTTCGGCGGCCGGCCGGTGGCGCGGGTGATGCCGACCACGGGCGCCGCCATCGGCATGGGCACCGCCAGCATCTACGCCGCCAGCGAGGTCGCCCGCGCCCGGGCGCACAGCCTGTTCGCGCCGGTGGGCATGGTGGTCGACCTCGACGACGAGGCGCTGATGCACGCGGCGACCGCCGTCTCCGGATCGTCCCCCGCCTATCTCTACGCCTTCATCGAAGCGCTGGAAGCCGCCGGCGCCCGCGCTGGGCTGGCCCCGGACGCCGCCCGCGCGCTGGCGCGCTCGACGATCACCGGCGCCGCGGCCCTGCTGGCCCAGAGCGGCGAGGATCCGGCGGAACTGCGTCGGCAGGTCACCTCGCCGGGCGGCACCACCCAGGCGGCGCTGGACGTGCTGATGGGCGAGGCCGGCTTCGGCCCCCTGCTCGACCGCGCGGTGGCCGCCGCCGTGGCGCGATCGAAGGAACTTGGCGGCTAACGCGCCGAGGGCGTTTCGCCCAGGCACTCGTCCAGCACGCGGTCGGCGAACCCGAAGCCGCCGTCGCGCGGCGCCGCCACCACCGGCAGGTCCTTCGCCAGCCGGGCCACGCTCTCGACCGTTTCGGCGAACGGGGCGTCGCCCGTGGCGCTCTCGCTGACCACCACCACGCGGATGTCGACGCCGTGCGCCCGCGCCGCCGCCAGGGCGGTCAGGGTGTGACTGATCGCGCCGAGGTAGGAGCCGCCGACCATCACCGACGGCGCGGCCAGGGCGGCCATCAGGTCCAGGCCGGTGTGATCATGGGTGACCGGCGACATCAGCCCCCCGACCCCCTCGACGATCATCAGCTCGGCGGTGGTGTCGAACAGCCGCCGGCGGCAGGCGCGCACGGCGTCATGAAAATCCAGGCTGGCGCCTTCCAGGCTGGCGGCCATCGGCGGCGACAGCGGCGCGCGGTAGCGCCAGGGCGACAGCGCCGCCAGGGTGTCGGCGGTGCGCCGCCAGCCCAGCGCCTCGATCAGCCGGCCCGGATCGCTGGCGTCCCAGTCGTCGTCGTCGAAGCCGCTGACCACGGGCTTGAGCGCATCCACCGACAGGCCACGCTTGCGCGCCGCGCGGATCAGGGCGCAGGCGACATAGGTCTTGCCCACGTCGGTGTGGGCGCCGGCGACGAACAGGGCAGGCATCATGCGAACTCCTTGGCGGCGCCCGATCAGGCGGCCAGCAGGCGGCGAACGGCCCCGGCCAGTTCGGCCACGGCCTCGTCGGAATGTCCGGCGGTGAAGGCCAGGCGCAGGCGTGCGGTCCCGGCCGGGACGGTGGGCGGGCGGATGGCCACCGCCAGGAAGCCCTGGTCCTCCAGCGCCCGCGCCGCCGCCAGCGCGCGCTCGGCGTCGCCCAGCAGGATCGGCACGATCGGGCTGGCGGCGTCCGGCAGGTTCAGCGCGCGGGTGAAGGCGCGGGCCTTGCGCACCGGCCGGCCGCAGAGGTCGGGGTCCGTCTCGATCACGTCCAGCGCCGCCAGCGCCGCCGCCGCGCTCGCCGGCGGCAGGGCGGTGGAGTAGACCAGGGTGCGCGCCCGGCTCTTCAGCAGGTCGACCACCGGGCCGCTGGCGCAGACATAGGCGCCGTAGCTGCCCAGGGCCTTGGAGAGGGTGCCCATCTGCAGAGGGATGCGTGCGTCCGGCGCCAGGGCGGCGGAGCCCGCGCCGTCGCCCAGCACCCCCACCCCGTGGGCGTCGTCGGTCATCAGCCAGGCGTCGTGCGCCGCGCAGAGGTCGCTCAGGGCCTGCAGCGGCGCCAGGTCGCCGTCCATCGAGAACACTCCGTCGGTGGCCACCAGGGCGCGGCGGGCCCCGGGCCGGGCCTCGACCATGCGTCGGGCGAGGTCCTCGACGTCGTTGTGCTCGAAGGCGATCACCATCGCGCCGGACAGCCGCGCGCCGGCCCAGATGCAGGAATGCGCCAGGGCGTCGACGAACACCACGTCCTCGGGGCCCACTAAGGTCGGGATCAGGCCGGTGTTGGCGAGGTAGCCGGAGCCGAACAGGCACGCCGCCTCGGTCCCCTTCAGCAGCGCCAGCCGGGCCTCCAGCGCCGCCAGCAGCGGATGATCGCCGGTGACCAGCCGCGAGGCCCCCGCGCCGGCGCCATGCGCCTCGATCGCCGCCACGGCCGCCGCCTTCACGGCCGGATGATGCGACAGGTTCAGGTAGTCGTTGCACGAGAAGCTCAGCAACCGCCGCCCGCCGCGCTCCACCCACAGGCCGTCCTCGCGCCGGGTGGGCTGCAGGCGGCGCAGCAGGCTCTGGGCGTCCAGGGCGGCCAGTTTGGATTCGGCGAAGGCGGTCAGGGTGTCGGTCACGGCCGCGGGTTGCAGCATCTGGGGCGTCCCGGCGCAAGGCCCCGCACGCTGGGGGTCGGCGCAAGTTTTCTCACACCGCACGCAGGGTCAGTCGCGTTAGAGAGGCGCCGCCTCGGAAAGGACAACCATGCCCGACGACATCTCCGCCGCCGCCCACACCGGCCGCCCGGCCGCCTCGCCCGCCTGGCTGGACGCCGGCGCGCCCCACGTCTGGCGGCCCTACTGCCAGATGAAGACCGCGCCGCCGCCCCTGGCGGTGGCCCGCGCGGAAGGCTGCCGGCTGGTGCTCGAGGACGGCCGCGAGCTGGTGGACGGCATCAGCTCGTGGTGGACCACCTGTCACGGCTACGGTCATCCGCACATCCGGGCGGCGGTCGAGGAGCAGCTGGGCAGGGTGGCGCACGTGATGTTCGGCGGGCTGGCGCACGCGCCGGCCTACCGCCTCGCGACGCGGCTCGCGGCCCTGCTGCCGGGCGACCTGGATCATGTGTTCTTCGCCGAGTCCGGCTCCGTCGCCGTCGAGATCGCCATGAAGATGGCGCTGCAGTACTGGATCAACCGCGGCGTGGCCGGCCGCAGCCGCTTCCTGTCGTTCCTCGGCGGCTATCACGGCGACACCCTGGGCACTATGACCGTGTGCGACCCGGAAGAGGGCATGCACAGCCTGTTCGCCGGGGTGATGCCGGCCCAGCACGTCGTGGCTCTGCCCGTCGACGGCCCCTCCACTACCGCGCTGGACGCCTATCTCGCCGAGCACGGCGCCGGCATCGCCGCGATCCTGGTCGAGCCGCGGGTGCAGGGCGCCGGCGGCATGCTGTTCCACGACGACGCTGTGCTCGCCACCCTGCGCCGCCTCGCCGATGCGCACGACGTGCTGCTGGTGTTCGACGAGATCTTCACCGGCTTTGGCCGCACAGGCGACCTGTTCGCCTGCGCCGGCTCGGGCGTGACGCCCGACATCGTCACCCTGTCCAAGGCGCTGACCGGCGGGACCCTGCCCCTGTCGGCGGCGATCGCCAGCCGCCGCGTCTTCGACGCCTTCTGGTCGGACGACGCCGGCGCGGCGCTGATGCACGGGCCGACCTACATGGCCAACCCCCTGGCCTGCGCAGCCGCCAACGCCTCCCTCGACCTGTTCGAGACGGGCGCCTGGAAGGGCCAGGTGGCCCACATCGCCGCCGCCCTGGCCCGCGGACTGGAGCCCTGCCGCGGCGCGCCGGGCGTGGTGGACGTGCGGGTGCTGGGCGCCATCGGGGTGGTCGAGTTCGACCGGCCCGTGGAGTCCGGCGACCTGTGCCGGCGCTTCGCCGAGCTGGGCGCCTGGATCCGGCCGATGGGCAAGGTGGTGTACCTGACCCCACCGTTCGTGATCGGTGACGAGGACCTGGCGCTGCTGACGGGGGCCATCCGCAAGGTGGTGGCAGGGTAAGGCGAGCGAGGGCGGAACTCCTCCGCCCCGTGAAGCGCCGTGGATCGCCGGCCGCCTAGCCCACCAGCGTCCAGCCGGAGCCCGGGTTGCCGATGGTCCCGCCGCCGATGATGTGGGCGTCGTTCAGGGCCCAATAGGCGAGATTGCCGCTGGCGTCCTGGAACAGGATGTCGGCGCGGCCGTCGCCGTTCAGGTCGGCAAGGCCGGCAAAGGCCCAGGTTCCATGGGGGTTGCCGATGTCGCCGCCGCCGATGATCTGGGTCCCGTTCAGGTCCCAGCTGGCGTATTCGCCGCTGGCGTCCTCGAACAGCATGTCGGCCTTGCCGTCGCCGTTGAGGTCGCCGATCGCCTTGAGCGTCCAGGTCCCGCCCGGATTGCCGATCGCGCCGCCGGACCGGATGTGGGTATCGTCCATCAGCCAGGCGGCATAGCTGCCGTCGGCCGCCTTGAAGACGATGTCGGCCTTGCCGTCGCCGTCCAGGTCGCCCACGCCGGCGAACGTATAGCCCGCGCCGGGCGTCCCCAGGTTGCCGCCGCCCACCTTGGCCAGGCCGTGCACGTCCCAGGTGGCGTACTGGCCGTTTGAGGCGTTGAAGAACAGCAGATCCGAGGCGCCGTCGCCGTTGAAGTCGCCCGCGCCGACCAGGCCCCAGCCCGCGCCCGGGTTGCCCAGGTTGGCGCCGCCGATCTCGTGCGATCCGTCGGTCAGCCAGGTGGCCACGCTCCCGTCCGCCGCCTGGAAGGCCAGGTCCTTTTCGCCGTCGCCGTTGAAGTCGCCGGCCACCTTCAGGGTGGTGGACCCCGGATCGCCCAGCGCGCCGCCGCCGACGATGGCGGCGCCGTTCACGTCCCAGGTGGCCAGGGTCCCGTTGGTGTTGTGGAACACCAAAGTCGGGAAGGTGAATTCGTGCGTCAGGCCCAGCGGCGTCTGGCCGGAGCCGGGGTTGCCGACGGTCCCGCCGCCGATGATCGCCGTATCGTTCAGGTCCCAGGTGGCGATGGTCCCGTCGACGTTGCGGAACATCAGGTCGCTCTTGCCGTCGCCGTTGTAGTCCCCGATCGCCACCAGGCTCCAGGCGGCGCCCGGATTGCCCAGCGTGCCGCCGCCGACGATCGCCGTGCCCGACAGGTCCCAGGTGGCCAGGGTTCCGTCGACGTTCTGGAACAGCAGGTCGCTCTTGCCGTCGCCGTTGAAGTCGCCGGTCCCGACGAAGCTCCAGGCCTGGCCGGGCGAGCCGATGTTGCCGCCGCCGGTGATGGCCGCGTCGTTCAGCTGCCAGGTGGCGAACAGGCCCGCGGTGTTCTCGAACAGCACGTCGGCGTGGCCGTCGCCGTTGAAGTCGCCCACGGCCTTGACCATCCAGCCCGCGCCGGGATTGCCCAGCGTGCCGCCGCCGGTGATATGCGTGCCCGACAGGTCCCAGGTGGCCAGCGTGCCGTCGTTGTTGCGGAACAGGATGTCGGCGTGGCCGTCGGCGTTGAAGTCGCCGACGCCAGCCACGTTCCAGGCCGCGCCCGGGTTGGCGATATTGCCGCTGCCGGTCACCGTGGTCCCGGAGATCGTCCAGGCGGCGATCTGTCCGGACAGGTTGCGGAACAGCACGTCGCTCGTCCCGTCGCCGTTGAAGTCGCCCAGGCCCGCCTCGGACCAGCCCGTTCCGGGATTGCCGATCGTCCCGCCGGCGGTGATCGCCGTGTCGGAGAGCTGCCAGTTGGCCAGGCCCCCCGCCGAGTTGCGGAACAGCCCATCGGAAACCCCGTCGCCGTTGAAGTCCCCGGCCGCCGGCGTGGGCGGGCCCAGGGTGACGGTTTGGTCGGTGAACTGCACCTTCTCGATGTTGCGCAGGGTGTCGACGCCGTCGACGCTGCTGCTGACCGTCCAGGTCCCGTCGGCGTTGTGGGTCAGGGTCGCGGCGGTGGAGGCTACGGCATAGACCGCGGTGTCCGTCCCCGCGCCGCCATCCAGTGTGTCGTTGCCCGGACCGCTGTACAGGGTGTCGGCGCCCGCCAGCCCCTGCAGCAGGTGGTCGCCCGCGCCGGCGATCAGCACGTCTGCCCCGGCCGTGCCTGTCAGCGGCCGGCTGTTGCTCAGCGGCAGCACAGGCTGCGGCGACGAACCGGCGTCGAGGACGGTGTTGGTCACCGCCACGGTGCCGGCCACCGTGCCGTCGGACTTCCACAACTCCTGGCCGTTCACCGGGTCGGAGGCCTCGAAGTAGAGCTCGCCGCCCACCGCGATAAAGCTGTCGGCTGTGGTCAGGGCGTGCAGGAAGGTGGTGCCGCCGCTGGTCCCGTCCGAGACGAACAGGCCCGCGCCGTGCGCCTGGTCCGTGCCGAAGAAGAACAGCTTGCCCCCGGCCACCGTCAGCGGCTGAGGTTGCGCCAGGCCCGTGCCCACTGTGGCGGTGCTCAGCTGGGTCGTGCCGGCGGACGTGCCGTCGCTGCGCCAGATGTGGTTCACGCCGCCGGTGGTCGCGGCGAAATAGACCGCGCCGTTGAAGGCCACGAGGCCGAACGGATAGGTGCTGCCCCCGCCGGCGGCCAGGTCGGCCACCAGGTGTGCGCCGTTCGATGTGCCGTCGAAGCTCCACAGCTCCGTGCCGTGGGTCGCGTCCGTGCCGGCGAAATAGGCCACGCCGCCGACGACCGCGAAGCCGTTGATGGTCGAGGCGCCGGTCAGGCCGCCGTTCAGGGCGAAGGCGTTCGCGCCCGTGCTATCGGCGTACCAGACCTGCTGGCCGTGCACGCCGTCGTTGGCCATGAACAGCACGCCGCCGTTGAAGGCGACGATGCCCGTGGGCTTGCCGCTGGCCGAGCCGGCGGCGATGTCGGCCACCTGGTGCGTGCCGGCCGCGGTGCCGTCGGTGACCCACAGCTCATCGCCGGACGCGCTGGTCATGGCCGCGAACACGTGGCTGCCGGAGACCACCAGGTCCAGCTGATTGTAGAAGTCGAACGTGGCGCCGGCCGGGCCCAGGGTGGTGACCGAGCCCGGGGCGCCGGTGGTCGCCATCAGCGTGTCCTGGCCGTTGGAGCCGCCGAAGAAGATCAACTGGTTGCCCAGCACCACGGGCGCGCGCTGGACGTCGCCCGAGTAGAACAGAGCCGTATCCGCCGCCACGCCGTCGGCCGTGACCAGGCCGCTGCCGGCCGAGGTCGAGCCGACGAAGAACAGCTTGCCCGCGAAGGGGACCAGGTCGATGGGGCGGCCGCCGGCGATCTGGTGGGCGTCGCCCGCCGTGCCGTTGGTGGCCCACAGGCCGCGGCCGTTGGCCGCCGTGGCGCTGGTGAAGAACAACTCGTTGCCGACCACGGCCAGGCTGGTGATCGGCTCGCCGCCGACGTTGTCGGAGATCGGCGACAGGTCGATCGTGCCGGCCTGCGTGCCGTCGCTCAGGAACAGCTGCTTGGGGGCCTGGCCGTTGATGCTGGCGACGAACAGCAGCTCGGCGCCCCAGGCCGCCACGCTGGACCCGTACCCACCCTGGACCAGCTGGGACTGGTCGATGGCCAGGGAGCCGCTCGGCGAGGGCGGGTTGATGTCCTTGAGCTGGTGCGTGCCGGCCGCGGTTCCGTCGGTCGTCCACAGCTCGACCCCGGTGCTCCCGTCGTCGGCCGTGAACAGCACCTGCCCCTCCAGGAGGCTGAAGCTGGGGTTGGAGGCGCCGTTTGGATTGATGTCGGCAATCAGGTGGGTGCCGGCCATCGTGCCGTCGCTGACCCAGGGCTCGCCGGCCAGCGAGAAGTATGACTTGCCCCCGAGGATCACCGCGACGGCGCCCGAGAGGTCGCCGGTGGCCAGCTGGTGCGTGCCGGCGGGCGTGCCGTCCGTCAGGTAGACGGCGCCGTTGGACTCGAACACGTAGCCGGCGCCGGCCTGGAAGATGTTGTGGAAGCCGTCGGCCGTGACGTTCGCGATCTGGGTCGTGCCCGCCGTCGTGCCGTCGGTGATGAACGTGCCGTCGCCCGCGTGCGCGCCCTGGTAGGTGAAGTAGAGCTTGTCGCCGGTCGCGGCGATGGTCGCCCTGGCGATGGCATGGTCCAGCGCGGTCAGTTCCACCAGCCCCCCAGCCGTGCCGTCCGACGACCACAGCTGCTGGTTTCCGGAACTGTCGCCGGCCGCCTCCAGGATCAGCCGCCCGTTCACCACCCCCAGGATGTGCGGGGCCGACGAGCCCGATCCGGCCTGGATGTCGGAGACGAGGCTCGTGCCCGCCGCCGTCCCGTCGGTGACCCACAGCTCCGCGCCGTGGGCGGCGTCCGTGCCGGTGAAATAGTACTTGCCGTTGAGCGCCGTGACCGGGATCGGGTTGCTGTTGAGGACGCTGATCGCCTGCGGCGGGCCGAGCGCCACCGTCCCGGCCACGGTGCCGTCGGTGGCCCACAGGCGGTGGCTGGTGTCGTCGGCGCTGGCGAACAGCACCTCGGTGGGGGTGACAGCCGAGACGAATACGCGCGACGCCGCGCCCAGGAAGGTGACGAGGCCGGTCGTCATGTCCACCGAGAACATGCCGCTGTTGACCCCGTCCGAGCCCTCATAGATGACCTTGTGGCCCAACACGGCGGCGCCCGAGAAGCTGAACGGCGCGGCGATGAATCGCGTCCCGGCCGCCGTGCCGTCGCTGACCACAAGCCCACTGGTCTGGCCGTTGAGGCCGCCGGTCATCACCACGGTGTTGCCGGCCACCGCCAGGACCCCGGACACCGTCATGCTCCCGGTGGTCAGGGCGTAGGTGCCGGAGCTGGCGCCGTCAGTGCGCCACAGCTCCTGAGCGGAGCCGGTGCTGGCCATGAAGTATTCGACCCCGGCGATATTGGCGACCATGCTGATCGACGAGCTGGCCGACCCGGGATTGATGTCGGCCAGCAGCACGGTGCCCGCAGCCGTGCCGTCCGTGCGCCACAGCTCGCGACCGTGCACACCGTCGTCAGCGATGAAGATCGAGGTGGGCGTGCTGGTCACTGCGGTGTCTCCCGGGCGCTGGCGAAGGGGCATCTGCCGACGAGATGACACGCAACTGCGACACGCCGGCGAACCGCCGGACGATGTCGATTGTTACGAAGCACGCTACGCCCCCTACGATCCCGCAATATTGATGTCGGCGAACAGGCGGCCGTCAACCCTGAATGGAGCTTGGCGAAAGCGCCGGCTTCGGTTGGTTCGACGGCGCTTCGTCCGTGTTCGGAACGCCACGGATCTGGAGCGCGATACGCCCCTACGCCGCCCCGGCCTGCCGAGTGCAGCGGCCGATGCAGGTTTGGCGCTCGCCGCCCCCCGGAGAGGAAACGCCCCACGCGTCCAGCATCGCCGGGCGCGTGTGTGACGGAGCGGGCACCGCCCGCTCCGCCTGCCTACAGCGCGGCGCGAATCGCCTCGGCCGCCTCGCGGGCGGCGTCGATCACCGCCGGGGACACATCGCCCATGATGTAGAAGTCGTGCACCAGCGCCGGATAGTTGGCGTGGTGCGCCGGCACGCCGGCGGCGCTGAGCGCGGCGGCGTAGTCGCGGCCCTCGTGCTCCAGCGGGTCGTGGCCGGCGGTGGCGACGAAGGCCGGCGGCAGGCCGGAGAGGTCGTCCTGGCGCGCCGGCGCCATGCGCAGCTCGCACGGGTGGCCGGCGGCGGCCAGCGCCGTCTCGAACCAGGCCATCGCCGCCTTGGTCAGCACCGGCCCGTCGCGGTCTTCGCGCGATTGCGTCCAGGTGTGCGGCCAGACCGCCGGATAGAGCAGCAGCTGGAACTTCAGCGGCCGGGTGTGGTCGTCGCGCAGGTCGATGCAGACCGACGCCGCCAGGTTGCCGCCGGCGCTGTCGCCGCCGACGCCGATGCGATTGCGGTCGACGCCGAGCTCGGCGGCGTGGTCGAAGGCCCAGCGGGTCGCTGCCAGGGCGTCGTCGTGGCCGGCCGGGAAAGGGTGCTCTGGCGCCAACCGATAGTCCACCGCCAGCACCCGGGCGCCGGAGAACGACGCCAGCCGGCGACAGTGGCCGTCATGGGTTTCCAGGTCGCCGATCACGAAGCCGCCGCCGTGGAAATAGACCAGCAGGGCGCCCGGCGTCTCGGCGCCCGGCGGGGTATAGAGCCGCGCCGCGATCGGGCCCGCGGCGCCGGCGACCTTGAGATCCTTCGCCTCGACATCCTGCGGCGCGCTGGCCTGGTTCTGCGCCTGGCGCTGCATGCGATAGCCCATGCGCACCATCTCCGGCGGAATCGCCGAAAGCGGCGGCGCCTCGGCCGGCGCGGCGGCGGCCTGCTCGTCGAGCATCGCCTTGATGTGCGGATCCATGGACATCTCAGACTCCTGGGCTACGGCCGCTGCGACCGATCGTTTCTTGTTTGACCACGAACCACACGAACCACACGAACAAACTAGACCGCAAGCCGCTCGATGCGCGCTTTCGATCCCGGCGGAAAGTTTACCAGCAATCCGAGGCGAAGCCCGGTCGCTTTCAGATAATTGATCACTTGCGCCCGATGCTCGGGCGCGAGGTCACGCGCGACCTTCAGCTCCACGATGATCCCATCGAAGCACAGGAAATCGGGGACGTAGGCCTGAGCCAGCGTCACCCCCTTGTAGACGATCGCCAAGCCGGGCTTCGCCTTGAAGGGGATGGCCCGCGCAGCGAACTCAATAGCGAGGCACTCCTGATAGACCGCCTCCAGGAAGCCGCCGCCCATCACCCTGTTCACCTCGAACACCGCGCCCTGGATCCGAAAGACTTCCTCGCGGAACAGCACCCGTTCGTGTGGTTCGTGTGGTTCGTGGTTCAAATCATCCTGCATCGCCGCGCGCCAGCTTTGCCGCTCCTCACCCGACCAGGCGCCCCTTGCCTTCCCAGTAGGGCTTGCGCAGTTCGCGGCGGAGGACCTTGCCGGAGGGGTTGCGGGGGAGGACGGGGACGAAGTCCACCGACTTGGGGGTCTTGTAGCCGGCGATGCGCTGGCGGCAGTGGGCGATGATCGCCGCGGCGTCGGCGTCCGCGCCGGGCTTGAGCACCACCACCGCCTTGACCGCCTCGCCCCAGCGCTCGTCCGGCACGCCGATCACCGCCGCGTCGGCGACGGCGGGGTGGCTGAACAAGGCGTTCTCCACCTCGGCCGGATAGACGTTCTCGCCGCCGGAGACGATCATGTCCTTCACCCGGTCGTGGATGTACAGGTAGCCGTCGGCGTCCAGGAAGCCGGCGTCGCCGGTGCGGAACCAGCCGTCCTTGTCGATCGCCTCGGCGGTGGCGTCGGGGCGGTTCCAGTAACCCTTCATCACCCCGGCCGAGCGGATCTCGATCTCGCCCACCTCGCCGACGGCCGCGGCCCGGCCCTCGGTCATCACCCGCAGCTCGACGCCCGGCGAGGGCACGCCGCACGAACGCAGCCGGCCCTCCGCGTGGGCCTCCGGCGAAAGGTACGTCCCGATGCCGATGGTCTCGGTCAGGCCGTAGAGCTGGGTGAAGCTGGCGCCGAAGCGGGCCTGGGCGCGGGTCAGCACCTCTTCCGAGATCGGCGAGGCGCCGTAGTAGACCTTTTCCAGCGGGCCGAAGTCGGCCTGGTCGGCGTCCGGATGCTGCAGGATCATGTTGATCAGCGCCGGCACCAGGAAGGCCTGCTTGATGCGGTGCTCGGCGATCAGGGCCATGATCGCCGCCGGGTCCGCCTCGCGCATGACCACGGCGCGCGCGCCCTGCAGCAGGGCCAGCATGCCCATGTTGGCCCCCGCCACGTGGAACAGCGGCATGGCCACCAGCGCCGCGTCCCCGGCCTCGAACCTGGCCCATTGCCGCGTGGCGGAGTCGAACACCGCCAGATAGTTGGCCTCGGTCAGCTGCACCCCCTTGGGCAGGCCGGTGGTGCCGGAGGTGTAGAGCTGGATCACGTCGTCGGAGAGGTCCGGCGGCAGGTCCGGGTCGGTCGCCGGATAGCCGGCGATCCAGGCGCGGAAGTCCGGCCAGCGCGGATGGCCGGGCTCCATCTGGACCAGGTGATGCACCTCGGTGTGCTCCAGGATGCTGGCCGCCACGCCGGCGAAGGCCTCGCCGCAGACCAGCACCTGGGCGCCGGCGTCGCGCAGGATGAAGGCGATCTCCGGCGGCGCCAGGCGCCAGTTCACCGGCGTCAGGCAGGCCCGCGCCTTCAGGCAGCCCATCCACAGCACGAAGAAGTCGTCGCTGCCCTTGGCCAGCACCGCCACCCGGTCGCCCGGCTTCACCCCGGCGTCCATCAGGGCGTGGGCGCAACGGCTGGACGCTGCGTCAAGTTCGGCATAGCTCGTCGAGCGCCCCTCGAACCACAGGGCCTCGGCGTCCGGCCGCTCGCGGCCCTGGATGCGCGCGATGTCGGCGACGCAGCGAATGTCGATCACGGGGCGGCCCTCCCTGGGCTCGTTGGCGTTCTGGATCTTCAGGCAAAGAAAAACCCCCTCCCGAGCGTGTCGGGAAGGGGTCTTGAAAGCCTACGAAGGCTGGAAGCGGATTATTCCGCCGCCTGCTTGGGCGTGTAGCCCAGCACCGCCTTCAGCTCGAGGTATTCGGTGAAGCCGTGGTCGCCCCACTCACGGCCGTTGCCGCTCATCTTGTAGCCGCCGAACGGCGCGGTCATGTCGCCGCCGCCGCCGTTGATCGACACCTGGCCGGCGCGCAGCTTGGAGGCCACTTCGCGGACCTTGTTCATGTCGGTGCCGGAGATGTAGGCGGCCAGGCCGTACTCGGTGTCGTTGCCGATCTCCACCGCCTGGTCGACGGTTTCGTAGCCGAGGATCGACACCACCGGGCCAAAGATCTCTTCCTTGGCGATGGTCATCTCGTTGTTCACGTTGGCGAACACCGTCGGCTTCACATAGTAGCCCTTGTCCAGACCTTCCGGACGGCCGACGCCGCCGGCGACCAGGGTCGCACCTTCGTCGATGCCGGCCTGGATCAGGCGCTGGATCTTCTCCCACTGGGTCTTGTTGACCACCGGGCCCAGCTGGGCGTTGCCGTTCGGGTCACCGACGGTGGTGGACTCGGCGGCTTCCTTGGCGATGGCGATCGCCTCGCCCATGCGCTTGGAGGGCACCAGCATCCGGGTCGGGGCGTTGCACGACTGGCCGGAGTTGTTCATCACCGAGCGGATGCCGCCGCCGACCGCCGACTTGAAGTCCGCGTCGTCGAGGATGATGTTCGGGCTCTTGCCGCCCAGCTCCTGGGCCACGCGCTTCACCGTCGCCGCGGCCGCCTTGGCCACTTCCACGCCGGCGCGGGTCGAGCCGGTGAAGGACACCATGTCGACGCCCGGGTGGCTGGAGATCGCCGCGCCCACTTCCGGGCCGGTGCCGTTGACCAGGTTGAACACGCCCTTGGGCACGCCGGCGGCATGCATCACCTCGGCCCAGATGATCGCCGAATAGGGCGACTCTTCCGACGGCTTCAGCACCATGGTGCAGCCCGTGGCCAGCGCCGGCACCACCTTGCAGGCGATCTGGTTGATCGGCCAGTTCCAGGGGGTGATCAGGCCGCAGACGCCGATCGGCTCCTTGACGATCCGGGTCGGGCCGCGGTCTTCCTCGAACTTGTAGTTCTTCAGCACCTCGATGCCGGTGGCGATGTGCGCCATGCCGATCGGGGCCTGGGCGCGCTGGGCGAGCGACACCGGGGCGCCCATTTCCTCGGTGATGGCGGCGGCCACGTCGGGGAAGCGCTTCTGATATTCCGCCAGCACGCGCTGCAGCAGCTCGATGCGCTCTTCGCGGGTGGTCTGCGAGTAGGTCTCGAAGGCCTTGCGGGCGGCGGCGACGGCCTTGTCCACGTCGGCGGCCGAGCCGGCGGAGATGTGACCGCTGACTTCCTCGGTCGCGGGATTGATCACGTCCAGGCTCTTCGGGGTGACCGGGTCGACCCATTCGCCGTCGATGTAGAATTTCATGTATTCGCGCATGCGCTGCTCCTTGGGCCCCATCCTTATCGCCCCCGGCCTTCGCGGCCGGGGAGCCGTTCGGCGGCGCATATTAGTGATCGCGGTTCAGAGGGGAAGACTGCCGTTGCGGAAAACAACGAACTGAGCGGCGCGAGGGCGTTCACCAGTGCGGATGCGGCGCCTCGCCATCCAGCGCTTCCTCGATCCGCCGGCGCGTGGAGGGGGTGACGCCGTCCGGCAGGGCGTCGGGCGCGAACCAGGCGATCTCGGCGATCTCGCCGGTCTGGGTGGGGGTCGTCGCCTCCCAGGCCTCCACCCGGTAGATCAGCACATGGTCGCCGGGAAACCGCACGTGGTTGGAGTGGAACGACAGCAGCCGCGCCCGCCCGGTCATGCGCACCCCCGCCTCCTCCAGCAGCTCGCGCTCCAGCGCCTCTTCCGCCGTCTCGCCGCGCTCGACCCCGCCGCCGGGCATGTACCAGCCCTTCACATAGGTGTGCCGGATCAGCAGCACCCGCCCCTCGGCGTCGGTCACCAGCCCCCGCACGCCCAGGGTCATGGCGCGGGTGCGACGGGCGGCGGCGCGGTACAGCGGCCGCAGGATGGGTTCGAAACGCATGCGCCAGGACATGGCGCCGAGGATAGCGCGGTTCGGTGGCGTATGGCGCCGCCGCGAGCTGCGGCGTCGCGGGCCTATATTTGAACCACGAACCACTCGAACCACACGAACAGAGCCGTATTCGACCCCACGCTCACCGCTCACCCCGGCGAAGGCCGGGGCCTAAGCACGACTCGCCACGGGCAGGAGCTTTCGGCGCCAGACTGGGCCCAAGCCCAGCAATTTCAAGCTCTTGCCTGGGTCCCGACCTTCGTCGGGATAGGCGGAATTTTGGGGGACCCTTTCGTGTGGTTCGTGTGGTTCGTGGTTCCAAAGGCGGAAGCTGCTGGCCCCCCCGCCCTTGCGGCGGTCGGCGGCGCTCGCTAAAGCCGGGCGTCTCTCTAAGGCTTGGAGCCCGCAATGGCCGCCATCGGCACGATCGCCCTGTTCATCATCGCCCTCGCGGCCCTGAACCTCTACGAATTCAAGCGGGTCGACTAGCCTTCGATGCCGGACCGCGCCGGGACCCGAGGCTGGGCCCTCGTCACCGGCGCCGGCCGGCGGATCGGCCGGACGCTGGCCATCCAGGCCGCGCGCGCCGGCTATGACGTGGTCGTCCACGTCCGCGCCGATCCGGAGGCCGGACAGGACACCGCCGCCGAGATCGTCCGGCTGGGCCGGCGCAGCCATATCGCCGCCGCCGACCTCTCCGACGCCGAGGCCCTGCCGGGCCTGATCGGCGCCGCGGACGAGCCGGTGACCCTGCTGGTCAACTGCGCCTCCCTGTTCCAGGACGACCGCCCGCAGAGCCTGACCGCCGCGAGCTTCGACGCCCACATCGCCGCCAACCTGCGCGCGCCGGTGCTGCTGGCCCAGGCCTTCGCCGCCGCCCTGCCAGCCGATCGCCACGGCCAGATCGTCAACATCATCGACCAGCGGGTCTGGCGCCTGACCCCGCAGTTCTTCAGCTACACGCTCAGCAAGTCGGCGCTGTGGACCGCCACGCGCACCCTGGCCCAGGCGCTGGCCCCGCGCATCCGGGTGAACGCCATCGGCCCCGGGCCGACCCTGGCCTCGATCCACCAGTCGGACGACACCTTCGCCGACGAGGCCTCGGCGGTTCTGCTCGGCCGCGGCCCGCATCCCGACGAGATCGCCGCGGCCCTGGCCTATCTGATTGACGCTACGTCCGTGACGGGCCAGATGATCGCCGTCGATGGCGGCCAGCACCTGGCCTGGCGCACGCCCGACGTCCAGGGCGACTGACATGTCCGTTCCCAAGGAGGCCGCCGCCGAACCCCACGCCGCCACGCCCGACCCGGCGCTGAAGATCCTGGTCACCAAGGTCTTCGTCCGCGGTCTCAAGGTCGACGCCGAGATCGGCGTCTACGACCACGAGATGCACCGCCGCCAGCCGCTGGTGGTCGATGTGGAACTGGATGTGGCCGCGGGCGGCTGGCGCCACCTGGCCGACACCGTCAACTACGAGCGGGTGGTGCAGGCCGCCCAGGCCATCGCCGCGGCGGGCCATATCGGCCTGGTGGAGAGCTTCGCCCAGCGCCTGGCCGAGGCCTGTTTCGATGAGCCCCGGGTGCTGCGCGCCCGCGTGCGGGTGGAAAAGCCCGAGGCGCTCGCGCCGCACGCCGCCGCCGCTGGCGTCGAGATCACGGCTGTGCGAGCCTGAGGCCCTGCGCCGCAGGCCGGGACCCTTTCCCTTAGGCCGGCGGTTTCCTTTCGAAGAAGGCTTCGAAGGCATGAGCGACGTCCCGATCAATCCGCAACCGCCGCAGCCGGCGCCGCCGCCGATGGCGAGCACTGACGAGCGGACCTTGCCGATCATCGTCTATGTGCTGTACCTCGCCGGCCTGTTCACCGGCGGGCTGACCACCCTGGTCGGCCTGGTGATCGCCATGGGCAGCCGCGCCGCGGCCCCGCCGCTGGCCGAGACGCACTATCGCTTCCAGATCCGCACCGGCGCGGTCGCCTTCGCCATGGCCGTGCTCGGCAGCCTGGTGTTCCTGGTCGGCCTGCCGCTGCTGCTGATCCTGGTGGGCGTCTTCTTCCTGAAGTTCGCCTTCCTGATCTGGGGCCTGGCGGCGCTGTACGTGGTGGTGCGCTCGATCGTCGGCCTGGTGCGGATCGGCAACGGCGAGGCCTACCCGACCCCCGACAACTGGCTGCTGTAAGGGGCCGGGCGCAGGCGCGCCCGCGCGGCGCCGGTCAGGCCGGCGCCAGCTCGCGCCGCACCATGCGGGCGTAGTCGTCCATCAGGCTCAGCGAGATGTTGCCCGGCGTGAAGCGATGCTCACCGATCTCCGACACCGGCGTCACCTCCGCGGCGGTGCCGACGATGAAGCATTCGCTGAACGTGGGCAGTTCGTCCGGCGTGATGTGCCGCTGCACCACCTCGAAGCCCTTGCTGCGGGCCAGCTCGATCACCGAGCGGCGGGTGATGCCGTCCAGGAAACAGTCCGGTTCGGGGGTGTGCAGCACGCCGTCGCGGACGAAGAACACGTTGGCGCCGGTGGCCTCGGCCACGTAGCCGCGCCAGTCCAGCATCATGGCGTCGGCATAGCCTTCACGCTCGGCCGCGTGCTTGGAGATGGTGCAGATCATGTAGAGGCCGGCCGCCTTGGAGGCGGTCGGGGCGGTGTTGGGGGCCGGGCGGCTGTACCTGGCCCAGGTCAGGCGGATGCCCTTGGCCTTCTCTTCCGGCTTGAAGTAGCTCGGCCACTCCCAGGCGGCGATCGCCACGTGGATCTTGGACGCCTGGGCCGAGACGCCGATGGTCTCCGAGCCGCGCCAGGCGATCGGACGCACGTAGCAATCGGTCAGGCCATTCCTGGCGCACACCGCCAGGCTGGCCTCGTTGATCTGTTCGACGGTCCAGGGGATCTGGAAATCCAGGATTTCGGCGGAGTTGAACAGGCGGCGCGTGTGCTCGTCGAGCTTGAAGATCTCGCCGCCATACATCCGCTCGCCCTCGAACACCGCCGAGGCGTAGTGCAGAGCGTGGGTCAGTACGTGCACCTTCGCCTCGCGCCAGGGCACGAACTGGCCGTCCAGCCAGATCCAACCGTCGCGATCATCGTAGGGAACGAGTGACATTGCTCCAAAAACCTCCTTTGGAAAGGAAGCGCTCCTTAGACGCTCCCGCCCCTCGCCCGTCAAACGAATTGGACCCCCAGATCATGAGCGCCACGCGATGAACGCCGATCCCCGCCTGATCCTCCGGGAGGACGAGCTGGACCTGGGGCTGGAGCTGATCCTGCTGGCCGAGACGGCGATCTGGCTGGAGGTCGACGCGGCGCTGGCCGCCGAGTCCGACGGCCTCAATCGATCGCACTGGCGGGCCCTGTTCCTGATCCGCCGCCGGCCGGGGCTGGGCGTGCTTGATCTGGCGGCGCTCACCGGCCTCTCCAAGCAGTCAGCCAGCAAGACCCTGGGCGAGCTGGAGCACGCGGGCCTCGCCGACAAGCCGCGCGGCGACCTGGACGGGCGGCGCAAGGGGGCGGTGCTGACCCTGGCGGGCGAGACGCTGGAGGCCCGCATCGCCGAGCGCCTGCGAGCGCGCATCGCCGGCGCCTACCGGGCCGGCGGCGCCGAAGCCGTGCTGGGCGCCCGAAAGGTGCTGGCCGCCGTGGCCGGGCCGCGCCTGACCGGGCGGCGGGAAGGATAGAGGCCTTCGCGGCAAAGGGCGGACCCCCTCACCTTCCCACGCCCCTTGCTTGCGCAAGGCGCGCGGGCCCCTCCCTCTCCCTCCGGGAGAGGTGAGCTAAACCTTTGCCCACACGGAGGAAATTACCTCTCCCATAGGGAGAGGAAGGGGCCCAAGGTCGGCGCGACAGCGCGGAGCTTGGGAAGGTGAGGGGTTTCGCCGCCCGCCACCGGACCACATGCCCCGTGGGCGCCCTTGCCGCCGCCGTCCGGAACGCGCATCTGGCGACCATGCCCGTCTCCAGCGCCTACCGCCCCACCCCTCGCCTGCCGGCTCTTGGCGGAGAGTTCTACGACCCGGTGGCGGCGGCGGACTTCCCGCAGACGATCCTGCGGTTCCGCAACGACCGGGCGGCGGCCACGGTGGGCCTGGAGACGCTGACCGACGCCGAGTGGATCGCCCACTTCGGCCGTTTCCAGCCCCTGCCGGACAACCTCCCCCAGCCGCTGGCGCTGCGCTACCACGGCCACCAGTTCCGGGTTTACAACCCCGACCTCGGCGACGGGCGCGGCTTCCTGTTCGCCCAGTTGCGCGAAGCCGCGAGCGAGGACGCCGCGAACGGGCGGCTGCTGGACCTGGCCACCAAGGGCTCGGGCCAGACCCCCTGGTCGCGCGGCGGCGATGGCCGGCTGACGCTGAAGGGCGGGGTGCGCGAGGTGCTGGCCACCGCCATGCTGGAGGCCCTGGGCGTGCCCACGTCCCGCTCGTTCTCCCTGGTCGAGACCGGCGAGGCCCTGACCCGGGGCGACGAACCCAGTCCCACGCGCTCGGCGGTGCTGACCCGGCTGTCGCACAGCCACATCCGCTTCGGATCGTTCCAGCGGCACGCCTTCAACGAGCAGCCGGCGCTGATCACGGCGCTGATCGAGCACGTCATCGAGAGCTACTATCCGCAGCTGCACAATGCGGCCCAGCCGGCCGTCGCCCTGCTGGGCGCCGTCGCCGAGAAGGCGGCCACGCTCACCGCCCGCTGGATGACCGCCGGCTTCGTGCACGGCGTGCTCAACACCGACAACATGAACATCACCGGCGAGAGCTTCGACTACGGGCCCTACCGCTTCCTGCCGCGCAACGACCCGAACTTCGTGGCCGCCTATTTCGACCAGTCCGGGCTCTACAGCTTCGGACGCCAGCCCGAGGCGGTGTTCTGGAACCTGCGCCAGCTGGCGGGGACCTTCACCCTGGTCGCCGAGGCCGACCCGCTGGTGGAGGTGCTCAACGGCTATTCCGCCCTCTACCGCGACGCCCTGCGGACCGCGATGCTGGACCGGCTTGGCCTGAAGTCCGCCGGCGACGACGCCGACGTCGCCCTGGTCAACGCCGCCTTCAAGGCCCTGGCCGAGGGCGGCGAGGGACTGCGCTGGGAGCCGTTCTTCTTCGACTGGTTCGGCGGGACCGCCTCCGAAGCCCGCGCCCTGGCCGGTCCGCGCCAGGCCCTGTACGCCGGCGAGGCGTTCGCCGAGTTCCGCGCCCGCCTGGCGGACTTCCAGGCCGAGCGCCCCGAACGGCTGGCGCACCCGTACTTCGCCGCCCCGGATCCGGAAGAGCTGCTCTACGACCAGATCGAGGCCCTGTGGGCCCCGATCACCGAGGCCGACGACTGGTCGGCGTTCGAGGCCAAGCTGGCGGCGATCGAACGGGCGCGGGTGGGCTGGGGGGTGGCGGCTAGCGCCTGAGGCCGCGGTCAATTCGTCCCATGCGGAATATTCCGCGCTTTCCCGCCGTCTCCTCCGCGCCTATGAGGACGGGCGGTCGGCAGAGGGGTGACGGGGAGGACGATGGGGCGGTTCGGGCGGTTGATCGCCCTTTCCTTGCTGGTGGTCGCCATGGCGATGCAGGGCCTGAGCCCCGCGCGCGCGGCGAGCATGCGCCTGGACGCCTTCGGCCAGCCGATCTGCTCGGGCGACGGCGTGCAAAGCCCGTCGGACGACAGGAAGGCGCCGCTCCACCAGACGCACGACTGCTGCGCCGCCGCCTGCGCCCAGGCGTTCGCCGCCATCGCGCCGATGCAGGACAGCGGCGTCGCCATCGCCTGGCCGACGCAGGCGCGCACCCGCTATGCCGCCGGCCGCCACAGCCTCGGGCCGCGCGGGCCGCCCGACCGGCCGCCGGTCGCCCGCGGTCCCCCCACCCTCGCCTGACGAACCGAGCCGGCGCGCCCCGACGGGCCGCGCCTTCCGTTTCGCCTGGCCGCCGCCACGTGCGGGCGCGCCACCTGGGGCTTCTCAATCATGTCACCGAAATTCCTGCTCGCCGCCGGCGCCGCTGCGCTGGCCGCGGGCCTGGCGGGGCCGGCTTTGGCCGCCGACGCCGACGCCGCCCTCGACACCCCGGTCGCGCCGGTGGAGGTCATCGCGCCGCCTTCGGTCGACCGCGCCGAACGGCCGGTGAAGACCGAAAGCATCACCGCCTCGACGATCACGGCCACGGTCAACGCCGTGAACACCGAGGACGCGCTGAAGTACCTGCCCGGAGTGCTGATCCGCAAACGCCACATCGGCGACACCCAGGCGCCGCTGGCCACGCGGACCTCGGGCGTCGGCTCGTCCGCGCGCAGCCTGATCTATGCCGACGGCGTGCTGCTGTCGGCGCTGATCGGCAACAACAATACCACGGCCTCGCCGCGCTGGGGCATGGTGGCGCCGCAGGAGATCGCGCGCATCGACCTCAGCTACGGCCCGTTCGCCGCGGCGTACCCGGGCAATGCGATCGGCTCGGTGGTGGAGATCACCACCCGCATGCCGGACCACCTGGCGGCCGGCCTCGATGTCACCGGCGCCTGGCAGGCCTTCAACCAGTACGCCACGCACCGCGACCTCGGCTCGGGACAGGTCAGCGGCTACGTCGGCGACCGCTTCGGCCGGCTGTCGGTCTGGGTCAGCGCCAACCACCTGGACACCACCGGCCAGCCGCTGAGCTTCGTCACCGTGACCCAGCCGTCCGGGACCAGCGCCTCGGGGACGCCGGTCACGGGCGCGATCGCCGATCTCAATCGCACCGGCGCGGCGATCCAGGTGCTCGGCGCGGGCTCGATCGAGCACCAGTTGCAGGACAACGGCAAGATCAAGCTGGCCCTCGACCTGGGCCACGACATCACCGCCAGCTACCAGGTGGGACTGTTCTCCAACCGGGTGGACGCCACGGCGCAGAGCTATCTGACCGACGCCGCCGGCGCCCCGGTCTACGCCGGCGCGCTGAACATCGGCGGCCGGCTCTACACAGTGGCCGCCAGCGCCTTCTCCAACGGCGTCTACCGCTACGACGAGACGCATGTGATGCAGGCCTTCAAGCTGGCTTCGCACAAGGGCGGCGCCTTCGACTGGGAAGCCATCGCCAGCGTCTACGACTATGACACTGACCGCCAGCGCACCCCCACGACGGCGCTCCCGGCGGCCCAGGCGGGCGACGCGGGGAGCATCACCGACATGGCCGGGACCGGCTGGGCCACCTTCGACCTGAAGGGGGTCTGGCGGCTGCCGTCCAACGAACTGAGCTTCGGCTTCCACGGCGACCGCTACCGGCTGGTCAGCGATCGGTACAACACCAGCGACTGGATCCATGGGTCGGCGAGCGCGCTGGCGGCGGCCTCCCTGGGCAGGACCGGGACCGTGGGCGTCTGGGCGCAGGACGCCTGGTCCCTGGCCTCCGACTGGAAGCTTACTGTCGGCGCCCGCCTGGAGCATTGGCGCGCCTATGACGGGCTGAACTATTCCGCCGCCCCGGCCCTGAATGTCGCCCAGCCTGAGGTGACAGCGACCCACGTCTCTCCCAAGGCGTCCCTCGCCTGGACGCCGTCGCTGAACTGGCGAGTGACCGCCTCCTATGGCGACGCGTACCGCTTTCCGACGGTGCAGGAGCTCTACCAGGCGATCACCACCGGCGTGGTGCTGAGCACGCCCAATCCCAACCTGCGGCCGGAACATGCCCGCTCCGGCGAACTGTCGCTCGAGCACGGCTGGACCGGGGGCCACGCCCGGGTCTCGGCCTTCGGCGAATGGGTGGACGACGCCCTGATCTCCCAGACGGCGCCGCTGGTCGCCGGATCGACCCAGCTGTTCAGCTACGTCCAGAACATCGGCCGCACCCGGGCCCTGGGCCTCGAGGCGGTCGCCGAACAGCAGGACGTGCTGGTGAAGGGCCTGACCCTGTCGGGCAGCGCCGTCTACGTCGACGCCAGAACGCTCAGCGACCCCGCCTTCGCCGCCGCGGTCGGCAAGCGGCTGCCGCAGGTCCCGCGCTGGCGCGCCACGGCCCAGGCCAGCTATGCGGCGACGTCGCGCCTGACGCTCAGCGCCGCGGTCCGCTATGCCTCGCGGGTGTTCGCCACCATCGACAATTCCGACCCCGTCACCCACACCTACCAGGGCTTCGACGGCTACCTGGTCGGCGACCTGCGCGCGACCTGGCGGCTCAACGATCACGTCACCGCCGCCGTGGGGATCGATAACCTGGGCTCCGACAACTACTTCCTGTTCCACCCCTTCCCGCAGCGCACGGTGCTCGCCGAGCTGAAGTGGACGCTTTGAGGGTTCCCATGTCCAAGCCACATACCTGGTCCAAGCGACGAATCCGGACCGCCCGCCGCGCCGCCATCGCCACGGCCCTGGCGTTGCTCGCGGGCCAGGCGGCCCAGGCCCATGTCGTGCTGACGGTCCGCCAGGCCAGCGTCGGCGCGTTCTACACAGGCGCCCTGCACGTCGGGCACGGCTGCGGCGGATCGGCGACCACCGCCCTGCGCGTCGAGATCCCCGCCGGCGTCGACGACGCCAAGCCGCAGCCCAAGCCGGGCTGGACGCTGGAAATCGAGCGCGAACCGCTGGCCTCGCCGCACCGGGGCGAGGGCGGCGAGACCGTCGCCACCCGAGCCAAGGCGATCACCTGGCGCGGACGCCTGCCGGACGACGAGTTCGACGAGTTCGGCCTAGCCGCCCGACTGCCGGCCGCGCCCGGCGTGCTGGCGTTCCCGGTCGTGCAGACCTGCGAACAGGGCGAGACGCGCTGGACCGAGCCGCCGGCGGCGCCCGGCCAGCCACGCCCGACCCATCCCGCACCGACCCTGACCGTCCTGCCCAAGGCCGACGACGGCATGGCCGGCATGGACATGTCCCACCAGTGACACCGCCGCCAAGGAGCCGTTCCGCCATGAAGCCGCTGATCCTCGCCGTCGCCGCCGCCGCGGCCGTCGCCACCGCCAGCCAGGCCGCCGCCCCGGCCATCGCCGTCTCGGACGCCTGGGCCCGCCCGACCCCGCCTGGCGCCACCACTGGCGCGGTCTACGCCACCCTGACCAATCGCCAGCCGATCGCCGACGCCCTGCTGTCGGCCACCAGCCCCGAGGCCGCCAAGGTCGAGTTCCACAGCATGACGATGACCGGCGGGGTGATGCACATGAACGCGGTCACCGGCCCGCAGAAGCTGCAGCCCGGCGTCGCCCTGCGCTTCGACCCCGGCGCGGCGCACATCATGCTGGTGGGCCTGAAGGCCCCGCTGAAGCTGGGCGGCCACGTCACCGTCGTGCTGCGCTTCGCCCGCGCGGGCGTCATCACCGTCGAGGCCCCGGTCAGCAACGCCGCCCCGGACGGCATGGCCGGGATGAAGATGTAGTCTCAGCCCTCTCCCCATCGCAGACGGGGAAAGGGACGCTGCTACCGGCCGGTGAACACCGGAGCGCGCTTTTCCAGGAAGCTCTTGACCCCCTCGCGGTGATCTTCGGTGGCGAACAGGGTGTAGATGGTTTCGATCGCCCAGGCGCCGATCTCGCGCGGGTCGCCGGGCGTGGTGCGGCGCAGGCCGTCCTTCATGTAGCGCAGGGCCAGCGGCGGATTGACGGCGATGCGGCGGGCCAGGGCCATGGCCGTATCGATCAGCGTCTCGTGCGGCACCACCTGGCTGACCAGGCCGATGCGCCCCGCCTCCGCGGCGTCCACCGGATCGCCGGTGAACAGCAGCTCGGCGGCCTTGGCCTGGCCGACGATGGCCGGCAGCTTCCAGAAGCCGCCGACGTCGCAGACCAGGCCGCGCTTGATGAACAGCTCGGCGAACACCGCCTTTTCCGAGGCGATGCGGATGTCGGCGTAGAGCGCCAGCTCCATGCCCCAGCCCACCGCCGCGCCGTTCACCGCCGCGATCACCGGCTTGTCGCACTCGATGGCGGCCATGGCCGCCGGGGTCGGCTCGAAACGGATGCGGCGCTGGGCCGGCGCGGCGCGCGCTTCGCCGGTCATCATCTCCTTGACGTCCTCGCCGGAGCAGAAGGCCGGGTCCGCCCCCGTGACCAGCACGCAGCGGGCCTCGGGATCGGCGTCGGCGTGGCGGAAGGCGGCCTCGATCTCGGCATAGGCGCGCGGGTTCAGCGCGTTGCGCCGCTCGGGCCGGTTCAAGGTGATGCGGGCAATATGCTCCTCCACCCGGTAGAGCACGCAGGTGAAGTCGGCGGCGGCGATCAGCGCCATGTGCGTCTCCTCTTAGGTGGCCCCCGCGTCATGCTGTTATGGGGTGTCCAACCGGGGCGGAGTGCGCGCCCCGTCACCATGGGGAAGGCAATGGCCGATCAGGATCCGGCGGCGGTCGCGGTGGGCGAGGTGCGCGCGGCGCACCGCTTCGACGAGGGCAGGCTGGAGGCGTGGCTGACCGCCAACGTCGAGGGCTTCGCCGGGCCGATGAGCGTCAGCCAGTTCCGCGGCGGGGCCTCGAACCCGACGTTCCTGGTGACCGCCGGCGACCGGCGCTACGTGCTGCGCAAGAAGCCACCGGGCCAGCTCCTGGCCAGCGCCCACCAGGTGGACCGGGAATACCGGGTGATGAAGGCGCTGGGGACCACGGGCTTTCCGGTCCCCGTGATGCGCGCCCTCTGCCAGGACGAGAGCATCATCGGCACCACCTTCTACGTCATGGACTTCCTGGAGGGGCGGATCTTCCGCAACGCCCGCCTGCCCGGCATTACGCCGGCCGAGCGCGCGGCGATCTACGACGAGCTGAACGCCGTCATGGCGCGCCTGCACGGCGTCGACTACCAGGCCATCGGCCTGGGCGACTACGGCCGGCCCGGCAACTATTTCGCCCGGCAGATCGACCGCTGGACCAAGCAATACCGCGGGGCCGAGACCGAGCGGATCGAGGCGATGGAAAAGCTGATCGAGTATCTGCCCCAGCGCATGCCGGCCGACGACACCACCACCATCGCCCACGGCGACTACCGGCTGGAGAACGTGATGTTCCATCCGAGCGAGCCGCGGATCATCGCGGTGCTGGACTGGGAGCTGTCGACCCTGGGCCACCCCATGGCGGACCTGGCCTACAACTGCATCCTCTGGCACTCGCGCTCTGAGAGCTGGGGCACGCTGGACGGCATCGACCTGGCCAGCAGCGGCATCCCCACCGAGCAGGAATACGTCGCCGCCTACCAGAACCGCACGGGGCGCGAGATCGGCGACTTCGGCTTCTACCTGGGGTTCTCGCTGTTCCGGCTCGCCTCGATCGGCCAGGGGGTGTTCAAGCGCAATCTCGACGGCATCGGCAACGCCGATGCGGGGGCCGACAACAGCGGCGCCCACACGTTGGCGGAAACGGCCTGGGCGGTCCTGCAACGCTAGGTTTGCGCCCGATCGTCGCGCCTTGCGCTTCAGACGACAGCGTTAGGGACGCGTAAACCCGGCGCGCGGCCATCAAGGCGTCATGCTGAGGACCACGTCGCTCCACGGCCGCGAGCGTTCCGTAACCATCGCGCCCGCCATCCTGATCGGACTTGCCAGTCTCGTGGCCGCCTGCGGCTTCGGGCTGGGTCCGCGCGACAGCCATGAGGCGGCTGGGGTGTTCCCGCCGTGGTGGTCGCCCGCGCGGGTGATCGCGGCCGCCTCCGCCGCCGGACCCGTGTCGGCGGCCAGCCGCCAGCCGTTCGTGGTGGTGGTGCGCGCGCCGCAGGGCGACGTGGCCGCGCGGCTGCGGCGCGCCGGCGCCTGGCTGATCCTCGACCCCGGCCTGGCCCGCGCCTGCGGCAGCCTGAAGGAGACCTGATCGATGTTCGCCAACCTCGACGAACAGAGGGAATTCGGCAGCCGCCTGCTGGTCGGCCTGCTGTGGGCCATGGTCCCGGTGGTCGGCCTGGCCGGCCTGATCCTGCACAGCCCCTGGATAGGCCTGGCCGGCGCCACCGCAGGGCTGGCGGCCGGAGCCACCTTCGCCTGGCGCGCCGACCCGCATGGCGGCGGCTCGCGCATGGCGGTGGGCCTGGCGCTGATGGGAGCGGTGTCGCTGTTCGTCGCCGCCTTCCGCGGCAACGCCTGGCAGGCCGACGCCCACATGGCCTATTTCGCCGCCCTGGCCCTGCTGGTGGTCTATTGTGACTGGAAGGCGATCCTGGTGGGCGCCGCGGCGGTGGCCGTGCACCACCTGGTGCTGAACTTCCTGCTGCCGGCGGCGGTGTTCCCGGGGGCCGGGGGCCTGCTGCGGGTGGTGATGCACGCCGTGATCCTGGTGGTCGAAGCGGCCGCGCTGATCTGGACCTGCCACAGCGTCACCGGTCTCTTTGCCATTTCCAGCCGCAACGTGCGCGAGGCCGAGACGGCTCGAACGGCGGCCGAGGACGCCACCCGCGCCGTCGAGGCCGCCGGGCGCCTGGAGGCGCAGCGCGCCGAGGAGCGCCGGCTGGAGCGGCTGCAGACCGAGATGGAACAACAGGCTGTGGTCCAGGGCCTGGCCGGCGCCCTGCGCGACATGGCCGATGGGGACCTGCGCGTGCGCCTAAAGCAACCCTTCGCGCCCGACTACGAAAGCCTGCGCGCCGACTTCAACACCGCCATCGCCAAGCTCGAGGAAGCCCTCGGGCGGGTCGCGGTCAACACCAGCGGCATCGGCGCCGGCGCCGACCAGATCGCCCAGGCCTCCGACCACCTGTCGCGCCGCACCGAACAGCAGGCCGCCAGCCTGGAGGAGACCGCCGCCGCCCTCGACGAGATCACCGCCACGGTCGCCAAGTCGGCCGCCGGCGCCAGGCAGGCCAACAGCCTGGTCACCGCGGCCCGGGCCGACGCCGAGCGCTCCTCGGCCGTGGTCAGCCGCGCGGTTGCCGCCATGGGTGAGATCGAAAGCTCGTCGCAGCAGATCACCCAGATCATCGGCGTGATCGACGAGATCGCCTTCCAGACCAACCTGCTGGCCCTGAACGCCGGGGTCGAAGCCGCCCGCGCCGGGGATTCCGGCCGCGGCTTCGCGGTGGTGGCGCAGGAGGTGCGGGCCCTGGCCCAGCGCTCTGCCGAAGCGGCCAAGGAGATCAAGGGCCTGATCAACGCCTCCACCGGCCAGGTGGAACAGGGCGTGTCGCTGGTCGGCGAGACCGGCAAGGCGTTGCAGTCGATCGTCGCCCGGGTGGCCGAGATCGACGGCCTGGTGGCCGAAATCGCCGCCTCGGCCCAGGAGCAGTCCACCGGACTGCAGCAGGTCAACGGCGCGGTGAACCAGATGGACCAGGTGGTGCAGCAGAACGCCGCCATGGTCGAGGAATCCACCGCCGCCACCCATTCCCTGCACGGCGAGACCGCCGAGCTGCGCGCCCAGGTGGCCCGCTTCCGGCTGTCGTCGATGCCGGCCGGCGCCGCCCCGGCGAAGACCGCGCCCGTCGCCGCGCGGAAGTTGCACGCCGCCGGTGGCGGTGGCGTCAGCGCCGACGGATGGGAGGAGTTCTAAGTTCACCCTCCCCTTCATGGGGAGGGAAAGATCGCGCAGCGATCAGGGTGGGGAAATGAGATACCGCGCGCTGGCCTGCGGATCGGCAGGCGTTCCCCACCCTGGCGGCTTCGCCGCCTGTCCCTCCCCATGAAGGGGAGGGTGGATGAGCCTAGACCAGCACGCCGTGGCAGTGCTTGAACTTCTTGCCTGAGCCGCAGGGGCACGGGGCGTTGCGACCCGTGCGCTCGAAGCCTTCCGGCAGGGCGCTGAGCGGCAGGCGCTCGCGGGCGGCGGCGTCCTGGAAGTTCAGGCCGGCGCCCAGGCCGCCAAGCTCCAGCGCCAGCGCCCGCTCGTTCTCGCCGGTGGTCGGGTCGACGTGGATCTCGGTGAACTGGCCAGGGTCCGGCTCGGCCGGCGGCTCGGTGAACTGGATCTCCACCGTCATGATCCAGCGGGTCACGTTCTGGCGCAGGTCGCCGATCAGCTTCTCGAAGAGCGAGAAGGCCTCGGTCTTGTACTCGTTCAGCGGGTCGCGCTGGCCGTAGCCGCGCAGGCCGATGACGTTGCGCAGGTGGTCGAGGTGCATCAGGTGCTCGCGCCACTGCAGATCCACCATCTGCAGCAGGAAGTTCTTTTCCACCTGGCGCAGGCGCTCGGCGCCCAGCATCTGCTCGCGCTCCTCGGCGCGGGCGTTGGCCGCCTTGAGGATGCGCTCCTCGATCTCCTCGTTGGCGATGCCTTCCTCGGCCGCCCATTCGCGGATCGGCAGGGTCAGGCCCAGGATCGACTGCACGCGCTCGTCCAGGCCCTCGACATCCCACTGGTCGGCGTAGGCCTTGGGCGGCAGGTGTCGCTGGACCAGGTCGGCGACGGTGTCCTGGCGCATCTCGACGATGATCTCGGACAGGTCCTCGGAGTCCATGAACTCCTTGCGCTGCTCGAACACCGCCTTGCGCTGGTCGTTGGCGACGTCGTCGTACTTCAGCAGGTTCTTGCGGATCTCGTAGTTGCGCTGCTCGACGCGCTTCTGGGCGGTGGCGATGGCGCTGTTCAGCCACTTGTGGGTGATCGCCTCGCCTTCCTGGACACCGAAGGTGCGCATGATCGCGTCCAGCCGGTCGCCGGCGAAGATGCGCAGCAGGTCGTCCTCGCAGCTGAGGAAGAACTTGGACTTGCCGGGGTCGCCCTGGCGGCCGGTCCGGCCGCGCAGCTGGTTGTCGATCCGCCGGCTCTCGTGCCGCTCGGTGCCCAGCACATAGAGGCCGCCGGCAGCCAGGGCCTTGGCCTTGCGGCTCTCGATCTCGGCGGCGAACTCCTCGGTCTGGAGTTCCTCGTCCTCGCGGGTGGGCTCGATGCCCAGCCCTTCCTGCTCCTGGCGCCAGCGGGCCAGGCGCATGTCGATGTTGCCGCCCAGCTGGATGTCGGTGCCGCGGCCGGCCATGTTGGTGGCGATGGTCACCGCCCCCGGCACGCCGGCGTCGGCGACGATATAGGCTTCCTGTTCGTGGTAGCGGGCGTTCAGCACGTTGTGCGGCACGCCCTTGACGGTCTTGCCGTCCATTTCGAAGGTGTGCGCCTTCAGGAGTTCGGCCAGGTGCTCGGACTTCTCGATCGACACCGTGCCCACCAGGATCGGCTGCCCGCGGCGGTAGCAGTCCTCGATCTGGGCGACGATGGCGGCGTTCTTCTCGGCTTCGGTGCGATAGACCTCGTCGTCCTCGTCGATCCGCTGAACCGGGCGGTTCGTGGGGATCTCGACGATGTCCATCTTGTAGATGTCCATGAACTCCTGGGCTTCCGTCGCCGCGGTGCCGGTCATGCCCGACAGCTTGGCGTAGAGGCGGAAGTAGTTCTGGATGGTCACCGAGGCCAGGGTCTGGTTCTCGGGCTGGATATCGACGCCTTCCTTGGCCTCGATCGCCTGGTGCAGGCCTTCCGACAGCCGCCGGCCGTGCATCATCCGGCCGGTGAACTCGTCGATCAGCATCACCTCGCCGCTGCGGACGATGTAGTCCTTGTCGCGCTGGTACAGCACGTTGGCGCGCAGCGCCTGGTTGACGTGGTGCACCACCGAGATGTTGGCCGGATCGTAGAGGCCGGCGGAATCCTCGGCCAGATGGCCGGCTTCCTGCAGGATCTCCTCGATCATCTCCGAGCCGTGCTCGGTCAGCAGCGCCTGGCGCTGCTTCTCGTCGTGCTCGAAGGTCGAGGGATCCTTGACCAGTTCCTTCACCAGGCCGTCTATGATCCGGTAGAAGTCGGAACGGTCCTCGGTCGGGCCGGAGATGATCAGCGGGGTGCGCGCCTCGTCGATCAGGATCGAGTCCACCTCGTCGACGATCGCGAAGTTGTGCCCGCGCTGCACCATCTCGCCGGCGTCATAGACCAGGTTGTCGCGCAGGTAGTCGAAGCCGAACTCGTTGTTCGTGCCGTAGGTGATGTCGGAATTGTACGCCTTCTGGCGCTCGCCCTGGCTGAGGCCGTTGACGATCACGCCCACCGACAGGCCGAGGAAGCGATACACCCGGCCCATCCAGTCGGCGTGCAGGCGGGCCAGGAAGTCGTTCACCGTGATCAGGTGCACGCCCTTGCCTTCCAGGGCGTTCAGGTAGCACGGCAGGGTGGCCACCAGGGTCTTGCCCTCGCCGGTGCGCATCTCGGCGATGCCGCCCCGGTGCAGCACGATGCCGCCGACCATCTGCACGTCGAAGTGGCGCTGGCCGAGCACCCGCTTGGCGGCCTCGCGGACCACCGCGAAGGCCTCGTTAAGGATGGCGTCCAGGGTTTCGCCCTTGGCCAGCCGCGCCCTGAATTCATCCGTCTTGGCGCGCAACTGATCGTCGCTGAGCGCCGCCATCTGCGGTTCAAGCGCGTTGATCTTGGCAACTCGGCCCATCAGTTGCTTGACCTTGCGGTCATTGGATGAGCCGAAAATCTTCGTCAGATCGACCATAGGGTATTGAAAGTCCGCTTAGAGGCCCTGGCGCCCGAGCCGGCCGCAACATACGGCCCCGTCCGCCTGATCGATAACCGCATCAGGGCGCGCCGCTGACTTAAGCAGCGCACCCCCCAGTGTCAACGAAAGGCGGTCGCCGCGCCCCGGGACTCAAGGGCGCAGCGAAGAATTCGTTCCGTTGGGGTGAGGTAGGGTTAGGCGCCGAGCAGTTCCCGGCTGGAGCCCCCTACCCCCGCTTCGCGGGTACTTCCCCCGGAGGGGGAAGAGAGGGGCGCCGTCCGTTCTCTTCCCCCCGTGGGGGAAGTACGGCCGAAGGCCGGGATGGGGGCTCCAGCGGAACTCTGTCCTCAAGCCGCCGCGGCGCTCGGGCGGGCCTTCACCCGTTCCAGCCAGGCGGCGATGTTCTTGTTGGCCGGGTCCAGCGGCTGGCCGACCTGGGCGCCGAACTGCAGGAAGCAGTAGAGCAGGATGTCGGCCAGGGTGAAGCGGTCGCCGACGATCCAGGTCTTGCCCGCCATCTGGCCGTCCAGCCAAGCCAGCTTCTCGGCGGCGATCGCCTTCAGGTCGTCGGCCGCCTGCGGGATGCAACGCATGCGGTTCTGGAACAGCGCCAGCCCCTGCGAATAGCGGAAGCCGTTGGCCATCGGCTCGAGGATGTTGAGGTCGATGCGGCGCGCCCACATGCGGGTCACGGCCCGTTCCTCCGGCGTCGCGCCGATCAGCGGCGGGTTCGGGTGCTTCTCGTCGAGATACTCGCAGATGGCGGTGATCTCGGACAGCACCACGCCGTCGTCCAGTTCCAGCGCCGGCATCTGACCGGTGGGGTTCTTGGCGACGTACGGCGGCTGGCGGTTCTCGCCGGCCATCAGGTTGATCTCCTCACGCGGGATCTCCAGGCCCTTCTCGGCCATGAACATCTTGACCACATGCGGATTGGGTCCGACGGAGTTGTAGAACTTCATGGCAGGCCTCCCGTTTGGCTTGACGCGCCGGTATTTCGCGACCATGGCGCCTTAGTTTCTCAAAGGCCTAGGCAAGGGATGGCATGAAGGCAAGGCTGACCGAGGGGAAGGCGGGGCTCGCGGCGCGCCTGGCGTGCGCCGTGGCGCTCAGCCTGGCCCTGGCCGCCTGCGCGCCGAAGAACACCGTCCAGCAGGCGCCGGAGCCGAACGACAAGGCGGTGGCGACCCTCAACGGCCAGACCGTCTGGGCCTCCGACGTCAAGCGCGAGGCGGTGGCCCAGGGCCTGATCGGCCAGGGCGAGCCGCTGGACGTCTCTTCCGACCTGTTCCACCAGGTGCTCGACGAGGTGATCGACCAGAAGCTGCTGGCCGCCGAGGCGATCAAGCGCAAGATCGACAAGGATCCGGCGGCCCAGCGCCGCCTGGCCGCCGCGCGCGAGCGGATCCTGGGCGACATCCTGCTGGAGAACTCTGTCGGCAAGGCGGTCAATGACGACGCCATCAACGGCCTCTACCAGGAGATGCTGAAGACCCAGACGCCGACCGAGCAGATCCAGCTGCGCCGCATCGTCGTCGCCAGCCAGGCCGAGGGCGACCAGATCGTCAAGCTGCTGAAGGGCGGCGCCTCGTTCGACACCCTGGCCGCCCAGCGCTCCAAGGACGACACCACCCGCTTCTCCGGCGGCCTCTTGAAGCCGCTGACCACCGACATGCTGCCGGAAGGCTACGCCGCCGCCCTGAAGGACGCCAAGACCGGCCAGGTGGTGGGCCCGTTCAAGACCGAGGAAGGCTTCGTGGTGGCGCGCGTCGACGACCGCCGCCAGGAGGCGCCCATCACGCTGGAGGCCGCGCGGCCCCAGATCGTGCGTTTTCTCACCTACGATCAGGTCAAGGACCTGATCCTGAAGCTGCGAAGCAAGGCCGCGGTGAAGACGCTGATCGGCCCGCCGGCGGACGTGCCGGGGACGCCGCGCGAACCCGCCTCGGCCCCGCCCCCGCTCGCCATCCCCGGCGGCGAAGCCCCCGCGGGCGCGCCGCCCTCCGCCGAAGGCCCCGCCGGCGCCGCGCCGGCCTCGGCCCCGAACGTTTCGACGAAGAAGCCATGACCCGCAAACCCTCTCCCAAGTCCTCCGGCAAAACCCCGGCCGCCAAGGCGCTGGAAGCCGCCGTCAAGCCGGCCGAGCTCGTCGGCCACACCATCGAGCGGGCCTTCGACCCGCTGGCGAGCGCGCTCAAGCGCGCCGCCCTGAACCGCGCCGACCGCCAGAGCCGCCAGTTTCCCAGCACGCCCGCGCCCGCCGCGCCGGCGGGCAAGCCCGGCCTGGCGATCTCGCCGCTGGCCGTGCCCTTCCCGAAGATTCCGCCGATCGCCGGGGTCGAGCTCGGCATCGGCCGGGCCGGCTTCTACAAGCATGAGCGCGACGACGTGCTGCTGATGCGCTTCGCCGAGGGGACCAGCGTCGCCGGGGTGTTCACCCGCCACGGCGTGGGCTCCGCGCCGGTGGACTGGTGCAAGCGCCAGCTGATCGCCTCCGGCGGCGAGGACGCCCGCGCCCTGGTGGTCAACGCCGGCTGCGCCAATTCCTTCACCGGCCGGCCGGGCGCGGACGCCGCGCGCCGGGTCGCCTCGGCGGTGGCCAAGCGCTTCGACTGCCGCCAGCGCGACGTGATGCTGGCCTCCACCGGCGTGATCGGCGTGCTGCTGGACGACGCCAAGATCACCGCCCGCCTGTCGGAGATCGAGCGCCGGCTCAGCGCCGACGCCTGGGCCGACGCCGCGCGGGCGATCATGACCACCGACACCTTCCCGAAGGGGGCCTACGCGGAGGCGCAGATCGACGGCCATCCGGTGCGGATCGCCGGCATCTGCAAGGGCTCAGGGATGATCGCCCCCGACATGGCCACCATGCTGGCCTTCGTCGCCACCGACGCCAACATCGCCCCGGCCACGCTGCAGACCCTGGCCGGGCTCTACACCCGCAACACCTTCAACAGCGTGACGGTGGACGGCGACCGTTCGACCAACGACACCCTGCTGCTGTTCGCCACCGGCCAGTCCAGCGCCCCGCGCATCTCCCGCGCCGGCGACGCGCGCCTGGCCGACTTCCGCGCCAAGCTGGAACAGGTGCTGCTGGACCTGGCGCTGCAGCTGGTGCGCGACGGCGAAGGGGCGAGCAAGTTCGTCAAGATCACCGTCAGCGGCGCCGAGAGCCAGGCGTCGGCCCGCAAGATCGCCCGCACCATCGCCGAGAGCCCGCTGGTCAAGACCGCCTTCGCCGGCGAGGACGCCAACTGGGGCCGCATCGTCATGGCCGTGGGCCGCGCCGACGAGCCGATGAACCGCGAGCGCCTGTCGGTGAAGTTCGGCCCCCTGACCGCCGCCCGCGACGGCCTGGTCGCCTCCGACTACTCGGAGGCGAAGATGAGCGCGTACATGAAGAAGGCCGAGTTGGAGGTCAGCGTCGACGTCGGCGTGGGCCGCGGCTCGGCGGTGATGTGGACCTGCGACCTGACCAAGCAGTACGTGGCGATCAACGGCGACTACCGAAGCTAGGAACTAGCCCCCCACCGTCATCCTCGGGCGTCAGTCCCGAGGATCCATGAACACGTGAAGCGCCCTCGCGAGCGGCAGCGAAGCGTCGCAGAGGCTTGCGAGAATTGACCGCCGGCGCCCTGCCGTGGCGCGCCCTTCGAAGCGCGCCATTCGCACTCCCGTGTTCATGGATCCTCGGCACAAGGCCGAGGATGACGGTTGAGATGTGGAATTCCCCCCCGTCTGACTCCCGCCGCAATTTCCACTAGGGTGCCGGCATGGCCGAAACGCCCGCCTTCTCGGCGCTGCCCGACAGCTTCACCCTGCTGCAGGTCACGCCGGAACTGGACGGCGGCGGCGTTGAGGCGGTGACGCTGGACGTGGCCGCGGCGGTGGCGGCGGCCGGACGACGCTCGCTGGTGGCCTCGCGCGGCGGGGCGCTGGAGGGGCGGCTCGCGGCGGCCGGCGCGCAGCTGTTCCGGGCGCCGGTGCAGTCGAAGAACCCCCTCACGCTGGCGCTCAACGCCATCCGCCTGGAGCGGCTGATCCGCCGCGAGCGGGTCAGCCTGGTGCATGTGCGTTCGCGCGCCCCGGCGTTCAGCGCGCTTGCCGCCGCGCGGCGGACCCGGGTTCCGCTGGTCGCCACCTATCACGGCATCTACCGGGCCGATGGCGCGCTGAAGCGCTGGTACAACGCGGTGATGACCCGCGGCGACCTGGTGATCGCCAACTCGGCCTTCACCCAGGCTCACGTCCTGGCCGAGCATGCGGTGGATCCCGGCAAGGTGGCGGTGATCCCGGAGGGCGTCGACACCGACGTCTTCGATCCCGCGCGGGTGAGCGCCGCGCGCGTGGCGGCGATCCGCCAGGCCTGGGGCCTGCGCGACCCCGAACCGCGCGCGGTGATCCTTCTGGCCGGGCGGCTGACCCGGCTGAAGGGCCAGCGGCTGCTGGTCGAGGCCGCCGGGCGCCTCGGGCGCTCCGAGGAGATGATGCTGGTGCTGGCCGGCGGCGGCGGCAGTCCCGAATATCGCGACGAGATCCTGGCGGCCGCGGCCGTGACGGGCCTGGGCGACAACCTGCGGCTGGTGGGTCCGGTGGAAGACATGCCCGCCGCCTATCTGGCGGCCGACCTGGTGGTGGCGCCCTCCACCCAGCCGGAGAGCTTCGGCCGGACGGTGGCGGAGGCCGGCGCGATGGGCCGGCCGGTGCTGGCCGCCGCCCACGGCGGCCCGGCGGAGATCGTCGTTCCCGGGCAGACCGGCTGGCTGGCGCGCCCCGGCGACGGCGACGCCTGGACGGCGGCCCTCGCCGAGGCCCTCGCCACCTCGCCGGAGCGCCGCGCGGCGATGGCCGCCGCCGCCCGCCGGCGCGTGAAGCAGCTTTATTCCTTGCGCGCCATGTGCGAGGCCACGGGCGACGTGTACCGACGCCTGCTGGAAGCCCGGGAATGAAGCCGCCCAAGAAGGGCCAGACGAAGATCCTGGTCATCAAGCTGTCCGCCCTGGGCGATTTCGTGCTCGCCTTCCCGGCGTTCGAGCGGATCCGCGCGGCGCATCCGGACGCGCACATCACCCTCCTGACCACCCCGCCGTTCGAGAGCCTGGGCCGCTCCAGCCCGTTCTTCGACCGCGTGGAGACCGACGGGCGCCCGTCGAACCCGGTGGCCTGGCTGGGGCTGGTGCTGCGCCTGCGGGGGGAGAAGTACGCCCGGGTCTACGACCTGCAGAACTCCGGCCGCACCAACCTGATCTTCCAGGCGCTGCGTCCCTTCCCGCCGCAGTGGTCGGGCGTCGCCGCCGGCGCGTCGCACCGGCACCGCAACCCGGATCGCATGAAGATGCACGCCCTGGAGCGGCAGGCGCAGCAGCTGGAGGTCGCCGGCATCTGGCCGGACGCCCCGACCCGGCCGCTGTCGGCAGCCCCGCCGGACATCTCCTGGATCCTGGCCCGCTCGCCCGCCGCGCGGCCGATGTCGTCCACCAACCCGCGCCCCGTGGTGCTGCTGATCCCGGGCTCGTCGGCGCACCGCACCGAGAAGCGCTGGCCGATCGAGCATTACGCCAGGCTGGCGGAGATTCTGTCGGCGAAAGGCCTGGACATCGTCATCATCGGCTCGCTGCAGGAGAGCAACCTGGCGCACGCCATCCAGCGCAAGGCGACCCGCGCACGCGACCTGACCGGCCGCACCGACTTCGCCGCCCTGGCCACCCTGGGGGCCCGCGCGGCGCTGGCGATCGGCAACGACACCGGGCCCGTGCACCTGATCGCCGCCGCCGGGGCGCCGACCATCGCCCTGTTCTCGTCCGCCTCCGACCCGGCGATTTCCGGGCCGCGCGGCCACGTCACGGTGTTCCAGGCCGACGACCTGGCGAGTGTGGCGCCGGAGACAGTCGCGCAGACCGCGCTGTCTTTGGCTGGCGCTAACCCTTGATCGTATAAGGCGCCTTGGTCATATACTAAGGTGAGGGGTCGCTTCGGCGCGCCTCGTGTCCCAACAGGCCAGGAGCAAAGCCTATTCGTCGTCCCATGCCCGCGCCACCGTCCAAGGACGGACCGCGCATCAATGATGAGATTCGTGTCCCCCGCGTTCTGCTGATCGATCAGCACGGTGAGAAGCAGGGGATCATGCCGACCTCCTCCGCGCTCGAAGCGGCTGAGGAAGCGGGTCTCGATCTGGTTGAGGTCTCGCCGACCGCCGATCCGCCGGTTTGCAAGATTCTGGACTACGGAAAGTACAAGTTCCAGGAACAGAAGAAGAAGAACGAGGCGCGCAAGCGGCAGAAACTCGTCGAGGTGAAGGAAATCAAGCTTCGCCCGAATATCGATATTCACGACTACGAGGTGAAGGCCAAGGCCATGCACCGCTTCTTCGAGGAAGGCGACAAGGTCAAGGTGACCTTGCGGTTCCGCGGCGGCGAGATGCGTCACCCCGAGCTGGGCATGAAGCTGCTGCAGCAGGTCAAGGCGGACTTCGACCCGGTGGCCAAGGTCGAATACGAGCCGCGCATGGAAGGCCGGCAGATGATCATGATCCTCGCCCCGCGCTGAGGCGCGGACGCCGGGCGCGCGCCATCGGCACAGCCTTGACGCGCGCGCTGGCGGCTTCCTAGATACCCCGCAGTTGTGGGGGTGTTCGATGATTTCCAGGCGTTTGCGGGCGGCGGCCATCGCCGTCCTCGGCGGAATTGCGGCTGCGACCTCGGCCATGGCCGCGGAACCGCAGGCCGCGGCCGGCCCGCCGGCCCTGGCCGCGTACGGCCGGCTGCCGACCATCGAACAGGTGGCCATCGCCCCCGACGGCAGCGCCCTGGCGGCGATCTACACCGATGGCGACGCGCGCAAGCTGGTCGTGCTGAGCCTCCCGGACCAGAAGATCATCCGGGTGCTGAACGCCGGCTCCAACAAGCTGCGCACCATCCAGTGGGCCGGACCGCACCACATCCTGCTGACCGTCAGCCACGCCACCACGGTGGTCGATGTGATCGCCCCGAAGTCGGAGTGGTTCGTCACCACCGACTACAACCTCGACAAGGGCTCGCTGAAGCCGGCGATCGCCGGCATCGACGAGGCGATGAACATCACCTTTGGCAAGCCGATGATCCGCACGATCAACGGCCATCCCTTCGCGTTCATCCAGGGCGAGTACTTCGTCGACAACCGCGGCCACATCGCCCTTTTCAAGGTCGACCTGGACCGCGACGTGGCCATCCTGGTGGACGCCGGCGTCGAGAACACCGACGACTGGCTGGTCGACCAGTCCGGCCAGTTGCTGGCCCAGCGCGAGCACGACGCCCGCCGCGACGTCACCCAGGTCAGGGTGCACCGGGGCAACAGCTGGCAGCTGGTCAAGCTGGGCGATGGCAACGGCGACCCCGACATCATGGGCCTGGGCCGCGACGGCAAGACGATCCTGTTCAATGACTGGGTGGACGACAAGCCGGCGCTGCGCGAGCTGACGGTCGGCGAGACCGGCTGGGGCGACGTGATCGCCAGCCAGGACGGCCAGGAGGTGCTGTTCGATCCCGGCGACGCGCGGGCGATCGGCGTGCATGCCCTGGTCGGCGACAAGGACGAGTACCGCTTCTTCGACGCCCACGACCAGGCGGTGTGGAACGCCGTGGTGAAGGCCTATCCCGCCGACGCGCGGGTTCTCTTCCAGGACTGGTCGGCCGACCACCGGCGGATCGTGGTGCTGGTCGACTCGCCGGAGGACGGGGCGGCCTACGCCTATGTCGATCTGGCCACGCACAAGGCGACCTGGCTCGGCGACGTCTATCCCGAGGCGGCCAAGCTGATCGCCCCGCGCACGCCCTTCGCCTTCAAGGCCGGCGACGGCACGCCCCTGACCGGATACCTGTTCACCCCGCCGGGCCGCGAGGCGCGCAACCTGCCGCTGGTGGTGTTCCCCCACGGCGGCCCGGCCGCGCGCGACGAGCCGTCATATGACTGGTGGGCCCAGGCCATGGCCACGCGCGGCTATGCGGTGCTGCAGGTCAACTACCGCGGCTCCGACGGCTTCGGCTGGAAGTTCCTGAAGGCGGGCTTCGGCCAGTGGGGCCGGGCGATGCAGACCGATCTGTCGGACGGCGTGCGCGCGCTGGCGGTGCAGGGCAAGATCGACCCGAAGCGGGTGTGCATCGTCGGGGCCAGCTACGGGGGCTATGCGGCCCTGGCCGGCGCCACGCTGCAGCCGGACGTCTACCGCTGCGCCGCCTCCGTCGCCGGGCCCGCCGAACTGAGCAAGTTCGTCGCCTGGTCGCGCGATCAGCATGACATCTCCGCCCAGCGTTACTGGCTGAAGTTCATGGGCGCCGACGGCCTGCACGACGTGCGGCTGGAGGACATCTCGCCGGCCGACCATGCCGACCAGGTGAAGGGGCCGGTGCTGCTGATCCACGGCAAGGACGACACCGTGGTGCCATTCAGCCAGTCGCAGATCATGGCCGACGCCCTGAAGCGGGCCGGCAAGCCCTACGATCTGGTGGTGCTGAAGGCCGAGGACCACTGGCTGTCGCGGGGCGAGACGCGGCTGCAGATGCTGCAGGCGGTGATCGACTTCCTGCAGAAGAACAATCCGCCGGGCTGAGCGGATTTTGGCCGCGACGCGTAGCCACGCTCCGCGCTTTTGTCACGCTTGGCGGGTTGAGCCGCGGGGCAACGCCGCTTATCAGCGGTCACATGACCCGGGAGGAGAACCAGCCCCCGGCCGCGCGATCCTCCGCAGCGGCCCTCTACACCCTGCTGTCGGTGATGTTCATCAACATGCTGGGCTTCGGCATCGTGGTGCCGTTGCTGCCCTTCTATGGCGCCTCGTTCCACGCCGGACCCGAGGCGGTGGCGCTGATCTTCTCGGCCTATTCCATGGGCGGCTTCTTCGGCGAGCCGTTCTGGGGCCGGCTGTCGGACCGCATCGGCCGCAAGCCGATCCTGATCTCCACCCTGGTGGCCAACTGCCTCTGCTATGGCCTGCTGGCCTTCGCCCCCAATGTCTACATCGCCTTCATCATCCGCTTCTTCGGCGGCATGGCGGCGGGCAACGGCTCGACCGTGCAGGGGTATATCGCCGACGTCACCCCGCCGGACGAGCGGGCCGGGCGGATGTCGCGCCTGGGCGCGGCCTACAACATCGGCTTCATCCTCGGCCCGGCCGCCGGCGGCCTGCTGGCCAAGCCTTCGGCCGGCACCATCGGCTACCAGATCCCGCTGCTGGCGGCCTCCGCTCTGGCGGCCTGCGCCGCGATCGGCATCCTGGTGTTCGTCAAGGAAAGCCGCACCCGGGTGCGCAACCTGGAGAACCAGCCCAGCCGCTGGGCGATGATCGGCTATTCCGCCGGCCACCCGGTGATCCGGCGCCTGATGCTGCTGACCTTCTTCGTCGGCGTGGCCTTCACCGGCATCGAGAGCACCTTCGGCCTGTGGGCCCAGCACCGCTTCGCCTGGCAGCCCAAGGACGTGGGCGTGTGCTTCATGGTCACCGGCATCGTCTCGTCGGTCTGCCAGTTCTTCATCACCGGCTACATGTCGCGCCGCTTCGGCGAGGCGACGATGCTGGCGGTGGGGATGGTCGGCACGGTGCTGTGCACCGCCGCCCAGCCGTTCACCGACGGCGCGGCCCTGACCGTGGCCGTGATGGCGATGATGGCGCTGTCGCAGTCCGTCGCCTTCCCCAATTCCGGGGCGATGATGTCGCGCGCCGTGGACCCGGACCACCAGGGTCAGGTGATGGGCCTGAACAACGCCATGGGCTCGTTCGCCCGCTTCATCGGCCCCAGCATCGCCGGCTTCACCTTCTCGCGCATGAGCGTCAACGCGCCGTTCTTCACCGGCGCCCTGATCGTCGCGCCGGCGATCCTGCTGGCCATCGGCGCCGGCCGCGCCGTCCGCCGCATGGGCGCGCAGAGCGCGGCGGCCGTGGTCGACCACTTCTCGCATTAGAGAACATTGATCGGCTAAGCTGCCGGCCCCCCCGTCGGTCCCTCGGAGCTGTTCATGTCGCGCCTTGCCCTGTTCGCCAGCCTCGCGCTCGCTCTCGCCGCCACCTCGGCGACATCGGCGCCGCCAGCCGCGCCGGCCTGGGTCATCACGCCCGACGGGCTCGGCCCGCTCAAGATCGGCATGACGCCGAAGCAGGCCCAGGCCGCCCTCGGCCGCAAGGTGACCACCGACAACAGCTTCGACGCCAGCTGCCGGCCCTATGAGGTGGAGGGCCTGGAGTCGCTGAGCCTGCTGTTCATGGACGGCAAGCTGGACAGCATCGACTTTTCCGAAGGGGCGACGTGGAAGACGGCCGGCGGGGTCAAGGTCGGCGACACCGACGCCGCCATCCGCAAGGCCTACGGTGCGGCGGCGCACAAGACCCGCTCGGCCTACGAGGACCCGCCCGCAGCCTACTACACGGTGCGCGGCCCCGGTCCGCACGGCATCAAGTTCACCACCGACTCCAGCCGCAAGATCACCAACATCGACGCCGGCGGCGACTCCATCGGCTTCATCGAGGGCTGCGCCTAGCGTCTCTTCCCCCTCTGGGGGAAGTACGGCCGAAGGCCGGGATGGGGGCTCCAATTGGCGCCCGAGCACTCCGCGGGAGCCCCCTACCCCCGCTTCGCGGGTACTTCCCCCAGAGGGGGAAGAGAAAGAGGTCGCCGGCGGCGTCAAGCCAAGTCACCGCGCCACCTTGCGTTTCGCGCGCAGTTCCCCTACAAGCGCCGGCTTCGTCGAACCGCCTGGCCAAATGGCATGCCATGGCGGCTCATCATGCGATCCAAGAGGACGGGACCCGCAAGGGCTCCGATGCAAAATGCCGAAACTGAAGACCAAGTCGGGCGCCAAGAAGCGCTTCAAGATCACGGCGACAGGCAAGCTGAAGGCTGGCGTGGCGGGCAAGCGCCACCGCCTGATCGGCCACAGCGCCAAGTACATCCGTCAAAACCGGGGCACCAAGGTGATGAGCGAGGCCGACGCCAAGATCATCCGCACCTACCTGCCCTACGGCCTGTGATCGGGAGACGATAGACCATGGCTCGTGTCAAACGCGGCGTCGTCGCCCACGCCAAGCACAAGAAGGTTCTGGAGCAGGCCAAGGGTTTCTATGGCCGCCGCAAGAACACCATCCGCGCCGCCAAGGCCGCGGTGGACAAGGCCGGCCAGTACGCCTACCGCGACCGCAAGGTGCGCAAGCGCTCGTTCCGCGCCCTGTGGATCCAGCGCCTGAACGCCGCGGCCCGCCTGGAAGGCCTGACCTATTCCCGATTTATCCACGGCCTTGAACTGGCCGGGATCGATATCGACCGCAAGGTGCTGTCGGATATCGCGGGCAACGACCCGGCCGCGTTCAAGGCCATCGCGCAGAAGGTCATCGCCGCGCTGGCTTAAGTTCGCGGACGTTTCACGTCCCAGCTTTCGAAAAGCCCTTCGGCGAGACCGCCGGAGGGCTTTTTGCTGCGCGCCGTTACGCCTAAACACCGCAACGCCATTTCCAGATCAGAGTCTCATGACCGACCACGCCCAACTCGAGGCGGACCTCTCCGCCCAGATCGCCGCCGCCCCGGACGCCGCGGCGCTGGAGGCGCTCCGCGTCGCCGCCCTCGGCAAGTCCGGCTCGATTTCAGGCCTCCTGAAGTCCCTGGGTTCCATGAGCCCGGACGAGCGCAAGACCGCCGGCCCGGCGATCAACGGCCTGCGCGACCGCGTCTCCGCGGCCCTGGCCGAACGCAAGGCGGCCCTGGAAGCCGCCGAGCTCGACGCGCGCCTGGCCGCCGAGCGCCTGGACCTGACCCTGCCGGCCACGCCGCGCCGCAAGGGCGCCGTGCACCCGACCATGCAGGTGATGGACGAGATGATCGCCATCTTCGCCGACATGGGCTTCGCCCTGGCGGAGGGTCCGGACATCGAGGACGACTTCCACAACTTCACCGCCCTGAACTTCCCGCCGCGGCATCCGGCGCGGGAGATGCACGACACGTTCTTCTTCAACCCGGGCCCCGACGGCGAGCGCAAGCTGCTGCGCACCCACACCAGCCCGGTGCAGGTGCGGGTGATGCAGAAGACCAACACGCCGCCGCCGGCGTCGTGGATCGCCGCCGGCCAGGACCCGCCGATCCGGGTGATCGTGCCCGGCCGCACCTATCGCCAGGACAGCGACGCCACCCACACGCCGATGTTCCACCAGATGGAAGGCCTGGTGATCGACCGGAACATCCACATGGGCCACCTGAAGTGGACCATCGACACCTTCATCGCCCGGTTCTTCGAGCTGCCGAGCGTGGTCACGCGCTTTCGCCCGCACCACTTCCCATTCACCGAACCCTCGGCGGAGATGGACGTGCAGTGCGACACCTCCGGCGGCGAAGTGAAGGTCGGCCAGGGGACCGAGTGGTCCGAGATCGTCGGCTGCGGCATGGTTCACCCGAACATCCTGCGCATGTGCGGCCTCGATCCCGACGAGTGGCAGGGCTTTGCCTTCGGCTTCGGCATCGACCGCCTGGGCCGGCTGAAGTACGGCATGCCGGACCTGCGCGACATGTTCGCCTCGGACACCCGCTGGCTGTCGCACTACGGCTTCTCCGCCTTCGCCACGCCGAACCCGGCGTCGGGCCTGAGCTGATGGGCGCGGCGTCCGCCAACCTTCACCTCTCCCACAGGGAGAGGAAGGGGCCCGCGCCCGCAGGGCGTGGGAAGGTGAGGGGCTACCCCCTCGCCGCCGGGTGCGCCGCCGTCAATCCCGACCGCCTGAACCCCTCACCCTCCCGCTCGCTTCGCGACCGGGCCCCTCCCTCTCCCTGTGGGAGAGGTGCGCAGCGCCCGATCGGCGCCGCCAGGAGCCCGGCCGTCCCCGCCCAGCACCGGACACCCCAACGATGAAATTCACCCTCTCCTGGCTCAAGGAGCACCTCGACACCACGGCCAGCGCCGCCCAGGTGGTCGATGCGATGACCATGGCCGGCCTCGAGGTCGAGCACGTGGAAGACCCCGCCTCGAAGCTGGCCGCCTTCTCGGTGGCCAAGATCGTCGAGGCGGTACAGCACCCCAACGCCGACCGCCTTCGGGTCTGCCAGGTCGATACGGCGCAGGGCCGGCTGGAGATCGTCTGCGGCGCGCCCAACGCCCGCGCCGGCCTGACCACCGTGTTCGCGCCGATCGGGACCTACATCCCCGGCTCCGGCATCACCCTGGAGCCGCGGCCGGTGCGCGGCGTGGTCTCCAACGGCATGCTGTGCTCGGCCGCCGAGCTGGAGATCGCCGAGGAGTCCGACGGCATCGTCGAGCTGGACGGCGCCCTGGCCGTCGGGACCCCGGCCGCCGAGGCCCTGGGCCTGGAGGCGGTGATCGACTTCGAGGTCACCCCCAACCGTCCCGACTGGCTGGGCGTCGCCGGCATCGCCCGGGACCTCGCCGCCGCGGGCCTGGGCAGGCTGAAGGACCTGTCGGTCACGCCGGTGAAGGGCCAGTACCCCAACCCGATCGACATCCGCCTGGACGGCTCGGACGCCTGCCCCGCCTTCTCCGGCCGGCTGATCCGCGGCGTGAAGAACGGCCCTTCGCCGGCCTGGCTGCAGCAGCGGCTGAAGTCGGTGGGCCTGCGGCCCATCAACGCCCTGGTCGACGTCACCAACCTGATCTCCTACGACCGCGCCCGGCCGCTGCACGTCTATGACGCGCGCAAGCTGACCGGCGGCTTCCTCGAGGCGCGCCTGGGCCGCGAGGGCGAGACGGTCGAGGCCCTGGACGGCAAGACCTATGCCGCCACGCCGGAGGTCTGCGTGATCGCCGACGGCTCCGGCGCCATCGGCCTGGGCGGGGTGATGGGCGGCGAGAGCACCGGCTGCTCCGACGACACCGTCGACGTGTTCGTCGAGAGCGCCTGGTTCGACCCGATCCGCACCGCCCAGACCGGCCGCACCCTGACCATCGTCTCCGACGCCCAGTACCGCTTCGCCCGCGGCGTGGACCCCGAGTTCGTGGTCCCCGGCCTGGAGCTGGCGACGAAGCTGATCCTGGACCTCTGCGGCGGCGAGCCGTCGGAGGTGACCCTGGCCGGCGAGATCCCCGGCCGCCGCCCGGCGTTCGACTTCGACCCGGCCTATGTGAAGAAGCTGTCCGGGCTGGATGTTGGCGAGGCCAGGGTGTGGTCGATCCTCGAGGCGCTCGGCTTCGAGCGTGACGGATCGAAGGTCCAGGCCCCGTCCTGGCGACGCGACGTCGAGGGCAAGGCCGACCTGGTGGAAGAGGTGGCGCGCATCGAGGGCTATGGCGCCCTGCCCGCCGACCCCCTGCCGCACGTACCGACGCCGGCCGGCGGGGTGCTGACCGTGCGCCAGAACCGCGTGCGGATCGCCCGCCGCGCCCTGGCCGCGGCCGGCTACGAGGAGACGATCTGCTGGTCGTTCATCGCCCGCAAGGCGGCGCAGCTGTTCGGTGGCGGCGACGCGCGGCTGGTGCTGTCCAACCCGATCGCCGCCGATCTCGACTGCATGCGCCCCTCGGCGCTGCCGCCGCTGATCGAGGCGGTGGGCCGCAACGCCAAGCGCGGCTTCCCCGACTGCGCCCTCTACGAGATCGGCCCGGTGTTCGCCGGCGACGAACCCGGCGACCAGCGCACCGCGGTGACCGCCGTGCTGGCCCCGCACGCGCCGCGCCATTGGAGCAAGACGGCGGGCGAAGATCTTTACACCCTCAAGGCCGACCTGATGGCCCTGCTGGACGAACTGGGCGCCCCGGTGGCCAACCTGCAGGTGGCCCAGGGCCAGGCCTCGCCCCCAATGCCACCTTGGTGGCATCCCGGCCGCTCCGCGCGCCTGCAGCTCGGCCCCAAGGCGGTGCTGGCCGAGTTCGGCGAGATCCACCCGGCGACCCTGAAGGCGCTCGATGTCGACGGCCCGGTCTACGCCTTCGAGCTCTGGCTGGAGGCCATCCCGGAGCCGAAGAAGAAGGCGACCAAGACCAGGCCGGCGCTCAGCCTGTCGCCGCTGATGCCGCTGTCGCGCGACTTCGCCTTCGTGGTCGACCGCGCCCAGGCGGCCGGCGACCTGGTGCGCGCGGTGCAGGGCGCCGACAAGGTGCTGATTGCCGGCGCCAGGGTGTTCGACGTCTACGAAGGCCCCGGCGTGCCGGAAGGCAAGAAATCCGTCGCCGTCGAGGTCCTGATCCAGCCGCGCGAAAAGACCCTCACCGACGCCGAGATCGAGGCCCTGTCCTCCAGGATCATCGCCGCGGCGGGCAAGGTCGGCGCGGTGCTGAGAGGTTAGGATGACGGCCGATCCGTGGTGGATCGCGATGGTGACGATCGAGCGGCTGAACCGGGATCAGGAGATCCTTCCCGATTGGGCGCTTGGCGCATGCGGGTGGGTCGCCGCCCTTGCGCCAGATGAAGACGCCGCACGCAAGCGGATCGAGGCCGACATGAGCGCCGTGGGACTTCGGCTGATGGATGTCGAAGACCTGCAGCCGGTCGTCGATGCAGATGAGGTTTCTGGGGTTGACGAACATCTGGCAGCGAACATGCGGACGCTCAAAGCTGGCAGGCGGACCGCGTGGGGCGAACTGTTTTGCTATGCGGCCGAGGGCGAAGCGTGACCACCGGGAGCGTTGAGGCTAGGGCTGCGAAGCCAAATGGGCGCTTCACCCCATGAGGCCCTGGGTCGAGCTCGACGTCGCTCAGGTTCCCGGCGACGGCGGCGTGCTGCGACTGATGCAGCGCGGCGACGAGTTCTCGATCATGGCCGGGGCGATCGAGCTGATGGGCAGCCGGCTCAGCGGCTCGGAGGAGGCGCTGGCCCTGCTGACCTGCCAGAAGCTGGCCGGGCGGGCGAAGCCGCACCTGCTGATCGGCGGCCTCGGCATGGGCTTCACCTTGCGCGCCGCCCTCGCCTCCCTGGGTCCCGGGGCGACCGTCACCCTGGCCGAGCTGGTTCCGGCGGTCGTGGCCTGGGCCCGGGGCCCGCTGGCGCACATCCACGGCGACAGCCTGGACGATCCCCGGGTCACCGTGTTCGAGGGCGACGTGGCCAAGCTGATCAATCCGGTGCGGGAACGCTACGACGCCATCCTGCTGGACGTCGACAACGGGCCGGAAGGCCTGATGCGCCGGGCCAACGATGACCTCTACGACAGCTACGGCCTGCGCGAGGCGCATGCGGCGCTGAAGCCCGGCGGCGTGCTGTCGGTGTGGTCCTCCGCCCCGCACCCGGCCTTCGCCCGGCGTCTGCAGCACGCCGGCTTCGCGGTGGAAGAGACCCGGCCGCGGGCTCGGGGCGCCAAGGGCGCGCGGCACGTAGTCTGGCTGGCGACCCGAAGCCGCTAGAGGACTACCGCCGCGGGTCCGCGCTCCCGCGAAGGGTGTGGACGGCGGCGCTTCGCCGTCGCCGGTGGTAGACAGCGGCCATGTCCAGTTCCAACGAGCGCCTGCAGCGTATCGCCGAGGCGTTGATGCTTAAGCCCGCGGATGCGCTGACGCCCGCGCAGCGCACCTTCGCCATCGCCTGGGAGCTGGACGCCGAGGTCAGCGCGGGCAGCCTGCACCAGTATTTCATGAACAGCGCCGGGGGCCGGGAGGCGGCGGCGGCGCTACGGGCGATCGGGGCTGAGGATGCCGCCGAGATCGTCGCCGAGGCGGTGGGCGCGGCTGACGCCCCGCACCTGGACTGGAGCGACGACGAGCAGCGCCAGGATCACATGGGTGACCTCGACGAGGACATCGAGGACGAGCTGGAGGCGCTGGACGACCGCCTGCACGCCAGCGCCGAGCCCCTGGCCGACCGGCTCGCCGCCTTCGCCGACGCCAATCCCCAGGCCTTCACCCGCGAGGCGCTGGCCTCCGCCTGAAGGCCGAGCTCACGGCCGCAGGCGGGCCTGGAAGAAGGCTTCCATCTGGCTGGTCGCATCGGCGCGCGCCGACACATTGGCCGGATTGTCCTGGCGATGGTTGGCCGGGTCGTCGAAATCATGGGTGGCGTCCGGATAGACGGTGATTTCGACCCCACCGCCGAGGCGGGCGTTGCGCGCCGCCAGCTTGCGGCAGGCCTCCGGCGAGACTTCCTCGTCGGCCGTGCCGATGAACAGCTTCACCGGCGCGTAGGGCCGATAGCCGCCGGCGAAGGCGTCATTCAGCCCGCAACCCGGATAGAAGGCCGCCGCAGCGCGAAAGCCACGGCCGCCCGCCCGGCCCCCCGAGGCCGCGCCGTCGACCGCCATCGTCGCCAGGGTCGCGCTGGCCCCGTTGGACCAGCCCATCAGCCCGACCCGGTCCCCCGCGACTTCCGGGCGGCGGCGCAGATAGGTGAGCGCGCCGTAGGCGTCGAACGGGCGCACGGTCACCTCGTCCACCGAGGCCGGCCGCTCGTCGTGCGTGCCGGCGGCGAAGCCCTGGGGAAAGCCGCGCGGGCCGAAGCTGTCGACCAGCAGCACCGCATAGCCGCGGTCGCGCCAGAACCGCGCCCAGCCGATGTCGCGCCGGCGCAGGGTGCGGGCCGAATAGTCGCCGTCCGCGCCCTTGGAATAGGCGCCCGACCGCCCGTGCATCAGCACGATCGCCGGCTCCGGCGCGCTGCGGCCCTCGGGCTCGACGAGATAGCCCACCAGCTGGGTGTGCCCGTCGGCGCTGGCGAAGCTCACGCGCTGCACGTCGCCGTCACCGGCCACGGATCGGGCCAGGGCCGTCGCGGCGAGGCCCGCAAGCGCCATGGCGGCCAGCACTACACGCATCGCTCGCATTCCACGCCCTCCGGTGGCCGGTCCCACCCTAGAGCGCCGTGCGCCCAAGCCAAGCCGGCGCCACTCGGAATGAGCGGCCGGCCTCAGCCCACCGCGATCAGCGCCTCGCCCACCAGTCCCTGCAGCACCGGGTCCTTGGGATAGGGCGTGTGGCGGTACTGGCGGAAGCCCTCGGCGTAGTCGACGCCCAGGTCGCGGCCGCGGCGCTTCGTCCAGCCGACCATGGAGCCGACGTAGTCGGTGATGCCGTGCTGCTTGAGCAGCCAGCCGGCCTGGCTCTCGTGCGCGGCCAGCATCGCCCGCTTGGTCTCGAAGGTGGAGCCGATGTCGACGCCGAACTCCGGCGGCACGGCGCGGCCCTCGCGGTCGCGCCCGCCGATCGGGTCCATGAAGTACAGCAGCGGGATCGCCCCCAGCGGAGCGGCCGGACCGGTGCGGTAGTTGGGGGCCGAGGCGGCGAAGCAGGCGTCGCGCACCAGGATGCTCGTCGCCTCGTGGTCGGGATGGTAGTCCGCGGGCGCAGAAGTGATCACCAGGTCCGGGCGCGCCGACCGCACCGCCTCGGTGACCCTGCGCCGCGTGGGGTCGTCGTTGAACACGCCGAGGTCCGGCAGGCCGACGCACATATATTCCGCGCCGATCATCCCCGCCGCCCTGGCCGCCTCGCCCCGCCGCACCGCCGCGGTCTCCTCCGGCCCGGCTTCCGCCGAGCCGCAGTCGCCCGCCGTCAGGGTGGCGATGACGATGCGGTGGCCCTTGGCCGCCAGGATCGCCAGGGTCCCCGCTCCCAGGGTCTCGACGTCGTCGGGATGGGCATGGATGGCGAGGATCGAGGTCATGGCGGGCTCCGGCGCGGCGGCCCAGCTATAGGGCTGGCCGCGCGCGCCGTAACCGTTCCGGCGCAGAATATTCTTCTCGCCTCGACCCTGTGGCGTCGCACGCTCCGTATCCCTCGGCAGACCCGGCGGCGCGCCGCGGTCCGCACGCCGGCGAAGCGACCTCGCTTCGCCGCGGCGGCCGTGACACCCTGTCCGGCAAACAACCGGAGGCGTGATGTTCAGGAAGCTTCTTTTCGCGGCGTCGCTCATGACCGCCGCCTCCGCCGCCCGCGCCGCGGACGCCCCCGGCCTGTCGGTGACGATCTACAACAACAACCAGGCCTTGGTGGACGACGCCCGCACGATGGACATCGGCGCAGGCCGCCAGCGGCTGGAGTTCAAGGACGTCTCCTCGGCCATCCGCCCCGAGACCGTCAGCCTCAACGTCGAGGGCGCGGCCATCGTCGAGCAGAACTTCGACTACGACCTGCTGACCCCGTCCAAGCTGATGGAAAAGGCTGTGGGTCAGCAGGTGAAGATCGTGCGCACCAACCCCGGCACCGGCCAGGAGGTGACCGAGACCGCCACCGTGCTCGCCGCCAACGAGGGCGTGGTGCTGAAGATCGGCGACCGCATCGAAGTGCTGCGCGACGACGGCGTGCCCACCCGGGTGATCTTCGACAAGGTGCCCGAGAACCTGCGCGCCCGGCCGACCCTGTCGGTGACGGTGCAGAGCGCCCACGCCGGCGCCCGCGTCGCCGACCTCAGCTACCTGACCACGGGCCTGGCCTGGCGGGCCGACTATGTGGCGCTGTTCGACGAGAAGGCGGGCAAGCTGGACCTGCAGGGCTGGATCACCCTGACCAACCAGTCCGGCACCAGCTTCACCGACGCGCGCACCCAGCTGGTGGCCGGGGCGGTGCGGCTGAATGGCCAGTGGCAGTATGCGGGCGGCGACGACGACACGGGCCGGCTCGTGCAGGCGGGGACCGAGGCGCACACCGGCCCGGGCGAGGCGCTGGGCGACTTCTACATCTACAGCCTGCCCGAGCGGACCACGATCGCCCAGAACCAGACCAAGCAGGTCAGTTTCCTGGACGCCGCCGGGGTCACCGCGCACAAGGTCTATCAGTTCAACCTGGCCGGCTTCGCCAGCGCCGAACAGCCCTCCAGCGCCGCCGTGGTCGTGGACTTCGCCAACAGCCAGGCCGGCGGCCTGGGCGCGGGCCTGCCGGCCGGTGTCATCCGGGTCTACCAGCGTGATGTCGGCGGCGACGCCAAGTTCGTCGGCGAGAACCAGATCGGCCACACGCCACAGGGCTCGGAGCTGGCGGTGAAGATCGGCGACGCCTTCGACGTGACCGTGCAGCCGACCCTGGTGGCCACGGAGGCGGCCGGCAAGCACCGCACCCGCTACACGATGAGCTATCGGCTGCACAACGCGCGCGGCGCGCCGGTGACGGTGGAGCTGCGCCAGGGCGGGCTTTGGGGCCGAAACACCACGGTGCTCAAGGAAAGCCTGGCCAGCCGCAAGATCGACGCCTTCACCCTGGGCTGGTCCGTGCCGGTGGCCGCGAACGGCGAGACCATCCTCACCGCCCAGGTCGAGACCGGCTGGTGATGGCCGCCCGCCCGCCGGGCCTGGCGTTGCTGCTGGCCGCCGCGCTTGCGGCGGCGTTCACCAGCGCGCGCGTCCTCGCGGCGGAGGTGGTCTCGCCGCGCGCCGAGGCCGTGGCGGTGACGGTCTACCGCGACGACGGGGTGCCCGAGCCCGCGGCGGCGACCTGGGGCGGCTACGGCCTGGCCATGATCCGCGAGACCCGCACCGTCGACCTGCCTGCCGGGGACTCGCGCATCGTCTTCCAGGGCGTCGCCGACGGAACCCTGCCGCAGACCGCCGCCCTGAAGGACCTGCCCGGCCGCATCGTCGAGCAGAACTTCGACTTCGACCTGCTGAGCCCCGGCTCGCTGATCCAGCGCTCGGTCGGCGGCCGGGTGCAGGTGGTGCGCACCAATCCCAGGACCGGCAGGGAGACGGCCGAGGACGCCGTCCTGAAGTCGGGACCGGACGGCGCGGTGCTGGACTTCGGCGACCGGGTCGAGGCGCTGCAGTGCGGCGGCCCGCCCGAGCGGCTGGTGTTCGATCAGGTCCCGTCCGGTCTGACCGGCCTCGCCGCCCTGTCCACCCGCGTGCGCGTGACCCAGGCCGGCCGCTATCGCCTGACCCTGGCCTATCTGACCGTGGGCCTGGCCTGGAAGACGGACTATGTCGCCCGCATCGCGCCGGACGGCCGCACGCTGGACCTCACCGGCTGGATCACCCTGGCCAACCACGACGGCGCCAGCTTCCCGGACGCCGAGACCTCGGTGGTCGCCGGAAACCTGGCCCGCCAGGCGGTGATCCTGGCCCAAGGCCTGGTCGCGCGCCGCGCCCCCGGTTGCTGGCCGATGGGGAACTCGCACCATCCGCGCGGCGAGCGGCTGTACCTGGCCGAGGCCGAGGACCTGTCCGAGAGGCTGGGCGAGGTGGTGGTGACCGCCGAACGCAGATCCGAGAGACTTCAGAATGTGCCGACCGCGGTCACCGCCTTTGCGCCGCCACCACCGCCGCCGCCGCCGAAGCAAAGCGACCTGGGCGACTACAAGCTCTACACCCTCGCCGAGCCGACCACGGTCGCCGCGCGGCAGACCAAGCAGGTGATGTTCCTGCAGCAGGCCAAGGTCGACTTCGACACCGACTATGTGTTCGAGCTCTCGCCGGTGGCCGACCAGCAGCCGCCCGGCGAAGGCGCGAGCGAGATCGTCCTGCGCCTGGAGAACAAGCCCGTGACCGGGCTGGGGCGCGCCCTGCCCGCTGGCGACATCTCGCTGCGGCAGAGCCAGGGCGGCGCCGAGCGGCTGATCGGCGAGGCATCGCTTGACGATGTCGCGGTGGGGGCCCCCTTCGAACTGAAGCTGGGCGAGGCGTCCGACGTGCGCCTGGCCTGGCGGGTGGTGAAGAGCGAGGCGTTTTCGCGCGCCGGGCGACGCGGCGTGCGCGCCTCGCTGGAGCTCACGGCCAGCAACGCCAGCCGCGCGCCCGTGACCGCCGAGGTGCGGCTGCCGATCTCGGGATGGCGCGGCGCCCGGATCGTCGCCGAGAGCCAGCCTCATGGCAGCCGCGCGGGCGACCCCATCTGGCGACTGCCGGTCCCCGCGCACGCCGAGGCGCCGCTGCGCTATACCCTGGAACGCCTGAACTAGACCCGCCCCGCGCCGGGGTGAAAATGCCGGCCGCCGCTCTTGCGCTCGCCGCCGCGCGCGCCAATTTTTGCAATCCTGCAATATGCTTCGAGGAGCTCCCATGCCCGATACCGCCGCGCCCAGCCCAGGCGGCCCCCGCCTCGAACGCTGGCTGGAGGCGGGGCTGTTCGGCAGCCGCTGGCTGATGGCGCCGTTCTACGTCGGCCTGATCGTGGCCTTGCCGATCCTGCTGTGGGCGTTCGGCAAGGACATCGTCCACGCCGCGCCCAGGGTGTTCGCCGACGACGGCAAGCCGGAGGACGCCATCCTGCTGGTGCTGTCGCTGGTGGACCTGAGCCTGGCGGCAAACCTGGTGCTGATCGTGGTGTTCTCAGGCTACGAGAGCTTCGTCTCCAAGATCGACACCGGCGACCACGCCGATCGCCCCGACTGGATGGGCAAGGTCGACTTCTCCGGCCTGAAGCTGAAGCTGCTGGCCTCGATCGTCGCCATCTCGGCGATCTCGCTGCTGAAGACCTTCATGCTGCTGGGCGAGGCGCCCGTGCCGCGCGACACCCTGCTCTGGCAGGTGGTGATCCACCTGACCTTCGTAGTCTCCGGCGTGCTGCTGGCGCTGATGGACTGGCTGCACTGCCTGGCCGAGAAGATCGAGGCCGAAGCGCACCGGCACTGAGGGGAGCGCTCGCCGCGCCCTCATTTCACTGTCATCCCGGAAAGCCGCGCGAGCGGCTTATCCGGGACCGCCGAAAGCGCTGAAGATGGCCAGCCGTAGCGGACGCCGGCGTCTGCCGCGGTCCCGGATATCCGCTTCGCGAATTCCGGGATGACAGTAAGGAGGATGCGAAACGTGCGCCCCCCCTAGAACGGCAGCACGCGCCGCTTTCGGCTGTAGCTCAGGTAGCCCAGATTGGCGCCGAACCTCAGGCCCACGCCGGCGCGGATCGGGGCCAGGGTGATGTCGTCGGCGCGCTGGTACTGGATGCCCAGGCCGCCGATCAGGTAGGCCGAGCCCTCGACCCCTGGGAAGCGGCGATAGACGGCGTCCGGGTACTGCAGGTTATAGCACAGGGTGAACACCCGGCTGGCGTTGCCGCCGGCGTCGAAGCCGATGGTCGGACCCTGCCAGAACACCTCCTGGGTGGGCCGCTGCTTCATGTACAGCAGACCGCGGCCGTAGCGCAGGCCGACGGCGATGGCGCCCGCCCCTTCCTCGCCGGCGATGTAGCCGGTGGGCCGGCCGTTGTCCTTGAAGATGTGCTCGATGGCGCCGCCGGCCGCCTCGGCGGTCACCCCCATGAAGTCAGAGACCTTGTTGACCATCTCGTCGTGGCTGTAGGTCTCCGCGCGGCTGCCCTGCGGGCGGCCGTTGCGGTCGTCGCGCACCGGATAGCCGTTGTCGTCCGGATGGTCGTAGGTTTTGTCGCGATAGCCGCCGTTGTCGCGACCGCCGCCGTCGCGATAGCCGCCGTCCCGGGATCCGTTGTCCTGCGGATAGCCCTGGCCGCCGTTCGACGGATGGTAGGGCTGGTCGTCGCTGGACTGCCCCAGGGCAGGCGATCCCACCATGCCGATCAGGCCCGAGACGATAAGCGTACGACGATCCATGGCATGCTCCAGACAACCGACCGGCGAATCGTAAGCCGGACCTTAGGCCGCTTTGCGGCCAGGCGCATGAACCGGGGGTGAATCGGCGGGGGGGCCGCGCCTGCCGGAGCCCCCATCCCGGCCTTCGGCCGTACTTCCCCCAGAGGGGGAAGAGAATTGCGGCCGCACCTTCGGCTCTCTTCCCCCTCTGGGGGAAGTACCCGCGAAGCGGGGGTAGGGGGCTCCAGCGGAGAACCGGCCGCGCCACCGCGCCAACTCGCCTCGGACCGAAAAACCCTATACAGCCCGCGCCATGACGACTGAGCTTTCCCGTATCCGCAACTTCTCCATCGTGGCGCACATCGACCACGGCAAGTCGACCCTGTCCGACCGCCTGATCCAGGAAACCGGCGCCCTGACGGCGCGGGAGATGAAGGAGCAGGTGCTCGACAACATGGAGATCGAGCGCGAGCGCGGCATCACCATCAAGGCGCAGACCGTGCGGCTGCACTACCGGGCCGACGACGGGCTGGACTATGTGCTGAACCTGATGGACACCCCCGGGCACGTCGACTTCGCCTACGAGGTCTCGCGCTCCCTGGCCGCGTGCGAGGGCTCGATCCTGGTGGTGGACGCCTCGCAGGGCGTCGAGGCCCAGACCCTGGCCAACGTCTACCAGGCCATCGACAACAACCACGAGATCGTCCCCGTCCTGAACAAGGTCGACCTGCCGGCCGCCGAGCCGGACCGGGTGCGCCAGCAGATCGAAGATGTCATCGGCATCGACGCCTCCGACGCCATCGAGGCCTCGGCCAAGACCGGCCAGGGCATCCACGAGGTGCTGGAAGCCATCGTCCACCGCCTGCCGCCCCCCAAGGGCGACCGCAACGCCCCGCTGAAGGCGCTGCTGGTCGACGCCTGGTACGACCCCTACCTGGGCGTCGTGGTGCTGATCCGGGTGTTCGACGGGGTGATCAAGCTGGGCCAGCAGGTGCGCATGATGCAGACCGGCGCCAGCTACAAGATCGACCGGCTGGGGGTGTTCCGCCCCAAGCAGACCGAAATGGGCGAGCTTGGCCCCGGCGAGATGGGCTTCATGACCGCCCAGATGAAGGACGTGGCCGACGCCGCCATCGGCGACACCATCACCGACGAGCGCCGCCCGACAGCCGAGGCCATGCCCGGGTTCAAGCCGGTGCAGCCGGTGGTGTTCTGCGGCCTGTTCCCGGTGGACGCCGCCGACTTCGAGGACCTGCGCGCCGCGGTGGGCAAGCTGCGGCTGAACGACTCTTCGTTCACCTACGAGATGGAGACCAGCGCCGCCCTCGGCTTCGGCTTCCGCTGCGGGTTCCTAGGCCTGCTGCACCTGGAGATCATCCAGGAGCGGCTCAGCCGCGAGTTCAACCTCGACCTGATCGCGACCGCCCCCAGCGTGGTCTACAAGATCACCCTGACCAACGGCGAGGTCATCGACCTGCACAACCCGGCCGACCTGCCGGACCCGGTGAAGATCGACACCATCGCCGAGCCCTGGATCCGCGCCACCATCTTCACGCCCGACGAGTACCTCGGCGCGGTGATCAAGCTGTGCCAGGACCGCCGCGGCGAGCAGAAGGAGCTCAGCTACGTCGGCTCGCGCGCCATGGTGGTCTACGACCTGCCGCTGAACGAGGTGGTGTTCGACTTCTATGACCGGCTGAAGTCGATCTCGAAGGGCTACGCCTCGTTCGACTACCAGATCACCGACTACAAGGTCGGCGACCTGGTGAAGATGTCGATCCTGGTCAACGCCGAGCCGGTGGACGCCCTGTCGATGCTGGTGCACCGCGCCCGCGCCGAGACCCGCGGCCGCGGCATGGTCGAGAAGATGAAGGACCTGATCCCGCCGCACCTGTTCCAGATCCCGATCCAGGCGGCGATCGGCGGCAAGGTCATCGCCCGCGAGACCGTCCGCGCCCTGCGCAAGGACGTCACCGCCAAGTGCTACGGCGGCGACGCCACCCGCAAGCGCAAGCTCCTCGACAAGCAGAAGGAGGGCAAGAAGCGCATGCGCCAGTTCGGCAAGGTCGAGATCCCGCAGGAAGCGTTTATTGCGGCGTTGAAGATGGATGGGGATTGAGGGGCAGGTTCTTTTTGAACCACGAACCCCACGAACACCCCCAAATCCTGCTCATCCCGGCGAAGGCCGGGACCCAGGCAAAAGCTTCAACTCACGGGATCTGAGTCCAACCTGCCCGGACAAACATCCTGCCGGAGGTGAGTCTTGCCTGGATCCCGGCCTCCACCGGGATGACAGGGTGGGGGTGAGTTCGTTCGTGTGGTTCGTGGTTCAGATACGACGCCAGCCGCACGCCCAGCCCCGCCCTTACGCCCCGCTTATCCCCCGCCGCGCCTCCCCCATCGCGCCCTTACGGCCATCGGCGCGATAACACCCTCGCCGTCCGCACCGGCCTGATGTGCGGCTGAGCCAGGCGCTTGCCATGTTGCTTTCCGATCCCGACGGCGATCCAGACCCGGAGCCGTCCATGGGGCCACACCCCTCCCCCGTCCCGCATCGCTTCGAGGCCGACGCGGCGCCTGACCGGGCGCCGGCCTTGCCCATCCTGCCGACGCCGCAGCCGGCGCACGCTCCCGACGGGCTGGAGATCCGCCACATCGGCACGGGCGAGGCGCTGTACGCCACGCGCGCCTTCGCCGCCGGCGAGCCGATCTTCACCTTCGACCACATCTCCTGGCGCCCGCGGCGCGACCGCTACACGGTTCAGACGCCGGACGGGCAGCACCTGTACGACCCGATCCTGGCCCGCGTGGCCCACGCCTGCGACCCCAACGGCCGGCCGAGCTTCCGGCTGATGGCGCTGGTGGCGCGGCGCGACATCGCCCCAGGCGCGCTGATCAGCTTCGACTATCTGACCACCGAAGCCGAGATCGCCGATCCGTTCGACTGCCGCTGCGGCGCGCCCGCCTGCCGCAGGCGGATCGACACCGCCATGGCCCAGGCCGTCGCCGCGGCCCTGGCCGCCGAGCCGCACCCCACCCCCACCTGCGCCGGCGAGCGCACCTGAACGGCCGCCCGCCGCGGCCGCCTCCATGTCCTCCAGCTTCAGAGCGTTCCCATGCGCAGCTTCGGCGCCAGCATCCTCGCGTCCCCGACCCAGGTGGTGGAGCGCGCCATCGCCCTTTCCGCCGCCCACCCGACAGACCTGGTCAGCGTGGCCGGTCCCGACGGCTTGGCGGCCATGGTCGCCCTGCTCCGGGCCGGCTTCGAGCGGGTGGAGTGCGCCCGCCAGGCCACCTGTCGCGGCGCCGACGAGGCCAGCGACGTGCTGCTGATCGTCGGCGCGCTTAGCGCCACCGAGCTGGCCGCCCTGGTCGCCCGCACCGCCCGGCTGCTGAAGGACGGCGGGACCCTGGTGGTTCAGCTGGACCGCCCGGCCGTCGACGCGCCGCTGCGCGCGGCCCTCGCCGCCACGGGCTTCGTCGCCGGGCCGCCGGTGATCGACCGCGCCTGCGGCTGCCTGGCCGTGCGCCAGGTGCGCCGCGCCCTGCCCCTGCGCGCCGCCGGCTAGGCGCCGGCCGTCGGCCCCGCCGCCAGCAGCATGAAGGCCACCGCCGCCGCGGCGGCCAGGGCCGTGATCAGCATTCGCATCGCCGCAGTCTCCCTCCGTGCGGGGAAGATGCGATGACTGGGCGGGCGGCGCATGCTCCGGAAAGGGGGATCGGCGGCGAGGGCGGCGGAACCCCTCACCTTCCCACGCGACTTGCTCGCGCAAGCCGCGCGGGCCCCTCCCTCTCCCTATGGGAGAGGTGAAAGAGGGGGGCGGCTCGAGTTCGTTCAAGCCTTTGTGGCAACTGAAAAATCACCTCTCCCATAGGGAGAGGGAGGGGCCCGTGGCGTAGCCATGGGAGGGTGAGGGGTTCAGGCGCGCCCCGCCGAACCCCTACCCCACCTCGCGCGCCACCGCCTCGGCGAAGGCGATGCAGGTGTAGTCTTCCAGATACGGCCCCATGGCCTGCAGGCCGATCGGCAGGCCGTCGGCAGAGCGAGCCACCGGGAAGGCGGTCGACGGCAGGTGGCCGAACACCGCGAGGCCGGGCCAGGCGAGCTGGGCGCCGAAGGGGGTGGCCTCGCCGTCCAGCGGCAGGGTGCGCGCGCCCCAGTCGGGGCTGTCGTCATGCGGGAAGGCGAGCACGCCAAGGGTCGGGGTCAGCACGATGTCGAAGTCCTGGTAGAGGCGCGCCCACTGCCGCCGCACGGCCATCTGGTGGTCCTGCATGTCCATCAGCTGGTAGGCGGTGACCGGCGGGTTGCGCTGCGCCTCGGGCGGGGCGCCGCGCGACATCACCGTCATCAGGATGCCGAGGTAGGTGTGGTGCGCGGCCTCCAGGTCGGGGATCAGGGCGCTCTGGCGCTCGACCCGGGCGCCGACGGCTTCCAGCCGGCCGGCGAGGTCGGCGGAGGCCGCCAGGATCTGGCGATCCACCCGCGCCAGGGGATGGCTGTCCAGCACCAGCACGCGGAAGTCCTTCAGCCGGGTGGCGCGCGGCGCCGGCAGGTCGGCGCGGTAGCCCACCGCGTCCAGCCCGGCCGGGCCTTCCAGCACCTTCAGCGCCAGAGCCAGGTCGGCGGCCGAGCGCGCCATCGGTCCGATCACCCCCAGCGCCGTGCCATTGCCGTCCACGCCGGGGGGCATGTGCCCGCGCTGCGGGATCAGGTCGTAGCTGGGCTTGTGGCCATAGGCGCCGCAGAAGTGCGACGGTACGCGGATCGAGCCGCCGATGTCGGAGCCGAACTCCAGCGGCACGAAGCCCGCCGCCAGGGCCGCCGCGCTGCCACCCGACGAGCCGCCGGGAGAGCGGGAAAGATCATGCGGGTTGTTGGTGCGGCCGTAGACCGGATTGGCGCTCTGCCAGTCGCCGAGGTTGGGCGGCACGTTGGTCTTGCCCAGGATCACCGCCCCGGCGCCCTTCAGCCGCTGCACGCCCACGCTGTCCTCGGACGCGATGAAGTCCTTGGCCGCGGCCAGGCCCCAGGTGGTCGGCAGGCCGGCGACGTTGTGCGCCTCCTTGACCGTCATCGGCACGCCCAGCAGCGGCGCCGTCTCGCCCCGCGCCAGGGCCGCGTCGGCCGCCCGGGCCGCCGCCCGGCCGCGCTCGAAGTCGCGCACCACCACCGCGTTGATCGGACCGTCGCCGGCCTCGATGGCGGCGATGGCGGCGTCGGCCAGCTCGACGGCGCTGACCTCGCGCCGGCGCAGGGCCTGCGCCAGGTCCCCGGCGGTGGCGCGCTTGAAGTCGATGGCGGTCGCGGTCCCCATGGTCGTTCTCCCGATGCTTTTATGCGCGCACTCGACCAGAGGGGCCGGCGCGAGTCCAGCCGTCGATGGCAGGAGCCCGCGGCCCCTCACCTTCCCACGCCCTGGCGGGCGCGGGCCCCTTCCTCTCCCTGCAGGGAGAGGAAACAGGAGTCGCGACCGCATGGTCGGCTTTCTTCTCCCCTAAGGGAGAGGAAGGGGCCCGATCGCGCAGCGAGCGGGAAGGTGAGGGGCCGCCCCGGCCCGGTCTCAGGCGTCCTCGGCCCGCGACGCCTCTTGCGCCAAGGCGGCGCGCTCGGCGTCGCTGAGGTCCGGCGTCTGTTCGGCCGCCGCCTCGCCCGGGGTGACCGCCGGCTGCGGCGGGATGTCCGGCTCGGGATCGGGCATCAGTTGGCGTCCAGTTCGGGATAGTGGCGGAAGATGCCCTCCTCGCTGAAAGGCACGCGACGCTCGGACTTCAGGTAGCTGGCGATGCGCCGCCGGCGCTGTACCTGTTCGGCCAGCAGCAGCACGCCGGGGATCTTGGGCGCCAGGGCCTGCATGGCCTTGGGGAAGGCGTACTGCAGCCCGCGCGTGACCTGGAACAGCGACAGGTCGGCATAGGTGATCGCCGCCCCCGCCAGGCCGCCGCCGTCGGCGCCGTTGCCCTGCAGGATGCGCTCGAAATAGCCGAGGTACTTGGGCATGCGCTCTTCGCGGAACGCCTTGGCGCGGGCCAGGGCCGCGTCCTTCTGGTCCTCGTAGTAGGTCGAGGACGAGATCGGGTGATGGGTGTCATGGACCTCGGCCACCAGGTCGGCGAGGGTCAGCTGCAGCTGGTTGACCCACATGCGCCCGTCCTCGTCCGGCGGCGCCAGGTCGTGGTGGCGGCCGATGAACTCCAGGATATTGGCGGTCTGGGCGATGGTGTGGCCCTTGGCGCGCAATATGGGCGGAGCGAACGGGGGCGGGGTGGCGAAGTCCATCCAGTTGACCAGGGCCGCCTCGCCCCCACCGTCCGCCTCGGACAGCCGCGCCACGTCCACATAGTCGACCCCGGCGTCCTCCAGGGCCAGGCGCACGAACTCGCCCCGTCCCTGGATGCCCGGCCAGTAGTGCAGCTCGTACGCCATCGCCTGCTCCCGACAGATCGCGACACCCTAACGCGGCCATAACGCCGTTGGCGCCCTTTCGGCGCCACGCGGAACGCGCCATATGGGGGCCATGCTCGACCAACCCGCAAAACGTCCCGTCGGAAGGTCGCTGCTGCGCGGCTTCGCCGAGCGCTGCCCGAACTGCGGCAAGGGCAAGCTCTACTGGCGCTACCTCAAGGTCAACGACGCCTGCCCGGCCTGCGGCCACGACCTGGACCAGTACCCGTCGGACGACGGGCCGGCCTATTTCACCATCCTGATCGTCGGCCACCTGGTGGTGGCGCCGCTGGTGGCGCTGTCGTTCATCTGGCGCGCCTCGCTGTGGATCGTGGTGCCCGGCACCCTGATCCCGCTGGCGGTGATCACCCTGCTGCTGCTGCCGCGCATCAAGGGCGCGGTGGTGGGCATGCTGTACGCCATGCGGGTCACCCGCGAGGACGGGGCCCTGCACACGGCGGACCGGCTGGAGTAGCCGCCCCGCCCCGGCCGCCCCCGGGCGGTCCGAGGAACCCCGGCCCCGAGCCCACGTTCGTCCAGGCAAGAGACCGGCGCCCCCGCGCGGCGCCGCACCTGTCTGGAGGAACGCCATGCTTGGCACCATTCTGATCGTCATCCTGATCCTGGCCCTGCTGGGCGCCCTGCCCTCGTGGGGTTACAGCCGCAGCTGGGGCTACTTCCCCTCCGGCGGCGTCGGCCTGGTGCTGGTGATCGTCGTCGTGCTGGTGCTGATCGGCAGGATCTAGCCCCGCTCCCTTGCCTCGCCCGGTTCCGCCGCTACCCTGGCCTGAAGTAAAGGGTCGGGGGATGCGGATGGGGCAGGTTGAACCGGGCGGCGCGGCCGTGGGCGTGGCCGCCGCCCCATCGTCGGCTGCGCGCCTGCCCGCCTCTGCAAGTCTTTCGCCCTGGAAGCGCGTGCAGGCGATCCTCGGCGGCTCGGCCGGCAACCTGGTCGAGTGGTACGACTGGTTCGCCTACACCTCCTTCGCGCTGTACTTCTCCAAGGCCTTCTTCCCCAACGGCGACCAGACGGCCCAGCTGCTGCAGACCGCCGGGGTGTTCGCCCTGGGGTTCCTGGCCCGGCCGGTGGGCGCATGGGTGATGGGACTCTACGCCGACCGCGCGGGGCGCAAGGCCGCCCTGGTGCTGTCGGTGGCGCTGATGTGCCTGGGCTCGCTGATCGTCGCCCTGACCCCTGGCTACGCCCGCATCGGCGCGGCGGCGCCGATCATCCTGACCGTCGCCCGCCTGCTGCAGGGCCTGTCGGTGGGCGGCGAGTATGGGGCCAGCGCCACCTACATGTCCGAGATGGCCGGCAAGGCCAACCGCGGCTTCTGGTCGTCGTTCCAGTTCGTCACCATCGTCGGCGGCCAGCTGCTGGCGCTGGGGGTGCTGATCGTGCTGCAGCACACCCTGGCCAAGGCGCAGCTGGAGGCGTGGGGCTGGCGCATCCCGTTCGTGATCGGCGCGGCGCTGGCGGTGGTGGTGTTCGCCATCCAGCGGGGCCTGGAGGAGACCGGCTCGTTCGAGGCCGTCCAGGCCGAGCGCGAGGGCCGCTCGGCCACCCACCACCTGGTGGTCCGCCACCCGGTCGAGACGGGCATGATCTTCGCCCTGACCTCGGCGGGCTCGCTCGCCTTCTACGCCTTCACCACCTACATGCAGAAGTTCCTCACCAACTCCGGCCATTTCAGCAAGGACCAGGCGACGGAGATCAGCGCCGCCTCGCTGGTGGCCTATCTGCTGGTGCATCCGCTGTTCGGCTGGGTCGGCGACCGGATCGGCCGGCGCCGGCTGCTGGTGTTCGCGTTCGGCTCGCTGGCCCTGGCCACCTATCCAATCATGACGGCCCTGGCGCGCGCCACCGACCCCATCGCCGCCCTGGCGCTGGTGTGCCTGGCCCTGTTCTGCCTGGCCGGCTACACGGCGGTGAACGCGGTGGTGAAGAGCGAGTTGTTTCCGGCGCACATCCGCGCCCTGGGCGTCGCCCTGCCCTACGCCGTGGCCAACGCGGTGTTCGGCGGCACCGCCGAGGGCGTCGCCCTGTGGCTGAAGCAGCATCACGTGGAGTCGGCGTTCTTCGTCTACGTCGCCGCCCTGTGCGCCATCGCCGCCCTCACCGCCCTGCGCATGCGCGACACCCAGCGCCACAGCCTGATTCTCGAGGACTGAGCCCCGGCCGCCAGCCCCGCAGCGGCGTCAGGACCGCCCCAGCGCCGCACGGGTCTTCTTCGGCAGGCGGCCGACGATCAGGTCATGGGCCTGCTGCAGGTAGCTCTGCAGCGCCTCGTCGCCGAGCGCGTCCGGGTCGGTGACCTGCAGCCACCGGGCCCGCCCCAGATAGGGCGCCGGGCGCGCCACGCCGGTCTCGGGCAGCAGCTCAAAGGCCATCTCGGAAGCCTTGAAGCTGATCCCCAGCGCCCGCCCGCCGGCGACGGCGAACATCTTGCCGCCGACCTTGTAGACGTGGTCGTCGCCCCACTGCACCACCACGCTGGCGCCCGGCAGCGACAGGCAGAAGGCCTCGATCTCGTCCAGGGTCATGCAGCCTCCCCTCACCCGCGGCCGAAGACGGACTTTCCGTCACAGGCCGAATATGCCCCGGCCCGGGCGCTTGTGGCCCCGGGCACGATAGTATATTTGCCCGCCTTCCGCCGTTGCGGCCTTCCGAAGGCCGCGGCGTGGGGTGAGGTGGCCGAGTGGTTGAAGGCGCACGCCTGGAACGCGTGTATAGGGGAAACTCTATCGAGGGTTCGAATCCCTCTCTCACCGCCACCCGTCACGGGTAGGCCCTCCCGACACAGCTGCGACGCCTGACGATTTCATCGGCAAGGCCTGCTGGGCGAGCGCTTGGCCCGGCGGATTTTCGTGCAGCAACCGACGCGGCCTCGTCACGGCAGATGCCGTTCCACCTTGGTCCTCAGCAGGCGCACCAGGGCCTCGTCCATGAAGTCGTAGTCGTCGGGGATATCCAGGCAGATCACGCGGGCGCGCTTCAGGTCGGCCTTGAACCGCCGCTGCAGCTTGGTCCGGTGGGTCTTTTCCATGACGAAGATGAGGTCGGCCCAGCGCACCAGCTCCGGTGTCAGGGGATTGTCCGCATCGTTGTTGGTCCCCGCCGACGCCACCTCGATGCCCGGATGCGCCTGGAACACCTGCTCGGCGGTCGGGCTGCGCAAGCGGTTCTGCGAACACACGAACAGAACGGTCTTCATCGGGGCGCGGCGCCCGGACAGGGGCAGGGTCGACGGTGCATGGGCAAGCCTAGCGCCCGTGGTGGTGGCGGACAATCCGGGGCGCGGCGACGCACGGCGACCGCCTGCGCTGCGCTCACGCCCCTGTCAGCCGCGCCTCGGCGCCGGAGCGGCGCATCATCGCCTCCACGTCCCAGTGGTGCAGGTCGAGCACCAGGTGCGCGTCGGCCGCGTGCAGCGGCAGGCGGGAGGGCTTGTGCGCCAGGGGTCTGCGCCGCGTGAGGCGGTCGGAGGCGTCCGGCGCGCTGGGTTGCAGGGTGACGTTCAGCCAGGCGGCCTCGCCCGGCCAGGGCGAGGGGCGGCGGAAGGGGCCGCTTACCGGGTCGAGGGTGATGAGGTTGGCCACCGCCAGCCCGCGCCGCGCCGCCCAGACCGCGGCCTCGTAGGCGTCCACCGCGCCCCAGCTGTGCCCGACCAGGTTTGCCGCGCCGGTCCGCTGCACGGCGGCCACGAGCGCGCGGCGCAGGCGGCGGGGCCGGTTGTTCGGCAGATAAAGCGCCGGACGGCCCGTGCGCGCGGCGAAGTCGGCCGCGTACTGGCGGACCACGCCGAACCCCAGCCAGCCCAGATCGTCGGCCCCGCCGCCGATAAAGATGTCCATCAACAGCCTCAACCGGGCTAACCTGCCCGCATGGCGCGGACCAAGCAAAGCCCCGAATTCGAGATCGAGGTCGACGGAGAGCCCTATCTGTGGCGGCTGCATCGCCGCCCCGGCTGGTCCAGCGACACCGCCGGCCAGCACGGCATGGCGCTCGCCGCGCGCCACCGCGAGGGAAAGCGCGAGGTGGTGGTGGAGTTTCCGCCCGGGCCGCAGCCGCGCTATGGCGCGCCGCAGCTGAAGCCCTCGCAGATCCCCCCGGAGCTGGTGGCGCGCGCGATCGCCTCGGCCATCGCCTCGGGCTGGGAGCCGCTGTCACGCGGCAAGACCGTGGCCGTGGTGGTGGACGAGACCGGACGGTGAGTGGCCGCGCGCCGGGCCGCCGCCTGATGGCCACGCCGCGCCGGCGGTTCGGGCGCAGGGACGTGACCCTGAGCGCCCTGGCGCTGGGGACCATGCGGCTGGCGCCGCCGAAGTTCGACGCGGACAGCGCCCTGGCGCTGCTGCTGCACCTGTCGGACCACGGGGTGAGCAGCTTCCACGTCTCCCACGAGTACGACAGCCACCCGTTCGTCTGCCAGGCCCTGGCGGCGCTGCGCCGCGCGCGGCCGGCCGCGCCGATCGAGCTGATCGCCAAGCTCGCCGCGCCGCACTTCGATGAAGCCGGCTTCTCCGCCCAGAGCCTGCGCGCGCGGGTCGAAGCCCTGCTGCGCCAGCTGCCGGCCGAGCGCGTGGACGTGGCGCAATGGATGGTGCGCCACACGCCCAACGACGACGCCCCGCGCCTGGACATCCTGCGGCGCGACCGCGACGCCATCGCCGAGGCCGCCGACCGTCTGAAGGCCGAGGGCAAGATCGGCGCCTTCGCCATGTTCCCCTACAGCGAGCCGTTCCGGGCCGCCGCCCTGGCCGAACCGTTCGTCGACGGCCTGGTCGACTATCTGAACCCGCGGGAGCTGGAGGCCGCGCCCTGGCTGGACCGGCTGCAGGCGGCGGGACAGGGCTTCGTCGCCCTGCGCCCGCTGTTCGCCGGCGACCTGCCGCGCGATCCGGCCAGTGTCGCCGCGGCCCTGCGCTTCCCGCTGCTGCACCCGGCCACGACAGCCATCGTCGTCAGCCTGTCGGACCGCGACCAGGCGGACCAGGCCATCGCGGCGGCGGCGGCGCCCGCGGATGGCGAAGCGTTCGCGCAAGCCCTCTCCGCCTACCGCCGCTGACACCCCGCTGTCTGCAGGCCCCGCCGCGCCGGTGGCGCCCGGGGCGCTTCGGCGCCACATAGCGCCGAGATGGAGGCGGACGACATGCAGGCGATCGACGGACGGGCCGTGCAGGCGACGGCGGTGGAGCATGAGCTTGCCGTCGCCGGCTATGCGCGGCTTGCGGGGACGCAGACCCTGGCCCTGCTGGGCGCGCCGGCCGCCGAGGACTGGGCGCGGTTCGCCGCGTCCTGGGACGACCTGGGCCAGGACCTGTTCATGGCCGACGGCGGCCGCTATCGCCGCCGGCGCTTCGCCACCTTCGAGGTCGTGGCCGGCGTCGCCACGCGCAAGCCGCACCAGCCGCACTTCCAGAGCCGCGACTTCAACCGCCTGAACGGCGGGGTGCAGCGCTGGTTCGAGCCGGTCACCGACGCGGTCGCGGACGGCCCCGTGCTGCAGGCGATCTTCGCCCGCTGCGGGGCCCTGTTCACCGCCGCCTCCGGCCGGCCGGCGCGCCAGCCGTGGCATGTGGAACTGCACCAGTTCCGCATCGAGGCGACGCCGGACGCCGAGGGTCGGCCCACGCCCGAGGGCCTGCACCGCGACGGGGTGGACTGGGTGTTCGTGATGCTGGTCGGCCGGCGCAATGTCGCCGAGGGGGTGACCGAGATCGGCGCCGCCGACGGCCGGCGCCTGGGCCGCTTCACCCTGACCGAGCCTGGCGACGGCATCTTCCTGGACGATCGCCGGGTGCTGCACGGCGTGACGCCGATCACCCCGATCGATCCCGCCGCCCCCGGCCATCGCGACGCCTTGGTCGTCACCTTCCGGGCGCCTTAGCGGACTATTCGTCGGTCCGATGTCGGAACCGGCGTGCGCCGGCCGTCCTCTGCGCCGAAGACGTAACCTTGAGGAGACTGCCCCATGGCCAAGATGCTGTTCGTGAACCTGCCCGTGCGCGACCTGGCGGCGTCGACGTGCTTCTACGAGGCGATCGGCTGCGTGAAGAACGCGCAGTTCAGCGACGAGCGCGCATCGTCCATGATGTGGTCGGACGAGATCGTGTTCCAGCTGCTGACCCGCGACTACTACGCCACCTTCATTTCCCGCCCGGTCACCGACCCGCATACGTCCAGCGCGGCGCTGTTCGCCATCTCGCGCGACAGCCGCGCCGAGGTGGACGCCATCGTCGCGGCGGCCATCGCGGCCGGCGGCAAGGGCGACATCCGCGAGCCGCAGGACCTGGGCTTCATGTATGGCCGCACCTTCGAGGACCCGGACGGCAACGTCTTCGAGCCGATGTTCATGGACATGGCCGCGGCCATGGCGGCCGGCGCGCCGGAGCCGGCCTGAGGGGCGGGCCGGGGACGTCCCCGGCCCTTGAAGTCCCTGAACGGCGCCGCTTAGGCCTGGCGCAACGACCGGAACGACATCCGCATCTCGCTGGTGAACAGCGCAGGCTGCTCCCAGGCGGCGAAGTGGCCGCCGGCCGGAAGCTTGTTGTAGTGCAGCAGCTTCGGATAGGCCTTCTCCGCCCAGGTCTGCGGGGCCGGATAGATCTCGTCGGGAAACACGCTGACGGCCACCGGGATGGTCACGTGCTTGACGTCGAAGAAGCCGGAGCGGCTGGTGATGGTGTTGTCCCAGTAGAGCCGGGCCGACGAGATCGCCGTGTTGGTGAGCCAGTACATGGTGATGTTGTCGAGGATGTCGTCGCGGCTGAGGCCGGCGCTTTCGCCGGCGAATACCCGGGCGATCAGCTTCTCGCTGGCGTCGTCGTGGTCCAGGATCCAGGCGGCCAAGCCCACCGGGGAGTCGGCGATGCCGTACAGGGTCTGCGGGCGCAGCGACATCTCGTTCGCGTAGCCCAGGCCCTTCTTGTAGAAGAAGTCCAGCCGGTCCCAGGCGTGGCGCTCGTCGGCGCTGAGGCTGGCCGGCGGCGGCTCGCCCAGCGCCAGCGCCTTGGCGATGTCCGGCGGCACGGTGGCGGCCATGTTGGTGGAGATGGCCAGCAGCTCCGGCGGCGCCTGCAGCGCCATCTGTTCGGAGACCGCGTTGCCCCAGTCGCCGCCCTGCGCCACGAACCTCTTGTAGCCCAGCCGCCGCATCAGGGTGGTCCAGGCGCGCGCGACGCGCGGCGGATCCCAGCCCGGGGCGGTCGGCTTGGCCGAGAAGCCGTAGCCGGGCAGCGACGGGATCACCACGTCGAAGGCGTCGGCCGCCGTCCCGCCGTGCGCGGTGGGATCGGTCAGCGGTTCGATGACCTTCAGCTGTTCGATGATCGAGCCCGGCCAGCCATGGGTGATGATCAGCGGAAGGGCGTTGGGATGGCGCGAGCGGACATGGATGAAGTGGAAGTCCAGCCCGTCGATCTCGGTCATGAAGTTCGGCAGGCTGTTCAGCCGCGCCTCGCACTTGCGCCAATCGTATTGCGTGGCCCAGTAGCGCGCGAGCGCCTGCGCCGTCGCCAGCTGCACGCCCTGGGTGTCGTCGGCGACGGTCTCGCGGTCTGGCCAGCGCGTGGCCTGGATGCGCCGGCGCAGGTCGTCCAGCGCGGACGACGGGAAGCTCACGTGGAATGGCCGGATGGCCTCGCCGCCGCCCGCCGCGCCGCCGCCGCCGGCGGGCGTATCGGCAGCCAGGACGAAGTCGTCGGCGGACGCACTCGCGGCGAAGCCGATGGCGCCGGCCGTCGCCGACGCGGCCAGGAAACCCCGCCGCGTGGTGCGGGCAGATTCTGAAGACATGACAGACCTCCTGAATACCCGGAGGCGCCTGCCGTCCGCCAGGAAAGCAGGTCACCGGGCGCAGGATGACTTTGGATGCCGGGAAGGCGCTCCCTATAGCACCAGGGTGTCGTCGACACCTTGGTATGGACCGTCCTGTACTGCGTCCCGTGCGGATGAACGCAGGCCCAGCGCCGTCAGCGACCGCCCCGCCCGAGCTTCCACGGCCCCCGACGAGGCGATCGCGCTGGCCTCGAGGCCGCCGCTAGACGGCTTCCAGCACCGTCGCCACGCCCTGGCCGCCGCCGATGCACTGGGTGGACACGGCGAAGCGGCCGCCTTCCCGCCGCAACAGCTGCGCCGCCTTGCCGGTGATGCGCGCGCCGGTGGCGCCCAGGGGGTGGCCGATGGCGATGCCGCCGCCGTCAAGGTTCACCCGGGCCTCGTCGATGCCGAGTTCCCGCAGGCAGGCAACGGCCTGGCTGCCGAACGCCTCGTTGATCTCCACCACGTCGATGTCGTCGATGGTCAGGCCGGCGCGGGCCAGAGCCTTGCGCGTGGCCGGGACCGGACCCATGCCCATGATCTCCGGCGCCACCCCGGCCACGGCCACCGAACGGATGCGGGCCAGCACGTCCAGGCCGTGGGCGCGCGCGAAAGCTTCCGAGCAGACCAGCACGGCCGAGGCGCCGTCGGTCAGCGGCGACGAGGTGCCGGCCGTCACCGTGCCGTCCGGGCGGAAGGCCGGCTTCAGCGACGCCAGGCCCTCCAGCGTGGTCTGCGGCCGCAGGCAGCCGTCTTCGCTCACCACCTCGCCGTCCGAGGTTGTCACCGGCACGATCTCGCCGTTCAGCCGCCCCTGCGCCTGCGCGTCGGCGGCCTTCATCTGCGAGGCGTAGGCCAGGGCTTCCTGGTCCGCGCGGCTGACGCCATAGATGCGCGCCACGTTCTCGGCCGTCTCGCCCATCGGGATGTAGGCCTCCAGGTCGATCTCGGCCGGGGCGCCGTCACGGCCCCGGAACCTTGGGTTGGGCGAATGGTTGAAGCCGCCCTGCGGCACGCGGGTCATCGATTCCACCCCGCCGCAGACGAACGCCTCGCCGGCCCCGATGGCGATCTGGCCGGCCGCGATGTGGATCGCCGACATCGACGAGCCGCAGAACCGGTTGACCGTCATGCCGCCCGCCTCGATCGGCAGGCCGGCCAGCAGCGCCGCCAGCCGGGCAATGTTCGAACCCTGTTCGGCCTCCGGATAGGCGCAGCCCAGCAGCACGTCGTCGATGGCGTTGGGGTCGATTCCGCTGCGCTCGACCAGCCCCTTGATGGCGACAGCCGCCAGATCGTCGGGACGGACCCCGACCAGAGCCCCCTTTCGCGCGAAGTGGAAGGGGGTGCGGGCGTACCCGGCGATCACGGCTCCGGTCATGGGAAGGCTCCATCATATGACGATTGTCATATAAATAGAGCCCGCCATGCGGGGCGCAAGACCGCCGCCGGCGCGTTCAGGATGCGCGCTTGCGCCTGGGGTCGTTGTCCGGGTCGATGTAGGCCAGGCCCAGCGGGCCCAGGGCGGTCACCTGGGTGACGTAGTCGCCGGACTTCGCCCAGTGGAAGTGCGCCTGGCCGCCGGGCAGGACGACGACCGACCCTGGCGGATAGGCTTCCAGGGCGGCCTCGTCGAACACCTCGCCGAGACCGATGTAGAAGACCCCCGAGATCACCGTATAGACCCGATCTTCCGGGTGTCGGTGCGGCGCCAGTCTCTCGCCCGCGGGCAGGTGGACCCGGATCACGTAGGGGCCGGGACGGGTCGGATCACCGATCAGGACCGCCAGGCGCGCGGCGGGTGGAAACGCCGCGAACGGCCGCCAGACGATGTCCTCCGGCCGAATGGTGCGGAAGTGGTCCGTGGCCGCCTCATGCCGCGCGGCGGCCGGTGGCGGGGCGGTGTGGCTGTCCATGCGGCGCGCTCCCGAGCCTGGCGGGCGCCGTGGAGGCGTCCTGGCCGGCGGCTCGGAACGAACGCTAGACGCGGGTCTCGCCGGCGCCTTGCATCCGCGGACACGCGATAGGGCGCTTGGACCGCGAAGCGCCGGCAGGCGTCGCCGCCCGCCGTCACATGCCGCGCCGCACCGGGGCCAGGTCGGGGAACTGCGGCGCGCGGCCCTCGCGCTTGGCCTGAAAGCTCTCGGCCATGTGCGGGCCGGCGAACATGCCCGCCTGCCACACGCGCAGGTGTTCCAGCGCGGTCTCGGTGTCGTGCTCGCGCGCATAGTTGATCATCGCCTTGGAGCCGGCGACGGCCAGGGGCGCCTTGCCGGCGATCTCGGCGGCGGCGGCCAGGGCGTGGGCGACCACGGCGTCATGGTCGGGCAGCACCTCGTTGACCAGGCCGATCTCGCGCGCGCGTTCGGCCGGAAGGCGACGGCCGGTATAGGCCAGCTCGCGCACCCAGCCCTGCGGGATCAGCCGGCACAGCCGCGGAAAGGTGCCTGCGTCGGCCGTCATGCCGATGTTGATCTCCTGGATGCAGAAGAAGGCGTCGGCGCTGGCGTAGCGGATATCGCAGGCGCTGGTCAGGTCGACCCCGCCGCCGACGCAGCCGCCCTGGATCGCGGCGATCACCGGCATGCGCGCCCGGTCGAGGCACGAGAAGGCGTCCTGCAGCGATTTCAGGTGCTCGCGCGAGGCCTCGGCCGCCGTCCAGCGATCCACCGTCCGCGCGCCGTCGCCGCCCTCACCGCCGCCGATGCCGGCGAAGTTGTCCAGGTCCATGCCGGCGCAGAAGTGCCGGCCGGTGGACGAGATGACGATCGTCCGGGCGCGGGCGTTGTCGTCGATGTCGCCGACGATCGCCGGCAGCTCGTTCCAGAACGCCCGGTTCATGGCGTTGAACGCATCCGGCCGGTTAAGCCGGATGTGCGCCACCTGCCCCTCCAGGCCGACGTCGAAGCAGGTCCACTGGGTGTCGAATGCATTGGCCACGACGGCGTCCTCCCGGTTCGTTCGGCGCAGCCTGGGGCCCCTGCCCTGGCGGCCGGCAAGAGGGGAACGCACGGGTCCGCCGGCGTCCTCAGCCGCGGCGGAGAGCTACGGCCTCAGCTGACCGCGCCGGCGATGCGCACCTCGGCGGAGAGCAGCGAGGCTTCCTGGGCGATCTCCTGGTGCGCCTCGGCCAGACGCCGGCTGACGTCGGCCAGGGTGGCGGCGATCTCGGCCTGCAGCGCGCAGACCACGGCCGGCTGTTCGTCCGGCGGCGTGGTCTCCAGCGCCGCGCGGGCGCGCAGCAGCGGCTGGTTCAGCAGCTTCAGCAGGTCGGTGGCGTCGGCCAGGCCCTGGGCGCGGCCCACCAGCACCGCGGATCGATAGCCGAGCGTGTCCCTGTAGGAGTCCATCATGCGTCCTGTCCGCCTTCAGTGGGATGGCGGGCCGACCCGTTCCGGGACAGTCGCCGCCACGCGCAGGGCGGGCTGCAAGATTCAGGCGGCCACCGACAGGCGCAGCCCCAGCGTCGGGACCTGGGCGCGCACGTCGCGATCGAGGTCGTCGAGGTCGTCGCGCAGCGCCTTCAACTGCTTGTCGGCGTCCTCGAAGGCCCTGCGGGTCGCCTTGTCCGGGCGCGAGGTCCTGGTCTGCATCCGGGCGGTATCCAGAAGGTCCGACAGCGTCTGCACGAAGTCGCGGACGTCGTGGTCGAACGACAGGGCGTCCTGGCCGATGCCCTCGCGCACCCCCTGGGTCACGGCGGCGTAGGTCGACGCGCCGCCGGAGGCCGGCTCGCCCCCCGCCGGCGGCGGATCCGATGCCGACGACGTGGCGGACGTGGGTTCGGCCGGAGCCTGCGCCGTGGGGGCGGCCGCGTCGCCGTCGGACGGGGAGGACGCGTCCGCGGCGCCAGCCCCGGCGGTCGCGGCGGCGGCGGATTGCGACGCGGCGACGGGCGGCTGAGCGACCGCCTCGCCCAGGGCGCCCTCGGCCGCTTCGCCGGCCATGCCCAGTTCGTCGCCGGTGGCCTGCTGGTAGGCCTTCACCGCGGCCTTCAGTTCCTTGAACACCTCGGTCAGCGCCCGCGCCATCTCTCGCGGGTTGGCGCCGTAGAGCTTCTTCAGGATCTTCACCCGTTCGATCAGCGCCTGAAGCTTGGCGCGGGCCAGGTCCTTGGACATGTCGTCGGGCTGGAAGCGGGCGCCGCCCCGCGCCTGGGTCACGGCATTGCCGATCGCCGCCTTGCGCGCGGCCGCCAGCTGGTCCAGCACCGCCTTGGGCACATAGGCCGTGGAGGGTCCCGCGGTCGGGCGGGCGACGGCCGAGGCCGCCGTCGCGAGGGCGGAAGCGGTCGGGGACAGGGTCATGCCAGCAAGGCCTTCTGCCTGGATGGGTCGTCCCATCCGCTAGCAGAAGGCGCTTAACCGGCGGTGTCCGGAAGGTTCAGGCGACCTTTTCGGGGATGATCACCTGCATGCTCTCGTAGCCGTGCACGAACGACGAGTAGGTCAGCACCGGCTCCTCGACCAGCTCGATGCGCGGGAAGCGCTTGAGGATCTCTTCCCAGATGATGGTCAGCTGCAGTTCGGCGACGCGGTTGCCGACGCAGCGGTGCACGCCGAAGCCGAACGACAGGTGCTGGCGCGAGCGCTCGCGGTCGATGATGTAGGCGTTCGGATTTTGGATCACGCTGTCGTCGCGGTTGCCGGAGATGTACCACATCACCACCCGGTCGCCGGCCTTGATGGTCTTGCCCCCGACCACGGCGTCCTTCAGCGCCACGCGGCTCATGTGCGCCAGCGGCGTCTGGTAGCGGATCGTCTCGGAGACCATCGAGGTGATCAGCGACGGGTCGGCGCGCAGCTTGTCGTATTCGGCCGGGTTCTTGTTCAGCCAGTTGACGCTGCCCGAGATGGTGTTGCGGGTGGTGTCGTTGCCACCGACGATCAGCAGGATCACCGTGCCGTGGTACTGCTCGCGCGACATGGCGTTGGTGGTGGGGTGGTTCACGAGCATCGAGATCAGGTCGATGCCGTCGCCCTTGCCCTGAATCCGCTCATTCCACAGGCCCTCGAAGGCGCCGAAGCACTCGACCATCGCCTCGGCCTTGTGCTGCCAGCTCTTCACCGGCCCGTGGCCCGGCTGGTTCATCACCATGTCCGACCAGTACGGCAGCTTGCGGCGGTCCTCGAACGGGAAGTCGAACAGCGTCGCCAGGGTCATGGCGGTCAGTTCCTTGGACATCAGGTCGACCCAGTCGAACGGCGTCCCGATCGGCAGGCTGTCCAGGATCGCCCCGGCCCGCTCGCGCACCAGCGGCGCCATCTTCGCCAAGTTGGCGGGGGCAACCGTGGGGCTGACCGCCTTGCGGTGCACGCTGTGCTCGGGCTCGTCCATGGTGATGAAGCCGGCCCCGCCGCGGCGGCGCTGCTGGCCCATGGCCTCCATGGCCTTGTCCTGTTCCTCCATGGCCTTGAGATTGGCCAGGCCGATGCCGTCGGCCGAGGAGAACACCTCGTGGTTGGTGTCCACCGCCATGATGTCTTCCCACTTGGTCACCGACCAGTAGGGGCCGAACTCCGAGTCGGCCGTGAAATGCACCGGATCCTCGCGGCGCAGGCGCTCGAACACCGGCCAGATGGTGTCGTTCTGAAAGCGCTCGGTGAGCGCCGGGTTCAGCTCCGCCAGCGGCAGGGCGTACGCGTCGCCGGCATCCGCGCCGGCCTCCGGCTTCACGGCGATGGTCATGTCGGGTTCCTCTCCCTTGTGGGCGGAACGGTCGTACCTGAACAGCGATATGTCAATGGCGAGTGACTTGGTTCGCGACGCCCTCCCTCCCCCGAAGTGGGGAGGGACAGATCGCGCAGCGATCAGGGTGAGGAAGGGGGATGTCGTACGCCGGCCAATCTGACTGGCCTGTGCGCCGGCAGGTGACCCCCACCCGGCCCGCTTGCGCGGGCTGTCCCTCCCCGCAAGGGGGAGGGCGAAATAGGGTCAGGTCACATCGCCGCCGAGGGCCCGATAGATCGAGACCACGTCGACGTTGGCGTTGGTCTGCGCCTGTGTGAGGGCGTCTTCGGCCTCCAGGCGGGTGCGTTCGGCGTCGAGCACGCGCAGGAAGTCGATCCGGCCTTCCTTGTAGCGAATCTGCGCCAGGTCGGCGGCTCTGCGGGCCGCGTCCACCTGTTGCGACAGGCTGACCACCTGCAGCTGGCGCTCGCGGTAGGCGACGACGGCGTTCTGCAGGTCCTCGATCGCCGTCAGCACGGTCTTGTCGTAGGTCGCCAGGCTCTCGTCCTGTTTCGACTGCTGGGCGCGCAGCCGGGCGTGGGCGCTGCCGAGGTCCAGCCCCGGCCAGGTCACGGTCGGGCTGACCGCCCAGGCGTGCGAGCCCTTGCTGAACAGCGACGAGACGTCGCCCGACAGGAAGCCGACGAAGCCGGTGACGTTGATGCGCGGGAAGAGGTCGGCGGTGGCCACGCCGGTGTTGGCGGTCTCCGCCGCCAGCCGCCGCTCGGCCGCGCGGACGTCCGGGCGCCGGCGCAGGAACGTGGCCGCATCGCCGATCGGCACCGCCGCCGGGGCGGTGAGGCCCGCGGAGGGCGCCGCCAGTTCGGCGTCGAGCTCGCCCGGCCGCGCGCCCACCAGCACCGCCAGCCGGTGCGCCGCCTGAGCCTCCTCGCTGCGCAACGGCGGGATCGCCGCCTCGGTGGCGTTGAGCCGGGCGCGGGCGCTTTCCACGTCGACGGGATCGCCCGTGCCGACCTCGGTGCGCACCTGGGTCAGGTGCAGGGTGTCGCGGGCGGTCTGGGCGTTCTCCTCGGCCACCGCCCGGCGCGCCTGGGCGCCGCGCAGCAGAAGGTAGTTGCGGGCGATCTCGGCGGTGACCAGCACCTGGGCGCCGCGCAGGTCCTCGCGTGCAGCCTCGGCGTCGGCCCGGGCGCTCTCCACCTGGTGGCGGACCCGGCCGAAGATGTCGATCTCCCAGGTGGCGTCGAAGCCGATGTCGGCCTGCTCCACATCCACCGGCGAGGTGGTGAACCCCGGCTGCTGCTCATGGCTGCGGGCATAGGTCGCCTCGGTCCCCACATGCGGCAGGAAGTCGAGCTGGCTGCGGTGGAACAGGGCCCTGGCCTGCCCCACCCGGTCGAGGGCGATGCGGATGTCGAGGTTGGCCGCCAGGCCCCGGACGATCAGCGCGTTCAGCTCCGGGTCGCCGAACGCCTGCCACCAGGCCGGGGCGACCGGCTGGGCGGTAAGGCGCGGATCGGCCGGGACCAGGGTCACCGGCGCCTCGACCGGGGCCTGGTACTTCGGCCCGACAGACAGGAGCCTGGGCCAGCTGGGCCAGGCCATGGCCGGCTGGGCGGCGACGCTGGCGGCCGCGCCGGCCAGCAGCAGGATGCGGGAGAGACGGGTCATGGTCCTGAGGTCCTATTCGGCCGCCGCGAGGGCGGCCGGCTGGGGCGCCGCGGGCGGCGCGCCGGGGGAAGTGGTGTCGTTGGCGGAGACATGGCCCCGGCGGCGCCTGCCGCCGCCGGTCAGGCGCCGGATCGTCCAGTAGAACACCGGCGTCAGGGCCAGGCCGAACAGGGTCACTCCCAGCATGCCGGAGAACACCGCCACGCCCATGGCGCGACGCATCTCCGAACCGGCGCCGGTGGAGACCACCAGCGGGGCGACGCCCATGATGAAGGCCATCGAGGTCATCAGGATCGGCCGCAGGCGCAGACGGCAGGCGTCGAGCACGGCCTGCAGCAGGCTCTCGCCCTCCTTCTCCCGCTCGCGGGCGAATTCGACGATCAGGATGGCGTTCTTGCAGGCCAGGCCCACCAGCACGATCAGGCCGATCTGGGTGAAGACATTGTCGTCGCCGTGGCTGAGATGCACGCCGACCAGGGCGCACAGCAGACACATCGGCACGATCAGCACCACCACCAGCGGCAGGCTCCAGCTCTCGTACTGGGCGACCAGCACCAGGAAGGCCAGCAGCACGCAGATCGGGAAGACGAACACCGCGGTGTTGCCCGCCAGGATCTGCTGGTAGGTCAGCTCGGTCCATTCGTAGCCCATGCCGTTGGGCAGATCGCGCGCGACGATGGCCTCCAGCGCCTTCTGCGCGTCGCCGCTGGAATGGCCCAGCGACGGGCCGGCGTTGATCTCGGCGGTGAGCAGGCCGTTGTAATGGGCGGTGCGTTCCGGGCCGGTCATCTCGTGGGTGGTGACGAAGGCGCCCAGCGGGATCATCTGGCCGGCGCCGTTGCGGGTCTGCAGGCGCAGGATGTCGTCCGGCTGCAGGCGGAAGCGCTGGTCGGCCTGGACCGTCACCGGATAGGTGCGGCCGAAGCGGTTGAAGTCGTTGACGTAAAGCGAGCCCAGATAGACCTGCATGGTCTCGAACAGGTCGGTCAGGTTCACCCCCTGGGCCCGGGCCTTCTCGCGGTCGACGTCGGCGCGGATCTGCGGCACCCCGACCTGGTAGGACGAGAACACCCCGGTCAGGGTCGGGTCCTTCTGCGCGTCGGCGATGATCTTCTGCGTCGCCTCGTAAAGCTCCTGCGGCCCGAGGCCCGCGCGGTCCTCGATCTGCATGCGGAAGCCGCCGATGTTGCCCAGGCCCTGCACGGGCGGCGGCGGGAAGACCGCGATCTGGGCGTCCGGAATCGCCGCCAGCTTCTTGTTGAGCTGGTCGGCGATGGCGGTGGCGGAGAGAGACTTCGAGGTGCGCTTGTCGAAGCTATCGAGCGGGAAGAACACCGCCCCGGAGTTGGAGGAGTTGACCAGGCCGTTCACCGACAGGCCGGGGAAGCCGACGGCATGGGTGATGCCGGGAGTCTTCAGGCCGATGTCGCTGATCTGGCGCACCACCTGTTCGGTGCGGTCGATGGTGGCCGCGTCGGGCAGCTGGGCCACCGCCACCAGGTAGAGCTTGTCCTGCTGGGGCACGAAGCCGCCGGGGGTGTTGGCGAAGGTGAACACCGTCAGGGCGATCAGCACGCCGTAGATGGCGAGCGCGATCGACGAGCGGCCCAGCATCCGCGAGACGCCGCCGACGTAGGACTGCGACATCCAGGCGAAGGCCTTGTTGAAGGGCGCGAACAGCCACGACAGCCCGCCCTCGATAAGCCGCTCGAAGCGGTCCTTCGGCGCGTCGTGCGGGCGCAACAGCACGGCGGCCAGGGCCGGCGACAGGGTCAGGGAGTTGAAGGCCGAGATCACCGTCGAGATGGCGATGGTCAGGGCGAACTGGCGGAAGAACTGCCCGGTCAGGCCGGTGATGAAGGCGGTGGGCACGAACACCGCGCACAGCACCAGGGCCGTGGAGATGATCGGGCCGGTGACCTCGCGCATCGCCTGGCGGGTGGCGTCGGGCGGCGAGAGGCCCAGGGCGATGTTGCGCTCGACGTTCTCGACCACGACGATGGCGTCGTCGACCACGATGCCGATGGCCAGCACCAGGCCGAACAGGGTCAGGGCGTTGAGGCCGAAGCCCAGCATCAGCAGCAGGGCGAAGGTCCCCACCAGGCTGACCGGCACCGCCGCCAGCGGGATGATCGCGGCGCGCCAGTTCTGCAGGAACAGGATCACCACCAGCACCACCAGCACGAGCGCCTCGAGCAGGGTGTGGATCACCGCATTGATGGATTCATGCACGAAGCCGGTGGTGTCGTAGACGATGTGGTAGCGGACGCCCTGCGGGAAGTCCTTGGCCAGCTGGTCCATGGTCTTCTTCACGCCGTCGGCCATCTGCAGGGCGTTGGTGCCCGGGCGCTGGAACACCGGCATGGCGATGGCGGACTTGCCGTCCAGCAGCGAGCGCAGGGCGTAGCTGTCGGAGCCGAGCTCGATGCGGGCGACGTCGCGCAGGTGGCTGATCTCGCCGTTCGGCCCGGCGCGGATGATGATGTCGCCGAACTGCTGCTCGGTCTCCAGGCGCCCTTGCGTGTTCACCGAGATCTGGAATTCGGACTGGCCGGGGGCCGGCGGGGCGCCGACCTGTCCGGCGGCCACCTGGACGTTCTGTTCGCGCAGGGCGGCGACCACGTCGCCAGGCGTCATCGAGCGGGAGGCGAGCTTTTCCGGGTCCAGCCAGATGCGCATCGAGTACGGCCCCTGGCCGAACATCTGCACGTCTCCCACGCCGTAGCTGCGGGCCAGGGCGTCCTTGACGTGAAGCTGGGCGTAGCTGGCCAGGTAGCCCATGTCGTAGCGGTTGTCGTCGCTGGTCAGGTGCACCACCTCGATCAGCGTCGGCGAGGCCTTGGTGGTGGTCACCCCCACCCGCTGCACCTCCGGCGGCAGCTTGGAGAGCACCTGCGCCACCCGGTTCTGCACCAGCACCTGGTCCTTGTCCGGGTCGGTGCCCAGGGCGAAGGTCACGGTCAGCGCCATGGCCCCGTCGGGGGTCGACTGGGACGACTGGTAGAGCATTCCCTCGACGCCGTTGATCGACTGCTCCAGCGGGGCGGCGACGGTCTGGGCGATGACGTTGGTGTCGGCGCCGGCGTAGGTCGTGCGCACCACCACCGTGGGCGGCACCACCTCGGGATACTCCCCGATCGGCAGGATCGGCAGGGCGATGAGCCCGGCCACGAAGATGATGATCGACAACACCGCTGCGAAGCGGGGCCGGCCGATGAAGAAGTCCGAGAAGTTCATGCGAAGGCCCAATCAGGCTGCAGGAGGCAGGGTGCAGGAGGCCGCCCGGCCTTGCGGCCGGTGATCTCCGGGCTTGGGAAGAGGGGAGAGAAAGGTCGGGAGCGGCGGGCTCAGCCCGCCGCGGCGGCCAGGCTCGCGAGGTCGGCGGTGTTCAGCTTCAGGGTGCTGGGCTGCGGCGAGACCACGTCGCCCGGCTTCACCTTCTGCAGGCCGGAGACGACGATCCGGTCGCCGGCGTTCAGGCCGGCGGTGACGATGCGGTATTCACCGACGGCGCGGCCCAGGGTCACCGGCCGGTACATCACCCGGTTGCCCGGCCCCACCACCAGCACGAAACGCTTACCCAGGTCGGCGCCCAGCGCCTGTTCCGGCGCCAGGGCGACGGGGCTGGAGGTCTGGCTGACCAGGCGGATGCGGGCGAAGAGGCCGGGGGTGAAGGCGCCGTCCGCGTTGTCGAACACCGCCCGCCCGGCGATGGTGCCGGAGTGGGCGTCCACGGCGTTGTCGAGGAAGTGCAGCTTGCCGGCGTGCGGGAAGCCCTGCTCGGTCATCAGCCCCATGTACACCGGCGCCCCGTCGCCGCGCTGGCTGGCGGCGTACTTCAGATAGGTCTGCTCGTCGGTGTTGAAGGCGGCGTAGATCGGCGTGTCGGACACCACCGTGGTCAGCAGGTCCGCCGGGGTCACCAGGTTGCCGCGGGTGATCATCGCCTTGGACACCCGCCCGTCGATCGGGGAGGTCACGCGGGTGAAGGACAGGTTCAGCTGCGCCGCGCGCAGGGCGGCCTGGGCGGCGCCCAGATCGGCCTGGGCGGAGCGGGCCTCGGACGACAGGCGCTCGGCCTCCTCCTTGGCGATGGCGTTCTGCGCCAGCAGGCGCTGGGCGCGGCCGTCGTCGGCAATCGCCAACTCGGCCCGGGCCCTGGCGCGCTTCGCCTCGGCGGCCAGGCGGTCGACCTCGGCCTGGAACGGGCGCGGGTCGATCTGGAAGAGGACCTGTCCCTTGCGCACCCGCGCGCCCTCGGCGAACGGCGCGGCGACCAGCTGGCCGGAGACGCGCGGCTTCAGCTCGACGGTGTCGATCGCCTCCAGTCGGCCGGTGAAGTCGTCCCACTGCGGCAGGCTGCGCAGTTCGACGGTGGAGACGGCGACCACGGCCGGCGGCTGGGCCGCGGGGGGCGCCTGGGCGGCGGCGCCGCAACCGGCAAGAGCCAACAAAGCAAGAAAGGCCGCCAGGCGACCCGGAAGGGTAAGAACAGACATGCGGATGATCCCCAACAGGCGTCTGGGGCGGCTTGGGAGGCCCCATTACGTACCGGTTGGTATATATCTAGGGCGCGAGACCCATGGCGCAAGGCGCTCAATACCGGTCGGTATAAAATATTTTCCCTTGCCGGGGAGGGATCGCTGCGGCGCAGCGGAGCCGAATCTCCTCCCCCCTTGGGGGAGGGGGACCGCCAAAGGCGGTGGAGGGGGCTCCAGTGAAACACCGAAGCCCGCAATCCACTGGAGCCCCCTTCCCGGCCTTCGGCCGTACTTCCCCCAAAGGGGGAAGAGAAGAAGAGCCTCAGCGCCCGGGCCAGAGCTCCAGCGTCGTGTTGACCACGTCGCGCAGGGCCTGCGGGCTCGCGCCCGCGCCGCCCTGGATGCAGAGGCCCTGCAACACTGCGCTCAGGTAGCGCACGATCCCGTCAGCAGTGATGTGCGCCGGCAGGTCGCCCTCGGCCTTGGCCCGCTCCATGCGCGCCAGCAGCAGGGCGTCGGAGGTCGCCCGCCGCTTGATCACCTCTTCGCGGATCGACTCCGCCTCGGTGCCGCAGGCCGTGGAGCTGATCACCCCCAGGCAGCCCTTGGGGTCGCCGTCCTCGATCTGCATGCCATAGGCGCCCTCCAGCAGGCGCTCGGCCACGCCGCGGGCGGTGTCCGCCTCCAGCGCGTTCTTCATGTACGCCAGCTTGTCGCGCTCGTAGAGGTCCAGCGCCTTGCGGAACAGGGATTCCTTGTTGCCGAAGGCGGCGTAGAGGCTGGGCTTGGTGATGCCCATGGCCTCGGTGAGGTCGGTCATCGACGCGCCCTCATAGCCCTTGCTCCAGAACACCCGCAGGGCCTGGGCCAGGGCGTCCTCGACGCAGAACTCGCGCGGCCGCCCGCGGGCCGGATGTGCGGTCTCGATTTCCATACCGATCCGTATGTATGGAGACGGACCGTCCACGTCCAGGGCCGATCGGTTGTGTGCGAGGGGATTTGTCGGGTGGGTCCCGCCACCCCCACTTCTCCACCGTCATCCCCGGGCGTCAGTCCCGGGGATCCATGAACACGGAACGTGGGATCGCGAGCGGGAGCGAAGCGACGCTACATTTTTTGGCGGATCCGGCGGCGGCGTCCCGTCGTGGCGCGCCCTTCGAAGCGCGCCCCCCGTCCTCACGTGCGCCTGGACCCTCGGGACTGACGCCCGAGGGTGACGGTGGAGATGGGGGCCTGTAGGTCGCCCAACACGTTCAGTGATACCCGATGTCCGCCCGCACCTTGCCGCGGAACACCCAGTAGGACCAGCCGCTGTAGAGCAGGATCACGGGCAGCAGGAACAGGGTGCCGACCAGCAGGAAGGCCTGGGTGCTCTCCGACGAGGCGGCCTGCCACAGGGTGTAGTGGTGCGGCACGATCATCGGCCACAGGCTGATGGCGATCCCCAGGTAGGACATGGCGAACAGCCCGACCGCGCCCAGGAACGGCAGGGCCTCGGCCTTGCGGCCGAACGACCACCAGGTGAGCACGGCCAGGGCGGCGGTGATCACCGGCACCGGGGCGAACCAGGCGAGGTTCGGCCAGCTGAACCAGCGGTGAGCGATGTCGGGGTCCACCGCCGGGGTCCAGAGGCTGACGATGCCGATGGCGGCGAGCACGCCGAGCAGCGCCCGGCGGCCCAGCCTGCGCGCCTGATCCTGCAGATCGCCCTCGGTCTTCATCACCAGCCAGCCGGCGCCCAGCAGGCTGTAGCCGAACACCAGCGCCACGCCGGTGAGCGCCGAGAACGGGGTGAAGCAGTCGAAGCTGGAACCGACGAAGTGACGGCCCTCCACCTTGAAGCCCTGGATGAAGGCCCCCAGCACCACCCCCTGGGCGAAGGTGGCCACCAGCGAGCCGTAGCCGAAGGCGTGGTCCCAGAAGCCTTTGCGATCGGCGTCGCGGAAGCGGAACTCGAACGCCACGCCGCGGAACACCAGGGCCAGCAGCATGATGGCGATCGGGAAGTACACCGCCGGGATGATGATCGCGAAGGCCAGTGGAAAGGCCGCCATCAGGCCCACCCCGCCCAGGATCAGCCAGGTCTCGTTGCCGTCCCAGATCGGGGCGATGGAGTTCATCACCAGATTGCGGGCGCGCGTGTCCGGCGCGAAGTTGAACAGCATGCCGACCCCCAGGTCGAACCCGTCCAGCAGCACATAGAGGAACACGCCCAGGCCCAGGACGAAGGTCCAGATCGGCGTCAGGTCGAAGATGAAGTCGTTCATGGCGCGCTCCCCTCGCCCTCGGCGGCGGTGGCCGCACCGGGCAGGGCGCTGATCGGGGCCGCGGGACGGCCGCCCAGGACCGGCTCATGGGCGTCCTGGCCGCCGATGCCCCGGCGCACGACGCGGGCCATCAGCCAGAGCCCGGCCGGGAACATGATCAGATAGGCGGCCATGTATCCCGCGAGCGACAGAGCCACGTCCGCCCCGGTCAGCGACGGGGTGACGGAGTCGCGGGTGCGCATCAGCCCGTAGACCAGCCAGGGCTGGCGGCCGACCTCGGTGGTGGTCCAGCCGGCCAGGACGGCGACGAAGCCGAGCGGCGCGCACCAGGTGGCGAGCCTGAGGAACCAGCCACTCTCGTAGACCCGGCTCCCGCGCCGCATGGCGTTGCCCAGCAGCGCCAGGCCGAGCATGGCGAGGCCGGCCCCCACCATGATGCGGAAGGCGAAGAACGGAATGATCACCGGTGGCCAGCGGTCCGGCGGGACGTCCTTCAGCCCCGGGACCACCCCGTTCGGGTCGTGGGTCAGGATCAGGCTGCCCAGGCGCGGGACCTCGATGGCCGCCAGGTTGCGCTGGTGCGCCTGGTCGGGAATGGCGAACAGGGTCAGCGGCGCGGCCGCCTCGCGATCCCAGTGCGCCTCGATCGCCGCCAGCTTGGTGGGCTGGTATTCCAGGGTGTTGAGGCCGTGGGCGTCGCCGAGGAAGATCTGCAGCGGAACCAGGATCAGCAGCAGCCACAGGCTGGTCGACAGCATCGCCCGGCCGTCCTCGGCGGCGATCTTTCCCTTGCGGATCATCCAGGCGCCGACGCCCAGCACCACGAAGCCGGTGGTGACATAGAAGCCGGTCACCGTGTGCGCCAGCCGGAACGGGAAGGACGGATTGAACACGATCGCCGTCCAGTCCTTCGGGAAGAACCGGCCGTCGACCAGGGCGTAGCCGGCCGGGGTCTGCATCCAGCTGTTGGTGGCCAGGATCCAGAACGACGAGAACAGGGTGCCCGCCGCCACCATCAGGGCGGCGAAGAAGTGCAGCCAGGGCGGCACCAGCTTGCGCCCGAACAGCAGCACGCCGAGGAAGGCCGACTCCAGGAAGAAGGCGGTCAGGCCTTCGTAGGCCAGCAGCGGCGACAGCACGTTGGCGGTGGCGTCGGAGAAACGGCTCCAGTTGGTGCCGAACTGGAACGGCATGATGATCCCGGAGACCACCCCCATGCCGAAGGAGATCGAGAACACCTTGGTCCAGAAGGCGGAGATGCGGAAATACGTCTGTCGCCGGGTGAAGAAGTACAGCCCCTCCATGAAGGCGATGTACGAGGCCAGGCCCACGGTGAACGCCGGCAGCAGGATGTGCCAGGCGATCACCCACACGAACTGCAGCCTGGAGAGGATCAGCGGATCCATGGTCTCCCCCGCTCGCCGCCGCACAACAACGGCTGCGCGCATGCTCGCGCCGATACGCCCCCGCGGCTAGCCCAAACAGGGCGCCGATTTGCGCAAACCGCCGTGCGGCGCTTGCCTTACGCGGCGCAGGCCGGGCCACCAGGGTGGTCAGGGGCGGCGAACGGCCCGCCGGCGAAGGAAACAAGCGATGAAACTGGATGGATCCCTGTCGGCGGTGGTCACCGGCGGCGCCTCGGGCCTGGGCCGGGCGACGGCCACGGCGTTGCGCGAGCTGGGCGTCAAGGTGGCGATCTTCGACTTCAACGCCGCCAACGGCGAGCGGGTGGCCGGCGAGATCGGCGCCACCTTCTGCCAGGTCGACGTGACCAGCGACGAGATGGTCGACGCCGGCTTCGAAAAGGCCCGCGCGGCCAACGGCCAGGAGCGCATCCTGGTGAACTGCGCCGGCGGCGGCGGTCCGGGCGGCAAGACCGTGTCGCGCAACCGCGAGACCGGCGAGATCATCCGCCACAAGGCCGAGGACTTCGAGCGCGTGCTGCGGCTGAACACCGTCGGCACCTTCCGCTGCATCACCGCCTCCGCCGCCGGCATGCTGACCCTCGACCCGCTCAGCGAGGACGGCGACCGCGGGGCCATCGTCAACACCGGCTCGGTGGCCGCGCAGGACGGCCAGATCGGCCAGGTGAACTATTCGGCCGCCAAGGCGGCGATCGCCGGCATGACTCTGACCATCGCCCGCGACCTGTCCAGCGAAGGCATCCGGGTGAACACCATCCTGCCCGGCATCATGGCCACGCCGCCGATGCTGTCGGTGCGCGAGCGGCGCCCGGCGATCTGGGAGAGCCTCAACGCCTCGGTCCCCTTCCCGCGCCGCCTGGGCCACCCGGAGGAGTTCGCCGACCTGGCCCTGACCATGCTGCGCAACGGCTATTTCAACGGGCAGGTGGTGCGGCTCGACGGGGCGATCCGGATGCCGCCGCGGTAGGCGCCGCCCAGCCCCTACTTCGTGCCGTACAGCCGGTCGCCCGCGTCGCCCAGCCCGGGGACGATGTAGCCGTGGTCGTTCAGGTGGCTGTCGATGCTGGCGGTCCAGATCGCCACGTCGGGGTGGTAGCCGCGGAACTTGGCCACGCCTTCGGGCGCGGCCAGCAGGCAGGCGAGGCGGATCGAGCGGGCGCCCACCTCCTTCAGCCGGTCGACGGCGGCGATGGCCGTGTTGCCGGTGGCCAGCATCGGGTCGACCACGATCACCTCGCGGTCGGCGATGCCGGCGGGGACCTTGAAGTAGTACTCCACGCATTCCAGCGTCTCGGGATCGCGGTAGAGGCCGACGTGGGCGACCCGGGCGGCGGGGACCATCTCCAGCATGCCGTCCAGCATGCCCATGCCCGAGCGCAGGATCGCGGCCAGCACCAGCTTCTTGCCCGAGAGCACCGGGGAGCGGATCGTCGCCAGGGGCGTCTCCACCTCGATGTCGCCCAGCGGCAGGTCGCGGGTGACCTCGTAGCAGATCAGCCCGCCGATCTCGCGCAGCAGCTCGCGGAAACTCTTGGTCGAGGTGTCCTTGCGCCGCATCAGGGTCAGCTTGTGCTGCACCAGCGGGTGGTCGACGACGGTGACGCCCTGCATCTATTCAAGTCTCCGCTAAAATACGGTGCCGTCGCTGATGACGGCGATCGGCGGCCCCCCGTCCGAGCGCCGCTCGCGGGCGATGCGCCGCCCGGCGGCCCAGGAGCCGCCCTCCAGCACCCGCGCCAGGGGGAAGGCCTCAGCGCTCACCGCCAACCGCTCGCGCACCAGCGGCGCCAGGCGGTCCAGCAGCGCCACGGTCAGCGCCCGCCAGCCCACCACCAACGGTCCATCCACCGGGTGGCCCCGGTCCGCGTCGGCCGGATCCTTCAGCGCCAGGACGCCGGTGTCCACGAACAGGCCGCCGTTGCGGTACTCCGCCAGTCCGGTCAGGCCGTCGATCTCCACCACCTCGACGCCGGCGGCCTGCAACGGCTCGATCAGCGAATAGGCCATCCATTGCGAGAGCTTGTGCAGCGGGACCAGGCCGTCGGTCTCGTCGTCACGCTTCAGCGCCGGGTGGCGCCAGCAGTCGCCCAGCGGAACGCCGCCCAGGCTGAGCCGACCGGGCCAGATCGGCCCCAGCGCGTCCAGCAGCACCTTGAGGATCACCGGCGCCGGCAGCCGCCCAGCTTCAGCGCGCGCGACCATCCGGTCGAACAGCAGCCCCGGCCGCCCCACAGCCTGACCCAGCCGGCGCAGCAGGCTGGCCCGCCCCTCCAGGCCCACCAGGGGGTTGTCCGCCGAGACCTGGAAGGCCTCGCCAAGCATGGCCGCGTCGACCCGCTCCAGGCCGTCGGCCCGCAGGGGATCGTGCGCATCCGCCGACAGCGCCCCACGCTCGAACAGCCGTAGCGACGCCACGCCCAGCCCCTCGGAACGGCCGAGCACCGCGCCGCTCGATGCGTCCGAGAACCGCCACGCCGCCCCGGCGCCGGCGTCCAGCAGCACCGAGGTGATGGCCAGGTCGAAGGCGGCGCGGCCGGTCTCCGCCGCCGTCCGCCCGGGCGAAGCGGCCAGCCGCTCGGCCCAGAGGTCGCGGCCGCCGACGCAGAAGTGCCGCCAGCGGGCGTGGAAGGGGACCTTCAGGTCCGGGTAGCTGTCGCGCACCGTCGCGGCCGTGAGATCGGCCGCCGTCGCCAGCCGGGTCAGGTCGACCCGCCACGCCGGGAGGCCGTCCTCCAGGCCGAGCGCCAGCATCTCATGCGCCCGTTCGCGCACCGCGCGCGCCGACAGCAGGCTTTTCGCCGCGGCGTTGGCCGCCGGCGTCACATCAAGGCTCGCCACGACCGTCTCAGAACTCCTTGAGATCGCGTCCGACCACGCGGGTCAGATCCTCTGTCGAGGGCGGCGCCTCGGGGGTGAAGTAGCCGGCGGCCTTCTTGGCTTCCAGCTCCACCGAGGCGTCCTGCGGCACCAGCTCCGGCGGGATCGGCACGCGCTCGCCGATCTCCACGCCGCTGTTCACCAGGGCGTCGTACTTCATGTTCGACATCGAGACGAACCGGTCGATGCGGCGGATGCCCAGCCAGTGGATCACGTCCGGCATCAGCTGCTGGAAGCGGGCGTCCTGCACCCCGGCGACGCATTCGGTGCGCTCGAAATAGGTCGCCGCCTGGTCCCCGCCCGGCTGGCGTTTGCGGGCATTGTAGACCAGGAACTTGGTCACCTCGCCCAGCGCCCGGCCTTCCTTGCGGTTGTAGGCGATCAGGCCCGCGCCGCCCTCCTGGGCCTGGCGCACGCACTCCTCGATGCCGTGCGTCAGGTAGGGCCGGCAGGTGCAGATGTCCGAGCCGAACACGTCCGAGCCGTTGCACTCGTCGTGCACCCGGCAGGTCAGGCGATAGCGGGTGTCGCCGATGCGCGCCGGATCGCCGAAGATGTACAGGGTGATGCCCCCGATCGGCGGCAGGAACACCTTCAGGTCCGGCCGGGTGACCAGTTCCGGGTACATGCCCCCAGTCTGTTCGAACAGGGTGCGCCGCAGCGACAGCTCGTCCACCTCGAACCGCTCGGCGACGCCCGGCAGATACCAGACGGGATCCAGCGCCGCCTTGGTCACCGCCACCTCGCCGCCGGCCTTGACGATCTCGCCGTCCTCGGCGAGCCGGCCCTTGGCGATGGCCTCCTGCAGCTCCGGCAGGGTCAGGCGGGCCTTGGTCACGGCGATGGTGGGGCGGATGTCGACGCCCTCGGCCAGTTCGGCGGCGAAGTCCTCGGCCACCCGGTGGCCCCAGGGATCAAGGGAGACGATCTTGCCGGGCTCCGACCACTGAGCATGCGGTCCGATCTCGGCGGCGGGGAAGGTGTTGACCAGCTCCGGCCGGACCATCGGGTCCAGGGCGCCGGCGCTGATCGCCAGGGCGCGATAGATCGAATAGGCGCCGCCGTGGGCGCCGATGGCGTTGCGATCGGGACCGGCGTTGCTGGTGACCACGACCGGGCCGCGCTCGGCGGCCGTCTTGCCGTACCAGTGGATCGGGAACCGGCCGGTGGACCCGCCGCCGGGATGCGACGTCAGCCGGATATGGGATGTCCTGTTGCCGGACATGGGCAGCCTCCAAAAGCAAAAGGCCCCATCACCGGTTTCGCCGGCGAGGAGCCTTTGAGACGGGAGAGTGATCCCCAAACCTGAACCTTGGCAAGCCCTTATGGGCCGTGGCGGGCCGGCGCCCAATTGTTGAGCGCGACCGGACCGGGGGCTGCGGCGCGGCGAGGCGGCCTGGACAACCCACGACCGGCGTTCCAGGCTCGCCCGGGTGATCCTCAAGCCGGCCCTGTCCATCCCCGACACCCGAGCGGCCGAACGGCCGGGTCCGGAGGCGAGTCTGCAACGCGCCAGGGGGCTGGGGCGGATCAGCGTCAAGCTGGGCGTTGGGGCTGAAGGCCTCGTCACCCGGCTGGATCGTCTGCACCAGGACGGTTGCGGCAAGATCCGCCTGCCGCGCGACGCGGCGGCGCACGGGCTGGAGGCCGTGCTGATCAACACTGCGGGCGGGCTGACCGGGGGCGATCGCCTGAGCTGGAATGCCGACGCTGCTGCGGGAACCCGCCTGACCCTCACCACCCAGGCCTGCGAGAAGCTGTACCGCGCCGAGGCCGGGCGCGCCGAGGTGGAGACCCGGCTGTCGGTCGGCGCCGGCGCCCGGCTGGACTGGCTGCCGCAGGAGACCATCCTGTTCGACGGCGCGGCCCTGGCCCGGCGGCTGGACGTCGACCTGGCGGCCGATGCGACGCTGCTCGCCGTCGAGGCGGTGATCCTGGGCCGCACGGCCATGAACGAGACCGTCCGCCGCGGCGAACTGCGTGACCGCTGGCGCATCCGGCGGGAGGGCCGGCTGGTGTTCGCCGACGACCTGGCCCTGGCTGGTCCGATCGCCGCCACGGCCGCGGCCGCGCCGCTGCTTGGCGGCGCGCGGGCCTTCGCCTCCCTGCTGCTGATGGCGCAGGACGCCGACCGCTTCCTGGCCCCCCTGCGCGCCGCCATCGCCGGCGTCGGCGCCGCCAGCGCCTTCGACGGCAAGCTGTTCTGCCGGCTGGTGGCCGAGGATGGCCTGGCCCTGCGCCGCGCCCTGATCCCGGCCCTCGCCATCCTGCGGGACGGCCAGCCCTGCCCCCGTGTCTGGAGACTTTGAAGCGCCGTGAACCTGACCCCGCGCGAGAAGGACAAGCTGCTGATCGCTATGGCTGCCGTGGTCGCCCGCCGCCGCCTGGAGCGCGGCGTGAAGCTGAACCATCCGGAGGCCATCGCCCTGATCACCGACTTCGTGGTCGAGGGCGCGCGCGACGGACGCACCGTCGCCGAGCTGATGGAGGCCGGCGCCCATGTGATCACCCGCGACCAGGTGATGGAGGGCGTGCCTGAGATGATCCCCGACGTCCAGGTCGAGGCGACCTTTCCCGACGGGACCAAGCTGGTCACCGTCCACCACCCGATCCGCTGAAAGGCCCCACGCCATGATCCCGGGAGAACTGATCCCCGCCGAGGGCGAGATCGAGCTCAACGCCGGCGCGCCGGTGACGGTGCTGACCGTGGCCAACACCGGCGACCGGCCGATCCAGGTCGGCAGCCACTACCACTTCTTCGAGACCAACCCGGCGCTGGCCTTCGACCGCGAGGCGGCGCGCGGCCAGCGGCTGGACATTGCCGCCGGCTCGGCCGTGCGCTTCGAGCCCGGCCAGACCCGCGAGGTGAGCCTGGTCCCGATCGGCGGCCTGCGCCGCGCCTACGGCTTCCGCGGCGCCGTGATGGGAGACCTCTGATGCCGGCCCGCCTGCCCCGCGCCGCCTATGCCGACATGTTCGGCCCGACGGTGGGCGACCGCGTGCGCCTGGCCGACACCGCGCTGTTCGCCCAGGTGGAGAAGGACTTCACCACCTATGGCGAGGAGGTGAAGTTCGGCGGCGGCAAGGTGATCCGCGACGGCATGGGCCAGTCGCAGGTCTCCCGCGCGGCCGGCGCGGTGGACACGGTCATCACCAACGCCCTGATCATCGACTGGTGGGGCATCGTGAAGGCGGATGTGGGCCTGAAGGACGGCCGCATCGCCCGCATCGGCAAGGCCGGCAATCCGGACACCCAGTCGGGCGTCGACATCGTCATCGGCCCGGCCACCGAGATCATCGCCGGCGAGGGCAAGATCCTGACGGCCGGGGCGATGGACTGCCACATCCACTTCATCTGCCCGCAGCAGGTGGAGGAGGCGCTGATGAGCGGGGTCACCTGCCTGCTGGGCGGGGGCACGGGGCCGGCCACCGGGACCAACGCCACCACCTGCACGCCGGGCGCCTGGCATCTGGCGCGGATGATCGAGGCGGCCGAGGGCCTGCCGATGAACATCGGCTTCGCCGGCAAGGGCAACGCCAGCCTGCCCGAGGGGCTGGTGGAACAGGTCGAGGCCGGGGCCTGCGCCCTGAAGCTGCACGAGGACTGGGGCACCACACCGGCGGCCATCGACTGCTGCCTGGGGGTGGCCGACGATCACGACGTGCAGGTGATGATCCACACCGACACCCTGAACGAGAGCGGCTTCGTCGAGGACACCATCGCCGCCCTGAAGGGCCGCACCATCCACGCCTTCCACACCGAGGGCGCCGGCGGCGGCCATGCGCCGGACATCATCAAGGTGGCGGGCTTAAGCAACGTCATCCCCTCGTCCACCAATCCGAGCCGGCCCTACACCCGCAACACCCTGGCCGAGCATCTCGACATGCTGATGGTCTGCCACCACCTGGACCCGTCGATCCCCGAGGACGTGGCCTTCGCCGAGAGCCGGATCCGGCGCGAGACCATCGCCGCCGAGGACATCCTGCACGACCTGGGGGCGTTCTCGATCATCTCGTCCGATAGCCAGGCCATGGGGCGGGTTGGCGAGGTGCTGATCCGCACCTGGCAGACTGCCGACAAGATGCGCCGTCAGCGCGGCGCCCTGCCCGGCGATGGCCCCTTAAGCGAAGGTCTGGCCGACAACGCGCGCATCAAGCGCTACATCGCCAAGTACACGATCAACCCGGCCATCGCCCACGGGGTCAGCGCCCACATCGGCAGCGTCGAGGCCGGCAAGCGGGCGGACCTGGTGCTGTGGTCGCCAGCCTTCTTCGGGGTCAAGCCGGACCTTGTGCTGCTGGGCGGGATGATCGTCGCCGCGCCGATGGGCGACCCCAACGCCTCGATCCCGACGCCGCAGCCGGTCCACTACCGGCCGATGTTCGGCGCGCTTGGGCGGGCGCTGGCCCGCACCTCGGTGACGTTCGTCTCGCAGCGGGCGATGGACCTGGATCTGAAGGGCCGGCTGGGCCTGGAGAAGGAGCTGCTGGCGGTCAGCAACGTCCGCGGGGGTCTCTCCAAGGCCTCGATGATCCACAACAGCGCCACCCCGGTGATCGAGGTCGATCCCGAGACCTACGTCGTGCGCGCCGACGGCGAGGTGCTGACCTGCGAACCGGCCGAGGTGCTGCCCATGGCCCAGCGCTATTTCCTGTTCTGAGCATGACCCAGCCCAATCCCATCCCCATCGCCGGCGTGGCGCCGGCCGGAACCTGGAGCGGCGAGACGGTCGACGAAGCCGTGCTCGACTACGACGGCCGTCACCGCCGCCGGATCGTGCTCACCGGAACCTCGGGCGCCGCCTATCTGCTGGATCTCGACCAGGCGCAGCACCTGCGCGATGGCGACGGCCTCGCCATCGGGCGCGGGCGGTACGTGCGTGTGGTCGCCAGGCCGGAGCCGCTGATGGCCGTGCGCGCGGCCAGCCCCGAGGCGCTGCTGCGCCTGGCCTGGCACATTGGCAACCGGCACCTGACCGCCGCCCTCAAGGCTGACGTGATCCTGATCCGGCGCGATCCCGTGATCGGCCACATGCTGGAGCACCTGGGCGCGGAGGTCACCGAGGTCGAGGCGCCGTTCGATCCGGAGGGTGGCGCCTACCACGACCATGCTCCCGATCACGGGCCGCACGATCACAGCCATCACCACGATGGCCACGGCCATGACCACGGCCATCACCACCATCACGACCCCCAGCATGACCACGGTCATGATCACTGACGCCCACCTGCTGCGCCTGCAGACCTGGCTGTCGCCAGCGTTCCCGGTGGGGGCGTTCTCCTATTCGCACGGGCTGGAGACGGTGATCGTCGACGGCGTCGTGGCGAACCCCGACGCCCTGACGGCCTGGATCAGCGGTCTGGTGGAGTTCGGCTCCGCCTGGACCGACGCGGTGCTGTTCGCCGCCGCCTGGCGCGCCGCGGGCGACGCTTCCGTCCTGGCCGAGGTCGCCGAATTGGCGCAGGCGCTCTGCCCCTCGCTGGAGCGCCGCCGCGAAACCCTGAGCCAGGGCGAGGCCTTCCTGATCGCCGCCGGGGCCTGGGGCCAGACGCCGCTCTTCGGCCCAATCGCCTATCCGGTGGCCGTGGGCGCTGTGTGCGGCGCAGCGGGCGTGCCGCTACGGCCGGCGTTGGCCGCCTGGCTGCAGGCCTTCGCCGCCAACCTGGTCAGCGTCGCCGTTCGCTTCGTTCCGCTGGGCCAGACCCAGGGCGTGGCGGTGATCGCCGGCCTGGCCCCGCTGCTGCTGGCCACCGCCGAACGGGCCGCGGCCTCGACCCTCGACGACCTGGGCGCCGCAAGCCTGGTCTCCGACATCGCCGCCATGCGCCACGAAACCCTGTCCACAAGGATTTTCATCACATGAAGGGACCGCTTCGCGTCGGCATCGGCGGGCCGGTGGGCTCGGGCAAGACCACCCTCGTGGAAAAGCTGTGCCGGCGCATGCACGGCCGCTGGTCGGTGGCCGTGATCACCAACGACATCTACACCCAGGAGGACGCCATGATCCTGGCGCGCGTGCAGGCGCTGCCGGAGGACCGCATCCTGGGCGTCGAGACCGGCGGCTGTCCGCATACCGCCATCCGCGAGGACGCCTCGATCAACCTGGCCGCCATCGCCCAGATGAACCGGCGCTTTCCCGACCTGGACGTGATCTTCATCGAGAGCGGCGGCGACAACCTGGCCGCCACCTTCTCCCCCGACCTCGCCGACCTCAGCCTCTATGTGATCAGCGTCTGCCAGGGCGAGAAGATCCCCCGCAAGGGCGGCCCGGCCATCACCCGCTCGGACCTGCTGATCGTCAACAAGACCGACCTGGCGCCGCACGTGGGCGCCGACCTTGCCGTCATGCGCGCCGACACCGCCAGGGCGCGCGGCGAGCGGCCCTACGTCTTCACCGACCTCAACCGGCAGGTCGGGGTGGACGAGATCGAGGCCTTCCTGGTGCGGGCCGGCGGCCTGCCGGCGCCGCGTGAGGTTGCGGCTTAGCAGGGCCGAACGGCGGAACCCCTCACCTTCCCATGGCTGCGCCATGGGCCCCTCCCTCTCCCTACGGGAGAGGTGGTTTTCCCAGCGTGATCAATAAGATCAATCGCTCGCGGCGCCCCAGTCCTTCACCTCTCCCACAGGGAGAGGGAGGGGCCCGCGCGGCGTGCGGCAGCAAGGCGCGTGGGAAGGTGAGGGGTTCGGCCGCCCTCCAACTTAGTCGAACGCGAACACCTGCCCCAGCGCCGTCCCGAACGCCGGTGCGTCGCCGAAGTCGGCCACCGGGTACTCGGCCAGCGGCGTCAGGCGGTCCAGCGGCAGGAAGGCCCGGCCCGGATCGCCCACCAGCACCAGCGCCCCAGCCGCCCGGCAGCGGGCGAGGAAGCCGGTCACCCGCTCGGCGAGATCGCGGGCGTAGAACAGGTCGCCCACGAGCACGACCTCCACGTTCGGCGGATCGCCGGCGGTCAGGTCGCGGGCAACGACCTTCACATCCACCCCGTTGGCGGCGGCGTTCAGCGGGATGGCCTGGACGGCGTAGGCGTCGGTGTCGGCCGCCAGCACCGACCGCGCGCCGGCCCTCGCCGCGGCGATGGCCACCAGTCCCGAGCCGGCGCCGAGATCGAGCACCGACCGGCCGGCGACTATCCCGGGCTCCGCCGCCAGATGCAACGCCAGGGCTAATCCCCCGCCCCAGGCATAGGCCCAGTACGGCGAGCCGAAGCGCTCGGCGTCGGCCGCGGCCAGTCGGCCCAGGCCGCTGGCTGGCGTGGCGCGATGCAGCCGCAGGTCCGGCCGGCCGGGAACCGCGGTCAGCGGCATACGCTCGCGGATGAAGCTGGCGACGTCCGCGGTGGCGTTCTCGGTCATCCGCCCGCCGCCAGCCGTCCGCGCACGCGCAGCCGGCTGACGCCGCCATCCGGGAAGATGTTCAGCCGGATGAACCGCACCGGGCCGAGCGGCGCCAGCCCGCGGAACACGTGCACGTGGTCGGCCCGCAGCTTCGTCTCCGGCAGCAGTTCCGGCCAGGCCTCGGCGGCGGCGGCGATCGCCTCGGGCGCGCCGTCGGCCGTCAGCGCCGCCTGCACCGAGCAGCGGTCAGGGTAGTTGCCCTTGAAGTGGGCGGTATCCACCTCGAGCTCCTCGACGATCCCCGCGGCGCCAAGCTCCAGCACCGCCCAGTCGTGCCCCGGCTCGCGCCGGCGGCGGGTCTCCCAGCCGTCGCCCATATCGACCCCGCGCCCGGGCGCCGTCAGGTTCTCGACCCGGCCGTAGTGCTCGTTGTTGGCGATCACCCCGCGCCCGCCGGCGGCCATGGCCAGCAGGTCCACCACGTCGCCGGGAAGCGTCGTCGACCAGTCCGCCACCACCCGGCCCCAGACCCTGAGCCGCGCGACGCCGCCGTCGGGATAGATGTGCAGCCGCACATGGGTCACGGGCTCGGCGTGGTCGACCGCAACCCAGGCCCGGTCGTCGCCCTTGAGGTCGAGCCGCGGCGTCAGCGCGAGCCAGCCGGCGTCGTCGCCCGGCAGCTCGTCGCGGGAGCGGCACACCTCGACCATGGCGCCGGGCGGGAAGTTGCCGGTGAAGTGCCGCGTGTCGATCTCGAAGCCGGCGACGATCCCCGGCACGCCCAGCGCGACCACGCACCAGTCGTGACCGGGCGTGCGCTTGCGCCGGCTCTCCCAGCCATCCATCCATTTGCCGTTGTCGTCGTACTTGCCGGGGATGAACACCGGCTCGGCCGGGCTGATCAGCCGGCTCTTGTCGGCGAAGAAGTCATCGGTGGCGTAGACCACCGCCGAGCCCAGGCGCGGCTGGGCCAGGTCGACGTAGCGGCCGCGCAGGTCGTCGAACAGGCTCATGCGCCGAACCCCAGGTCGTCCAGGCGAAAGCCGGCGATCCGGTGGATCTGCGCCATCGCCGTGCGGAATTCCACCTCCGCGTCGTTGTTAAGTCGCAACTTGAATTGCTCCAGGATGTCGCCGCGGGTCAGGCCCTTCACCGCGACGATGAAGGGAAAGCCGAAGCGGGCGTTGTAGCCGGCGTTGAGGCGCTGGAAGGCGGCGAACTCCTCCGCCGAGCACTGGTCCAGCCCCGCGCCGGACTGTTCGCGCACCGAGGCGTCGGCCATGCGCGCACGGCTGGCCAGCTCCGGGTGCGCGCGCACCAGCGCCATTCGGGCCTCGTGGCTGGCCCCGTCGACGACGTCCGCCATCGCCGATTTCAGGGCCTGCAGATCGGCGATCGTCCCGTCGGCCACCCGCGACCAGACGGCCTCGGCCACCCAGGGAGACGCCTCGTAGACACCCCCGTAGCGGGCGAGGAAGGTTGCGCGGTCCGGAGTCATTCTCTTCCCCCCCTGGGGGAAGTGCCCGCGAAGCGGGGGATGGGGGCTCCAGCGAAGAACCGACCGCCGGCGTCCAGCGGAAGCCCCCTCCCCCCCTTCGGGGTCCCCCTCCCCCAGGGGGGGAGGAGAATCGCTGGGCAAGCCATGTCAGCCCCCGTACGGATGACGCGCGCGCCAGTGGCGGGCGATGTCCAGGCGGCGGCAGAACCAGACGTCGTCGTGGCCGAGGGCGTAGCGGATGAAGCGCTCCAGGCCGGCCATCTTGCCCGGCCGGCCGACGATCCGGCAGTGCAGGCCGATCGACAGCATCTTCGGCCGCTCGGCCCCCTCGGCGTAGAGCACGTCGAAGGCGTCCTTCAGGTAGCTGAAGAACTGCTCGCCGGTGTTCAGGCCCGTGCCGGAGAAGCGCATGTCGTTGGCCTCCAGCGTATAGGGGACGATCAGGTGTGGCCGGCCGGCCTCGAGCGTCCAGAACGGAAGATCGTCGGAATAGTCGTCGGCGTCGTAGAGGAAGCCGCCCTCTTCCGCCGCCAGGCGACGGGTATTGGGGCTGGTGCGGCCGGTGTACCAGCCCAGCGGCCGCTCGCCGGTCAGGCGGGTGTGGATCTCGATGGCGCGGGCCATGTGTTCACGCTCGATCGCCTCGGGCACGTCCTGGTAGTTGATCCAGCGCCAGCCGTGGCTGGCGATCTCGTGCCCCGCCTGCAGCATGGCCTCCACGGCGGCGGGATTGCGTTCCATGGCCATCGCCACGCCGAACACCGTCACCGGCACGTCGTAGCGGTCGAACAGGCGCAGCAGCCGCCAGACCCCGGCGCGGGCGCCATACTCGTAGATCTGCTCCATGCTCATGTGCCGCGCGCCGACCACCGGCGCCGGATTGATCATGTCGGAGAGGAAGCTCTCGGACGCCGGATCGCCGTGCAGGATGCTGTTCTCGCCGCCTTCCTCGTAGTTCAGCACCATCTGCACGGCGATGCGCGCGCCGCCGGGCCAGTCGGCGTGGGGTGGGACCGGGCCGTAGCCGACCAGATCGCGGGGATAGGCGTCTGAACTCATCAGGGCTGCTTACTAAGCAAAAATCGGGCGCGCACCGTCGCAAGGCGGGGTGAAAGTTGCAATTGCCGTCGCGTCGGCGGATTCTGGTCGGCTCGCGGTCACGAAAGCCTCATGAGCGGTCTTACCACCCACGTCCTCGACACCATGCACGGCCGGCCGGCGGCAGGCGTCGCGCTGCGCCTGAAACGGGATGGCGCGGTGCTGGTCGAGACGCGCACCAACGCCGACGGCCGGGTCGACGTGCCGCTGCTGGCCGGCGACGACCTGGCGGCGGGCGCCTACCGGCTGGAGTTCGAGGTCGGGGCCTATTTCCGCGGGCTGGGGGTCGCCCTGCCCGAACCGGCCTTCCTGGAGACCGTCGGCATCGACTTCGGCGTCGCCGAACCGGCCGCGCACTATCACGTGCCGCTGCTGGTCAGCCCGTTCGCCTATTCCACCTACCGCGGCAGCTGAGCCATGGGCCGTCCGATCCGCTTCCTGCTGAACGGGAAGGTCCGCGAGCTGGCGGACGTCGCGCCGACGGCGACCGTGCTCAACTGGCTGCGCTACGACGCGCGCAAGACCGGGACCAAGGAAGGCTGCGCCGAGGGCGATTGCGGCGCCTGCACCGTAGTGCTCGGCGAGCTGGCCGAGGCCAGCGCCGGGGGCGTGCGCCTGCGCGCGCTGAACGCCTGCATCCTGTTCCTGCCGATGCTGGACGGCCGCGCGCTCTATACCGTCGAGCACCTGGCGCAAGGCGGCGAGCTGCATCCGGTGCAGCGGGCCATGGTCGAGCTGCACGGCTCGCAATGCGGCTTCTGCACCCCCGGCTTCGTCATGTCGCTGTGGGCGCACCAGCAGTCCGGCGCCCCGACCGATACCGCCAGCCTGAAGGACGCCCTGGCCGGCAACCTCTGCCGCTGCACCGGCTATGGTCCGATCCTGGCCGCCGGACAGGCCATGGGCGCGCAGCCTGATGCGGCCGCCCTGGCCGCGCTGGCCGAGGCCTTGCGGGCGCTGGACGTCGCCGAACCGCTGGAGATCGACCACCCGAAGGGCCGCTTCAGCGCGCCACGCACACTGGCTGCGTTCGCCGCGGCGGCGGCGGCGAGGCCGCAGGCCCGCATCATCGCCGGCGCCACCGACATCGGCCTGTGGGTGACCAAGCAGCACCGGGCGCTGCCCGACCTTATCTCGGTCGGCGAGGTCGCCGAGCTGGCGCGGGTGGAGGATCTGGCCGACGCGATCCGCATCGGCGCGGCGGTGCGCTACGCCGACGCGATCGGCCCCCTGAGCGACCTGCACCCCGCGTTCGGCGCCCTGCTGCGGCGGCTGGGCGGTCAGCAGGTGCGCAACGCCGGGACCCTGGTCGGCAACATCGCCAACGGCTCGCCGATCGGCGACTCCCCGCCGGCGCTGATCGCGGCTGGCGCGACCCTGGTGCTGCGCCTCGGCGAGGCGACCCGGCAGATGCCGCTGGAGGACTATTTCCTGGCCTATGGTCGCCAGGACCGCCGGCCGGGCGAGGTGGTCGAGGCGGTGATCGTGCCGAAGCCGCCGGCCGGGCAGGTTTTCCGCCTGTTCAAGCTGTCAAAGCGCTTCGACCAGGACATCTCCGCCGTCTGCGCCGCCTTCGCCATCACCGTGACGGAAGGGCGGGTCGCCGGCGCCCGCATCGCCTTCGGCGGCATGGCGGCGACGCCCCGGCGCGCCCGCGCCACGGAGGCGGCCCTGGTCGATGCTCCGTGGACGGAGGATGTCGTCCGCGCCGCCGCCGAGCGCCTCGCAATGGACTTCCAGCCGATCGACGATCTGCGCGCCAGCGCCGGCTACCGGCTGCAGGCGGCGAAGAACCTGTTGCTCAAGACCCTGCTGGAAGACCAGGCGCCAGCCGCCCCCGGTCTCGCCGACCTGGAGCCGGTCGATGGCTGACGCTGGCGCCCCGCTGAAGCCCGCGCCGGTGGTCGGCGCGGCCCTGGGCCACGACAGCGCCGAGCGGCACGTGGCGGGGACGGCCGTCTACATCGACGACCTGCCCGAGCCGCCAGGCCTGACACACCTGTTCGTCGCCCAATCGGCCCGGGCGCATGCGCGGATCACCCGGCTTGACCTGGCGGCCGTCCGCGCGGCGCCGGGCGTCGCCGCCGTCCTGACCCCCGCCGACATTCCGGGCCGCAACGACATCAGCCCGTTCGCCGGCGACGACCCGATGTTCGCCGAGGGCGAGGTCCGCTTCCTCGGCCAGCCGCTGTTCGCGGTGGCCGCCGACAGCCTGCCCAAGGCCCGCGCCGCCGCCGCCCTGGCCGTCGTCGACTACGAAGACCTGCCGGCGCTGCTGACCATCGCCGAGGCGCGGGCGGCGGAAAGCGTGATCGAGCCCGCCCAGGTGATGGTCCTGGGCGACGCCGAGGCCACCATCGCCGCCGCGCCGCACCGGCTGGAAGGCCGCCTCGCCATCGGCGGCCAGGAGCACTTCTATCTCGAGGGCCAGGTCGCCCTGGCCATCCCCGGTGAGGCCGGCGAGCTGCACGTCTGGTCGTCCACCCAGCATCCCACCGAGACCCAGCACGTCATCGCCCGCACCCTGGGCTGTGCCGACGCGCTGATCACCGTCGAAGTCCGGCGCATGGGCGGCGGCTTCGGCGGCAAGGAGACCCAGTCGGTGCACTATGCCGCCATCGCCGCCCTGGCCGCGCGCCTGACCGGCCGGCCGGCGAAGATCCGGCTGGACCGCGACGACGACATGGCCATGACCGGCAAGCGGCACGACTTCGAGATCGGCTGGCGGGTGGGCTTCGACGACCACGGCCGGCTGGCGGGGGCCGACCTCGACCTGGCCTCGCGCTGCGGCCATTCGGCGGACCTGTCCATGGCGATCAACGACCGGGCCATGTTCCACGCCGACAACGCCTATGCGCTGAAGGCCGCGCGGATCGTCTCGCACCGGCTGCGCACCCACACCGTCTCCAACACCGCCTTCCGAGGCTTCGGCGGGCCGCAGGGGATGATGGGGATCGAGCGGGCGATGGACGCCATCGCCCTCAGCCTCGGCAAGGATGCGCTCGACGTGCGCCTGGCCAACCTCTACGGCGTCGCCGGCGATCTCACCCCCTACGGCCAGGTAGTGACCGACGCGGTGGCGGCGGAGCTGATGCGCGAGCTGGAGCGCGACTGCGACTATCGCGCCCGGCGCGCCGCGATCGGCCGCTGGAACGCCGAACACCCCTGGCTGAAGCGGGGCCTGGCGCTGACGCCGGTCAAGTTCGGCATCTCGTTCACCACCAAGCACCTCAATCAGGCCGGCGCCCTGGTGCACGTCTATGTGGACGGCTCCATCCACCTGAACCACGGCGGCACGGAGATGGGCCAGGGGCTCAACATCAAGGTCGCCCAGGTGGCGGCCGACGCCTTCCAGGTTCCGATCAGCCAGGTGCGGATCACCTCGACCCGCACCGACAAGGTGCCGAACACCTCGGCCACCGCGGCGTCGTCCGGCAGCGACCTGAACGGCATGGCGGCGCTGGACGCCTGCCGGCAGATCAAGGCGCGGCTGACTGCCTTCGCCGCCGAGGAATTCAGCTGCTCCGAGCGCGAGGTGGCATTCACGCCGGACGGCGTGCGCGCCGGCGAAGTGCGGATGAGCTTCCGCGAACTGGTGAGCCAGGCCTATCTGGCGCGGGTCTCGCTGTCGGCGGCCGGCTTCTACCGGACGCCCGACATCCACTACGACCGGGCGGCGCACAAGGGCCGGCCGTTCTACTATTTCGCCTATGGCGCGGCGGCGTCGGAGGTGGCGGTCGACACCCTGACCGGCGAACACCGGCTGCTGCGCGCGGACATCCTGCACGACGTCGGCCGCTCGCTGAACCCGGCCATCGACCTCGGCCAGATCGAGGGCGGCTTCATCCAGGGGATGGGCTGGCTGACCACCGAGGAGCTGGTGTTCGACGCCAGCGGCCGCCTGGCCACCCACTCGCCCTCCACCTACAAGATCCCCACCGCCGGCGATCGGCCGGACGCCTTCAACATCCGCATCTGGGGCCCCGGCGAGAACCGGGAGGACACGGTCCACCGGTCCAAGGCGGTGGGCGAGCCACCGCTGATGCTGGCCATCTCGGTGTTCAGCGCCCTGACCGACGCCGTCGCCAGCGTCGGCGGCCACAGGATCATGCCCGACCTGGACGCCCCGGCCACGCCCGAGCGGGTGCTGGCGGCGATCGAGGATGTGCGGCGGCGAAGCGGCCTGGCGGGGAGCGGGGCGGCATGACCGACCTCGCCACCCAGTGGATCCGCAGCGCCCACGCCGCCGTCCGCCGGGGCGAGCGGCTGGTCATGGTCAGCGTGGTCGGCGCGCGCGGCTCGACCCCGCGCGAGGCGGGCGCGCGGATGCTGGTCTGGGCGGGCGGGCGGTTCGAAGGCACGATCGGCGGCGGCGCCCTGGAACGCCAGGCCCTGGATCAGGCCCGCCGGCTGCTGTCCCAGGCCTGCCGCCGCCACGCCCTGCAGGACTATCCGCTGGGGCCGATGCTGGGACAGTGCTGCGGCGGCCATGTCCGGTTGCTGCTGGAGACCCTCGATCGCGAGAGCCTGGCGTGGCTGGGCCCGGCCGAGACGGCCCGCGCCGGCGGCGAACGCTTCCACCTGACCACCCGCTTCCACGATGGCGCGATGGCGCGCAGCGTGGCGGCGATCCCCCCCTCCGCGGCCGCCGACGGCCCGCGGGTTCCCCTGGCCGAAGTCCGGATCCTCAGCGAGATGTTCACCCCCGCCCAGCCCCGCCTGGTGATGTTCGGCGCCGGCCACATCGGCCAGGCCGTCGCGCGCGCCTTCGCCCCCCTGCCCTTCGACGTGGACTGGCTGGCCAGCCGCGAGGACCTGCGGCCCGAGGCCGGCGGGACCCAGGCGACGATCCTCTCCGAGGACGAACTGGAAGCCTGCATCGAGGCCGCGCCGGCGGGGACCCTGTTCGCCATCTTCACCCACAGCCACGAGCTGGACTATCGCCTGACCCGGGCGGTGCTCGCCCGGGGCGACTTCGCCTATCTCGGCCTGATCGGCTCGCGCACCAAGCGCGCGCGCTTCGAGAGCCGGTTGCGGGATGACGGCTTCGGCGACGGCGATCTGGCGCGGCTCACCTGTCCGCTGGGCGTGCGCACGCTGAAGAGCAAGGCGCCGGCCGTGATCGCGGTCTCGCTCGCCGCCGAACTTCTGCAGCTGACGGAGGACCAGGGGGCGTGAGTCTGGCCGAGATGATGTCTGACGCCGGGGCCTGGGCCAATCTCGCCCTCCGCTGGCTGCACCTGACCGCCGGCATCGCCTGGATCGGCTCGTCCTTCTACTTCATGTGGCTGGACAGCCACCTGAAGCCGCCCGGGCAGGCGCGCGAGGACATGGCCAGCGGCAGCGTCGCGGGCGAGCTGTGGAGCGTCCACTCCGGCGGCTTCTATCACCAGATGAAGTTCATGGTGGCCCCGGCGGGCATGCCGGAAGAGCTGCACTGGTTCAAATGGGAGGCCTACACCACCTGGATCAGCGGCTTCCTGCTGCTGGCGCTGATCTTCTACCTCGGCGCGGATATCAACCTGGTGGACAAGGCCAAGCTGGATCTTGCCCCCTGGCAGGCGGTGGCGATCGGGCTCGGCAGCCTCGTCGCCGGCTGGCTGGTCTACGACGGCCTCTGTCGCTCGCCCGTCGGCCAGAACCTGCGCCTCTTCGGCGTGGTGTGGTTTCTGCTGCTCACCGCCGCGGCCTACGGCCTGACGCGCATCTTCTCCGACCTGGGCGCCTTCATGCACGTCGGGGCGATCATCGGCACGGTGATGGTGGCCAACGTCTTCCTGATCATCATCCCCAACCAGCGCAAGGTTGTGGCCCAGATCCTGGCCGGCCAGGCCCCCGACCCGAGCCTCGGCAAGCAGGCCAAACAGCGCTCGGTGCACAACAACTACATGACCCTGCCGGTGCTGTTCATCATGATCAGCAACCACTATCCGATGATCTTCGCCGCCCCGCTGAACTGGCTGTGGCTGGCCGCTCTGGGGGTGGCCGGCTGGACGATCCGGCATTTCTTCAACCTGAAGAACGCCGGGCGGATGCATCCCGAGGTGCTGGCCCTGGGCGCCTTCGTGTTCATCGGCGTCGCCCTGGCCAACGAGGGCTTCCGGCCGAAGGTGGCGGCGGCGCCGGTCCCCGCCTATGCCGAGGTGCGCACGCTGGTCGACCGGCACTGCGTCATGTGCCACGCCGCCCACCCGACGCACGCCGGCATCGCCGCCGCGCCCAACGGCGCGATGTTCGACACCGCCCAGGGCCTGAAGGCGCGCGCCGACAAGATCTACGAACGGGCGGTGGCCACCCATTCCATGCCGCTCGGCAACGAGACCGGCATGACCGACGCCGAGCGCGCCAGGCTGGGAGCCTGGATCAAGGCGGGCGCGCCAACCGACGGCGCGGCGCCATGAGCCGGAGCCTGGTCCCCGAACCCCTGACCGCCGAGGCCTTCGCCTCGTTCGGCGACGTCATCGAGGCGTCGGACCGCGCCGAGCGCCTGCCGATCAACTACGGCTGGACCACCCGCTATAACGACCTGGCGCGCCTGGACGTGGGCGATGGCGGCGGCCACGCCATCGTCAGCCTGTTCCGCGCCCGGCCGCTCGAGCCGCCCCTGCTGAAGGTGTTCGAACGGCATCCGGCCGGTAGCCAGGCCTTCATGCCGCTGCACGGGCGCCCCTACCTGGTGGCGGTGGCCCCGGCGGGCGACTTCGACCCCGCCGCCGTGCGCCTGTTCCGCGCCGCGCCGAGCCAGGGCGTGAACTACGCCAAGGGGGTCTGGCACCACTTCCTGCTGGCGCTGGAGGCCGAGAGCGATTTCCTGGTGATCGACCGCGCCGGGCCTGGCGACAACCTCGACGAGGTGTTCCTGGCCGAGGCCGACCAGATCCTGGCCGACGCATGAGCCGGCAGGCCTATCGCGCCGCCCTGCTGCACGCCGTCGACGACCCCTCGGTGGTCCCGGCGGACGAGGCGATCGTCGCCCACGACGACGGCCTGCTGCTGGTGGAGGACGGGCATGTCGCCGCCTTTGGCGACTGGGCAGAACGGGGTCCGACCCTGTCGGCCGACGTCGAGCTGACCGAACTGCCGGGCCAGCTGATCATCCCCGGCTTCATCGACGCCCACACCCACTATCCGCAGACGGACGTGATGGCCGCCTGGGGCTCGCAGCTGCTGGACTGGCTGAACAACCACACCTTCCCCGCCGAGCTGGCCTTTGCCGACCGCGGCCACGCCGACGAGGCCGCCGGGTTCTTTCTGGACCAGCTGCTGCGCAACGGAACCACCAGCGCCCTGGTGTTCTGCACCGTGCACAAGGCTTCGGTGGAGGCCCTGTTCGAGGCGGCGCTGGCGCGGAACATGCGGCTGGTGGCCGGCAAGGTGCTGATGGACCGCGGCGCCCCTGCCGGGCTGCTGGACACGGTCGAGACGGGCCGCGCCGACACCGAGGCCCTGATCCGCGCATGGCAGGGCCGCGGACGGCTGGGCTACGCCGTCACCCCGCGTTTCGCCGTCACCTCCAGCGACGAGCAACTGGCCATGGCCGGCGCGGTCGCCGCCGCCCACCCCGAGGTGCTGATCCACACCCACCTGTCGGAGAACCTGGCCGAGATCGACCGGGTGGCCGAACTGTTCCCTGGCGCCAAGGACTACCTGGACGTCTATGCCCAGCACGGCCTGGTCACGTCGCGATCGGTCTTCGCCCATTGCGTTCACGCCAGCGAGGACAGCCTGAAGCGCATGGCCGCGGCCGGCGCCTCTGCCGCCTTCTGTCCCTCGTCCAACCTGCTGCTGGGCAGCGGCCTGTTCAGCCTGCGCCAGGCCTGCCGCTGCGGGGTCAACGTGGCGCTGGGCACCGACGTGGGCGCGGGCTCCAGCTTCTCGCAGCTGGCGATGATGGGCGAGGCCTACAAGGTCGGCCAGCTGGCCGGCGAACCGCTGGACCCGTTCCAGGCCTTCTATGCCGCCACCCTGGCCGGCGCCCGAGCGCTGCGCCTGGACGACCGGATCGGCAACCTGGCGCCGGGCAAGGAAGCCGACTTCCTGGTGATCGATCCGGCGGCCACGCCCCTGCTGGCCCGACGCACCGCCGCGGCGCGCAACTGGCGCGAGCGGCTGTTCGCCCTCAGCCTGCTGGCCGACGACCGCGCCATCGCGCGTACATTTGTCGCCGGCAGCTGCGCACACAAACGCACCGGTTGATCCACCGGCATCGCTACCACTTGTCGCGAGAGCGAAGGGAAGAGCACGGGCCGCTTCGCAACTTTTGCGAGACGATGAACTCAACGACCACCGGGTAATCTTCGTCAAATCTTGCGGTTAAGCTTATTGAAATAACACCGATACGCCACCCATTCGCTCCCGAATAGCGGCACAATTCAATATTGATTGAAATATGCACACACCTGCCTAAGCAAGGTGCGCAGTCATTAACGAACCAATGCTAGGCCGAACACACAAAATCGTCACATTCCCGACCCCCGCGCGCGCCAAAATGTCGCACTTTACCTTCTCTTAGTGGGCCAATCCGTAAGTCGACAGGGCATCACTCAGTCGGCCGTTAGGGTCGTCGCAGACATTGGCTTCGCCTGTGCCCAAGTCCCCGTCGTCACGGTCCCGCGCCCCCCGGTCTACGTCGCCCAAGGCGCCACGCGCCGGTTCCGGCCCCGAGGCGCCGGTGGTGACCCTGGCCGGGGACCTGACGATCCAGAACATCGCCGGCGCCCACGCCCGGTTGCGCGAAGCCTTCGCCGCCGGCGGCCCGGTGCGTGTGGACGTGGCCCCGGACGCTTCCGTCGACCTGACGCTCGCCCAGCTCCTGGAGTCCGCGCGGCGCACCGCGACGGACAATGGCGTCGACTTCGCCCTGGCCGCCCCCGCGGCCGGCGCCTTTCTCGAAACCCTCAACCGCGGCGGCTTCACTGAGACCGCCGAGCAACGGGCCTTCTGGCTCGCGCAATCGGGAGAAGCCTGATGGCCTCGATCCTCGCCGTCGACGACAGCGCCTCCATCCGTCAGGCGATCAAGATCGCCCTGGCCGGCGAGGGCTACACCGTGGCCGAAGCCGGCGACGGCGTCGAAGGCCTCTCCAAGGCCGGGGCCGGCGGCTTCGACCTGATCATCACCGACCTGAACATGCCGAACATGGACGGGCTGACCATGATCCGCCAGCTGCGCACCAAGCCGGCCGGCGCGGGCGTGCCGATCCTGTTCCTCACCACCGAAAGCGACGCCGAGATCAAGGCCCAGGCCAAGGCCGCCGGCGCCACCGGCTGGCTGACCAAGCCGTTCGACCCGCAGCAGCTGGTGCGCATCGTCAAGAAGGTGCTGGCCGCGTGAGTTCCGATCCGGTCGAAATCTTCCGCCAGGAAGCCCAGGACCTTCTGGAGCAGATCGAGCAGGGCCTGCTCGATCTCGCTGCGCGTCCGGGTGACCGTGACACCGTCGACGCGGTGTTCCGCGCCCTGCACACCCTGAAGGGTTCAGGGGCCATGTTCGGCTTCGACGCCCTCGCCGCCTTCACCCATCATTGCGAGACCGCCTTCGACCGCGTGCGCAAGGGCGAGGTCCCGGCCTCGCCGGACCTGGTCACCGCCGTGCTGGCCGCCCAGGACCACATGCGCGCCCTGGCCGAGGGCCGCGAAGCCTCCGCCGCCGAGGGCGAGGCCCTGCTCGAAGGCCTGCGCCGGGCCGTCGACGGCGCCAGCGGGACGGCGGCGCCGGCCGCAGCCCCTGCCGGACCGGCCCTGACCACCTTCCGCATTGTCTTCCGTCTGCCGGCCGACGCCCTGATGAACGGCACCCGGCCGCTGCCGCTGATCGACGAGTTGCGCGACCTGGGTGCGTGCCAGGTGACGGCCCTGACCGACAAGGTCCCGGCGCTGGGCGCCCTGAACCCCACCGAGTGCCACCTGGGCTGGGAGGTGATCCTCACCACAGCCCACGACCGTTCGGCGATCGACGACGTGTTCATCTTCGTCATCGATGAGATGGAGCTGGAGGTCGAGACCCTGTCGGCGCCGGCGGTTCCGGCCGTGGCCGCAGCCGCTTCGCCCTTGGCCACGCCGGAGCCCGTCACCGCCCAGCCGGCCTCGGCGCCTGCCGAAAGGGCCGAACCGGAAGCCGCCGAGAAGGCGCAGCGCGGCGGCGAGACCGTGCGCGTGCCGGCCGAGCGGCTGGACGCCCTGATGGACCGGGTCGGCGAGCTGGTGATCGCCCAGTCGCGACTGAAGTCGCTGGCCGGCGCCGGCGTCGATCCGCTGCTGCGCAGCGTATCGGAAGAGATCGAGCGCCTCGCCGCCGAGCTGCGCGACACCATGATGGTCGTGCGCATGGTGCCGGTGGGCCAGCTGTTCGGCCGCTTCCGCCGCCTGATCCATGACCTGGCGCGCGACACCGGCAAGTCGATCAGCCTGACGCTGGAAGGCGAGACCACCGAGCTCGACAAGACGGTGATCGAGCGCCTCGCCGATCCGCTGGTGCACCTGATCCGCAACGCCGCCGACCATGGCCTGGAAACGCCGGAGGCCCGCGCCGCCGCCGGCAAGTCCGCCGCCGGCACCATCGCGCTCGCCGCCCGCCAGTCGGGCGCCGAGGTGATCATCACCATCACCGACGACGGCCGCGGCATCGACCGCGCTCGCGTGCGCGCCAAGGCCGAAGAGAACGGGCTTATCGCCGCCGACGCGGTGCTGAGCGACCACGAACTGCTGCAGCTGATCTTCCAGCCCGGCTTCTCCACCGCCCAGACCATCACCAGCCTGTCCGGCCGCGGCGTCGGCATGGACGTGGTCAAGCGCACCATCGAAGGCCTGCGCGGCGCCATCGAGGTCACCAGCACGCTGGGCGAGGGCTCGCAGATCGCCCTGCGCATCCCGCTCACCCTGGCGATCATCGACGGGCTGCTGGTCCGGGTGGGGTCCGCCCGCTACGTGATCCCGCTGGCGGCGGTCGAGGAATGCGTCGAGCTCAGCCTGGAGCAGGATCTGCGCTCCACCGGCCGCAGCCTGATCACCCTGCGCGATCGCCTGGTGCCGTTCATCCGTCTGCGCGAGCTGTTCGACACCCGCACGGCGCCCGACGAGCACCAGAAGGTGGTGATCGTCGCCACCGGCCAGGAACGCGTCGGCCTGGTGGTCGACCAGATCCTCGGCGACCACCAGACGGTGATCAAATCGCTGAGCCGGTTCCATGCCGACGTCGGGTCCTTCTCGGGCGCGACCATCCTGGGCGACGGGGCCGTGGCCCTGATCCTCGACGTGCCGCACCTGGTCGCCGCCGGCCAGAAGCGCGATGCGCAGCTGCGGGCGGCGGGCTGATGGGGGACGACACCATGCAGGTCCTGACCTTCGACCTCGACGGCGAGACCTTCGCCCTGGACGCCGGCGTCGTGCGCGAGGTGCTCGACCCGACCGCCGAGACCGCGGTGCCGGGCGCCGCCAGCTTCGTCGACGCCGTGATCAACTTCCGGGGACGGATCATTCCCCTGGCCGACCTGCGCGTCGCCTTCGGTCTGGAACGCACCGCGGCGAACATCGACAGCCGCATCGTCGTCATCGAGTACGAGCTGGATGGCGATCCGACCCTGATCGGCCTGCGTACCGACAAGGTGCACGAGGTCACCGAGATCGACCCCGCCGAGATGGAGCCGGCCCCGCGCGTCGGGCTGCGCTGGCGCGGCGACTTCATCCGCGGGCTCGCCCGCCGGGCCGGCGACCTGATCGTCGTCCCCGACCTCGAACAGATCTTCCTGACCCGTGGCGGCGCCGTCGGCGCGGTCATCCCGATGGCCACAGCCTGAACCCGCTGGAGTCCCGCCCATGCGCCTGACCATCAAGCTGAAACTCGCCGCCGCCTTCGGCATGCTCGTGCTGCTGCTGGCCGGCGCGACCACCTTCGGCATCGTCGAGCTGAACAGGATCAACGACGCCGAGGGCGCCGTGATCCAGGGCCCGGTGGCGCGACTGCGCAATGCGGAAGAGATGAACATCGCCCTGCTACAGATCGTGCAGGGCGAAAAGGCGATGGCGATCAGCGACAACGCGCAGGACGACATCGCCGAGAGCGCCGCCATCGACGTGCAGATCAAGGCGTTCAATGACCTGCTGGAAAAGTCGGACGCCATCGCCAGCGCCGAGAGCAAGTCGAAGCTGGCCGGCATCCGCGACACCTGGCAGCGCTTCGTGCCGCTGGACACCGAGATCCGCCGCCTGGGGACCGAGAACAGGAACGCCGAGGCCGCCAAGCTGATGCAGACGGCGGAAAAGCCCGTGGTCGAGGCCATCACCCAGCGCACCACCGACCTGATCCACATGGACCAGGAAGAGGTGAAGGCGGCCGACCTGCAGGGCGACATCGACTACGCCCATGCCCGCAACGCCCTGATCGCTGTGCTCGCGGCCTCGGTGGCGATCGCCATCGCCGCCGGCGTGTGGATCTCCCTGAACATCAGCCGGGGCCTCGGCAAGATCACCGGCCTGGCCGAAGCCGTGGCGCTCGGCGATCTCGACCAGGAGGTCACCGTCACCACCAACGACGAGATCAAGGACCTGGTCGACACGGTCAACCGGATGACCGCCAACCTGCGCGCCACCGCCGCCCTGGCCAACGCCGTGGCGGAAGGCGACCTGATGGTCGAGGCGCGCCCGCTCTCCGACAAGGACAGCCTGGGCATCGCCCTGAAGCAGATGGTCGAGCGCCTGCGCTCGGTGGTCGCGGACGCGATGTCCGCCTCGGAGAACGTCTCTTCCGGCAGCCAGGAGCTATCGGCGACGTCCGAGCAGGTCAGCCAGGGGGCGACGGAGCAGGCCTCCGCGGCCGAGGAAGCCTCCGCCTCGATGGAAGAGATGGCGGCGAACATCAAGCAGAACGCCGACAACGCGGCGCAGACCGAGAAGATCGCCCGTCAGTCGGCCAAGGACGCAGAGGTCTCCGGCGAGGCCGTGGCCCGCGCCGTCAGCGCCATGCAGACCATCGCCGAGAAGATCACCATCGTGCAGGAGATCGCCCGCCAGACCGACCTGCTGGCCCTCAACGCCGCCGTGGAAGCCGCCCGCGCCGGCGAGCACGGCAAGGGCTTCGCCGTCGTCGCCTCCGAGGTGCGCAAGCTGGCCGAGCGCTCGCAGACCGCCTCCGCCGAGATCAGCGCCGTCTCCTCCGAGACCGTCAAGGCCGCCCAGTCGGCCGGCGAGATGCTGTCCTCCCTGGTGCCCGACATCCGCAAGACCGCCGAACTGGTGGCCGAGATCAGCGCCGCCTGCCGCGAGCAGGACATCGGCGCCAGCCAGATCAACGAGGCCATCCAGCAGCTCGACAAGGTCACCCAGCAGAACGCCTCCGCCTCCGAGGAGATGAGCGCCACATCCGAGGAGCTCGCCGCCCAGGCCGAGGAACTGCAGGCCTCCATCGCCTATTTCCGAACCGACAGCGCCGGGTCCCAGCGCCGGGCTCCCGCCCGCCGCCCGGCCGCGCCGCTCAAGACCCCTTCGATCCGCAAGTCCCCCGCCGTCGCCAAGGCCACGGTCGCCATGCAGCAGGCCAAGGCCAAGGGCTTCGCCCTCGACCTCGCCCAGGGCGGCCCCGACGCCGACGACCAGGACTTCCGCGACTACGCCTGACCCCCGGGTCAGCTCTCCTCAACCGCCAATCCGGCCCAGAACGGGCCCACAGGACCACCGCCTTCATGCGCTTCACGATCAAACTGAAACTCGGTCTCGCCTTCGGCCTGATGATCATCCTGCTGCTCGCCGCGGCCGGCTTTGGGGTCGCCAGCCTGGGATCGATGAACACTTCGCTGAACGGCATTCTTACGGGTCCGGTCAGCAAGCAGCTTGCGGCGGACAAGCTGAACATCATGCAGCTGGAGATGATCCGGGCCGAGAAGAACCTGATGCTCAGCTCCAAGGCCGAGGACAACGCCAAGTACAACGATGAGGCGCTGCGCTGGCGCGCAAGCTTCCAGACGCTGCTGGACCAGACGGAAGCGACCGTCTCGGAGGCTGGCAAGCCGTCCTGGGAAGGTCTGCGCTCCAGCTGGGGGGAATTCGTCACCGCCGACACCCACCTGCGCGAGTTCGGCATGCAGAACAAGACGGCGGAAGCCGTCGCCGTCTCGCACGGCGAATTGCACACTGCCGCCGACCACATGGACAAGGCCATGACCGCGCTGCACGCCCACGAGCAGCAGGTGGTCCAGGACGCCACCGCGAAGGCGGCGGCCGACTATGGCCGAACCCGCGCGATCCTGATCAGCCTGGCCCTGGCGTCCCTTGCCCTGGCGGGCGCCGCGGCCGCCTGGATCGGCCTCACCGTGTCGCGCGGCCTTGGCCGCATCGGCATGCTGGCCGACGCCGTGGCCATCGGCGACCTGAACCAGGAGGTGAAGGTCACGTCCAACGATGAGGTCAAGGACCTGGTCGACACGGTCAACCGCATGACCGCCAACCTGCGCGCCACGGCGGCCCTCGCCGACACCGTGGCCAAGGGCGACCTGAGCGCCGACGCCAAGCCGCTGTCGGACAAGGACGTGCTGGGCCACTCGCTGAAGCAGATGATCGAGAATCTGCGCGCCACCGCCCAGCTGGCCGACAAGGTCGCCGACGGCGACCTCGGCGTCGAGGTCCGGCCGCAGTCGGACAAGGACAGCATGGGCCTGGCCCTGCAGCGCATGGTCGCCAGCCTGCGCGGCTCGGCCGAACTGGCCGACAAGATCGCCGACGGCGACCTGACGGTGACCGCCAAGGTGCAGTCCGACAGGGACACCATGGGCCTGGCCCTGAAGCGCATGCTCGAGCGCCTGAGCAACGTGGTCACCGAGGCGGCGAGCGCCTCGGAGAACGTGTCGTCGGGCAGCCAGCAGCTGTCCTCGGCCTCGGAACAGGTCAGCCAGGGCGCCACCGAACAGGCCTCGGCGGCGGAAGAGGCGTCGGCGGCCATGGAAGAGATGGCGGCGAACATCAAGCAGAACGCCGACAACGCGGCGCAGACCGAGAAGATCGCCCGTCAGTCGGCCAAGGACGCCGAGGTCTCCGGCGAGGCCGTCGCCCGCGCCGTCAGCGCCATGCAGACCATCGCCGAGAAGATCACCATCGTGCAGGAGATCGCCCGCCAGACCGACCTGCTGGCCCTCAACGCCGCCGTGGAAGCCGCCCGCGCCGGCGAGCATGGCAAGGGCTTCGCCGTCGTCGCCTCCGAGGTGCGCAAGCTGGCCGAGCGCTCGCAGACCGCCTCCGCCGAGATCAGCGCCGTCTCCTCCGAGACCGTCAAGGCCGCCCAGTCGGCCGGCGAGATGCTGTCCTCCCTGGTGCCCGACATCCGCAAGACCGCCGAGCTGGTGGCCGAGATCAGCGCCGCCTGCCGCGAGCAGGACATCGGCGCCAGCCAGATCAACGAGGCCATCCAGCAGCTCGACAAGGTCACCCAGCAGAACGCCTCCGCCTCCGAGGAGATGAGCGCCACCTCCGAGGAGCTCGCCGCCCAGGCCGAGGAACTGCAGGCCTCCATCGCCTATTTCCGAACCGACACCGCCGGGTCCCAGCGCCGGGCTCCCGCCCGCCGCCCGGCCGCGCCGCTCAAGACCCCTTCGATCCGCAAGTCCCCCGCCGTCGCCAAGGCCACGGTCGCCGTGCAGCAGGCCAAGGCCAAGGGCTTCGCCCTCGACCTCGCCCAGGGTGGCCCCGACGCCGACGACCAGGACTTCCGGGAGTACGCCTGATGGGTCAGCCCGCCCTCGCCGAGGACATCGCCGAACCCGTCGCGTCGAGCCGTCGCCGGCGCGAGGAGGAGCCCGCCCGCCTCGACCAGCTGAGCGGCAAGAACTTCCGCCGCCTGGCCGAGTTCATCCACGGCTACAGCGGCATCAAGATGCCGACGTCCAAGCGCACCATGCTCGAGGGCCGGCTGCGGCGGCGCATGCGCGCCACCCGCATCGACTCGCTGAACGGCTACTGCCGCTACCTGTTCGATGAAGGCGGCATGGACAGCGAGATCATCCACCTGATCGACGCCGTCACCACCAACAAGACTGAGTTCTTCCGCGAGCCGGCGCACTTCCGCTTCCTGGCGTCCAGCGCCCTGCCCGCCCTGGCCCGCACCGGCCGCCGCGAGATCAAGGCCTGGAGTTCGGCCTGCTCCACCGGCGCCGAGCCCTACACCCTGGCCATGGTGCTGGAGGAAAGCCGCGCCAGCACCCGGCAGGACTATTCGATCCTCTGCACCGACCTGTGCACCGAGGTCCTGGGGCAGGCCATCGCCGGGGTGTTCCCCGCCGCGATGATCGAGCCGGTGGAGATGGAGCTGCGCCGCCGCTACGTGATGCGCGCGCGCGATCCCCGTCGGCCCGAGGTGCGCATCGCGCCCGAGCTGCGTTCGCACCTGACCTTCGCGCGGCTGAACCTGATGGACGATCAGTACCCGGTCGATCGCGACATGGACCTGATCTTCTGCCGCAACATCCTGATCTATTTCGACAAGCCGACGCAGGCGGCGGTCTTGTCGCGGCTCTGCTCGCACCTGCGACCGGGTGGATACTTGTTCCTCGGCCACTCGGAATCCATCGTCGGCCTGGACCTGCCGGTGACGCAGATCGCCAACACCGTGTTCCAGCGAGCCTAGAGCCCCGTGCCACCCCGCAAGATCCGCGTCCTGGTCGTCGACGATTCCGCCACCGTCCGCCAGACGCTGGCCGACGTGCTGAATTCGGACCCGCAGATCGAGGTGCTGGGCGTCGCCTCCGATCCGTTCGTGGCCGCCCGGCGCATCCGCGACGAGATTCCGGACGTCATCACCCTGGACGTCGAGATGCCGCGGATGGACGGCATCACCTTCCTGCGCAAGCTGATGAGCCAGCACCCGGTGCCGGTGGTGATGTGCTCGTCGCTGACCGAGGCGGGCTCGGAAACCCTGATGCAGGCGCTGGAGGCGGGCGCCGTCGACATCATCCTGAAGCCCAAGGTCGGGGTCGCCGAGGCGCTGGCGGAATCGCGCATCCGCATCTGCGACGCGGTGAAGGCCGCCGCCGGCGCCCGCATCCAGGGCCGTCGCCACGCCCCCCCGGTGCTCGACGCGCCCTCGCCGCGCGCCAACCTGAGCCCGGGCGTGCGCGAGCCGGAGAAGAAGCTCAGCGCCGACGCCATGCTGCCGCCGCCCAGCGGCCGGGCCATGGCGCGCACCACCGAGAGCATCATCGCCATCGGCGCCTCCACCGGCGGCACGGAGTCGCTGCGCCAGGTGCTGGAAGCCCTGCCCTCGGCGGCCCCCGGCATCGTCATCGTGCAGCACATGCCCGAGAAGTTCACCGCCTCGTTCGCCAAGCGGCTCGACAGCCTGTGCGAGGTCGACGTCAAGGAGGCCGCCGACGGCGACGCCATCCTGCGCGGCCGGGTGCTGATCGCCCCCGGCAACCTGCACACCATGATCGAGCGCAGCGGCGCCAACTACTATGTCTCGGTCAGGCCGGGCCCGCTGGTCTCGCGCCACCGACCCTCCGTGGACGTCCTGTTCCGCTCCGCCGCCCGCTCCGCCGGCGCCAACGCCATCGGCGTGATCATGACCGGCATGGGCGACGACGGCGCGCGCGGGATGCAGGAGATGAAGCAGGCCGGCGCCCGCACCATCGCCCAGGACGAAGCCACCTCGGTGGTGTTCGGCATGCCCAAGGAAGCCATCGCGCTGGGCTGCGTCGACCGGGTGGTGGCCCTGTCCCAGATCGCCCCCGAGATGCTGCGGATGGCGGCCGCGCGTTAGCCGCCTGGGGCCCTATTTCCCTCTGTCATCCCGGAAAGGCGCGCCAGCGCCTTATCCGGGACCGCTGGAAGCGCCGATCGCCCAGTCATTTCCACGAACAACAGCGCCTGCCGCGGTCCCCGATATTCGCTGTGCGAATTCCGGGATGACAGTGGATATCAGAACAGCACGTCCTCGTCGGTCTCGGCGGCCGGCGCCGCCAGATCCACGGTCGCGAAGGTCAGTCCGGCGGTGAAGCTGGCGTGGGTCTCGCGTTCCTGGGCCATGGTGTAGCGCCTGGCCAGGCGCTCCAGCAGGTCGCCGAGCGGGGCCTCGAGGTCTTCCACGTGGATCAGGCCGTCGGCCCGCCGGTCGAAGGCCTCGGCGGCGGCGTCGATGGCCGCGCCGATCTCGCGCTGGAAGTCCATGCGCGCCACCGCCGCGTTCAGCGCCTCGACCACGGCGTCGCCCTGCCGGGCCAGCTGCTCGAGATCGGTCTCGACGGCCTCGCCCGCCTGGCGCAGCCGGTCGGCGGCCCCGGCCAGGCTGGCGCCGATGTCGGCGACCACGCCGCCTTCCATCTGGGCGTCGCGCTCGCCGGACAGCTCGGAGGCGCCTTCGGTCAGGCCTTCCAGCCCGCCCAGCGCCGCCTGCACCGACTCTTCCATATGCCCCGCGTGCAGGCGCAGCTCGACGGCGATCACCGCCAGCGGCTTGCCGGATTCGCCGATGCGGCTGCACTTCAGCGTCGTGTTGAGCGCCATCTGCTGCACATCGGTCTTCATGTCGCGCAGGCCGACGATCCGCTGGCCCAGCCGCGTGGCGGCCTCCGCCGCCTCGCCGCCCAGCCCGCGCGCCTGCTGATCGGCGCGGCTCATGTCGTCCACCAGGGTCACGGCCTGGCCGACCTGGCTCTCGAGCTGGCTCAGGAAGCCGCCGCCACGACCATCGTCGCCGAACGCCATCTCGCGCAGGCGCAGGATCTCGCGCGCATCGGTCGCCAGGCCGGCCATGGCCTTGCCGATGCGGCCGACGTCGGCGTGGAAGTCGGCCGAGGCCGCCCGCAGCTGGGCGGCGAGCAGGCCGTGCACATAGGCCGACATCCGGCGGAACTGGTCTTCATCCAGGCCCTGCGCCTGCGCCAGCATGGCCAGGCCCTCGTCCACGTGCTCCAGCCGCTGACGGGTGATGTCGCCGATCTGCAGGGCGCCGAGCGCCTGGCCGACCTTGCGCTGCACGGTGCGCGCCAGGTGGCTGACGCCCACGGCGGCCTGGCCGATGCGGTGGCGCTGGGCGGCCATGGCCTCGGCGCTGTGGCGCAGGCCGTTGGGCAGGGCCGGCAGCAGGCCGGCGCAATGCTCAGCCAGCGCCTGTTCCTGGGCCGCGGCGGCATAGAAGGCGCCGGCGAGCGCGCGCAGTTCGGCCTCGAAGGCGTCCAGCTGTCCGCGTCCCGCCTCGATGCAGTCGCAGATCTCCTGGGCGAAGTCGCCGAACTCGCGGCCGGCCTCGGTGATGCCGCCCGCGGTGATCTTCACGTTGATCGCATAGGCGCGCAGATAGGCGAGGTTGCGGCGCATGTCCTCGATGCCGCCGGTCAGGCGCCGGCCAGCGCCGCTCATGCGACCGATGCCCTCGCGCCGGCGCGCGCGCCGCTCGGGCAGGCGCATCAGGCCGTCGGCCGCGGCGTTCAGCTCGGCGGTGGTCTGCGCCACCGTGCCGACGTCGACGGCCGCCGCCAGCTGTTCCAGGGCGCCGACCAGGGCCGACAGGCCTTCGACCGCCCGCCCCAGCACCTCGCCGGCCTCCAGGAAGCGGCCCTCCACGGTGCGACGGGCGCGGCTGAGGCGGTCGGCGGCGTTCGAATGCCCGCCCTGCGGGGCGGCGGCGAACGGGGCGAAGTCGTCGGTCGTGGCGGCTGAGGTTCTCACGCGGGGGACCCTGCACGACCACCCACGAAGGCCGGGTAAAGATCGGCGTCCTGCGGCGCCATGTCCGTCTCCTCGCCAGGCCGGGCCAGCGCCGCCTGAAGCGCGGCCACCAGGCCCTGGCCGGTGATTGGCTTGCCCAGGTGCAGGTCCGCGCCGGCCGCGGCGCTGGCCGCCCGGTGCTCCGCCAGCGCATTGGCGGTGAGCATGATGATCGGCGTGCGCGGACGACAGGCCTCGGCCTCCAGCTGCCGGATCGCGCGCACGGCGGCCAGGCCGTCCATCACCGGCATCTGCATGTCCATCAGCACGGCGTCGAAGCGGGCGGCCCGGAAGGCGTCCACCGCCTGGGCGCCGTCCTCCGCGCTCACCACCTGCGCCAGGTCGCCGAGCATGAGCTGCACCACGCGCCGGTTGGTGGGGTGGTCGTCGGCGATCAGGATGCGCAGCTCCGGCAGCGACGCCCCGCTCCCCGCGGCGTCCGTCTCCCAGCGATCGGGGACGACGGCGGGCAGGGGGATCTCGAACCAGAAGGCGGCGCCCTCGCCCGGCCGCCCCTCGCCGGTGATCGTCCCGCCCATGCGGGTGACCAGTTCGCGACTGATCGCCAGGCCCAGGCCGGACCCCTCGAACCGCCGCGTATAGCTCTCGTCGGCCTGGAAGAAGCGCTCGAACAGGCGCGGCCCCAGCTCAGGATCGAAGCCGATGCCGGTGTCGGCCACCGTGAAGCGCACCCGCTCGCCCATCGTGCGGTTGACCCGCACCTCTATGCGGCCGCGCTCGGTGAACTTGGCGGCGTTGGACAGCAGCTGGTCCAGCACCTGGCGCAGACGCCCGGCATCGCCGGTGACGGCGCCGGTCAGCTCGGGGTCGAGCGCCGCACGCAGGCCGATGCCGCGCAGGGCAAGCGCCGGACGCACCTCATCGAGGGCCTGGTCCAGCACCTCGCCGATGGAGAACGGCGCCGGGTCCAGCGCCAGTTCGCCGCGCTCGGCGCGGACGATCTCCAGAATATCGGTGACCAGACGCTCCAGAGCGCGACCCGAGGCGCGGATCATCACCGCCAGCTCTCGGCCACGATCGGACAGGGTCTCGCCGGCCAGCAGCTCAGCGCCCGCCAGCACGCCGTTCAGCGGCGTGCGCAGCTCGTGGCTCATGTTGGCGATGAAGGCGCTCTTGGCCTGGCTGGCCTGTTCGGCCGCCTCCAGCGCCGCTTGCAGCTTCTCGGCCGCGGCCCTGCGCTCGGTGACGTCGTCGCCGATGGTGACCAGGTGCCGGGGCCCGGCGTCGTCGTGTGTGGCGAGGATCTTGAAATTGAAGTAGCGCGGGCCGTCGCCCACGGACGGAAAGGTGACGTGTTCGAGCCGCGCCATGCGCCCCTCGCGCAGCACCGCCTCGTCGGCGCCGCGGATGCGGGCTGCGCGGTCGGCCGGCAGTATCTCCTCGGCGAGGCGGCCGATGCCCTCGCCACCCTCGATTCCCATCAGCTCCTCCACCGCCCGGTTCATCACCAGGTAGCGGCGGGTGTTGGCGTCCTTGACCGTCAGCGGCGCCGGCAACAGCTGGATCACGGTCTCCAGGAAGGCCTGGGTCTCCACCGTCGCGGTGACGTCGCGCGAGACGGCGATCAGTTCGCTGACAGTCGCCCCGTCGCTGCGCACCGGCGAGACCAGGGTCTCCCAGTAGGCGCCGCCGCCCTGGTCGTCGCGAAAGAAGGTGCGGAAGCGCTGTTCCTGGCCGCCGGCGGCCCCCGCCAGGGCGCGCGCCAGCGAGGCGCGGCTCTCGGCCGGCCAGACATCGACGATGGGAAAGTCCTCGGCGTCGCCGCCGGCGGCCTGCAGCAGGCTGCGCCCCCGGCTGTTGGCGAACCGTGTCCGGCCATCGACGGACAGAATCCACATGCAGTCCTGACCGGCGTCGGCCAGCTGCCGAAGATAGTCCCCCGCCTCGCCTTGCAGCGCGGGTGGTAGCGCCGGGCGTTCTTCGCCTGCCAAGCCCCAGATCCTTCATCGGCCCCGTTCTGGAGCCGCTCCGCCGACCAGCTAACAGAACAGCCGTTGCGGATACGTTGAAGAACGCGGATTTTCGACCGGCGCGGCGCGCGATTGCCCGGGACCCGCCCACCGGGCGGATCCCGTCGTCGCTAGCTAGCGCGCCGGGGGCGCCGGAGGCGGCTCCAGGTCGAAGCTGATGGTGGTGATGCGGGCGTCGAGGGCGTCCACCACGGACTTGGTCAGATCGTTGCCCATGTTGCCGCCGAGCACCGCATTGCGGTCGACCAGCAGGCCGCAGCCGTGCGCCTTGTAGACCGCCGGAACCACCTGTTCCATCTCGCCGTGGATGCGCTGCAGCGCCTTCTGCCGGGTCAGCTCCCACTGCTGGGACCGCAGGTTGGCCTTCTGCTGCAAGGCGGCCGCGCGCGTGCGCAGGGCGCGCGCCTTGGCGTCGAACTCGGAGGGCTTGAGCGAGGCCTTCTGCGCCTGCAGGGCCTTGTCGTCGGCTTGCAGGGCGGCCGTCTCGCTGTTCACCTCCGCCTGCGCCGCGCGTTGCAGTTCCTGAAGGCGCGCGGTCGCCGCCTGGCCCACCTTGGCGTTGGCGTCCACCGCGGCGACGGACATCAGGCAGACGCCGGGCACCAGCGGCCCGCCCAGCGGTGGGCTTGAGGCCGTCTGCGCGACGGCGAGACCCGGCGCGGCCAGGGCCAGCACAAGGGCGGCGGAGATCATGGATCGCATTCAGTTCAACCTTTCCTCGATGGCCGGAGATCGGCGGCCGGCGCCGCGCTCTTCCGTCCGGCGCCGCCTCGATGCGGCAGCTTGACGGTCAAATCATGGCGTCGGCCGGCGGGCGGCCCGTTCGGCGCGCAACCTAGCAACCCCGCGCGGCGACGCCAGACGATTCGAGACCGGCGTTACGCAGAATCGCGGTCTAGCGGCCGGTGAACTTCGCCGGGCGCTTCTCGACGAAGGCCGCCATGCCCTCCTTCTGGTCGTCGAAGGCGAACAGCGAGTGGAACAGCCGCCGCTCCAGCATGATCCCCTGGTGCAAAGGCGTCTCGTAGGCGGCGTTGACCATTTCCTTGGTCAGCTTGACCGCGTTGGGCGACAGGCCGGCGATCCTCTTCGCCGCCTCCAGGGCCGTCGGCAGCAGCTGGTCCAGCGGAACCACCCGGCTGACCAGGGCGCAACGCTCGGCCTCGGCGGCGTCCATCATCCGGCCGGTGAGGATCATGTCCATGGCCTTGGACTTGCCGATGAAGCGGGTCAGCCGCTGGGTCCCCCCCGCCCCCGGCGAGACGCCGAGGTTGATCTCCGGCTGGCCGAACCGGGCGTTCTCGGCGGCGATGATGAAGTCGCACATCATCGCCAGCTCGCAGCCGCCGCCCAGGGCGAAGCCGGCCACCGCCGCGATCACCGGCTTGCGGCAGCGCGAGGCGCGCTCCCAGTTGCGGGTGATGAAGTCCTCGCCATAGACCTCGGCGTAGGACTTGGAGGCCATCTCCTTGATGTCGGCGCCGGCGGCGAAGGCGCGGTCCGAACCGGTGATCACCGTGCAGCCCACGGACGGATCGGCCTCGGCGGCGTCCAGGGCCGCGGTCAGCTCGTCCATGAGCTGGCCGTTGAGGGCGTTCAGCGCCTGCGGCCGGTTCAGCCGGATCAGGGTCACGCCCGGCTCGGGGCTCTCGACGATCAGGGTCTCGTAGGCCATCGGCTGTCCTTTCAGATATCGGCTAGGCGCTTAAGGCGCGGCGTGCGCCCCGTCCAGCGAGGTGTCAGCAGTCGCGCCCCGGCGCCTCGCCGCGCGGGCCGGACTCGGCTAGAGCGATCGTCATGCAACGGCATATCGACTTCGAGGGGATCGAGAACTTCCGCGACTTCGGCGGCTATGCCGGCGCCGGCGGGCGGGCGCTGAAGGCCGGCCGGCTGTACCGCTCGGGCTACCACGCGCACGCCACCGACGCCGACCTCGCCCGGCTGCGCGACCTCGGCGTCACCGCCATCGTCGACCTGCGCCGCCCCGAGGAGCGCCGGCGCGAGCCCGCCAGGCGCTGGCCGGGGTTCGACGCCCAGGTGGTCGAGAACGACATGGTCTCCGAGCATCACGACTGGCTGGACGTGCTGCGGGGCCTGGACGAGGTGACCCCGGCCTGGTTCTACGAGGACAGCCTGGCGATGTACCGGCTGAGCCCCTTCGAGGCGCGCCACATCGACCTGTTCCGCCGCTATTTCCGCATCCTGGCCGATGGCGAGGGTCCCCTGGTGGTGCATTGCGCGGCCGGCAAGGACCGCACCGGCCTGATCTGCGCCCTGACCCACCATCTGGCCGGCGTGGCGCACGACGACATGATCGCCGACTACCTGCTGACCAACGACGAGGCCCGCATCGAGCGGAAGATGGGCTTCCTCGGCGGCTGGATGCGCGACCAGGCCGGGGTCCGGGCCAGCCCCGAGGCGCTGCGCATGGCCGTCTCCGTGCATCCCGACTATCTGCAGGCCTCGTTCAAGGTGATCACCGACCGCAGCGGCTCGGTGGATGCATACCTGGCGGATGTGCTGGGGGTGGATGAGGCCATGCGCGAGGCGATCTGCGAGCGGTTGCTAGGGTAGGGCCGGCGCGTTCGCAGGCCCCCTCCACCATTCGGCTGGTAGCCGAATGGTCCCCCTCCCCCGCTCCGCTTCGCTCCGCGTGGGAGGAGAAGAGGCCGCGCCGCTGCGATTCCTGCCCCGTGAAACGGGGAAGGGGGACCATTCGGCCGAAGGGCGAATGGTGGAAGGGGCCACAGGTCAGCGCCTGCTAAGCCAGTTCCTCCAGCTTTCCCCGAAGCATCTGCAGCACGGCGGAGAAGTCCTTGTCGCCGTGGCCGAGGCCGGCGAACAGGGCGTAGAGGGCCTCGGCCTGCGCGCCCAGCGGGGTGCTGGCGCCGGAGGCGGCGGCGGCGGCCTGGGCCAGCTTCAGGTCCTTGAGCATCAGGTTGGCCAGGAAGCCGCCCTCGTAGTTGCGGTTCGAGGGCGCCGTAGGCACCGGACCGGGCCAGGGGCAGTAGGTGGTCAGGCTCCAGCACTGGCCGGACGATTTCGAGGCGATGTCGAAGAACCGCTCCGGATCGAGGCCCAGCTTCTCCGCCAGGGCGAAGCCCTCGCAGACGCCCAGCATCGACACGCCCAGAACCATGTTGTTGCAGATCTTGGCGGCCTGGCCGGCGCCCGCGCCGCCGGCGTGGATCACCGCGCGCGCCATCGGCGTCAGCACCTGCTCGACCTCGGCGAACACCTCGTCGGCGCACCCCACCATGAAGGCCAGGGTTCCGGCGTCCGCCGCCATGATGCCGCCGGAGACGGGGGCGTCGGCCGCACGGAAGCCGGCCGCGCTCGCCGCCTCGGCCACCGCGCGGGCGCTGTCAACGTCGATGGTGGAACAGTCGATCAGCAGCGTCCCCTGCCGGGCGTGAGGGATGACATCGGCGCTCCAGACCTGGCGCACGTGCGCGCCCGCCGGCAGCATGGTGATCACCACGTCGGCCTCGCCCACCGCCTCGGCGGCGGAGGCGGCGATGCGACAGCCATGGCCGGCGGCGCGGTCGAGGGCGGCCTGGACCAGGTCATAGGCGATCACGGTCTGGCCGGCCTTGACCAGGTTGGCGGCCATGCCGCCGCCCATGTTGCCGAGGCCGATGAAGGCGATGGTGCTCATGCGGATACCTCTTGCGAGAGCGGCGCCCAGTCGTGGTCCAGCGGGGCGAAGATGGCGTCGATGGCGGCGTCCGTGACCCCCGCCAGGTCCGGCGGATTCCAGGCCGGGGCGTTGTCCTTGTCGACGATCACCGCGCGAACCCCCTCGCGGAACTCGGCGCTGGTCCCGACCCGGCAGGCGACGCGGTATTCGGTGACCATCTCCTCGGCGAAGCTGGCGGCCTTCAGCCCCTCGGCCAGCAGCCGGGCGGAGACCTTCAGGCTGGTGGGCGACTTGGTCGCCAGGATCCGCGCCTGGTCCTTGGCCCAGGGCGACGGGTCAGTGGCCAGGGCCGCCATCACCTCCTCCACGCGGTCGTGGGCGAACAGGCGGTCGATCTCATGGCGCAGGGCGCCGATCGGGGCCGGGCCGGGATCGACGTGGAAGCTCTGCAGCACCTGTTCCACCTGTTCGGCGTCCGCCGCCAGGGTCTGCTTCAGCGCCGCAAGCTCGCTCGACGGGACATTGTGGGTGGCGATCCCCAGGGCGAGGCAGTCCGCCGCCTTTATGCGCGCGCCGGTGAGCGCCAGGTAGAGCCCTGTCCGCCCCGGCAACCGCGGCAGGAACCAGCCCCCGCCCACGTCCGGAAACAGGGCGATGCCGGTCTCGGGCATGGCCAGCGTGGTGCGCTCGGTGGCGACGCGATAGCGGCTGGTCCAAGACAGCCCGACGCCGCCGCCCATGGTCACCCCGTCCATGATCGTCACGATCGGCTTGGGATAGTCCGCCATCAGGGCGTTCAGCTGGTACTCGATGAAGAAGAAGTGCTTCGCCCCCGAGCCGTCGCCGGCGGCGCTCTCGGCCAGGAAGCGGATGTCGCCGCCGGCGCAGAAGCCGCGCTCGCCGACGTGGTCGATCATCACCGCGTGCAGCGTAGGATCATCCCGCCACTGCAGCAGCGCCTTGGTCATGCCCTCGATGACGGCGATGTTCAGCGCGCCCAGGGCCTTGGGCCGGTTGAGGCTGAGCCGGCCCAGCGCGCCCTCGCGGGAGACGACGATCTCGGGGTCGACCTGGGGGTCTTCGCTCATCCCTTCAGCATCTCCCTCATTTCAGCATCTCTCGGGCGATGATCACGCGCATGATCTCGTTGGTCCCTTCCAGGATCTGGTGCACCCGCAGGTCGCGGACGATCCGTTCCAGGGGGTAGTCCTTGAGGTAGCCATAGCCGCCGTGCAGCTGCAGCGCCTGGTTGGCCACCTCGAAGCCGGCGTCAGTGGCGAAGCGCTTGGCCATGGCGCAGTACCGGGTGGCGTTCGGATCGCCGGCGTCCATCGCCGCCGCCGCCCGCCGCACCATCAGCCGCGCGGCGTCGAGCTCGGTGGCCATGTCGGCCAGGCGGAACTGCAGCGCCTGGAAGTCGGCCAGCGGGCGGCCGAACTGCTTGCGGGTGGACAGGTGCGCCTGCGCGGTCTCCAGCGCCAGACAGGCGCCCCCCAAGGAACACGAGGCGATGTTCAGCCGCCCGCCGTCGAGACCGGCCATGGCGAAGCGGAACCCCTGCCCCTCGTCGCCGACGCGGTTGGCGGCCGGCACGCGCACGCCGTCGAAATGCACCATGGCCGTCGGCTGGCTGGACCAGCCCATCTTGCGCTCCTGCGCCCCGAAGCTGAGGCCGGGGGTTCCGTTCTCCACCACGAAGGTGGAGACCCCGCGCGCGCCCGCCTCGCCGGTGCGGGCCATGACCACATAGAGGTCCGAGGTCCCGGCGCCGGAGATGAACGCCTTGGCCCCCGTCAGCACATAGTCGTCGCCCTCCCGGGTCGCCGTGGTCACGAGAGAGGCGGCGTCCGAGCCGGAGCCGGGCTCGGTCAGGCAATAGGAGGCGATCAGCTCCATGCTGGTCAGCTTGGGCAGGTAGCGCTGGCGCAGGTCGTCCGCGCCGAAGCGGTCGATCATCCACGAGGCCATGTTGTGGATCGAGATGAAGGCCGCGGTGGAGACATCGCCGTGGCTCAGCGCCTCGAAGATCAGCGAGGCGTCCAGCCGCCCCAGACCCGAGCCGCCCACGTCCTCGCGCACATAGATGCCGGCGAAGCCCAGGGCGGCCGCCTGGCGCAGCACGTCGACGGGGAAGTGCTTCTCCTCGTCCCAGCGCGCCGAATGGGGCGCCAGCTCTGCCTCGGCGAAGGCGCTGGCGGCGTCCCAGATCGCCTGCTGGTCCTCGTTCAGGGTGAAGCTCATCGCCGCAAGGTCCCTATTTCATGGTCGGGATGACGAACGCGCTGTCGGCCGATTCGCCTTCCGGCCAGCGCGCCGTCACGGTCTTGACCTTGGTGTAGAACCGCACGCCCTCCATGCCGTGCTGGTTGGCGTCGCCGAAGGCGCTGCGCTTCCAGCCGCCGAAGGTGTGGTAGGCCACCGGCACCGGGATCGGCACATTGATGCCGACCATGCCGACGTTGACCCGCGAGGCAAATTCGCGCGCGGCGCGGCCGTTGCGGGTGAAGATGGCGACGCCATTGCCGTATTGGTGGGCGGATGGCAGTTCGAGGGCCTCCTCGAAGCTCTCGGCGCGGACCATCTGCAGCACCGGGCCGAAGATCTCCTCCTGGTAGGTCCTCATGCTCGGCTTGACGTGGTCGAACAGGCTGGGGCCGACGAAGAAGCCCTTCTCGTAACCCTGCAGGGTGAAGCCGCGGCCGTCGACCACCAGCTCGGCGCCCTCGTCGACGCCCATCTGGATATAGCCCTCGATCTTGGCGCGGTGCGCGGCGCTGACCACCGGGCCGTACTGCGCCGCCGCATCGGTGGAGACGCCGACCTTCAGCGTGTCGATCTCGGCCAGCAGCCGCTCGCGCAGGGCCTCGGCGGTCCTGGCGCCCACCGGCACCGTCACCGGCAGGGCCATGCACCGCTCGCCGGCCGAGCCGTAGGCGGCGCCCACCAGGTCCTTCACCGTCTGGTCGAGGTCGGCGTCCGGCAGCACGATGCCGTGGTTCTTGGCCCCACCCATGGCCTGCACCCGTTTCCCCTCGGCCGTGCCGGTGGCGTAGACATAGTGGGCGATGTCGGAGGAGCCGACGAAGCTCACCGCCCGGATCTCCGGATGCTTGAGGATGGCGTCGACGGCCACCTTGTCGCCATGCACCACGTTCAGCACCCCGGCCACGTCGATGCCGACCGCGGCCCCGGCCTCCATGAACAGCTCCGCCAGCCGCACCGGCACGCTCGGGTCCTTCTCGGAGGGCTTGAGGATGAAGGTGTTGCCGCAGGCCACCGCCACGCCGAACATCCACATCGGGATCATGGCCGGGAAGTTGAACGGGGTGATGCCGGCGACCACGCCCAGGGGCTGGCGCATGGAATAGACGTCGATGCCGGGGCCGGCGCCCTCGGTGTACTCGCCCTTCAGCGCGTGCGGGATGCCGCAGGCGAATTCGATCACTTCCAGACCACGCTGGATATCGCCCTTGGAGTCGGCGACCACCTTGCCGTGCTCGGACGACAGCAGGCTCGCCAGCTCGTCCATGCGCGCCTCGACCAGGCGCTTGAATTCGAACAGCACCCGGGCGCGGCGCTGCGGGTTCACCGCCGCCCAGCGCAGCTGCGCCGCCGCCGCCGCGCGGACCGCCGCGTCCAGCTCGGCCGCGCTGGCCAGGTCAACCGTGGCCTGGACCTCGCCGGTGTTGGGATCGAACACTTCGCCCGTGCGGCCGGAGGTTCCGGCGAGCGAGGCGCCGCTGACGAAATGGCTGATCTGGCGCATGGCTGTTCCCGCGTTCCTCGAATGGGCCTGAACCCCTAGCACCGCATGGCGCCGCCGCGCCGCTGCAAATTCCCACCTTGCTACCTGCACTTCTGCAGCTCATAGCTCGCCGATGTTCGACTGGGACGACCTCAGGGTGTTCATCGCCGCCGCCCGGAGCGGAACCACGGCCGCCGCGGCGCGGCGCCTGGGCCTCGACGCCACAACCGTCGGCCGGCGCATCGCCGCCCTGGAGAGCGCCCTGAAGGCGACCCTGTTCGTGCGCACCCGCAGCGGCCTGCAGCTCACCGCCGCCGGGACGCGGCTGCTGGACGGCGCCGGCGTCGCCGAAGCCGCGATGAACGCCGCCCTGGAAAGCGCCCAGGCCGACGCCACCGCCGGCGCCGTGGCCGGCGCCGTGCGGCTGAGCGCCCCGGAGGGCTTCGGCGGTCAGGTGCTGGCCCCCGCCCTGCCGGACCTCGCCCGCCGCCACCCGCGCCTCGCCCTTGAGCTGATCGCCAATCCCGGCCTGATGTCGCCGCTGAAGCGCGAGGTGGACATGGCCATCACCCTCAGTGCGCCGGAAAGCCCGCGTCTGCTGGTCGAACCGCTGACCGACTACGCCCTCGGCCTCTTCGCAGCGCCGGCCTATCTCGCCGCCCGTCCGGCTCCGGCCAGTGTCGAGGCGCTCGGCGATCATTGGCTGGTCGGCTATGTCGAGGACCAGATCTATGCGCCCGAGTTGCGCTATCTCGAGGAGATCGACCCGGGGCTGCGGCCGCGCCTGTCGTCCACCTCGCTGCGCGCCCAGCGGCAGATGCTGGCGGCGGGCGGCGGCGTCGGCGTGCTGCCGTGCTTCATGGCCGAGGGCCTGGTGCGCGTGCTGCCGCAGACCGTTCGCCTGACGCGTCGCTTCTGGATTTCCACCCACCGCGACGTGGCGGCCACCGCGCGCATCCGCGCCGTGCGCAACTGGCTGAAAGCGCTGGTCGCCGCCGAGCGGGCGGTGCTGACGCCGCAATCCGCCTGACGTCGGGAAGCCGCCCGCAGCCGCCGCAGTGCGCTGGCGCCCCCGCCCGCGCCCGTCAGCCGACCCGCCGCTCCACCAGGGCGTCGACCTGCCGGTCGGAGCGCAGGCAGAGCACCGTGGCCCGGCTCGCCACCCGACGGACCGAGGCCTCGACCGCCCGCGTCCACGCGCCGAACGCCAGAATGGTGCGGACATAGGTGAGGCCGAAGCCCTCGTCGCAGCCGTCTGGTCGGTCGGCGCGCGGCCGCATGCGCCCGATCCGCGTCTTGCGCCAGGTGCGCCACAGCCTGAGGGCCGTCGGACGGTCCAGCCAGATCACCAGGTCGGCCCGGGGCAGGCTGAGCGCCGCGGCCTCGTGATAGGTTCCCTCGACCACCCAGGCGTCCCCGGCAAGCGCGGCGGCCACACGCGCGCGGAAGGCGTCCTCGCCGACCGGCGCCCAGCCCGGACCGTAGAAGAGACGGTCGAGGTGGGTCACCGGCAGGCCGAGCCGTTCGCCCAGGCGTCGCGCGAGCGTCGACTTGCCGGCCCCCGCGCCACCCATCACCACGATGCGGCGGGCCAGGTCGACGGGCGGCAGGTCGTCCTGCCTGCGGGCCTGGAAGCGCCGGCGCCAGAGCAGCGCCAGGAGCGCGGCGTTGGCGACGCCGGAAAGCGTCAGCACCAGCAGCACCCCGGTCAGGCCAAAGCCCAGCCTCACCCCGACCCACCAGCTGAAGGGCAGGTGGATCAGCCACTGGTTGGCGAAGCCGAGAAGCGATGCGGCCGTGGTCGATCCGGCGCCGCGAAGGGTGTAGCCCAGCACTGTCGAGACGCCGGTCACGCAGAGGCTCAGCGCCATCAGGCGGGCCGGCGCCACGGCCAGGGCGACGGTGGCGGGGTTGCTGAGGAAAAGGCGCAAGGCGGCCTCGGGAAAGGCCAGAAGCGCCAGTGAAAACGGCGCCAGGATCGCCGCGGCGAAGCCGGCCGACATCCAGCCCCAGGCCTCGGCCTCACGCGGCTGGGCCCGCCCCAGGGCGGCGGAGACCTGGCTCGCGGCGGCGGTGCCGACCCCTCCGGCGGCGAAGGCGCCGACCAGGGCCAGGGTGTTGATCGCGCTGGCCGCCGCCAGCGGCGCGACGCCGATCCGGGCGATCACCGTGAAAGCCAGGGTGAGGCCGACGTAGTACAGCGACTGCTGCAGGCTGATCGGCAGGCCGATGCGGGCCATCTCGCCCAGATCGCGGCCCGGCGGCGGCCGGCGCAGGCCCGGCGTGCGCCAGGCCAGGGCGACGTGCAGGCCCAGGGCGAAGGTGGCGGCCAGGCTGGCGCCCAGCCCGGCCCCGAACGGCCCGAGCGCGGGCAGGCCCGCGGGGCCGAGCGACAGGGTCCAGCACAGCAGGGCGTGCGCCGGCGTCTGCGCCACGCTGACCAGCAGCGCCCGCCCCGGTCGGCCGACGCCGTACCAGTATGCGGCGAACGTCATGTTCAGCCCCAGCACCGGCAGGAGCGGCGCAAATCCCTCCAGGAACGCCTGGCCGGCGCGCGCCGCGGCGACATCGTGGACGGCCAGGGGCATCACCCTCGGCGCGGCGCCGTAGATCACCGCCATCAGCGCCACGCCCAGACCGGCGCTCACCATGAGGCCCCGGCGCAGGGCCCGGCCAGCGCCCGCGGCGTCGCCCGCGCCCAGGCGATGCGCGGACAGGGTCTGCACCGCCGCATCGAGACCGAACAGCAACGCCAGGAGGACGGAGAACAGGGCGTTGGCCACGCCGACACCCGCGAGGGCCGCATCGCCCAGCCGCCCGACCAGGGCCGTCGTGATCACGCCCAGGGCGTTCTGGATCACCAGGGCGGCGATCGCCGGCCAGGCCTGGGCAGAGAGGGTTTTCAGGTGGGTCACGGACAGCAAGACGGCGCTCCAGGGTTTTGCCGACCCTGAGGCGCCGCTTGACGTAACAATACTGAATTCGATGCAGCTATGATTTCGATGGAATCGAAATCATAGCAACGCCGCTAGACCCTTCGACCCACCACCGCGTGGTAGGCGAACAGCACCACGATCGCGCCGATCACCGCCACGAAGATGCTGTAGATGTTGATCCCGGTCGCGCCGGAATGGCCGAAGAAGTTGAAGATGAAACCGCCGACGATGGCGCCGACGACCCCAAGGACGATGTCCATGAGGAAGCCTTCGCCGCGCTTGTTGATGATCTTGCTGGCGATGAAGCCCGCGATCAGGCCGACCACCAGCCATGCGAGAATGGACATGACTCTCCTCCACGAGAGGAGGCGGACCCGCTCCGCCTTATGCCCGAAGGAAATCGCGAACGCGGCGGGGGTTCCGGCGCGGCCGCACACGGCGGCTACACATTCACGCGTTTCAGGATGCCCATCAGCATCGGCGCCATGTACAGCCGGTCGGCTTCGCGCGGCTCGCGCTCGCGGTCGCCCAGCCGCAGGTCGGCCACCGAATTGATCGCCGCGTTCAGCATCTGCGCCGCCACGGCCGGGTCCACCGGACGCAGCACTCCAGCGGCGACGCCGTCGGCGATCATGCCGGAGAAGCGCCGGGCGATGCGGTCGGAGCGCTCGATCACCGGCGCGCGCAGGGCCTCGGGCAGGGATTGCAGCGCCGAGGTGCGCATCAGCGGCCCGCGCGGCGTCAGCTGGAATTCCGCCAGCGCCGCGGCGGCCGAATGCAGCCTGACCCAGGGGTCTGCGTCCAGCCGCAGCGCCTCGCTCTGCGCCGCCTTGAGCACGTCGTAGGTCCGCTCGAAGCCGGCCAGCACCAGGTCGTCCTTGGCCTCGATGTGGTGATAGAAAGCGCCCTTGGTGCGCTTCAGCGCGGCCGAGATCCGCTCCACCGAGGCGCCCTTGTAGCCGTGCTGGTTGATCTGGCGGATGGCGGCCGTGATCAGCGCCTCCGGCGCCGCGCCGAGGCGCGGGGTCATGGCCTGCTCCAGGTCGAGCGGCCGCGGCGCCCAGATCGCCCCCGGGGCGGCGATGCCGTTCAGCAGCACGTCCAGCATGCGCTCGCAAAGCCGCGCCTGGTCCTCGGCGTCGTATCGGCCCCGCCAGGCGCGCAGCCAGTAGATCTGTTCCAGGATGATGTTGGTGCGCGCGGCCGCGGCGCTGGCGCGCAGCCAGGCCAGCTCGGGCGTCCGGAGAAGGTCGCGCACCTTGCCGAAGAAGGTCATGTAGCGCTGCAGCACCAGGCTGAGGATCGGCTCGGACAGGGTGCGGATGTCGGAGAAGATCGGGATATCCGGCTCCTCGCCCCGCCGGATGCGCTCGCTGAGGGCGAAATAGCCGCGGACGAACAAGGTCAGCCGCGCCTCGGCGGTGTCCCCCTCCATGGCGGCGGCGGCCAGCGCCTCCAGCCGCACCAGCCCCGCCTCGAAGCAGGCGGCGGCCAGGGCTTCCTTGCGGCCGAAATAGTAGGCGATGCCGGTGGTCACCATGCTGGCGCGGGCGGCGACGTCGGCCAGGGTCATGCCGCGCACGCCGCGCTCGTTCAGCATCTCGGTGGCGACGCCGATGATCAGGTCGCGGCGGGCCTGGAACTTTCGCCCGCCTCGCCCGCCGCCCGTCGCGCCCCCGCGCGTCATGGCCCCGCTCGTGTCATCCATGCCCCCGGGCTAGCCCGGGGGGCGGGCCCCGTCCACTGCCATTGGGTTGTGCGCGACCGGATGCGGGTCAGGTGACCTGAGTGATGGCGGCGGCCCGCGTCGCCGGATCTTCGCCGTGGGCAAGCTCCGCGATCGCCGCCGCCTCCTGGATGGTGGCCAGGTTGTGCTCGTGCGTCGACTTGTCGATCCGGTAGTAGCGCAGCACGAAGATCGCCGCGCCGCTGAGCACGGCGGTGATCGGCAGGTAGGCCACGGCCAGGTTGTGCACGATATGCGGGTCGACCGCGCCCTGCTGCGTCCTGACCGGGAAATGCACGGCGGTGACCAGCAGCCCGCCCAGGAAGGCGCCGATGCCGCCGGTCAGCTTGGGCAGCAGGCCGTTGGCCGCGAACAGCAGCCCTTCCGAGCGCACGCCGGACCGTGCCGCCTGGTCCTCCACCACGTCGGCGACCATCGACGAGACGATGATGTAGCCCATCAGGCCGAGAATGCCGGCAACGAACACGTCGGCGCTGAGCAGCACCGTCACCCAGACGCTGCCGTTGGGCGGCGCCAGGCCCGTCAGGCGCATCGTGATCGGCACCAGCGACGCCACCAGCGAGATGGCGAACAGGCTGATCATGGTCGGCTTCTTGCCGTAGCGCTTCGACACGATCGGCGCGAGCACCGTCGCCAGGATGCTGGCCGGCAGGGCCGCGAACACAAGGGTGGCGGTGAGCTGCGGCGGCAGGCCCCAGAAGTAGAGGTAGAGGTAGGGATTGACCGTCGCCGTCACCCCGCCGGCCACCCCCGAGATCAAGCCCGAGGCCATCAGCGCCGCCATCGACGGGTTGGTCAGGGCGCCGAACGATTCCCTCAGCGCCACGCGCGCGCCGGTCTTGCGGATCGTCGGCGGGCTGAGGGTTGGGATCAGCCGGTGCGTGGCCGCGGACGAGAACAGGATCGACACCAGGATCACAACGGCGGCGATCGCGCCCCACTGCGAATATCCCTCGCGGTTCAGCACGCCCAGGGTGTGGGTCGCGTCGCGGCGCAGGAAGACGATGTTCAGGAAGGCGATCATCACCGTCGCCCCGAGGATGCCGAAGAACCAGCGGTAGGCCAGCAGCCCGGTGCGGTCGTTGTAGTCGGGGGCCAGTTCCGGGGCGAGCGCCGAGGAGGGGATCTCGTACATGGCGTTGAAGATCCGCACCACCACCAGCACCGCCACCATGTAGGCGAACAGCTGCATGGGCGCCCAGGCGGTCGGCGGGTGCCACAGGGCGTAGAACGCCAGGGCGCAGGGGAGGGCCGACGCGTACATGAACGGGTGGCGCCGGCCCCAGCGGGTCGAGACGCCGTCCGACCACTGGCCCACCAGCGGGTCCACCACGGCGTCCACGATCTGCGAGACCATGATCGCCGCCCCGACCAGAACCGCCGATATCCCCACGGCCAGGTTCAGGTATTGCACGATGATCGAGGTGGACAGCGCCTGGCTGGCCACCCCGAAGGCGACGGAGCCGAAGCCATAGCTGAGCTTCACGCCCAGCCCCAGCCGGGGCGCGGGCTTGTCTTGCGGCATCGGACGTTCCTCGACCTTGTGTGGTTTTGCCCTCCAGTTCACCGGAAGCGGTATTGCAGTTCAACACCGTATGTCCGTGGCGGGATCAGGCCAATGGTCTGGCTGTAGGCCAGGGTCCCCGGCGCGGCCGCCCCCAGCAGGGTCGCGCCGACGTTGTCGGCCCCCGCCGCGTTGTTCAGGTTCTTGGCGAAGGCGATCACCGTGTAGCGGTTGGCCTTGTCGGTGAAGCTGGCCCGCAGGTCGACCTGGCTATAGGCCGGCGCCAGGTACCAGGGCCGGTTGAAGATCGCATCGTAGGTGCGGTCCTTCCAGATATAGCTGGCCGACAGGGTCAGGGTCCCGGCGTCGAGGTGGAAGGTGTAGTTGCCGTTCAGCGCGACCTTGTTGCGCGGCGACTCCGGCACCGTCTGCCCGACCACGCTCTGCAGGCCCAGGCCCGGCTGGATGGCGTCGGCGAAGCAGCAGCCGCTCTTGATGGTGGCGTGCAGGTAGGAATAGCTCAGCAGCAGCTGCAGGTCGTCGGTCGCCTGCCACACCGCCTCCAGCTCGGCGCCGTAGGACACCACGTGGTTCAGGTTGACGAAGATCGTCGTCACCGGCCCCTGCGGCGGCTGGGTCGACAGCGGAATCTGCATGCCGAAGTAGTCGTAGTAGAACAGCGCCCCGTTCAGCTGCAGCCGCCGGGCCAGCGTCACCTTGGCGCCCAGCTCATAGGCGTCGATCGCCTCCGGCTGGGTCTCCGGGAAGGGCGACAGGGTGCCGGAGTTGAAGCCGCCCGACTTGTAGCCGCGGCTGTACTTGAAATAGGCCATGGCGTGTTCGGTGGGCGTCCACTGCAGGCCGGCCGTGCCGGTCCAGGCGCTCCAGGCGCCGGAGAGGTTGCGCGAATAGACGCCGGTCTTCGGATCCACCGTGATCGGGCCGGCGCCCGGATATACCCCACTCAGCGGCGCGATCAGGAAGCTGGTGATGTCGAGCGCCGGAGTGAAGGCGCCATACACCGCCGGATCGAAGCCGCAGGCCGGCAGGGCGAAGCACAGCTGGCGGGTATGCTCCACGCCGCTCTTGGCGTCGTGGCTGTAGCGGATGCCGCCGGTGATCTTGAACTGGCTGTTCAAGGACCAGTCCGCCTGGGCGAAGCCCGCGTACGAGCTCTCGTGCATGTTCTGGTCGATGTAATAGATGTCGCGGCTGGGATTGGCCGGCGCCCCGGCCGGCGCGGCCAGCTGCGCCTGGTCCGGCAGCGGGATGTCCACCGGCTGGTTGTAGTGCTCGTGGTACTGGTAGAAGCCGACGATCCACTGCAGCGGGCCATGCCCCGTCGAGGTCAGGTTCAGCTCGTTGCTGAAGTAGGTCTTGTTCTCCTTGTAGCCGAAGATCACCGTTGGATAGACCGTCAGCGGCGGGCAGGCGAAGCCGCCGCACACCAGGCTCGGGTTGGTCGGGATCTGGTATGAGGTGATGCTGGTATTGTCGTAGTCGGTCAGCAGGGCGTAGCGATAGGTGCTGAACCCGCCGATGTACTTCAGGTCGGCGTTCCACGGCGTGTGCCAGGTCAGGTGTATCGCGGCGTTGTAGTCGTTGGTCAGATGCGCCCGCTCGGGCGTGTTGGTCGAGAAGTTGCGGATGTTGCTCAGGCCCGGGTTCTGCGTGGCCGAGCCGATCTCCGTGAACCCCGGCAGGGTGAAGCCGAACGACGATCCCGGGCCCAGGCTGCCGGGCGGATACTCGGCGTAGTCGTAGGACCCCACCGAATTGCCGCCCCGGTATGAATTGTCGTAGCCGAAGTCGCTGAGCTTGGCCCAGAAATCCAGGTGCTCGCCGAGGTTGGCGTCGACCTGGCCCTCCACGTACCAGCTGCTGCCTCGGCCGCCCTCGCTGGGTCCGCCGGCGACGTTGTGGAAATAGCCCCGGGTCTGCTCATTGCGATAGGCCGCCAGCCGGAAGCGCCATTCGTCGTTCAGCGGGCCGGACACGGCCGCCTCGACATTGTGCGTCCCGTAGTTGCCGATCACCGCCCGGCCTTCGGCGTAGAAGGTCCGGCTGGGCCGACGCGAGATCGAGTCGATGGCCCCGCCGACGGAGTTGCGGCCATAGAGGGTGCCCTGTGGTCCGCGCAGCACCTCCACCCGCTCGACGAACAGGGAGTCGCCGGCCGCGGCCACCACGCTGGAATTGTAGACCCCGTCCGAATAGGTGGCCACGCCGGGGTCGGTGGACAGGTTGTTGGTCTGGCGGCCGACGCCGCGCACATAGGCCCGGTCCAGCGAGGTGGAATAGGCCAGGCCCGGCGTGAAGTTGGTCAGGTCCTGGATGGTCTCGATCCCCACCAGGTCGCGCTGCTTCGACGTATAGGCCGAGACCGCCACCGGCACCTTCTCGAGGTTCTCGCTGCGCTTCTGCGCCGTGACCAGCACCTCGCCCAGCACCGGGGCGGAGGATGACGGCGCGTTGGCGTCCGTCCCGGCGTCCGCGGCCCTGGCCGCAAGGCCGCCCGCCAGCCCGCCGGCCAGCGCCATCCAGCCGCAGGCAGCCCGCAGCAGCACTTTCCTGGACATGTCAAACCCTCCCCTTCGGCGCGAACGCCGTTTTGTTTTCCAGGTACGCTTCCATCCCACGACCGCGCGACGCCAGACTCGCGTCTTGCGGTTGCCCCATTGTCGGGCGCCTCTGCTTTTCTGCGCTTTGTCAGGGGTTTGAACCGACGCGTTCAAGCGCAGCGATCCACCCGAGACGCCACGCGGCGCAGAATTTGAAAAAACGGTACCCAGATTTCAGAGGTGACGCTAGGGGCGCCGCGACACTTTTCTGAAACGCGCGTTCGGGCGGATGCGTGGCCGCCGAAGCCGGCGGGTGCTAGACCTGCGCGTGATGGCCGATGCCTCCCTGCTCACCACGGCGAACCTGCTGCTGCGCGGCGGATCCTGCGTGCTGCTGCTGATGCTGGCGGGGCTCCTGGCGCGCGACCATGGCCGTGTCATCGCCGGACGCCTGGGGGCGGCCTTCGCCCTCGGCGTAGCCGCCTTCGCCATCTGCACGGCGCGCGGGGTGGATGGCCGTCTCGGCGTGTGGGCGGCGCCGATCATGGCGCTGACGGCCGGCAACAACATGGTGTTCTGGCTGTTCGCCCGCAGCCTGTTCGACGATGGCTTCCGGCCGAGACCCTGGCACCTGGGGCTCTGGCTGACCCTCGCCGCCCTGGGCCTCGCCCAGGGCCAACTGCTGGCGCGTGGCGACGTCGCCTTCCGCCTGGCGGACGCGGCCATGGCGCTTTCGGGCCTGGCGTTCGCCACGCTGGCCGTGGTTCAGACCCTCGCCTCCTGGCGCGCCGACCTGGTCGAGCGACGCCGGCGGCTGCGGCTGTTCATCGTTGGCGCCTGCGCGGGCTATATCGTCTTCAACACCCTGGCCAACGGCCTCGGCGCCGCTGCGGCGGCGCCGCACCTGGTCGCGCTGCTGCAGGCCCTGAGCCTCGCCGCCATCGCCGGAGTGGTCGCCTGGTCTCTTCTCAGCGTCGGCGGCGGCGCGAGCCTTTTCCCGGAACCGGCCGGCGCGGCGGCGGAGCCCGCCTCCCCAGTGGCGGCCGCCGAGGCCCCGCTGACGCCCGAGGACCTGGCGCTGGTCGCCGACCTGCAGCGCGCCATGGCCGTGGAGCGACTGTATCGCCAGGAGAACCTGACCATCGGCCAGCTCGCCGCACGTCAGGGACTGCCGGAATATCGCCTGCGCCGGCTGATCAATCAGGGGCTGGGCCATCGCAACTTCAACAGCTTCCTGAACGGCTACCGGATCGCCGAGGCCAGGGCCGCCCTCGCCGACCGCGGACAGGACGCCGTGCCGATCCTGACCATTGCGCTCGACGCCGGCTTCGCCTCGCTCGGCCCGTTCAACCGCGCGTTCAAGGCCGAGACCGGCCTGACGCCCAGCGCGTGGCGCCGTCAGTCCGGCGGTCCTGCCGGGGACAGCGAGCAGCCATCGGACCCGGCGGCCGAAAGCTTCATTCCAGGATCGGCTGGCCGAATTTCGAACTCGGCGTGAGGGCGGCCGCCACGGTCGGCATGCAGGGGCGTCCAAGCGGCCCTGCCGCGCCAGCCCCGGAGCCCCCATGCCTTCCGCCCGTCCCGCCGCCCGCATCCCCCTGCGTCGCTGGCTTCCCGCCGCAGCCGGCCTGATCGCCGCCGCCCCCGGCCTGGCGGCCTGCGGCAGCCTGAACGACGCCCTCGGCGTCTCCTCCGGCTACGCCGCGCGTCAGCTGTGCGGGGCGGTGTTCGTCAGCGGCCAGGATCCCGACGCCTACTACCGCGACGCCCTGGCCCCCAGCGCCGGGCCGATCGGCCCGCTGATCGTCCGCAAGGTCGACCGCGCGGCCATGAGCGTGACCGTGACCACCGCCGGCGGCCATCGCCGCACCGCCGCCTTTCATCCGGGCCTTGGCTGCCGCCTGGAGACCCCCGGCGGACATCCGGAGCGCCGGCCCGCCCCCACCGTCGACCTGCCGCCGCCGGCCCCGCCGCTACTGGCGCCGATCGCCGGCCTGCAGATCGTCGAGCCGGCGGATCCGGCCCTCAAGGCGGCGCTGGACCACGCCTTCGCGGAGACCGCCAAGGGTCCGCACCGGGCCACCAAGGCGGTCGTGGTGCTGAAGGACGGCCGGGTGATCGCCGAGCGCTACGCCGCCGGCTATGGCGTCGACACGCCGATCCTGGGCTGGTCGATGACCAAGTCGGTGACCAACGCCCTGCTGGGGATCCTGGTGCGCCAGGGCCGGCTCGACATGAACCGGCCGGCGCCGGTCGCCGCCTGGGCCGATCCGAAGGATCCCCGCCACGCCATCACGCCGGACAACCTCGAGCGCATGGCCAGCGGCCTCGACATCGGCCAGTCGATGACCAACGGCCTGTCGGTGGCCTTCGACCCCACCACGCACATGGTGTTCGATACCTCGGACATGGCCGGCTTCGCCGAGAAGGCCCGGCTGAAGGACCCGCCCGGATCGCGGTGGGTCTACACCAACGGCGATACCCTGCTGCTGTCGCGCCTGATCCGAGACGAGGCCGGCGGCGACGCGGCTTCGACCCTGCGCTTCATCCACCGCGAGCTGTTCGATAAGCTGGGCATGACCCGGACCACCCTGGAATTCGACGCCGCCGGGACCTTCGTCGGCGCCAGCCACCTGTGGGCCAGCGCCCGCGACTGGGCGCGCTTCGGCCAACTCTATCTGGACGACGGGGTGGTCGGCGGGGAACGCATCCTGCCGGCGGGCTGGGTCGACTATTCGGCCCGCCCGACGCCGGGCAGCGAGGCGTTCGGCTATGGCGCGGGCTTCTGGACCAATCGTGGCGACGGCCAGGCGCAGCGGATGCGGGTGGCCGCCGGCCTGCCGGCGGACAGCTTCATGGCCCGCGGCAGCCAGGGCCAGTACGTGCTGATCATCCCCTCGCGACACGTCGTCATCGTGCGCATGGGCATGGCCTTCAACGACCGCGAGGACATCGCCGGCCTGGAGCGGCTGACCCGCGAGGTGCTGGCCGCGGCGGGCTGAACATCGCGCTTGCCCATCCTATCCAGGGGGATAGGATGGGCGCATGGATCAGCACGCCTCGCATCCCGCCATCGTCAAGCGCCTGAAGCGGGCCGAGGGGCACCTGCGCTCGGTCATCGCCATGATCGAGGGCGGGCGGCCGTGCCTGGACCTGGCGCAGCAGCTGCACGCGGTCGAGGCCGCCGTCGGCAACGCCAAGCGCGAGCTGATCCACGACCATATCGAGCACTGCCTGGAGGGTGGCGAGCACGCGCGCGACGACCTCAGGGAGATCAAGCAGCTCGCCAAGTATCTCTGACGACCGTCAGGAGGGAGGCCCATGTCCGACACCCAAGGCCCGCCGCAAGGCTCGTCGCGCGGCCCGCGCAACGCGCACAGCCACATGTGGCTGATGGGCGTCGCCGGCGTCCTGGCCGGCGCCGGAATGATGATCTTCCTCCCGCAGCTGAAGATCGCCTCGACCTCGATCCTGCTGTTCGCCGGCTTCCATGTGCTGGGGGCGATCGTGCTGATCGCCTCGGCCTGGTCCGCCGGCGTCCGCGGCTGGGTGCAGCGGCTGATCCGCCCGGCGGCGAAGGACGGGTATGACTTCGGCTGGGGACCGGGATGGATGAACGGCCTGGCCATCGCCGCCCTGGTCGCCGCCACCGCGGCGATCGTCATCGAGCTGCAGTGGCCGGCGCTGTGGCCGCTGGGCTTCATCGCCGTGGCGCTGGCGATCGTGCTGATGACCGGCAACCAGATCATGCAGGGCTTCCAGCGGCCCGATCACGTGGTGCTGCCGATGGTCGACCTGATCCGCGGCGAGGCCCCGCTGGTGCTCGACGCCGGCTGCGGCGCCGGGCGCACCACCATCGCCCTCAGCCGGGTGCTGGGCGCGGCCCGGGTGGTCGCCGTGGACCGCTTCGACGCGGGGTATATCGACGGAGGCGGGCGCGAGCTGCTGCGGCACAATCTGGAACGCGCCGGCCTTTCGGGGCGCGTGGACGTGCAGTCGGCCGACCTCACCGCCCTGCCGTTCGCCGAAGGACGCTTTGACGCCGCGGTCTCGACCCACGTCTACGACCATCTCGGGGCCGGCAAGCAGAAGGGTCTCGAGGAGGCGTTCCGCGTGCTGCGCCCCGGCGGGCGGTTCCTGATGGCGGTCTGGACGCCCGGGCTGACCATGTTCGCCGTCGCCAACGTGTTTTCGCTGCTGCTGACCAGCAAGGCCGGCTGGCGGCGCATGGCGCGGGCCGCCGGCTTCCAGGTGATCGACGAGGGCGCGTTCAACGGCGCCTGGTTCGTGCTGCTGGAAAAGCCCGCCGCCGTCAGCGGGGCCACCGCGGCATGACCGACCTGGCCCAGCTGCTGCGCGAGGGGTCGACGAACCTCTGGCTGTTCATCCCCAGCGCCCTGACTCTCGGCGCCCTGCACGGCCTCGAGCCTGGGCATTCCAAGACGGTGATGACCGCCTTCATCATCGCCATCCGCGGCACCGTGGCCCAGGCGGTGCTGCTGGGGCTGTCGGCGGCGGCGTCGCACACCCTGGTGGTCTGGGTGATCGCCCTGGGCGGCCTCTATGCCGGCCGCAACCTGAACCTGGAGACGTCCGAGCCCTGGTTCCAGCTCGCCTCCGCAGCCGTCATCGTGGCCATCTCCGCCTGGATGCTGTGGCGGACCTGGCGCGAAGGGCGCCCGGGGGCGCACGCGCACCACGACCACGACCACGACCACGATCATGACCACGCCCACACGCATGACCACCATCACGGGCACGACCATGCGCATGACCATGACCACGCGCACGGCCACGACCACGACCACGACCACGACGATCATCGCCATGCTCACGGCGCGCTCCCGGCGCACGCTCAGGCCGACCTCGCCGCGCTGGCGGGCGAGGATGCGGACGCCCACGAACGCGCCCACGCCGAGGACATCGCGCGCCGGTTCGCCGGCCGGCAGGTGACGACCGGCCAGGTGATCCTGTTCGGCCTGACCGGCGGCCTGATCCCCTGCCCGGCGTCGATCACCGTGCTGCTGCTGTGCCTGCAGCTGAAGCAGCTGGCCCTGGGCGCGCTGCTGGTGCTGTGCTTCTCGATCGGCCTGGCGGCGACCATGGTGACTGTGGGCGTGGTGGCGGCGGTGGGCATGCGGCATGCGGAACGCCGGTTCTCCGGCGCCTTCGCCGCCTTCGCCAGGCGCGCGCCCTATGCCTCGGCGACGCTGATCGGCGTCGTCGGGCTGGCGGTCGGGGCGCAGGCGATCCAGGCCCTGGCCAGCTGACAACCGCAGCGCCAAAATCCTCACGCGGCGCCACCTCGCCGTAACCCTATGGTCATTTCCCGTTTGGATAGTGCGCCCCGTGCCGTCCCGCCTTCGGGGGGTCGCGCTGCGAGAGGGCGTACCGAGTGCTGAGCGTCGCGTCAGGTCCGGTGGGGACTGGAGCATGAGCTCCGGCATGGCCAAGCCCGTGCGCCCCTGGACCGACGTCCTCGCCTACCGCCAGCGCGACCGCAGGATCATCCTGCCGCTGACCGTCCTCGCCGCCGGCGCGGCCTGGGCGTTCCTGGGCCCGGCCTTCGCCCTGGCGTGGCTGGCGGCGAACCTCGCGGTGGTCGGATGCGGCGTGGCGCTGTGCGACTGGATCGCGCGGCGTCCGGCCCCGGGCGACCGCCTGGAAAGCGCCCTCGCCCTCTACACCTTCATCCACACCGTCGCCTATTGCGCGCTGCCGATCGGCCTGGCCGACGACGGCACGAAGACGGCCGTGATCGCCGGCATGTCGGTGATCGGCGGCGTCGCCATGAGTAGCCTCGACGAGCTGGCGATCTCGCGCCGCATCGGCGGCGCCGCCCTGGGCGCGGCCCTGCTGTGCGGCCTGGTCGGCGCCCTGATCGCCGGCCAGCATCCCGCGCACGGCCCCGCGCCAGCCTGGCTGAAGACCGGCCTGGCGCTGAGCGGCGTGCTGGCCTTCTTCGGCTATGTCTACCAGGCGGCCGCCAAGCGCATCGGCGCGGACAACCGCATGGCCGAGGCCCTGGCGGTGGCGCGGCGCAAGGAACACGAGGCGGCCGAGGCCAATGCCGCCAAGACCACCTTCCTGGCCACCATGAGCCATGAGATCCGCACGCCCCTGAACGGCGTCCTGGGCATGGCGCAGGCGATGGCCGCGGGCGAATTGTCGGACGAGCAGCGCCAGCGCCTGTCGGTGATCCGCCAGGCCGGCCAGTCCCTGACCGCCGTGCTGAACGACGTGCTGGACCTGTCGAAGATCGAGGCCGGCCTGATGCAGATCGAGGCCACGCCGTTCGACCTGGGCGAGACCCTGCAGGCGGCGGTCTCCGCCTTCGCCCAGCTGGCCGAGCACAAGGGCCTGACGCTGAACCTGCAGATCGAGCCGGAGGCGCTGGGCCAGTATCGGGGCGATCCCACGCGCCTGCGCCAGGTGGCGCACAACCTGGTCTCCAACGCCGTGAAGTTCACCGCCGAGGGCGCGGTCGAGGTCACCGCCTGGACCGGCGCCGACGGCTGGCTGAGCGTGGCGGTCGCCGACAGCGGCCCTGGCATCGCCGACGATCAGCGCGACAAGCTGTTCGACAAGTTCGTGCAGCTGGACGCCTCCACCACGCGCCGCCACGGCGGCAGCGGGCTGGGCCTGGCGATCTGCCGCGAATTGCTGGCCCTGATGGGCGGGCGCATCGCTTTGGAGAGCGCGCCCGGCCGAGGGTCGACCTTCACCTTATCCCTGCCGCTGGAGCGCCTGGCCGCAACCGGGGCGGCGGCCGCCGTCGCAGAGACCGCTCCCCTTGCCGGCCCCCCGCTGCGCATCCTGGCGGCGGAGGACAACGAGGCGAACCGCCTGGTGCTCGCCGCCCTGCTGGGCCACGCCGGCGCCGACCTGACCATCGTCACCAACGGCGCCGAGGCCGTGGACGCCTGGGCCGCCGGCGACTGGGACGTGGTGCTGATGGACGTGCAGATGCCGGTGATGGACGGTGTCGCCGCCGTCCAGGAAATCCGGCGGCGCGAAGCGGCCGAGGCGCGCCGGCCGACGCCCGTGATCGCCCTCACGGCCAACGCCATGACGCATCAGGTGGCCGAGATGCGCGCCGCCGGCATGGACGACCACGTCGGCAAGCCGATCGACATCGTCCGGCTGTTCGCGGCCATCGAGGCCGCCGTGGCGCGCGCGCCGGCAGCCGAGGACGCCAGCCTCCGCGCCGGCTGAGATCGAGCCTGCCGGGAAACGACCGGCAAGGATGGTCCCGTGCAAGACGCAGGCTGCGCCTTGCCTACCCTCGCGGCGTGAACCCCACGACCCCGAGAGGAACAAGATCATGATCCGCAAGGCCAAGGCCGCGTGGCGCGGCACCGGTCGCGACGGCGACGGCGACCTGACCACCGATTCCGGCGTGCTCAGCGAGACGCCCTATTCGTTCAAGACCCGCTTCGAGAACGAGAAAGGCACCAATCCGGAGGAGCTGATCGCGGCGGCGCACGCGGGCTGCTTCACCATGGCCCTGGCCTTCGCCATGCAGCAGGCCGGCTACACCCCGACGGCGATCAACACCGAGGCGGCGGTCAGCCTCGATCCCGACGGCGGCGGCTTCAAGATCAGCAAGTCGGCCCTCACCCTCACGGCTGAAGTTCCGGGCCTCGACGAGGCGACATTCAAGGACCTCGCCGCTGGCGCGGAAAAGAACTGCCCTGTGTCCAAGGTGCTCAATGCGGAGATCACGCTCGACGCAAAGCTGCTCTGAACCCAGCCTCTCGTCGACCGCCGCGGGGGGCGCCAATATGACGTCACGGAAGGGAGGCCGGGCGGCCCCGCTGCGCCCGGTCTGGGGAGTTCTGCATGACGGCGACTGATTCTGCCGCTCCGCCGCCGCCGGCCGCACCGCCGCCGCCGCCACCCGCCGGCGCGCCCCGCCCCCGGCGCGGCGTCGACTGGTCGTCGCTCCCGGAGTGGACCTGGCGGGCCATCGTCTTCAGCGTCGCGCTGGCCATCCTGATCATCGTCACCACCCGCTGGAACCGCTGGCAGGGGGCCCCGGGCTGGCAGCAGACGGACGACGCCTATCTGCAGTCGGATCTGACACCGATCTCGGCGAAGGTCGGCGGCTACGTGCGCGCCGTGCCGATCCAGGACTTCGACCACGTGAAGGCCGGCCAGGTCATCGCCCAGGTGGTGGACGACGACTACCGCGCGGTGGTGGCGCAGGGCGAGGCGGCCGTCGCCTCGGCGCAGGCGCAGGAACTGACTCTCAAGGCGCAGCACGACCTGCAGGAGGCCAACCTCGCCGCCGCCCAGGCCGTGGTGGCCTCGACCTCGGCGCAGCTGGAGCAGAACACCCGCGACATCGCCCGTCAGAAGGAACTGCTGGCCACGGGCTCGTCGTCGCCCGAGGCCGGCGAGAAGCTGCGCACCGCCCGCGCCCAACTGAGCGCCCTCCTCGACCAGAATCGGGCGCAAGCCGCCGCCGCACAGCGCCAGCTCGGCGTGCTGGCCGCCCAGGGCGCCCAGGCCGCCGCCGCCGAAAAGCAGCAGTTGGCCGCCCTGCAGGTGGCGCGCATCAACCTCGGCTACACCCAGATCGTCGCCCCCACCGACGGGGTGCTCGGCCAGCGCCAGGTGCGCCCCGGCCAGTACGTCGGCGTCGGCGGCCAGATCACCACCCTGACGCCGCTGCCGCGGGTCTGGGTGATCGCCAACTACAAGGAAACCCAGCTGACACACATGGCGGTGGGCGAGCGGGCCGAGGTCACCGTCGACACCTTCCCGGGGCACACGCTGAAGGGCCACGTGATCGCCTTCGCCCCCGGCTCGGGGGCGCAGTTCGCCCTGCTGCCGCCGGACAACGCCACCGGCAACTTCACCAAGGTGGTGCAGCGCATCGCCGTGAAGATCGCCATCGACGACGCCGACGGCCTGGCCGACCGCCTGCGGCCCGGCATGTCCGTTGTGGCCCGCATCGACGCCCACGACGGCCGCCGATGAGCGGCGCAGTCCCTGCCGTCGCCGGCTCCCCGCCCGCCGCTCCGCCCCCGGCCGCCCCCGCCGGCCTGCCGCCGGCCGGCCCGATCCCGTGGTGGGGACTGGCGGCGGTGCTGCTGGGCACCTTCATCTCCACCCTCAATGGCCGCCTCTCCACCTTCGGCCTCGGCGACATCCGCGGCGCCGTGGGGGCTGGCTTCGACGAGGGCGCCTGGATCACCACGGCCCAGACCGTGGCGCAGATGCTGATTCTGCCGTTCGCCATCTGGATCGGCGGGGTGTTCGGCGCGCGGCGCGTGCTGATCGAGGCGGCGCTCGCCTACGCCTTCATCACCCTGCTGGAGGGCTTTTCCAGCAACCTCGGCATGCTGCTGGTCCTGCAGTTCGCCGGCGGCATCGCGTCCGGCTTCTTCATCCCCCTGACGCTCAGCTTCATCCTGCGCGCCACCCCGCCCAGGCTCTGGGCCTACGGCATCGCCCTCTACGCCCTGAACCTCGAGCTTTCGCTGAACATCTCCGCCTCCCTCGAAGGCTGGTACGTCGACCATCTCTCGTGGCGGTGGATCTTCTGGCAGAACGTGCCGCTGGCGCTGGGCATGACCGCCTGCTTCAAGTGGGGCACCAGGCCGGACCCAAAGCCGGCGGTCATTCCGAAGTCAGACCGCTTCGGCCTGGCCACCAGTGGCGTCGGCATGGCGCTGATCTACGCCGCCCTCGACCAGGGCAACCGCCTGGACTGGCTGAACTCAGGACTGATCTGCGGCCTGCTGATCGCCGGCGTGATCCTGGTGGCGGTGTTCCTGCTGCACGAACGCACCACGGCGATGCCGTTCATCAACCTCAAGGTCGCCTTCGGCCGCCCGCTGCCGCGGCTGCTGCTGCTGGTGGCTTTCCTGCGCCTGACCATCCTGTCCACCGCCTTCCTCATCCCGCAGTACCTCGGGCAGGTGCGCGGCTTTCGCGCGCTGGAGGTCGGCCAGACCCTGATCTGGATCGCCGCGCCGCAGCTGATCGTCTGCCCGCTGGCCGCGTTGTCATTGCGCCGCTCGGATCCGAGGCTGGTGTCCTCGGTGGGCTTCATCCTGATCGCCATCGCCTGCCTGATCGTGGCGCACGGCCTGACCCCCGTGTGGTCGTCGGACCAGTTCCTGGTCTCGCAGCTGCTGCAGGCGGTGGGCCAGAGCTTCGCCCTGTCCGGGATCATCTTCTTCGGCATCCTGCACCTGAAGCCGCAGGACGCCCTGACCTTCGGCGCGGCGATCCAGACAGCCCGCCTGATGGGCGGCCAGATCGGCACGGCCTTCATCGCCACCCTGGTGCGGGTGCGCAGCCAGACGGCCTCCAACCACATCGGCCAGCACGTGACGATCGGCGATCCGGCGGTGCTGCAGCGCCTGGGCGCCTATGCCGCCGCCACCGGGCGTTCGGTGGACCCGGTCACCGCCGCCGGGCGCGGCGCGACCGTTCTGGGCCAGGTGGTGCGCAGCGCCGCGGCCACCCAGGGCGTGATCGACGGCTTCGTGGTGATCGGCGGCCTGACCGCCCTGGCGCTGGCGCTGGTGGTGGCGCACAAGCCCGCGCCGATCGGGCCCGCCTCGCACCTGCCGCTGTTCTCCGGCCTGTTCCCGCCACGGCCTGCGCCCGAGCCGCCGGCGGCCCCGTCCGGGACCGCCGCGCCATGACCCGCAAGCCCCTTCTCGCCATCCTCGCGGCCTTCGCAACGCTCGCCCTGGGCGCCTGCGCCGTCGGCCCCGACTACCGTGCTCCGGCGACGCTCCCGGGCGCGGCCGGGCCGCTGGTCTCGGTCAGGCCGGCGGCCGAGGCGACCGCCGCCCCGCCGGACGACTGGTGGCGGCTGTACAACGATCCAAGGCTGGACGGCTATGTGTCCGAGGCGTTCGCCGCCAACCGCGACCTCGCCGCCGCCGAGGCCAACCTCTCGGCGGCTCGGGCCCTGCTGGAGGCGGCCCGCGCCGGCCAGTACCCCAACACCACCGCCGTGGCCGGCGCCCTCTATGGCCGCGACGCCGCCACCGACGAGATCCTGGAGCTGGGCGGCCACAAGCCGGTGACCATCTGGAAGCTGGATACGCTCATGGACGTGTCCTACGAGGTCGACCTGTTCGGCCGCGTGCGGCGCTCCATCGAGGCGGCCCGCGACGACGCCGAGGCTGTGGCCGCCGCCCGCGACGGCCTGCGCACCACGGTCGCCGCCGAGACCACCCGCGCCTATGCCCAGGTCTGCACCCTGGGCGAACAGCTGGCCGTCGCCCGCCACGCCCTGGAGGTGGTCAGCCGCGAGTCGGAGATCACCACCAACCGCCGCAAGGCGGGCGCCGGTTCGGAGTTCGAGGAGGTGCGCGCCCAGGCCCTGCTGGCCCAGGTCCGCGCCTCGATCCCGCCCCTGGAGGGCGCCCGCCGTTCAGCCCTGTTCCAGCTCGCCGCCCTGCTCGGCCGCACGCCGGTCAACGCCCCGGCCGAAGCGGAGGCCTGCGTCGCACCCCCGCGCCTGCTGAGCCTGATCCCGGTGGGGGACGGCGCCGGCCTGCTGAAGCGCCGGCCGGACGTGCGCCAGGCCGACCGGCGGGTGGCCGCCGCCACCGCGCGGATCGGCGTCGCCACCGCCGACCTCTATCCCCGCGTGTCGCTGACCGGCCTCTACGGCGGCGTCGGCTCGCACCTGTCGGACCTCACCGCCGAGAAGGGCCTGACCTGGGGCGTGGGTCCCTCGGTGAGCTGGACCTTCCCCAACCAGAGCCTGCCCCGGGCGCGCATCCGCGCCGCCAAGGCGGGTGAGCAGGCGGCCCTGGCCGGGTTCGATTCCACCGTGCTGCAGGCGCTGAAGGAGACCGAGCAGGCGCTGACCGCCTACGGCGCAGAGCTGGACCGCCGCGAGGCGCTCGGCCTGGCCGACGAGAAGACCCGCCGGGCCTACGAGCTGGCGCACGGCCAGTACCTGGCGGGCGCCACGACGCAGCTGGACCTGCTGACCGCCGAGCAGGCGCTGGTGAACGCCGACCAGGCGGTGGCCGCCTCGGACGCCGCCATCACCCAGGACCAGATCGCGGTGTTCAAGGCGCTGGGCGGCGGATGGGCGACGGCTGCGCGCTGACGCGCCTGGAGGGGATCGCTGCGCCTCAAGGGCGGTCCGCGGAGACTTTCCGCGGCGCCGGACGTTGTTGCGCCATGGAGGCGCCGCCCCGGCGCGTGACGGCCGCCTGCGCGCCTCCGGAACTGTAACAATTCTATCTGCGCGCGCATTCCGGAGCACCTTGCTGCAACGCTTCGAACACACCTTGGCCACTTTGGCTTGCGACCTGTCGGGCAGCGCCCGGCCGGTCCGCCGGGCGTCGCTCTGGGACGGATGCGACATGATCAACCGACGGCCACTCGGTTGGCGACCGCCCCCGCGGCGCCGGCCCGAAGATGCCCGGATCGTCCCCGCCGGAAAGTCCTGGCGCGGACCGTTCGCGGCGGGCCGGCCGGTCCAGGACGGCGACGGATGTGATCGCCGTGCGCGTTTTTTCGTCCGCCGGGGCGGTCAAACCGCCAGCGACGCGCTATCTACGCCGCCAGGCCGCAAACGCCTTGGTCGCAACGACTCAGGATTGTAGCCGTGCCCCGTCCGCCCGCCCTCTGGAACTACACAGGCGCCCATTCATGACCACCTTCGACGGCAGGCTGCCCGAGTCGCCGGCTCTTCCCGCGCGGTCGCCGCTTTCGACCTGGCTGTTGGCGGCGCTCCTGTCCCTGCCCCTGACCGTCGCCCTGATCAGCCGCCTGTTCACCGGCTATTGGTGGTGGAACGACTTCGACGCCATCGCCTGCGCCGGCGCCCAGGCGCAGCACGGCCTGCCGATCTATGGCGTCAGCGGCGCCTGCGCCGGCCTTCGTCCGGCCGCCTTCGTCTATGCGCCCATGGTGGCGCGCGCAGCGGGTCTGCTCACCGCCCTGTTCGGCCTCACCGCCCTGAAGGCCGTATACGTCAGCCTCTACGTCGCCGCCTGCGCCTGGCTGGGCCTGGCGCTCTTCCGCACGCGCGCATTCGCCGCCAGCGCCCGCGACCGGCTCGCGGGCCTGGGCCTGATCACCGGCGGGGTGATCTCCTGCGGCAACATCGCCATCCTGTGCCACGGGCTGGTGCTGGCCAGCCTGCTGGCATTCCCGCGCCGGCGACTGCCGTTCATCGCCGCCGTGGCCCTGGCGGCGGCCGTCAAGCCGGTGTTCGCCACCTATCTGATCGTGCTGCTGCTGGACCGGGCGCCGCTGGCCACGCGCGCCGTCCGATCCGTGCTGGGCGCTGCGGCGGCCGGGGCGGTGATCGCCGCGGGCTTCCTTACGGCGGGCGCCGACAACGCCGCCTGGCAGGCCGCCCTTGACAAGGTGGTGCTTACCGGCCGGCCCGGCGTCGGCTTCCTGGGTTGGATCGCCCCGCTCGCCCTGCCCACGCCGATGGCGATCGCCGGCTTCGCCCTGTTCGCCGCCATGATCACCCTGGCCGCTCACAGGCTGTCGCGACGGCTGCGCCTGTCGGGGACCGAAACCATGCTGCTGGGCGTCGGCGCCGCGCAGCTGCTCAACCCGCGCCTGATGGGCTACGACCTGGAGATGCTGGCGCCCGCCATGGCGATCCTGATCACGGCCAACGCCAGCCTGGGCGTCGGCGGGCGGATCACGACGCGGCAGGCGCTGTGGACGGTCGCCATCGCCTCCGCTGTGCTCGGCTGCCTGTCGCAGGTGACGATTGCGGCCGCCCTGGCGCCGCCCGCGATCGCCCTGGCCCTGGTGATCGCCGGCCTGGTCGCCTGGCGCGCCGCCGAAGCGCCGCTGGACGCGGCCCCCGCCGAGGCGGCGATCGCGGCCGAGGCCATCGGCCATGTGCAACGCCTGCGCCGCCCCGCCGGGCGCCCCGCCCTGTCGCTGGTGATCTGCACCCTGGACGAGCACGAGTGCATCGGCAGGGTGATCGACGAAGTGGGCGCGGCCCTGGCGCCCGTCGCCCACGAGATCATCGTTGTCGACGATTCAGCCGACGAGCGCACGGCCGAGGCGGTGCTGGCGGTGATCGCCCGCACGCCCAACGTGCGCCTGATCCGCCGCTCCGGCGTGCGCGGTCTGGCCTCCGCGGCGATCGCCGGTTGGGACGCCGCCCGCGGCGAGGTGCTGGGCGTGATGGATGGCGACGGCCAGCACGATCCGAGAAAGCTGCGCGAGATCTACGACCGGCTAGTGGAGACCGGCGCAGACGTGGCGCTGTGCAGCCGCTACGCCGACGACAGCGGCACCGGCCTGACCGGCTTTCGCGACGCCATCAGCCGGATCGCCACCCACGTCACCCGCTTCGCCCTGGGCGTCAGGGTCACCGATCCGATGAGCGGCCAGTTCGTCTTCCAGCGGGACTGGTACGAGGCCGTGCGTCCGCGCCTGTCCGGCGTCGGCTTCAAGATCCTGCTGGACCTGATCGCCTCCGGCCGCCGCGCCCCGCGCACCGTGGAGGCCCGTGGGGCGCTGCGTCCGCGCATCGCCGGGGAGTCCAAGCTGGACTTCCGGGTGATGGCCGATCTCGTCGCCCTGATCGTCGCCAAGCGCAGCAACGGCCTGCTCTCCGCCCGCTTCACCCTGTTCGCCGCGGTCGGCGCCGTGGGGGTGGGGGTGCACCTGGCGGCGCTGGGCCTGGCCAAGGCGTTCGGCGCGCCGTTCTGGCTGGCCCAGGCGCTGGCCATCCTGACGGCCATGACCTCGAACTTCTTCCTCAACAACGCCCTGACCTTCCGCGATGCGCGGCTGACCGGGCCGGCGATGCTCAAGGGACTGGGCCTGTTCTACGCCTCCTGCCTGGCGGGCGCGCTGATCAGCGAGGGGCTGGCAGTGGCGATCAAGACCTTCGCGGACGCCTGGTTCCTGGCCGCGCTGGCCGGCGCCGTGGCCGGGGCCGTGGTCAACTACGCGCTCAGCCGCGCGTTCACCTGGCGCATCGACGCGCCGGCCGCGGCCGAGCCGGACGCCGAGGGCCCGCTTGAGACCCTGGTGCGGGAGATCCACCTGCCGAGCGCCCCCGCGCCGCTGGCGCTGGCCGTCGGCCAGGACTGACGCCGGCGCCTGGCGAAGGACAGCAGAAAGGCCGCCGGGCTGTCGCCACGGCGGCCTCTTTGTATTTTGCGCGAGCTCAGTCCCCGCGATGTCAGGCGGCGCGGGCGGCCAGCCGGCGGGCGTCGCTCAGCAAAGTCTCCATCGCCGCAGCGGGCTGAGCCTGGTCCTCGTCGATGTGGCCGTCGGCCATGATCTCGGCCAGACGCTGACGGGCGCGGGACACCCGGCTCTTGATGGTGCCCTCGGCGCAGCCGCAGATGGCGGAGACTTCCTCGTAGGGCATGCCCGCCACCGCCACCAGGATCAGCGCCTCGCGCTGGTCGGGAGGCAGCATGGACAACGCCCGGCGAACCTCGTCCAGCTCCAGGGCCCCCGTGGGGTTGGTCACCGCCACCAGGGTGCGCTCGGCGGTTTCCGGATCCAGCGAAGACTGGCGCCAGGAGCGGCGCTTGTCGGAATAGAACTGGTTGCGGATGATGGTGAAGGTCCAGCTCTTCAGGCTGGTCCCCGGCTCATAGCTCGCGCGGCTCTTCCACGCCTTGGCCAGGCCTTCCTGCACAAGGTCGTCCGCCTCCACGGCGTTGCCGCACAGCGTCCGGGCGAAAGCCCGCATGTGCGGGATCACCGGGATCAGCTCGGCGCGGAAGGCTTCGTCGGCGAGGGTCTGGTCGTCCATCTCTGTCTCATCCTCAGCGGGCTTCGAAGTCGCCCTTCGAGGGGTTCAATGCACGGCGCGCGAAAAGGGTTGCGGCCCACGGTCAAGATTCTTCGTGGCGGTTCCCTGGTGCGGCCCAGGGTCGCAGGGTCAGGGGATTCACCATGTCTCAACGGCGCCAGCGCCATCAAAGGCCGACGTTACGCCCTTCCTGACCGGGCGAGGCGGCTGGGGAGCGACATTGAACACCATCAAATCCAGGGTGGCGCTGGCGTGCGGCGCCGTCTTCGTCATCTGCGCCCTGATCGCTGGCGTGGGCGCGGCTGCCGTGAGCCAGCTCAGCGGTCAGATCGGCGACGGACAACGCTCGGCCCAATTGGTGCAAAGGCACATGGAGGCCGACCAGGCGCATGATGCGATCAACGGCGATGTGAAGTCCGCGCTGCTGGCCGCCGATCCGACGGTGGGCGGCGACCTGGACAAGATCCGCGCAGACCTCGACGACCATGCGGCGCAGATCCAGAACAGCGTGCAGCGCTCCAGGTCGATGGCCCGCGACCCGGCGATCGTGGCGACGCTGGCCGCCCTTGACGCGCCGATCCAGGCCTATGTCGCCAGCGCCAAGTCGCTGGTCGGCAAGGTCGCCAGCGACCGGGCCGGCGCGGCGGCGGACCTGCCGGCGTTCAACGCCAAGTTCAAGTTCCTGGAAAAGGCCATGGACGAGGCCAGCCAGAAGATCGAGGCCGCCGACGACGCCAGCGCCCGCCGCGGCGAGGCCCTCGGCCGCATCGCCATGCTGGTGATGTTCGCGGCCCTGGCCGTCGCCGTCGCCGCCGCTGGCGCGCTGGTGGTGCTGAGCCGGCGGGTGCTGGTGCGCCCGCTCGAGGAACTGGCCAGGTCCATGGCCCGGCTGGCGGCGGGCGACACCGCGGCGCAGATCGCCGGCGCCGGGCGACCCGACGAGATCGGCGCGATGGCCAAGGCCACGGAATCCTTCCGCCAGGCCGCCCTGGCCAAGGCGCAGGTGGAGGCCGACGCCAGGGCCCAGGAACAGCGGGCCGACGCGGACCGGCGCGCGGCCGAGGCCCAGGTGCTGGTGAACGAGCGCAGCCTGGTCGCCGGCTCGCTGGGCAAGGCTCTGACCGCCCTGGCGGCGGGGGATCTGACCTACCGCATGGCCGACGAGATTCCCGCCGAGTACCGGCAGCTGCGCGACGACTTCAACAGCGCCATCGCCGAGCTGGAAAACACCCTGACGGTGATCCTGGGCAACGCCGGCGGCATCTCCGCCGGCGCCGACGAGATCGCCCAGGCCTCCGACGACCTGTCGCGGCGCACCGAGCAGCAGGCCGCCTCCCTGGAGGAAACCGCCGCCGCCCTCGACCAGATCACCGCCACGGTGAAGCAGACCGCGCACAACAGCCGACAGGCCAACGAGGCGGTCAACGCCGCCAAGGCCGACGCCGTGCGTTCCGGCGAGGTGGTGTCCGGCGCGGTCGCGGCCATGGGCGCCATCGAGCAGAGCTCGGGCAAGATCACGCAGATCATCGGGGTGATCGACGAGATCGCCTTCCAGACCAATCTGCTGGCGCTGAACGCGGGGGTGGAAGCCGCCCGTGCAGGGGAGGCCGGCCGCGGCTTCGCCGTGGTCGCCTCCGAGGTCCGCGCCCTGGCGCAGCGGTCCGCCGAGGCGGCCAAGGAGATCAAGGCCCTGATCTCGGCCTCCTCCGCCCAGGTCGGACAAGGGGTGGAACTGGTGGGCGAGACCGGCAAGGCCCTGCAGTCCATCGTCTCGCGGGTGGCCGAGCTCGACGCCCTGGTCACCCAGATCGCCTCCTCCGCGGCCGAACAGGCCACTGGCCTCAGCGAGGTGAACAGCGCGGTGAACCAGATGGACCAGGTGGTGCAGCAGAACGCCGCCATGGTCGAGCAGGCCACCGCCGCCACCCACTCGCTGAAGGGCGACACAGGCGAGCTGACCCAGCTGATCGCCCGCTTCCGGGTGTCGGGCGGCGCCGTGAAGACGACAACAGCCGCGTCTCCACGCAAGGTCGCGACGCCAGCGCCGAAGATGCGGGCGGCCGGCGGCGGCGGCTCGGTGGTCGACGGATGGGAGGAATTCTAGCGTCGCATGACCGTCAGCTATCAGCCGACCGGGCAGTCGCCATCGCCGGCGGCGCAGACGCGGACCCGGTCGCCGACGTTCAGCTGCCAGTCGGTGCGCCGATCGTAGAAGGCGCAGCCCACGTCCCGGCCGGCCAGGTCGCGGGACAGGCGGGCGACGCTGAAGGCCAGCAGGCGCCCGGAGCCGTCGACCAGCTCGATCCTGACACCGGAGAGGCCACCCGGCGTGACGGCTGAGATGCGGCACACGGACCCGTGCACCCGCACGCCCTGGTCGAGGCCGGCCACCGATGGCTGCTCGAACTTCCAGCCGGAGGTATTCATGGCCGCCGCGGCGTTCGCCACCAGGGCCAGGCCCACGACCAGCAGCCCGCGGCGCCAGGGAAGATCGATCATCGTGCTATCCCGAACTGAGACCCGTCCCAGCCAGCGCCGCAATCGTCGGGCCAAAGCGTCGCCGGGTCAAGATGCTCTTGCGGATCGTTCTCAGGGGTGTCCGCCGAAAGTCATCCTGTCACTCGACCTGGGTAGTTTTCCCCACGCGGTGGCCGGAAATTAATTCGTCAATGAAACAACGCCTGCGGACAAAGACCTGAGCCTGACGATGCGGCGCAACACTCGATCGATCATCGCCGCCCTGGCCGGCGCCGGCGCCCTTGCGCTGGCCGCGTCGGCGCATGCCGAGGGCCTGAAGGGCGTGGCCCTATCGATGGCCTACAAGCTGGACGTGATGGGCGTGGCCGATGGCGGCCTGCAGCGGGACACCGCCGTTCTCGACAACCTCAGCGTCAATGCCGACGTCGATCTGGACGCCGCGGCGCACTGGCGGGGCGCCAGCCTGCACGTCAGCTTCCTGGCCAACCACGGCGGCCATCCCGGCGACCTCGCCGGCTCGCTGCAGGGCGTCGACAACATCGAGGTGGTCCACGCCCGGGCCAAGGTCTACGAGGCCTGGATCGACCAGTCGCTGGCCGACGGCCTGGTGGACGTGCGCGCCGGCCTCTACGACACCAACAGCGAGTTCAACGTCACCGACTCGGCCGGGATCTTCCTGGGTCCGACCTACGGCATCTCGTCCGAGATCGCCGCCACCGGCCCCAACGGCCCGTCGATCTTCCCCTCCCCCGCCCTGGCCTTGCGCATCAACGTGCAGCCGCGCAGCGACGTCTATGTCCGCTTCGCCGTGGTCAACGCCCTGGCCGGCACGCTGGGCGACCCCGGCGGGGTGAACACCGACTTCTCGCAGGGGGTGATCCTGTGGGGCGAGACGGGCTGGAAGACCGGCGGCGGCAAGATCGCCGTCGGCGCCTGGGGCTACTCCAAGGGCCAGCCGGACCTGCGCGACACGCTGCCCTCGGGCGATCCCAAGCCGGCGGCGACGCACGGCGCCTATGTGATGATCGACCAGCCGGTGCTGAAGGGGGACAAGGGCCCTCAGGCCTCGGCCTTCCTGCGGTTCGGCGTATCCGACGGCGACACCACGCCCTATCGCGCCGCCGGCGCCGTCGGCGTCACGGCCAGCCACGTGATCGCCTCGCGCCCGGACAGCGTGCTGGCGCTGGGTGTCAGCTGGGGGACCCTGTCGGCCAAGTACCGCGCCAACAGCGCCGACGCCGGCGAACCGCTGGACGTCGCCGAGACGGTGCTGGAGCTGACCTATGCAGACAAGCTGGGCGCGCACCTGACCCTGCAGCCGGACCTGCAGTACATCCATCGCCCGTCCGGCGACCCGGCAATCAAGGACGCCGTGGTGCTCGGCCTGCGCGCGACGGTGAACTTCTAGGCGCTGTGCCGCTGCACGAAGTCGGTCTTCGCGGCGGTGTACGTCGCACCTGATGGGCGGCGCGGACCACGGGGTCGGTCCGCAGGCTCACCGTGAGACGGGCAGCACCGGCGTGTCGCCCCACTGATCGGGATCGTGACCGAACACCATCACCGTGTCCGGCCCCTGCAAGGCCAGCAGCGCGTCGAGAGAGGCGTTCATCGCCGCCTTGTCGGCGAACGAGGGGAAGCTGCGCGTGCGCACCACGTCGCAGAAATAGCAGGCGTCGCCGACCAGCAGGTGCTCGCCCGCCTCGCTGCGCACCCGCAGGGACTGGTGGCCGGGCGTATGGCCGTAGCTGGGCACGAGGGTCAGGGCGCCGTCGCCGAACAGGTCGTGCTCGCCGTCGATCAGGGTCACCGGGTGGCCGAGGTCGAAATAGGCGCGGGGCAGGCCGTAGCGCGCGGCCAGCTGCTCGTCGAAGCCGGCTTCCCACTCGCGCCGCTGCACCACCACCGTGGCGTTGGGGAAGCGGTGCAGGCCGCCGGCGTGGTCGAAGTGCAGGTGCGAGAGCACGATGTGCGTCACCGCCGCAGGGTCGAAGTCCAGCGCCTGCATGCGGGCCGCCGGCGTCTCGTCCGGGCCCATCACCACGTGCATGTCCTGCGACGCCAGCCGGCCGCGGTAGACGTCGTCCGCCGCCAGCATGCCTTCGTGCAGGCCGCAGTCGAACAGGGTCAGGCCCTTCGGGTGGTCGATGACGTAGAACGGCATCGGCGCCTTCACCCGCGGCGCCGCCACACCCATCGCCGCGCCGGCGCTGTCGAGATGGCCGCACACGCAGCCGAAAAGCTTCAGGCTCATCAGGGGTCTCCCAAGGCTCGCGACCATGGGCGGCGGGGGCCGCGCCTGTCCAGCACCATCGGCGCGGAACGCCCCGCATCCGGCGCACGCCGGCGCCGCGAAAACAGCACACCGGCGGCGATATATTTCCCCCGGGGCCGTCTAGCCTCTCGACTTAGCCCGTTCGCTGTGCATTTCACGCCTTTCGAGCGTCGCTGGAGGCGCGAGGGTCTTCAGGCTGCGGCCGAACGGGCTAGGTTTCCGGCGATCTGGTTTTGGGTGAACAGTCCATTCGGGGGCGTGGATGAGTTCGTTTGTTGATGAGGAGCCGGCGCTCGGCCGCGAGTCCGCGGGCGAATCCCTGCGCGGCGCCCGCAAGTGGGCGGCGCATCTCGGGCTTGAGCCGGTTCCCGCCTGGATCCGCTATCCGGCTCTGCTGATGCTGGCCCTGGTGCTGGCCAAGGTCGACTGGGCCAAGGCGGCCCACATCCTGCACATCCAGCCCTTCGCCCTCGACTATCTGCCCCTGTGGACCGCGGGCCGCATGGCCCTGACCCATCCCGGCCACCTGTACAACTTCCGCGCCATCACCGAGGCGCAGCGCTGGCTGATCGGCGGCCTGAACCGCGAACGGCCGTGGATCTACCCGCCGAGCGCCCTGCTGATGTTCTCGCCGCTTAGCCTGGCGTCCTTCTGGAGCAGCACTGTGATCTGGGTGCTGGCGACGGTCGCGGCGCTGGCGGGCGCGGCGCAGAAGTTCATCCCCCGGGAACGGCTGCTCGGGATGGTGCTGATCGCCGCCCTGCCGGCCACCTCCCTCACCGTCCTGGCGGCCCAGACCACCTTCCTGACCGTGTGCGCCACGGCCCTGGGCGTGCTGCTGATCGAACGGCGACCGATCCTGGCCGGCGTGCTGCTGGGCCTGGCGGCCTGCCTGAAGCCCACGGCCCTGGTGTTCCTGCCCCTGGCCTACCTTGCTGCCCGGTCCTGGCGACCGTTCGTGGCCACGGCGGCCACCGGCATCGCCGTCGCGACGGTGACCACCCTTTGGCTGGGGCCGATGGTCTGGCTCGACTGGGTGAAGGCCCTGCCGCACTTCGAGCGCATCGTGCTCTACGATCCCGCCTTCATCCCCAGCATGATCTCGCCGGCCAGCGCCGGGGTGCATCTGCACGCATCGGAGGACGCCATGCTGCTGCTGCGCGCGGCCAGCACGTTCGCGGGCGCGGGGCTGGTGTGGTGGGTGTGGCGGCGACGCAGCGACCCGGCCTTCCGCCTGATCGCGCTGATGGCCGCCGGGCTGCTCGCCTCGCCCTACGCCATGCGGTACGACGCGGCCCTGTTCGTGGTGCCCGCCGTAGCCCTGATCTGCCGGGCGACGTCCTGGGGCGGCGTGCTGACCGCCACCGGCGCCTACCTGCTGCTCGCCTGGTCGATCCAGCCCTATGCGGGCCCTTATGCCATGTTCGGCTTCTTCGCCCTGACCACCCTGATGGCGGTGTTCGGCCCCGACCGGGCGCGGGCGCACCTGGCGCTGGCGCCGCGCGCCGCGCCCAACTGGAGCCCATTGGTCGCCGAGGGCGAGGGCGAGCGCGCCGCGGCCTGACGGCGGCCGCCCGGCCCCAATCCGCTTGCATCGCAGCGCCGGGCGCCCGACTGAACGCGCCCGCACGTCGACGCCGGACCCACTGCCATGAGCCGATACTGGAGCGCCCTCACACACGATCTGTCGCCCTATGTCCCGGGCGAGCAGCCGCGCATTCCCGACCTGGTCAAGCTGAACACCAACGAGAGCCCGTTCGGCCCCTCGCCGGCGGTGCTGGCCGCGATCGAGGCGGAGTCCGGCGACGCCCTCAGGCTCTATCCGGACCCGCAGGCCACGGCGCTGCGCGAGACGCTGGCCGACTACCACGGCGTGCAGCCGGCGCAGGTGTTCGTCGGCAACGGCTCCGACGAGGTGCTGGCGCACGCCTTCGCCGCCCTGCTGAAGCAGCCCGCGCCACTGCTGGCGCCGGACGTGACCTACAGCTTCTATCCCGTATGGGCGCGCCTGTTCGGCGTCGAGTTGCGCACCGTCCCGCTGGATGACGCCATGCGGGTCCGGGTCGCCGACTACCGGGCGCCGGCCGGGGCGATCATCCTGGCCAACCCCAATGCGCCCACCGGCATCGCCCTTGGCCGCGCCGAGATCGCCGCCCTGCTGCAGGCGCATCCCGACATTCCGGTGGTGATCGACGAGGCCTATGTGGACTTCGGCGCCGAGACGGCCACGCCGCTGATCGCCCAGCACCCGAACCTGCTGGTGGTGCAGACGATGTCCAAGTCCCGGGCGCTGGCGGGCCTGCGCGTCGGCTACGCCCTGGGCCATGCCGACCTGATCGAAGCCCTCACCCGGGTCAAGGACAGCTTCAACTCCTACCCCCTGGGCCGTCCGGCGCAGGCCGGCGCGATCGCCTCCCTGCACGACGAGGCGCACTTCCAGTGGGCGCGCGGCGCGGTGATCGCCGAGCGCGAACGGATGTCGGCCGGGCTGGCGGCCCTGGGTTTCGAGGTGCTGCCCTCCGCCGCCAATTTCGTGTTCGCCCGCCACCCCGGGCGCCGGGGCGCCGACCTGGCCGCCGCGCTGCGCCAGCGGGCGGTGCTGGTGCGCCACTTCAACGCCCCTCGGATCGCCGACCACCTTCGGATCAGCGTCGGAACGCCGGCCCAGGTCGACCGGCTGTTGTCAGCCCTCGGCGACATCCTGGCCGGATAGGGCCGCGACCAGCGCCGCCACGGACGCCTTGTCGGTCACCCGTTCGGCCGGATCGACGAAGCCCAGCGCCCGCTCGCGGGGCGCGAGGCCACCCTCGCCGACCGCGCGGCTGCACGAGCCGTGGATTTCACGCACGCCCGTGCGGCGGACGATCTGCGCCGCGTTGCGCGCCGACACGCCGCAACCGGCGAGCACGCCGATCCGCCCCGCCGCCTGGGCGACGAAGCCGGCGATCCGGTCGGCGCCCTCCAGGGCGGTCAGCGCGCCGCCCGAGGTGAGGATTCGCTCGAACCCGAGTTCCACGGCCGTCTCCAGCGCGGCGGCAAAGTCGGGGACCACGTCGAAGGCCCGGTGCAGCGTCAGGCCCAGACCGGCGGCGTGCGCGCAGAGCCGCGCCAGGAGCGGCTCGTCCAGGGCCCCGGCCGCATCGCTGGCGCCGAACACCACCCCGGCCAGTCCCGCCACCCGCGCCGCGTCGATGTCGGCCAGCATGGCGTCGACCTCGGCGGCCGAATAGCGGAAGTCGCCGGCGCGGGGCCGGATCATGGCGTAGACCGGGATCGGGACCTGCGCGGCCAGACGCATCAGCCCCGGCGACGGCGTCAGCCCTGACGCCGCCAGCGCCGAGCACAGCTCGATGCGGTCCGCGCCGCCGGCCACCGCGGCCAGCAGCCCCTCGGGACTGTCGACGCACACCTCCAGCAGGATGCGCCGGCCGCTCATGCCTGAAGCTCGCGCGACTGAAATTTGCTCATCCGCCTTCCTTCCCACGATCCGGCCGCGCTCCGCTTGACGGGGAACGGCCGCCTGGACCCTGCTGGCCGCCCGACCCTGCCCCGGAGCCTCGCCCATGACCGATCGCCGCCTGTTCCTCAAGGCTTCCGTGCTGGCGCCGGCGGCGCTGGCCGCCGCACGGGCGGGGGCGACCGAGCCGCGCGGCCCGGTCCTGACCCGGCCGTGCGTGGTGTCGACCTGGGACTTCGGCGTCGCGGCGAACCAGGCCGCCTGGGCGGTCCTGTCGAAGGGTGGACGGGCGCTGGACGCGGTGGAGGCCGGCGCCCGCGTGCCCGAGGCGGATCTGAAGAACCACAGCGTCGGGCGCGCCGGCTATCCGGACCGCGACGGCCACGTCAGCCTCGACGCCTGCATCATGGATGAGCACGGCGGCTGCGGCGCGGTGGCCGCCATCGAGCACATCGCCCATCCGATCAGCGTGGCGCGGCGGGTGATGGAGAAGACGCCGCACGTGCTGCTGGTCGGCGAGGGGGCGACCCAGTTCGCCGTCGAGCAAGGCTTCCCACGCGAGGAGTTGCTGACCCCCGAGTCGCGCGCCGCCTGGCAGGACTGGCTGAAGACCAACCGCTATCAGCCCGTGGCCAACAGCGAGGTAGGCACATACGGCAAGACCGGGCCCGCGCCTCTGGGCGTCCCTGGCGGCCCGGGCAACCACGACACCATCGGCATGCTGGCGCTGGATGCGGCAGGCAACCTCTCGGGCGCCTGCACCACCAGCGGCATGGCCTGGAAGATGCGCGGGCGGGTGGGCGACAGCCCGATCATCGGCGCCGGCCTCTATGTCGACAACGCGGTGGGCGCCGCCACCTCCACCGGGGTCGGCGAGGAGGTGATCCGCAACGTCGGCTCGTTCCTGGTGGTCGAGCTGATGCGCCAGGGTCGCACGCCGCAGGACGCCTGCCGCGAGGCGGTGGAACGGATTCTGCAGCGCAAGCCGGAGGCCAGGGACCTGCAGGTGGGTTTCCTGGCGCTGAGCAAGACCGGCGAGGCCGGGGCCTGGTCGATCCAGAAGGGCTTCACCTACGCCCTGTGCGACGGCGTCCGGCAGGATCGCCTCCTGCCGGGGCTCAGCACCTACTGAGGCCGCTGGCCTGCCGGCTCAGGGCGCCGTTCACCGGCAGACGGTGACCCACTTGTAGGAATCGTAGCCATCGCCGTCCTGGCGCACCACTTCGCGCCACTGGCACCGGCGTCCGTTGTCGTCGCGCCACGACGCGCCCGTGCGACCGGTGAACTGTCCGTCCACAGCCGGCGGCGGGGCGTAGTCCGGGCCCTGATAGGCGCTGTCGGCGCCGTAGGCGCCGGCGCTGGGCGGCCCCTGGTCGTCGTCGCCGTATCCGCGGGCGTCGTCGCTGTAGCTGCGGCTGTCGTCGGCGCCGTTGCCGTAGGCTTCTTCGCCGGTGTTGGGCCGGAAGTTGTAGTCTCTCCAGGCCGCCGCCCCGTCATCCTGGGGGTTGTCCTGGTGGTACGACTGGGCCGCCGCTGCGAGCGGCAGGCTGCAGGCGGCGAGGGCGCCGAGCCCGATCACGATCTTCAACATCACAGAATCTCCATTGCTGGACCTGCGACGCATAACGCGCGGCCCGGCCGGTCGATGCACGACCGGGCCGCGGGCCGTCCGACTACTTGGCGGCCGGCGCCGACGGCGCCGAGATCGGCGGCGGCTTGATGTTGACGTCCATGGTCTTGCTCTGACCGAAGTTGCCTCCGGTGAACACCACCACGCCGATCACGGCCACCACCACGGCGAGCGCGCCGACCATCAGTCCCATGCCGGCGCCACCGCCACCACCATTGTCAGCCATCGGAAAGCCTCCTGTTCCAGGACAGCAAATTGCGTGTCGGTGCAGTAATGCGCCGCCCCAAGGCAAAGTTTCTTCCCGCAGGCGCGCCTGCGGGCGCGAAGCGTGCGTCAAGCCGGTTGACGCCGTCGCGGCAACCTCGTTTGGGTAGGGGCGAGCCTCGCCTCTTCGAGAGCGGGGCCGCGCTTCAGAGGAAGCGCCCATTTCGGAGGACGTTTGATGGCAGCCAAGAAATTTCCCGTCGAGGCGGGGCATATTCTGATGTTCGCCCGCTCGGTCGGGGACGACAACCAGGTCTATTATGACGAGGACTACGCCAAGGGCACCGAGGCGGGCGGCATCATCGCCCCGCCGACCTTCGCCCAGTCGAGCGCCCAGTTCGACCCCAACTATTTCCTGCGCCCGAAGATCGGCCAGCCGTGGTTCGGCTCGGGCAAGAATCCCACCGGCGTCGTGCGCGAAGCCGGCGGCGGGGGTGGCGGCGGCGGTGGCGGCGGCCTGCATGCCGAGCAGCACTTCGAGTACCACCGGCACCTGAAGCCCGGCGACGTGCTGACCGCCGAGAGCAAGCCCGGCAAGACCTGGGAGAAGGAAGGCAAGCGCTCCGGCAAGCTGGTGTTCTCCGAGAGCGTCACCGAATACCGCGACCAGAACGGCGAGCTGGTGATCACCGCCCGCTCGGTGGGCGTGCGCACCGAGCGCCCTGTCGACCAGAAGACGGAGGCCTGAGCGATGGCTTTGAGCGCCAGCAAACTGAAGGTGGGCGACACCCACACCGCGCGCCTGGTCGAGGACCTGAAGCGCACCCAGATCGTGCAGTACGCCGGAGCCTCCGGCGACTACAACCCGCTGCACACGGACGAGATCTTTACCACCAAGGTGGCCGGCTATCCGTCGGTGTTCGCCCACGGCATGCTGACCATGGGCATGACCGGCAAGATGCTGACCGACTACGTCGGCGACGCGCGCCTGACCAAGTACGGCGTGCGCTTCACCAGCCAGGTCTGGCCGGGCGACACCCTGGACTCCACCGCCACGGTGAAGGCGATCACCGAGAAGGACGGCGTCAAGCTGGTGGAGCTGGACGTCGAGACCAAGAACCAGAACGGCGTCGTCGTGGTGAGCGGCTATGCCGAGGCGCGGCTCGACCCGTAAGGCTTCGCGTTCGAGACCACGGGGTCGGCCGCCGCAAGGCGCGCCGGCCCTTCGCCTTCTCCACCCGCCAGACATCACCCCCGTCAGGGCTTCATCAGCCGATCATCAGGCCGCCGTCCTGTCGGCGAACGGCGATATCGCGTCCTTTCCGGCCCCCGGCGCAACCCCGCGCCGGTTCGATCCGGAAGGACCTCCCCATGCATGCCAAGTCCCTGATCGCGGGCGCGATCGTCCTCGCCGTCCTGCCGTTCGCCGCCGCGCGCGCCGGCGCCATCGGTCCGGAGATCGAGACCAACGACAACGTCATGGTCCGCGTCTCCGTCGCCGACCTGAACCTCGACACCACCGCCGGCGCCCGCACCGCCCTGCACCGCCTGACGGTGGCCGCGCGCGAGGTCTGCAGCCCCGAACCCGCCGTCACCGAGCTGGTGCGCTGGGACCGCTACAAGACCTGCGTCAGGGGCAAGGTGGACCAGGCGGTGGCCGAGCTCGGCGCCCCCGGCGTGGCCGCCCTCACCCGACGCGCGCCGCCCTCGCCGAGTCTTGCGCAGGCGCGGCCCTGAGCGGGGTAGCGACCAATGCTGACACGGCGCGATGGCGGGCCGCGGCCTGCCCCCCTATGTAGCAACCCAGGCAGAGTTCGCGGCGGCGTCGTTCCATGCACACCTTCGAGAGTATGCTCGCCGGTCGGGATATCCCGCCGGCGAGCGATGAATCACCACCCGATCCCCGGACGGACCTGGTCCCGTCCGCGGCCCCGCCCGGCCTCGCCGGCGCGGGGCTCGCGCCGGTGGTCCTGGGCGAAGCAACGCCCGTGCGCCTGGGCCCGCTCAAGGTGGAGCCGGCCTTGCGCGTGGTGACCCATGACGACGGCCGCGAGGTGCTGCTCGAGCCCCGGGTCATGCAGGTGCTGGTGACCCTGATCCGCGCCGGCGGCCAGGTGGTCTCGCGCGAGCAGATCTTCGCCGCCTGCTGGCCCGGCGTGGTGGTGGGCGAGGACGCCCTGAACCGGGCGATGAGCCGGCTGCGGCGCCTCGCCGACGGCTTTGGGGGCTTCGAGATCGTCACCGTCACCAAGGTCGGCTACCGGCTGGTCCCGTGCGAGGTCGCCGAGATGCTGGCGGCGACGCTGGAGCCGGCGCGGTACGAACCGCCGCCGCGCCTGTCGGTGTGCGTGCTGCCGTTCGCCAATATGAGCGAGGATCCGCAGCAGGCGTACTTCAGCGACGGCATCACCGAGGACATCATCACCGACCTGTCCAAGGTCTCGTCCCTGTTCGTGGTGGCGCGCACCACCGCCTTCGGCCTGCGCTCGGCCGACCCGCGCGAGGCCGCGCAGCGGCTGTGCGTCGGCCACGTGGTCACCGGCAGCGTGCGCAAGGCCGGCGGTCGGGTGCGGATCACCGCCGAGCTGATCGACGTGGCCAGCGGCGGCCAGGTCTGGGCCGAGCGCTACGACCGCGACCTGCACGACATCTTCGCCCTGCAGGACGAGATCTCCGAGGCCATCGTCGCGGCGCTGAAGCTGCAGCTGCTGCCCGAGGAGAAGCAGGCGATCGAGACGCGCGGCACCGTCAGCCTGGAGGCCTACAACCTGTACCTGATGGCGCGGCGCTACTATGTGAACGGTCGCGACGCCGAGGTGTCGGAGCTGCGCCGGATCGTGCGCCTGTGCGTGCGCGCCACCGAGATCGACCCCAGGTTCGCCCGCGCCTGGGCGCTGATGGCCTGGGGCCAGAACGCCCTGCACTATATCCACGGCCTGGGCGGCGAGGGCGGGCTGAAGGCGGCGCAGCGGGCGCTGGCGCTGGACCCCAAGCTGGCGGCGGCGCACGCCATCGTCGCGCGGTACATGTGGCAGGAGGGCCGCGACGCCGAGGCCCGGGCCTGGGCCGAGCTGGCGATCGAGCTGGAACCCGACGCCTGGGAGGCCAATGCCGAGGCCGGGCGCGTGGCCTATCTGCAGCGCCGCTTCGAGGACGCCGCGCGGCACTATGAGCGCTCCAGCCAGCTGGGCGATCCGGCGGTGAACTGCGCCGGCATGCTGATGTCCTGCTACCGCGCCCTGGGCGACACCGAGGGCCTGCGCCGCACCGCGCGAATGACCCTGGCGCGGGCGGAGTGGTGGCTTTCGCGCAACGACAGCCATGGTCCGGCGCTCAGCGCCGGGGTGCTGGCGCTGTCGGCGCTGGGCGAGGTGGAGCGCACCCGCGAATGGATCGAGCGGGCGCTGCTGATCGACCCCGACAACCAGACCATGCGCCACAACTTCGCCTGCGCGGCGGTCACCCAGCTGGGCGATCCCGACTATGCCGTCGAGCTGCTGGCCCCCGTGCTGGCGGCCACCTCGGCGGTGAAGCTGAAGTACGTGATGAGCGACGTCGACCTGGACGGCCTGCGTGGCCATCCCCGCTACGAGCGGCTGCTGGCGGACCTGCAGGCGCGCCTGCAGAGCGAGGCCTGCGAGGCGGCGATGCTCACTCAGGACTGATGCGGAAACCGCGGCGCGCCGGCTGACGGCGGGGCGTTCCAGGCCAGCGCCGCCTTGGAGTCCATGGTCGCCTTGAAGGCGGTCCTGAACTTGGCCATCTCCTGCGGCGTGCCGACGGAGACCCGGACGGCGTTGGGCCAGATCGGCCAGGTGCGGCCGATCCAGACCCCCTTTGCGCGCATGGCGGCGATCACCGCCTTTCCATCCAGGCCGGTGTCGATCATGAAGCAGTTGGTCTGCGGGTCGCCGATCACCCGGTAGCCGGACGCCTTCAGCCACGCCAGGGTGTCGCGCCGGGTGTCGCCGATCAGCTTCTTGCGCGTGGGCACAAGGTCCGCGTCGTTGAGCGAGGCCAGGGCCGCGGTCGAGCCGGTGACCGGCATGGCGTTCTGGCCGAACGGCTGCAACCGGGCCAGCAGATCCGGCCGGGCGACGGCGAAGCCGCAGCGGATGCCGGCCATGCCGTAGATCTTGGAGAAGGTGCGCAGGACGATCAGGTCCTTGCCGGCCGCGACCTGGTCCAGCACGTCCTCGGCGTCGGACAGATGGATGTAGGCCTCGTCCACCAGCAGGATCGACCCCGCCGGCTTGTGCTCCAGCGCCCAGAGGATGTCCTCGCGCCGGGTGATGGTGCCCGTGGGGTTGTTGGGATTGCAGATATAGATCACGCCGGCCTTGGGGTCGGCGGCGACCAGCGCCTTGACGTCGTGGCCGTAGTCGGCGGCCAGCGCCACCTTGCGCACCGGCGCCTTGGTGGTCATGGCCGCGTACATCGGCGCCTCGTACGAGGGGTCGGCGGTGACCAGCGCCCGCTCAGGCGAGGTGAAGGCCAGCACCGAATAGTGCAGCGGCTCCGACGAGCCGGCGTAGACCGCCACGTGGTCCTGCGGCAGGCCGTGCTGGGCGGCGAAGGTCGCCGCCAGCTTGTCGGTCTCGCCCAGCAGGTCGTAGCGCCCGCCCAGCGGCGCGATCCTGGCGATCGCCTCGCAGGCGGCGGGCGACGGGCCGAGGGGATTTTCGTTGGCGTTGATCAGCACCGCGTCGGGGGGCGGCGTATTCGGCGACTGGCCGTGCAGGGCCATGCCTGAGGGCGGCGATGTGGTGGCGGCAGTCGCGGCCCGCGCCAGGGTGGCCTCGCCGACGATCGGCGCCGCGGCGGCCAGGGCGGCGAAGCCCAGGAAGCCCCGGCGGGCCAGCAGCGAAGACGGGGTCTGATCGGCAGGGTCGGACATCGGCGCTCTCCATCCGCGGATGGATCAGCTTCACCGCCCGCGACCGGCGCAGGCAAGCCGAGTGGCCGGCCGCGGGCGGCGGCGCGGCGACGGCGCCCACCATCGGGTCACGATGGGCGCCGCCTGCACAGGCCGGCGCCTGCGATCAGGGCGCGCCCAGCGGCGTGATCGCGTCGGCGACCTGGGCCAGATAGTCCTGCTTGCCGATCGCCGCCCCCTCGTGGCGCAGGATGTCGTAGGCCGTCACCAGGTGGAAATAGAAGTGCGGCAGGCCCCAGTCGCGCAGCAGCCGCTCGCCGCTGAAGCGGAACTCCATCTGCGGGTTCAGCGGCAGGCGGATGTCGCGATCCTCGGCGCCGGCGAAGCCGGAGGCCGGGGCCGCCTCGACCGCCGAGACCGTGCGGGCGATCAGCGCCTGGAGCCGGGCCAGGCTGGCCAGGTCCTGCGCCTCCGTGGGCGGGCTCGGCGGTCGGCCGGTGAGCCTGGCGACCGTGTCGGCGGCGTGGCGGCAGGCGAGCTCAACCTGCTGCGCCAGGTCGTACATGTCCGGCGCCAGGCGGGCGGCGGTCAGGGCGTCCGGATCGGCGCGGCCGGCCGCCGCCTTGTCGATCCAGGTGGAGAGGTTGCGCAGCATCGGGGCGAAGGTCCCGACGGCGAGGCGATGGATGTCCCGGCTCATGGCGCGCCCCTCAACCCCAGACCGGCCTGACTTCGACCGCCCCATGGCCGGCGGCCGGGCAGCGCGCCGCCCAGTCCAGCGCGGCGGCCTCGTCGGCGGCCTCGATCAGGTAGTAGCCGCCGACCACCTCCTTGGTCTCGGCGAACGGGCCGTCCAGCACCTGGCGCCGGCCGTCCTTGACCCGGACCGTGTGGGCGGATGCGACGGGCTGCAGCCGGCCGCTGGCGAGCATGGCGCCGCTGTCGGCGAGCGCCTGGTTGTAGGCCCCGTAGGCCCCCATGGCGGCTTCCTGTTCGCCGGGCGTCAGCCGGCCCCAGCCGGCTTCCTCGACATAGAGCATCAGCAGGTATTGCATCTTGGGCTCCTTTGCGGCCGGGTTGGCCGACCTCAGGACGCGGGTCGTCGCGGCGATCCTACATCCGAATTTCGTCTCGCTTCCGGAGCCTGGATGCGCCGCGTCGTGCTGCTGATCGCCTCGCTGCTGGCCGCCCTGTGGGCCACGCCGCTGTCCGCCGCCCCGGCCTGCCGCAAGGCGACGTTCGAGGGCGACGGCTTCGTGGTCTGCCGCTACGACCCCGCGCACGACATCCTGCGCCTGGCGGCGCGGGGCCCGACGGGGCCGCTGGACAGCCTGCAGGGTCTGAGGGCGTTTCTAGGCGGCGATGCCGCCCGGGTGCGCTTCGCCCTCAACGGCGGCATGTACCAGCCCGACCAGTCGCCGGTGGGCCTCTACGTCGCCGGGGGCCGGACCGAGGCGGCGCTGAACCGCGCGGCGGGAACGGGCAACTTCTTCCTCAAGCCCAACGGCGTGTTCTGGACCGGCGCCGACGGCGCGCCGCACGTGGACGAGTCCGAAGCCTTCGCCGCCGCCGCGCCGGCGGCGCAGTGGGCCACCCAGTCCGGGCCGCTGCTGGTCTCGCGGGGCGTGCTGCACCCGGCGATCGCCCCCAACGGGACCTCGCTGACCGTGCGCGACGCGGTCGGGGTCAAGGGCCGCCTGGCGCTGTTCGTGGTCAGCGACGGACCGGTGTCGTTCGGCCGCCTGGCGCGGTTCGTGCGCGACGGCCTGGGCTGCCCGGACGTCCTCTACCTCGACGGCCACGTGGCCAGTCTGTGGTCGCCGACACTGAAGCGGCAGGACGGCCGCACCGGCCTGGGGACCTTCGTGGTCGTGCTGCGCAGGGGACGCTAGGGCGCGTCCCTGCCCCTCCGCCGCGCTCTAGCGAATCTTCAGCACCAGGATCACCAGCAGGGCCGACACCCCCAGGTGTAGCAGCATGAAGCGCACCAGCACCTGGGTGTTCGACCAGCCCAGCTCCTTGCGGCAATGGTCGTGCAGCGGAAATCGGATCTTCGACAGGATGCGCAGGCCGAAGAACCGCGCCAGCGCCACCTTTACCAGCCCCGTGGCGCCGTTCAGCAGGATCACCGAGCCGACCAGCAGCAGGAACAGCGGATTGTTGGTGGCCACCACCAGCATGCCGATCAGAAGCCCCAGAGGGCGCGAGCCGGCGTCGCCCATCAGCACCTGGCTGGGCGCGGCGTTGTACCAGAGGTAGCCCGCCACGCAGCCGACCATGATGAAGGCCATGATCGCCCAGGACGCGCCCTCGCGGTTGACCGGGATGTCGAAGTGGCGGGCGACGGTGTCGTTGCCGATCACCGTGAACAGCAGTCCCCCCAGGATCATGATCGCCGTCGCTGTCAGGCTGCCGGACACCCCGTCGACCCCGTCCGAGCAGTTGGTGGCGTTGATCGACACCCAGATGACGCCGGTGGCCAGGGGAATGGCGATCCAGGGCGGCAGGGTGATCGCGCCCTTCCAGCCCGGCAGCCATATGGTCGCCGGCAGGGTCCCGTAGATCACCGCCGCCACGCCCAGCGCGATGGCGAAGTCCATCACCGCCAGCTGGTACTCGCTGAAGCCGCCGCGCCGGTCGTCGAAGTAGCCGACGATCATCGCCGCGACCATGAACGGCAGGGTCCACAGGCAGCGCGCGTCGATCGGCACGAACAGCAGCGACGCCAGGCAGAAGATCGAGACGAAGATCAGCCCGGCGCTGAGCGGCTTGCCGACGCTCATCTCGGCGTTCACCGCGAAGGCCCGCCCGCGGTCGCGGGGCAGCCGGTCCCACAGCTTCGGCAGCACGATCCAGGTGGTCAGGGCGCTGGCGGCGAAGCCGATCGCCGCCAGGAAGAAGAAGGAGTTCAGCAGCCGCAGCGGCCCCCACAGGCCGCCCAGGTGAATGGATATCCAGCTCAGCACAGGCGCGACTCGTTCTTGAAGACCCCGGAAACCCCCTTCTAGCAAGCGACGTGGCCGGAGAAAGGCCGCCGCCGCGCGGCGCGCCGCCGGCGACACCAAACTGTCACGCAAGCTTCCTAGGGTCGCGGCCGGCTGACCTTGGGGCGGGTTCGCGAGTCGCCTCGCCGCGTTCCGAATAGGCCGCCACCCGCCGCGCCAGTCCCAGGATGCTTCCGCCCATGCGTCGTCTGCAACGGTTCCGCCTGTTCGCGGCGGTGCTGCCGGTGGTGCTGCTGCTGATCGGCCTGAAGGTGCTGGCGCACCAGTTCCACCTCGAATTCCTGGCGCTCGACGGCCTGATCCCGAGCCTCGTGGCGGGGGCCATCTTCCTGATCGGCTTCCTGCTGAGCCACGTGCTGTCCGACTACAAGGAAGCCGAACGCACGGTCAGCGAGATGCGGGTGTCCCTGGAGGCGATCCATGGCGACATCGCCGGCTTCGCGGCCACCGCCCCGCAGGTGGACATCGCCGCCGTCCGCCTGCAGCTGGCCGACTTCGTCGCGGTGTTCGAGCGCTGCCTGGACCATGCCAACCGCAGCGGCGACATGACCGAGGTGATCCTCCGGGCGGACGCGATGGGCGAGCTGTTCGTGGCGCTCGAACGCCAGCAGATGTCCGAGCGCTATCTGGTCCGTCTGCGCGGCGCGCTGGACGCCCTGCGGCGCAGCGTGTTCCGCATCGCCTATATCCAGCACATGCAGTTCGTGCCCTCGGTGCACGTGATGGTGCAGACCCTGGTGGCCTCGTGCCTGTTCGTGATGCTGTTCCTGAGGACCGCCGTGGTGCTGGAAGGCGCCCTGGTGCTGGGCTTCGTCGGCTACATGTTCATCTATGCGATCTTCCTGGTGCGCCACCTGGAAAAGCCGTTCCGCAAGGGCGAGCACACCGTCGACGACGTGTCGATCTTCCTGCTGCGCCAGTTCGCCGCCAAGATGCGCGCCCTGGCCGAAGGCGAACCGGCCTCACACGCGCGCCACCCACACGCCCACCAGGGCGGCGGCGGAGACGAACACCAGGAAGCCGTTCATGCCCAGCAGCCAGGCCTCGGGCAGCCGGCGGGCGTCGGGGGCGGGTGAGGCGTAGCCCGGCGTCAGCTCGCGCCACACCGCCGCACAGAAGCAGAACGCGCCGAACACGATCAGCACCGAGCCGGTCAGGCCGCCGAACCAGCCGGGCAGCACTTTGGCGAACAGCGCCCGCGCCCCGACCCCGCTGGCCAGCGCCGCGAGACCCGTGCGCACCCAGGCCGCATAGGTGCGCTCGGCCGCCAGGAGGGTTCGATCGACCGCCAGCACCGTGCGCCGGTCGGCGCTGTCCTCCACCGACCCGGCGGCCTGCGACAGCGCGCGCGAACTGGCGGCCACGACCTGGGCCTGGTGATTCAGGGACTCGTCCGGTGAAGTGGGATCGGTCATCGGCGGCTCCGCATCGTCCTGTTCAGCCCAGCATGGCCCGCCCAACATAGCGCGCGACGCCGGGCCGGATTGAGGAAACTCGCGACGCCTTTCGATCTAGGGCGGTCCGCCCGACCGGCGGCCCTTCAGCTCGCCGATATAGTCCTGCACCACCAGTTCCACGTCCTCGCCGGCCGCCTCGGCCTTGAACGCCAGGGTTTCGGCCATCTCGATCGCCGCCGAACGCGAGGTTCCGCTGTGGATCGGCGCTCCGTCGCGGAAGACGGTCCACTCGGCGTCCTTCAAGGTCACTGCGAACTGCACCATGGGCCCAGCCTCCCAGCCCGCCGCGGCGCGCCGCCCGCCATCCGGGACCGCCGCCTACGGAGGAACGAAGCAGACCGGTCAAGGTTGCGCGCCAGCCTCCAGCAACGCCCAACCGCAGGAACGTCCAAGCCCGGCGGCCCGGCCTGAGCCCAAAGTCCGGGCACGGCTGACACCTGCGCCCGCCAGGCGTAGCTTCGGCCATCAGTCCGGCGACCGGGCGTCGCGGGGCCTTGTGGCAGGAGGGCGTGGCCATGCTCAGCGTGACGGTGAACGGACAGGCGCACGAGGTCGACGCGCCGCCGGACATGCCCCTGCTGTGGGTGCTGCGCGATCTGCTGCACATGACCGGCACCAAGTTCGGCTGCGGCATCGCCCAGTGCGGCGCCTGCACCGTGCACGTGGACGGCGCAGCGCTGCGCTCGTGCATGCTGCCGGTGGGCGCGGTGGCCGGCAAGCAGATCACCACCATCGAGGCGGTCGGACAGACGCCGAACGGCGCCAAGGTGCAGAAGGCCTGGCTGGATCTCGAGGTGATCCAGTGCGGCTATTGCCAGTCCGGCCAGATCATGTCGGCCACGGCGCTGCTCAACACCATCCCGGCTCCCGACGACGCCGACATCGACGCCGCCATGTCCGGCAACATCTGTCGCTGCGGCACCTATGTGCGCATCCGCGAGGCCATCAAGGCCGCGGCCAAGGCCGTCTGAGGAAGGACGAAGCCATGCGCCTGTTCCCCGACAACGAGACCTCGTTCCGCCCCTCGCGGCGCGCCCTGCTGCAGGTCGGCGCCGTGGCCGGCGGCGGCCTGCTGGTGGGCTTCCTGGCCCCGGTCGGCAAGGCGGCCGGCCCGGGGACGGGCTTTGCGCCGAACGCCTTCATCCGCATCGACACCGGCGGCAAGGTGACCCTGGTGATGCCCCAGGTGGAGATGGGCCAGGGGGTCTACACCTCGATCTCGATGATCCTCGCCGAGGAGATGGACGCCGACTGGTCGAAGGTGACCTGGGAGCACGCCCCGCCCAGCGACGCCCTCTACGCCAACCCGATGTTCGGCCTGCAGGTGACGGGCAACTCCAACTCGGTCCGCGCCTTCTGGACGCCGCTGCGCAAGGCCGGCGCCGCCACCCGCGCCATGCTGGTCCAGGCGGCCGCGTTGGGCTGGAGCGTGGACCCGGCCAGTTGCCGGACCGAAGCCGGCCAGGTGATCCATGACGCCAGCGGGCGCAAGGCGGACTACGGCTCGCTGACCGGCCGGGCCTCCGGCCTGAAGCCGCCGGCCGATCCGCCACTGAAGGATCCCAAGGCGTTCCGACTGATCGGCAAGCCGCTGAAGCGGCTGGACACCGCCGACAAGGTGAACGGCGCCGCGCAGTACGGCCTCGACGCCCTGCCGCCCGGGGTGAAGGTGGCCACCCTGGCGCACGCCCCGGTGATGGGCGCCAAGGTGGCGCACGTGGACGACAGCCAGGCCAAGAGCGTCCCCGGCTACCGGCAGACCGTGGTGCTGGACGACCTCGTCGCCGTGGTCGGCGACCACATGTGGGCGGCCAAGCAGGGCCTCGCCGCCTGCGCCATCACCTGGACCGACGCGCCGAACGCGCGCGTGGACACCGCCCAGGTCGAGGCGGCCCTGGTGCATGCCTCGAACACCCGCAAGGGCGCCGTGCCCAAGTCGATCGGCGACGTGGACAAGGCGCTGGGCAGCGGCGACGTGATCTCCGTCGAGTACCACGTGCCGTTCCTGGCGCACGCGGCTATGGAGCCGATGAACGCCACGGCGCACGTCACCCCCACCTCGTGCGAGGTGTGGACCGGCACCCAGGTGATGAGCCGCTGCCAGGCGGTGGCGGCGCAGATCACCGGCCTGCCGCTGGACAAGGTGATCGTGCACAACGCCCTGCTGGGCGGCGGCTTCGGCCGGCGCCTGGAGACCGATCCCGTGGAAAAGGCCGTGCGGGTGGCCCAGCACGTCGACGGTCCGGTCAAGCTGGTATGGACGCGCGAGGAGGACATCCAGCACGACGTCTATCGGCCGATGTGGTTCGACCGGATGAGCGCGCGCCTGACCGGCGACGGCAAGATCGACGCCTGGAGGCACGTGATCACAGGCTCTTCGGTGCTGTCGCGCTGGCTGCCCCCGGCGGTGAAGAACGACATGGACTTCGACGCCTACGACAGCGCCGCGGACATGCCGTACGACATCCCCAACCTTCACGTGGAATTCATCCGCGAGGAGCCGCCCGCGGTGACCACCGGCTTTTGGCGCGGGGTCGGCCCGGCGCACAACGTGTTCGTCATCGAGAGCTTCATCGACGAACTGGCGCACAAGGCCGGCAAGGACCCGGTCGCCTTCCGCCGGGCCATGCTGGACAAGGACCCGCGGCTGATGGCGGCGCTGGACCTGGCGGCGCAGAAGTCCGGCTGGGGCAATGCCCTGCCCAGCCGCGTGGGTCGCGGCGTCGCCGTGCAGGTCTCGTTCGCCTCCAAGATCGCCACGGTGGTCGAGGCCGAGGTGGACCACGACGGCGAGGTCAAGCTGCGCAAGGTGACCTGCGCCGTCGACACCGGCACCGCCGTGAACCCCGACACCATCGTCGCCCAGCTGCAGGGCGGGATCATCTTTGGCATGACCGCCGCCCTCTACGGCGAGGTCACCATCGAGGGCGGCCGCGTGCAGCAGAGCAACTTCCACGACTACCGCATGCTGCGCATGGACGAGGTCCCGCCGATCGAGGTGCACGTCATCCAGAGTGGCGAGGCGCCCGGCGGCATCGGTGAGACCGGCGCCGTGGCCGGCCAGCCGTCGCTGGCCAACGCCCTGTTCGCCGCCACCGGCAAGCGCCTGAGGCGTCTGCCCGTCGACCGCGACATCCTGGCAGGGAGGAAGGACGCATGAAGCCCTGGCGCATCCTGCTGGTGATCATCGCCCTGGGCGCCGTGATCGGCGCCGGGGTGGCGGCCTGGTTCATCACCGCCTCGCGGCCCCTGGCCTTCGCCGGACACGGCGTCGACCTGGCCGCCTATCACGGCCCCTCGCCCACCGGCGCGCCGGCGGACTTCGCCAGCGCCGATCCGATCGCCCGCGGCCAGTACCTGGCCCAGGCCGCCGACTGCGCCGCCTGCCACACGGCCAAGGGCGGGGCGCCCTATGCCGGCGGCACGGCTTTCCACCTGCCGTTCGGCACGCTCTGGGGGCCGAACATCACCGCCGACAAGGCCACCGGCATCGGCGGCTGGACCGACGCCCAGTTCATCCGGGCCGTGCGCCAAGGCATCGACGATCAGGGCCAGCGCCTCTATCCGGCGATGCCCTACGCCGCCTTCAGCCAGATGACCGACGCCGACGTGCTGGCGATCAAGGCCTATCTGTTCAGCCTGCCGCCGGTCGCCCACGAGACGCCGCCGGACACGCTGAAGTTCCCGTTCAACCAGCGCTGGCTGATGGCGATCTGGGGGGCGATGTTCAACCCCGACAAGCGCTTCGAGCCGCGGCCGGAGCGCAGCCCCGAGTGGAACCGCGGCGCCTACCTGGCCGAGGCCATGGCGCACTGCGGCGACTGCCACACCCCGCGCACCCTGGCGCAGTCGCTGGACAACCGGCGCAAGTTCGCCGGCGCCGTGGCGGCCGGCTGGATGGCCTACAACATCACCCCGCACCGCCTCTCGGGGGTCGGCGCCTGGAGCGACGCCGAGCTGGCGCAATACCTCTCCGCCGGCCACGCCGACGGCCGCGGCGCGGCCAACGGCCCGATGGGCGAGGCCGTGGACCTCAGCCTCAGCCACCTGACCCCGTCGGACATCAAGGCCCTGGTCGCCTACGTCCGCTCGGTGCCGGCGACCTCGTCGGGCAATCTGCCGCCGCCGAAGCTGGACCCCGCCCCGGCGCTGCCCAAGCAAGGCGTCGCGGACGGCTTCGACCCCCGCGGCAAGCGCATCTTCGAGGGGGCCTGCGCCAGCTGCCACGCCTGGACCGGAATCGGATCGCTGAACCCCTACGCGACCCTGACCGGCGTCCGCGCGGTGAACGACAGCACCGCGACGAACGTCGCCGCCATCGTCCTGGCCGGCGCCCAGCGGCGCACGCCAACAGGGACCAGCCTGATGCCCGGCTTCGGCCACATCCTGTCCGACGCCGAGGTCGCCGCCGTGGCCAACTACGTCACCGCCCGCTTCGGCGCCAAGGGCTCCAGCATCACCGCCAAGCAGGTCGCCGACCTGCGCAAGGGCGCGAGCTGAAGGGGCCTCTTCAACCCGACTGTCATCCCGGAAAGCCGCGCCAGCGGCTTATCCGGGACCGCCGGAAACGCTGAAAGGCGAAGGCCGTAGCGGGCGCCGGCGCCTGTTGCGGTCCCGGATATCCGCTTCGCGGATTCCGGGATGACAGATTGTGTACGGGCGCTGCTGGAACACGGCGAAGCTGAAATCGTCCAAGGCGTGGGCCGAAAGACTGCCTAGCCTGTCGCCTGTCCCTATCGGAGCGTTCCCATGCCTTCCCCCGACCATCCGCAGATCTGGATCGCCAGCGGCGTGCGCACGCCCTTCGCCAAGGTCGACGGCAAGCTGGCCGGGTTCGACGCCATCCAGCTCTCCGTGCCGCTGGCCAAGCACATGGTCGGGCTGCTGGACGGCGCCCTGCCCGACCTGGCGGTGTGGGGGGCGGTGGTCCCCAGCCTGATGTGGAGCAACAGCGCCCGCGAGGTGCTGATGGACGCCGGCGTCGGGGCCACAGTCCCGGCCTGGAGCACCATCATGGCGTGCTCGACCTCGATGGTGGGCGCCTTCGAGGCGGCCGGCATGCTGGATGGCCAGGGCCGCAACCTGGCCCTGGTGGGCGGGGTGGATTCCATGAGCCGCATCCAGCTTGGCCTCAGCCAGCCGCTGTCGGACTGGGTGCGCAAGCTGCAGAACGCCCGCTCGCTGGGCGACCGCATCTCGCATATCTCGGACCTGAAGCTCAGCGACGTGCGCCTGTGGATCCCGGGCGTGGTCAACCGCACCAGCGGCCTGTCCATGGGCGAGCACACCGAGATCACGGCCAAGGAATGGGGCATCACCCGCGCCGAGCAGGACGCCCTGGCCCTGCAGAGCCATCAGCGCGCCGTCGCGGCGCAGGATCGCGGCTTCTTCGACGACCTGATCCTGCCCGTGGGCGACTTTGCCAAGGACGCCATCCCGCGCCGCGACTCCAGCCTGGAGAAGCTGGCCCGCCTGCCGCCGGCGTTCGACAAGACCAGCGGTCAGGGCACCCTGACGGCGGGCTCGTCGACGCCGCTGACCGACGGGGCGGCGGCGATCTGGGTCGCCACCGAAGCCGGCCTCGCCAAGCTGCCGGCGTCGACGCCGCGGGTGAAGCTGGTGGACTACGAGGTGGCCGCGGTGGACTTCCGGGTCGAGGGCCTGCTGATGGCGCCGGCCTTCGCCATCCCCCGGCTGCTGCGCCGCCATGGCCTGAAGTACGACGACATCACCCTGTGGGAGATCCACGAGGCGTTCTCGGCGCAGGTGGCGTTCCACATGAAGGCGCTGGAGGACGAGACCTTCCTGCGCGAGCGGGCCGGGGTCGAGCCGGACTTCGGCCCCTTCCCGCGCGACCGTATCAATCCCAACGGCGGCAGCGTCGCCATCGGCCACCCCTTCGGCGCCACCGGCGCCCGGATCCTCAGCCAGGCGGTCAAGGAGCTGGCGGCCATGCCGGCCGGGACCCGCGCCATCGTCAGCATCTGCGCCGACGGCGGCCAAGGCACCGTGGCCCTGCTGGAGGCCGGCTGACGACCGAACGGGACCGCCCCGAAAACAAGCCGTAGCGTCCGCGCCGCAAAATCGCCCTTGCCGCGCGGTGAGCGAGGCCTATGACCGCGACCGTGACCCGCGACCTCGCCCGAGCGCCGACCAGGGGCCTCGCCCGCGCCGCCACCCTGGGCCTCTCCGTCGCCCTGGCCGGCGCCTGCCTGTTCGCCTTCGTCGGCCTCAACGCGGAGGGTTACTGGACCGACGAGCTGTTCACCCTGTTCCTGGTCAACCACCACGGCGGGCTGGCCGAGGTCTGGCGGCGGGCGCTGACCGACACCCATCCGCCGCTGTACTATTTCCTGCTGTACGGCTGGGGCCAGGCGTTCGGCCTTTCCGAGCGCTCGCTGCGGGCCCTGAGCGCGATCTTCTGCGTCGGGGCGGTGCTGGTGTTCGCCGGCGGGACGCGCCGCACCTTCAGCCTGAACGCACGCCTGTTCGCCGCCGCCTGCGGGGCGGCCTCGCCGTTCTGGTTCATCCAGTCGCAGAACGTGCGCAACTACGCCCTGTGCCTGCTGATCTCGGCGGCGCTCGCCACGCTGGCGATCCAGGCCAGGGTCGCGGTCCGCGCCGGCGGTCGAACGCCGCTCTGGATCCTGGTCGGGCTCGTTCTGCTGGGCGCGGCCGGGGCCTTCAGCCACTTCTACGCCTTCCTGGCGACCGGCATCCTGTTCGCCTTCCTGATCCTCACCCTGAACGACTGGCGCCTGCGCCTCGGCCTGGTGGTCGGCGGCCTGGCCATCCTCGCCGGCGAGCTTGCCTATATGCGGGTGCTGCTGCACGCCACGCAGCAGAACACCCACGACATGTGGTTCCGCGCCGACGCCGGCTTCTTCGCCGCCGAGACCTTCGGCGCCCTGAAGGGCCTGCTGGCGCCGGCCGCGCTGATCGGCGTCCTCGCCCTCGCCGCCGCCGCCTTCTGGCCCCGGCGCGAGCGGGCGATCACCCGCCTGTCGCCCGACGCCGGCTGGTCGGTGTGGCTGGGCGCGGCGATGGTCGGCGGCGTCATCGTGGCCGGCATCGCCATATCGCTGCTGTTCGCCCCCTCGTACTCGAACATGAACCTGCTGATCGCCGGCCCGTACGCGTGGCCGGCGCTGGCGGCGCTGGCGGACCTGGGCGCCGGCCGGGCGACCGGACGCTGGCGCGGGCTGGCGCTGGCGGTCCCCCCGGCCGCCCTGGTCCTGCAGCTGGTCAGCCAGGCCGAACGCTGGGCGCCGCGCGGCGAGCCCTGGCGCGAGACCGCCGCCCTGGTGCTGCAGCAAGACGCCTGCGCCGGCCAGCCGATCCCGGTGCTGCTGCCGGCGCGGTTCGGCCCGCCGACGCCGTTCTTCCGCACCCTGGCGCGGCATGACTTCTACGGCTTCTATTTCCGCGGTCAGGACCAGCGCCTGGCGGTCTACCGCGAGGCCGAGCTGGTCGATCCCGCGCAGAACCCGACCCTGAAGCCGCGCGTCGCCGGCCCCGGCTGCCCCGTCGTGGCCTGGGCGGTGCACGACATCAACCGCCCGCAGGCCCAGGCCCTGGCGGACCGCCTGGCCCTCGCGGGCGGCGCCCGGCCCGGCGCCGTCCGCCCAGTGGTGTTCGAGACCTGGCGCCCCGTCTGGGGCTACGCCAAGCGCATCCAGGCCGGCTTCGTGTTCCTGCGGACGGACGCGCGGTAGGCCTCAGGCAAATTTCACTGTCATCCCGGAAAGCTGCGCCAGCAGCTTATCCGGGACCGCCGGAAACGCTGCTGAAGGTTGGCGGCGGTGGACGCCAGAGCTTGCCACGGTCCCGGATATCCGCTTCGCGGATTCCGGGATGACAAAGCGAAGGAGGACGGCGCGGGCTAGGGAAGAAGACGCCCCCCCCCGCAGCCCTCTCAGGCCGAGGTTTCGGGCTTCAGGGTGTCGCGCAGGTGGCGCTTGAGGAACTTGCCGCTGGCGTTGCGCGGGATCGCCTCGTCCAGGAACCAGACGTAGCGAGGCACCTTGTGCTTGGCGATGCGCTCGCCGACGTGGGCGCGCAGGGCGTCGGCGTCGAAGCTTTTGTCTGGATGCAGCACCACGGCGATGCCGACCTCCTCGCCCAGCCGGGTGTCCGGCACGCCGAACACGCAGCACTCGGCGATGGCCTCGTGGCTGAAGGCCGCGGACTCCACCTCGGCGCAATAGACGTTCTCGCCGCCGCGCAGCACCATGTCCTTCTTGCGGTCGACGATGAAGATGAAGCCGTCCTCGTCGATGCGGGCGACGTCGCCGGTATGCAGCCAGCCGTCGGTGATCGACTCGGCGGTGGCCTCGGGGCGGTTGATGTAGCCCTTGATCACCGGCGCGCCCTTGACCCAGAGCTCGCCGACTTCGCCCGGCGCGACGGTATTGCCGTCGTCGTCCACGCACTTGACCTCGAAGGTCGGCATGGCCGGGCCGACGCTGGCCGGCTTGTCGACGAAGAAGTCGGCCGCCACCGCGGTGATGATGCCGCAGGTCTCGGTCATGCCGTAGCCGGTATTCGGCCGGGCCGTGGCCACCTGGCTGTCGATCTTGGCCACCAGGTCGGGCTGCAGCTGGGCGCCGCCGCCGCCCAGGCTGGCCAGGCTGGAGAGGTCGTGCTTGGCGAAGTCGGGGTGGCTGAGCAGCTCGCGGCTCATCACCGGCACCCCGCTCATGGCGGTGATCTTCTCCCGCTCGATCAGCTTCAGGGCCTCGCCGGCGTCCCAGCGGTACATCAGCACCATCTTGCCGCCGCCGGCGGTGACCGAATAGGCGCCGCAGTTGTTGGCGGTGACGTGGAACAGCGGCGTGGTCAGCAGCGCCGCCGGGATCGGCGGGGCCGGCGCGTCCGCCGGATCGACGCCCATCGCCCGCATGGTCGCCAGACCCTGCACCTGGCCCGAGAACATCATGTTGAACAGATTGGAGACGCAGCCGCGCTGGGTCAGCTGCGCGCCCTTGGGAAAGCCCGTGGTGCCGGAGGTGTAGAAGATGCAGGCGTCGGCGTCCGGGTCGACCGCGACGTCGGGCAGGGCCCCGCCGTTCCTGATCACGTCGGCATAGGGGATCGCCCCCGGCGGCAGGGCGTCGGTGCGCACGCCGACGATCTTCACGCCCTCGGCCATCGACGGGCGCTCGGCGATCCGCGCCAGGCGCTCGGCGTCGGCGAACAGCACCTTGGGGGCAGAGTCCTTGAGCGCGTATTCCAGCTCGTCGGCCACCCACCAGGCGTTCATGCCGACCACGGCCACGCCCACCGAGACGCAGGCCCAGTAGACCAGCATCCATTCCGGATAGTTGCGCATGGCGATCGCCACCCGGTCGCCGGGCTTGACGCCGTTGGCGAACAGCCAGGAGGCGATGGCGGCCACCTCGGCGTGCGCCTCGGCATAGGTCTTCCGTTCGTCCTGGTAGACGATGTACTCGCGGTCGGCGAACTGGGCGGTGGACAGCCAGATCTCGCGCACGCTGGGCGGCGCGTTCTTGAAGCTGCGGATCGTCTGGCCGCGCACCTCGATCGGCTGCACCTCGAACGGCGCGCCAGGGGCGGTCAGCTCGCTCCAGGCCTGTTTCAGCTCCTTGTAATGCACGGGGCAGCCCTCTTGGCGTTTGGTTTCCTCCCCTTCGCCGCTAGGGCTCCCTGAGCCGCTTGTCAAACGGCCGTTGGGGAAGGCGGCCGTCAGGGAAACCTCGCCAAGGCGCGCCGGTGTGGCGGCCTTGCACCCCCTCCACCATCGGGCTCCGCCCGATGGTCTCCCTCCTCCCATGCGCAGCGCAGCGGAGCGGGAGAGGTGGCGCTCGGCGCGTCAGCGCTGAGCGACGGAGGGGGCGCAAGGCAAGCGACGCTTCAGAGCATCTCCAGGTCCTGCAGCCAGGCCTCCATCAGGCCGAGCCAGCGGTCCACCGGCTTGTTCTGCGCCGTCATGCCGAAGCCGTGGCCGCCGCGCCTGAACACGTGGAATTCGGCCGGCCGGTCGGCGTTGGACCAGTCGACGAACAGCCGCTCGACCACCTTGAACAGCATGCGGTCGTCCTGGGCGATGCAGGTGAACAGCGGCGGGGCGTCGGCCGGCACCGGGCGGCCTTGCGTCTCGCCGCCGTAGATCGGCGCGGCGAACGCCAGCGGCGCGCCGCCCGGCTGCATCGCCACGTCGGCGGTCAGGAAGGCGCCGGCGGAGAAGCCGACCATGCCGATCCGGTCGGGCTGCACGCCATAGGCGGCGGCGTGCTCGCGGGCGAGCGCCAGGGCCTGGCGGCCATCGGTGGCCGCGGCCGTGCGGCCGGCCAACATGCGCTCGTCCTTGACCAGGTCGGCAAGGGCGCGCGGCAGCTCCGTGGCGGGCCGGCGCTCGAACACCCCCGCACCCGCGGCCATCTTGGCGTTGGCGGCCTCGAACACGGCCGGGTCGTCCGGCGTGGCGCTGACCCGGTACTTCAGCAGGAAGGCGGTGACCCCGCGGGCGGCGAACCATTGCGCCAGGTCCACCCCCTCGTGCGTCCAGGCGAGGATCCGCCAGCCGCCGCCGGGCGCGATGATCACCCCGGTTCCGTTCGCCCGGGTCGGATCGGCCGGGAATACCGTCAGGGTGGGCGCCGTGACATTACGCAGCATGGTCGACGGCGGTCCGCCGCCGCCCGAAGAGAGGTATGACTGCTCGGGTCCGACATCCGGCAGGGGATCGGGCGCGCCGTTGGGCCAGAGGTCGATCACAGGATGATCGGCCAGGGAGAGCTCGGTGTGCGGCAGGGCGCGGGCGTCGTCGGCCATGGGTTTCCTCCGGCGTTTTCCACACCCTCGCGCAAACGGCGGGCGGCGCCTAGCCGGCGAGGTCGGACTGTTCGAGGAAACGGGCGATCAGCCAGCGCGCCGCAGGCCCCGGCGCGGCGTCGGCCCGGTGCAGGGCGTGAAAGGTGTAGGCGGCGCGCGCATAGTCGCTGAGCTTCAGCGCCACCAGCCGGCCGGCCTCGATGTCGCCGGCGACCATGTAGGCCGGCATGTTGCCCCAGCCGATGCCGGCCAGCAGCAGGGCGTGCTTGGCGCCCAGGTCCGCCAGGCGCCAGGTGTTCAGACTGAGCACGGCGAAGTCGCGCCCCTCGGTCAGCCTCGAGCGGTCGGTGAGCACGAGCTGCACGTGGCCGCGCGCCGCGCCGGGAGCCTGGCCCTGGCCGCGCGCCAGCGGATGGAACGGGGCGGCCACCGGGATCAGCTCCACCTGGCCGACCGCGATCTGGGTCAGGTCCTCGCCCTGCACCGGCAGCGGGCCGCTCACGCCGACGCCGGCGGTCCCGTCGCGCAGCATCTGCACCACCGCGCCCAGCGCCTCGACGTGCAGCCGCAGGGTCACGGTCGGGAACGCCGCCTGGAACGCCTGCAGGGCGTCGACCAGCCGCGCCGTGGGAAACATCACGTCCACCACCAGCGAGACCTCGGCCTCCAGCCCTTGCAGCAGGCCGCGCACCTTGGCCTTCAGATCGTCGACCCCGCGCGACACCTGGCGGGCCTCGGCCAGCACGGCGCGGCCGGCCTGGGTCAGCTGCGGCTTGCGGGTGGTGTGACGATCGAACAGCGGCAGTCCGAGCTGCGCCTCGAGGTTGGCGATGGCGTAGCTGATCGCCGAGACCGCCCGGTTCTGCCGCCGCGCCGCCGCGGCGAAGCTGCCGGTCTCCACCACCGCCAGGAACACCTGAAGCTGGTCGAGCGTGGGCGCCCCGGGATCCAACATTTCTAAAATCCAGAAAAGTTTGATCAATATTATACGAGTTTTCCGCTTGACCGGCGAGACCTAGATAACCGGCCATCGACACGGGAGACCGCCGATGACCATCACCGCCCCCACCGCCGCACGCCGCGCGATCAGCACGGCCAGCACCGCCTTCCGCACCCTGGAGGGCGACGGCTTCGAGGTGCGCCGCGCCATTCCGGGCGCCGGCTTCGAGGCGATCGGCCCGTTCATCTTCCTCGATCACTTCGGCCCGATCGCGGTGCGGCCCGGCGAGGCCAAGGGCGCCTCGGCCCACCCGCACGCCGGCATCGAGACCCTGACCCTGCTGCTGGAGGGCCGCCAGACGCACAAGGACAGCCTGGGCAACGTCTCGTCGATGCGCGCCGGCGAGGCGCAGTGGATGCGCGCCGGCCGCGGCATCGTGCACGATGAAGGCCCCGACGAAGTCATGCGCCGCGACGGCGGCCCGCTGCACGGGGTGCAGCTGTGGCTGAACCTGCCGGCCGGGCACAAGCACGACGAGCCCGCCTATCGCCACGTGCGCGCCGACGAGGTTCCCGCGATCACCAGCCCGGACGGGGCCGTGCGGGCGCGGCTGTTCGCCGGGGCCCTCGGCGCCCTGGCCGGGCCGATCGAAACCTTTGGCGCGCCGTTCGTGGCCCAGGTCACGTTCGAGCGGGACGGGCGCGTCACCCTGCCGGCCGGCGCGTCGCGGGAGCTCGGCGCCTATGTGATGACCGGCGCCGTTCGGCTGACCGACGATGGCCCGGCTCTGGGCGCCGGCCGCATCGGCCGCCTGACCGACGGCGAGACGCTGACCCTGATCGGCGACGCCGGAACCGAAGTGCTGCTGGTGGGCGGCGATCCCCTGGACGCTCCCATCGTGCGCCACGGACCGTTCGTGATGAACCGCATCGACGAGCTCGAGCGGGCGGTCCTCGACTACCACGCCGGCCGGATGGGCCGCATCGCGACCTGAGCCGGCGCCTCTCTTACCCCCTAACCCTCCCCAAACGCATCCTCTGAAGGAGTATTTCCATGACCAAGGTCCTCGTCCTCTATCACTCCGCCTACGGCCACGTCGAAGCCCTGGCCGAAGCGGTCGCCGAAGGCGCCCGCGGCGCCGGCGCCCAGGTCGACATCAAGCGCGTGCCGGAAACCGTGCCCGAGGAGATCGCCAAGGCGGCGCACTTCAAGCTCGACCAGAAGGCGCCGGTGGCCAAGATCGAAGACCTGGCGGACTACGACGCCATCGTCGTCGGCACCGGCACCCGCTTTGGCCGGATGGGCTCGCAGATGGCGGCCTTCCTCGACCAGGCCGGCGGCCTGTGGGCCCGCGGCGCGCTGAACGGCAAGGTCGGCGGCGCCTTCGCCTCGACCGCCACCCAGCACGGCGGCCAGGAAACCACCCTGTTCTCGGTGATCACCAACCTGCTGCACTTCGGCATGACCATCGTCGGCCTGCCCTATAGCCACCAGGGCCAGATGACCCTGGACGAGATCACCGGCGGCAGCCCCTACGGCGCCACCACCATCGCCGCCGGCGACGGCTCGCGCCAGCCCACGGCCAATGAGCTGGCGGGCGCGCGCCACCAGGGCGAGCTGATCGCCAAGACGGCTCAGAAGCTGGCGGCCTGACGCAGGCCTCTCCGACGGAGCGGCTAGCGAAAACCTCTATTGAAAGCTGTACTTACGGGCCGTCCGCACGCTGCGGGCGGCCTTTCTATGCCTGGAAAAACAGAAGCCACGCGAATGCCGCGCCGTATTGCTGCGCGGAAATCCGCTTGAAGTTTGACCTTGTCAGGAACCTTCGCCAATGGCGGTACGTTCGCCGTCCCGGACAGGAGCGGCCGCCTTCCGAACGCGAGAGACAACGGAGACCTGATGAGCCAGACGACGATGGACGGACGCCGCCCGGCGCCGCCGCCCCGCCGCCGCGCGCCCTGGCGCACGATCGTCGGCATCGCCGTGGTGATCCTCGTCGCCGTCGCCCTGGCCCTGGGCCTGCGCCAATGCGCGTCCGGCGGGGCCGCAAAGGGCGGACCTGGCGGTCCCGGCGGCCGGGGCGGTCCCGGCGGCGGGCGTCCCAGCATCACCGTCGGCGTGGCCAAGGCGACCTTGGGCGACATCCCGATCACCCTCAACGCCCTGGGCACCGTCACGCCGGCGGCCACGGTCAATGTCACGCCGCGCGTGTCGGGCATGCTGGTGCAGGTGAACTTCAAGGAGGGCCAGATGGTCCGCAAGGGCCAGCAGCTGGCCCTGGTCGACCCGCGGCCGTTCCAGGTGGCCCTGGACCAGGCCCGCGGCCAGCAGCTGCGCGACCAGGCGCTGCTGGACAACGCCCGCATCGACCTGAAGCGCTACCAGACCCTGAAGGCGCAGGACTCCATCGCCGGCCAGCAGGTCGACACCCAGGCTTCGCTGGTGCGCCAGTACGAGGCCGCCGTGGTCAGTGACAAGGGCGCCGTGGGCGCGGCCCAGCTGAACCTGTCGTTCGCCCGCATCACCGCGCCGGTGTCCGGCCGCGTGGGGCTGCGCCAGGTGGACGCCGGCAACCAGATCGTCGCCAACAGCGCCACGCCGATCACCGTGGTGGCCCAGGTCGACCCGATCGACGTGGTGTTCTCGGTGCCGGAAGACCAGATCCCCGCCATCACCCAGGCCGCGGGCCCCTCCGGCAGCGGCCTGACCGTCACCACCTACGACCGCACCGGCGGCACGGCGCTGGCGCAGGGCACGCTGTCCACCATCGACAACGTCGTGGACGTCAACACCGGCACGGTGAAGGCCAAGGCCCGCTTCGCCAACACCAACGGCGCCCTGTTCCCCAACCAGTTCGTCAACATCACCCTGCTGATCACCACCCTGCACAACCAGGTAACGGTCCCGGCCACGGCGGTGCGGCACGGCAGCCAGGGCGACTTCGTCTGGGTGCTGACCGATCACACCGTGCACCAGCGGCCGGTGAAGGTCGGCCCGGGGACGGGCGAGGCGTTCTCCATCGCCTCGGGCCTCAACGCCGGCGAGACGGTGATCACCGATGGCGGCGACCGGCTGCGAGACGGCGGCACGGTGACCCTGCCGGGCGAGACCCCGAAGTTCGGCGGCGCCGGCGGCCGGGGCGGTCATCGCCGCGGCCAGGGCGGCGGCCAGTGGAACGGCGGCCAGGGCGGCGGCGTGCAGGGCGGCGGCGGCCAGGCCGTCCCGGCCGGCAATGGCGCCGGCGAGACGCAGGGCCCCGGCAGCCAGGGCGCGAGCCCGGCGGTGGCCCCGGCGTTCCAGCCCCCGGCCCCGGCGGGTCAGGGCCAGGGTCAGCCGCCGGCGGGCGGCCGCCACCATGGGCAGGGCGGTCAGTCCGGTCAGGCTCCCGCAGCGTCGGCCGCGCCTGGCGGTCCGCCGGCCGCCCAGGCGGGCGGCGACGACTGGGTGGCGCGGTTCCGCGCCCGGCGCCCGGACTACAAGGGCCCCATGCCGCCGGCGAACCTGACTCCCGAGCAGCGCCGCGAGTGGTTCCGCTCGCACTTCGGCGGCGGCCAGGGCGGCGGGGGCGGCCAGGCCGCTCCGGGCGGCCAGTGATCCCGGCGACGACCGCAAAAGCCCCCCGGCCATGAGCCCCTCGCGTCCCTTCATCGAGCGCCCGGTCGCCACCACCCTGTTCATGGCGGCGGTGCTGCTGTGCGGCCTGGTGGCGTTCAAGTTCCTGTCGCTGTCGGCCCTGCCGGAAGTCGACTATCCCACCATCCAGGTGCAGACCTCCTATCCGGGGGCCAGCCCGGAGGTGATGGCCACCACCGTCACCGCCCCGCTGGAGCGGCAGTTCGGCCAGATGTCCGACCTGAACCGGATGAGCTCGATCAGCTCGTCGGGCGCCTCGACCATCACCTTGCAGTTCAACCTCGACCTTGGCCTGGACGTCGCCGAGCAGGAGGTGCAGGCCGCGATCAACGCCTCCGGCAGCCTGCTGCCCTCCGACCTGCCGGCCCCGCCGATCTACGCCAAGGTCAATCCGGCCGACGCGCCGATCATCACCCTGGCGCTGACCTCGGACACGGTCCCGCTGACCCAGATCCAGAGCCTGGCCGACACCCAGCTGGCGCAGAAGATCTCGCAGCTGCCCGGCGTCGGCCTGGTCTCGATCAGCGGCGGCCAGCGGCCGGCCGTGCGCATCCAGGCCAATACCCGCGCCCTGGCCTCCAACGGCCTGACCCTGGCCGACGTACGCACCGCGATCGGCGCGGCCAACGCCAACAGCGCCAAGGGCAGCTTCGACGGACCCACCCGCGCCTACGCGATCAACGCCAACGACCAGCTGGTCACCGCCGACGACTACGCCAACCAGATCATCGCCTACCGCAACGGCGCGCCGCTGCGGCTAAAGGACGTGGCCAAGGTGGTCGACGGGGCCGAGAACACCAAGCTCGGCGCGATCTACAACACCACCCCCGGCATCGTGCTGAACGTGCAGCGCCAGCCGGGCGCCAACGTCATCACCACCGTCGATGCGATCAAGAAGTCGCTGCCGGAGATGACCGCCGGCCTGCCGGCGGGGATCAAGGTGACGGTGGTGACCGACCGCACCACCGGCATCCGCGCGTCGGTGCACGACGTGGAGTTCGAGCTGCTGCTGTCGGTGCTGCTGGTGGTGCTGGTGATCTTCCTGTTCCTGCGCAGCCCGCAGGCCACCTTCATCGCCTCGATCGCCGTGCCCCTGTCCCTGGTGGGCACCTTCGCGGTGATGTACCTGCTGAACTTCTCGCTCAACAATCTGACGCTGATGGCGCTGACCATCGCTACCGGCTTCGTGGTCGACGACGCCATCGTCATGATCGAGAACATCGCCCGCTATCTCGAGGAGGGCGAGACGCCGCTGAAGGCGGCGCTGAAAGGCGCTGAGCAGATCGGCTTCACCATCATCTCGCTGACGGTGTCGCTGATCGCCGTGCTGATCCCGCTGCTGTTCATGGGCGATGTCGTCGGCCGGCTGTTCCGCCAGTTCGCCATCACCCTGGCGGTGACCATCGTCATCTCGGCGGTGGTGTCGCTGACCATCGTGCCGACCCTGTCGGCGCTGTGGCTGAAGACCCACACCAAGACCGAGGAGAGCACCTTCGCCAGGCGCTCCAAGGCGGTGATCGACGGGGTCATCGACCGTTACGACCGGGCCCTGGTCTGGGTGCTGGACCGGCAGATGGCCACCCTGGCCGTGGCCGTCGCCACCCTGGCGCTGACCGCCCTGCTCTACGTGGTGATCCCCAAGGGCCTGTTCCCGACCCAGGACACCGGCCTGGTGCAGGGTGTGCTGGAGACCCGCCAGACCATCTCCTATCCGGCCATGAGCCAGGTGCAGCAGCAGGTCGCCGGCCGGCTGCTGACCGACCCGGACGTCGCCAGCCTGACCGGGTTCGTCGGCGTCGATTCAAACAACACCACGGTCAACAACAGCCGCTTCCTGATCAATCTGAAGGACTTCGGCGATCGGTCGTCGTCGCAGACCAAGACCCTCGACCGGCTGCGCAAGCTGGCGGCAGACGTGCCGGGCGTGACCCTCTACCTGCAGCCGGTGCAGGACCTGACCATCGACGCCACGGCGGCGCGCACCCAGTACCAGTTCTCGCTGGAGGGCTCGGACCAGAAGACCGTGTCCGAGGCCGCGTCCAGGCTGGTCGACGCCCTCAGCCGCAACAACAAGGTCCGCAACGTCGCCGCGGATGTGCAGAACCAGGGGCTGTCGGCCTTCGTCAAAATCGACCGCGACACCGCCGCGCGGCTGGCGATCACCCCGTCCACGGTGGACGACGCCCTGTACGACGCCTTCGGCCAGCGGATCATCTCGACCATCTTCACCGAGTCGACCCAGTACCGGGTGATCCTGGAAGCCGACCCGGCGCAGATGACCACGCCGGACGGCCTGCAGACGCTCTACCTGCGGGCGGGCAACGGTTCGCCGACGCCGCTCGGCTCGATGGCCACCATCGTCAGGCAGACCGCGCCGCTGCAGATCAACCACGTCTCCCAGTTTCCGTCCGCGAACATCTCGTTCGACACGGCGCCCGGGGTGGCGCTGGGCGACGCCGTGAACTCGATCAAGAAGACCGAGAAGAGCCTGAACCTGCCGGCGACCATCACCACCACCTTCCTCGGCGCGGCGAACGCCTTCCAGGCGTCGCTGGCGAACGAGCTGTGGCTGATCCTGGCGGCGATCGTGACGGTCTACATCGTGCTGGGCGTGCTCTACGAGAGCTACGTCCACCCGATCACCATCCTGTCCACCCTGCCCTCGGCCGGCGTCGGCGCCCTGCTGATGCTGATCCTGTTCGGCCAGGACCTGGGGGTGATCGGCATCATCGGCATCATCCTGCTGATCGGCATCGTCAAGAAGAACGCCATCATGATGATCGACTTCGCCCTCGAGGCGGAGCGCGAGCAGGGCAAGAGCCCGCGCGAGGCGATCCATCAGGCCGCCCTGCTGCGCTTCCGGCCGATCATCATGACCACCCTGGCGGCCCTGTTCGGCGCGCTGCCGCTGATGCTGGGCTGGGGCGTGGGTTCTGAGCTGCGCCATCCGCTGGGCATCAGCATCGTCGGCGGCCTGATCGTCAGCCAGGCCCTGACCCTGTTCACCACGCCGGTGATCTACCTGCAGTTCGACCGTCTGGCGCGTCGCCTGGGCGGCAAGGGCGGGGACCGCGAGGGCGTCACGCCTGGGAACGGGCCGCGGGGCCCCTCGCCGGCGGCCCAGGAGGAGGCCGGTGGGCCGGGGACGCCGCCCGCGCCGGCGCCGGCGGCGCCATGAACCTCTCGGCGCCCTTCATCCGCCGGCCAATCGGCACCATCCTGCTGACCATCGGCATCGCCCTGGCCGGCGCGGCGGCCTTCTTCAGGCTGCCGGTCTCGCCCCTGCCGCAGGTGGACTTCCCCGTCGTGTCGGTGTCGGCCAGCCTGCCGGGCGCCAGTCCGGAGACCATGTCCTCGTCGGTGGCCTCGCCGCTGGAGAAGCACCTGGGGATCATCGCCGACGTCAACGAGATGACCTCGCGCTCCAGCGTCGGCCAGACCAACATCATCCTGCAGTTCGGCCTGAACCGGAACATCGACGGCGCCGCGCGCGACGTGCAGGCGGCGATCAACGCCGCGCGGGTGGACCTGCCGGCGACGTTGCGCAGCAACCCCACCTACAACAAGCGCAACCCCGCCGACGCGCCGATCATGATCCTGGCGATGACGTCGAAGACCAAGACGCCGGGGCAGATCTACGACGCCGCCAACACCATCATCCAGCAGCAGCTGTCGCAGGTGAAGGGCGTCGGCGAGGTGGACATCGGCGGCGCCTCCCTGCCCGCGGTGCGGGTGGAGCTGAACCCGGTCGCCCTGGCCAAGTACGGCATCGCCCTGGAGGACGTGCGGGCAGCCCTGGCCTCGGCCAACGCCAATCGCCCCAAGGGGGTGATCGAAGACGGCCACATGCGCTTCCAGCTCTACACCAACGACGCCGGGACCGTGGCCAAGGACTACGCCCCTCTGGTGATCGCCTGGCGCAACGGCGCGCCGGTGCGGCTGCAGGACATCGCCACCGTCCAGGACGGGGTCGAGGACGTGCATAACCTCGGCCTTTTCAGCTCGGCGCCCCCCTCGACCGGCAAGCCGCAGTCCGCGGCGGCCGGCGGTTCGAGCGCCCCTGTGGCGGCGGTCCCGGGCGCCGGCGCCGCCAACGGCGGTCCGCGCGGCGGCGCCATGCGCCAGTTCGGCGGACAGCCCGCCGTGCTGGTGATCATCAGCCGCCAGCCCAACGCCAACATCATCGACACCGTCGAGCGGGTGAAGGCCAAGATCCCGGCCCTGCAGTCGGTGCTGCCCGCGGACATCGACATGCAGGTCGCCGCCGACCGCACCATCACCATCCGCGCCTCCCTGGCCGACGTCGAGCGCACGGTGCTGATCTCGCTGCTGCTGGTGGTGGGCGTGGTGGCGTTCTTCCTGCACAACGGGCGCGGCGTGCTGATCCCCAGCGTGGCGGTGACGGTGTCGCTGCTGGGCGCCGTCGGCGTGATGTTCATGCTGGGCTTCTCGCTGGACAACCTGTCGCTGATGGCTCTGACCATCGCCACCGGCTTCGTCGTCGATGACGCCATCGTGGTGATGGAGAACATCACCCGCCACATCGAGAACGGCATGGGCCGGATGGAGGCGGCGCTGAAGGGGGCGCAGGAGGTGGGGTTCACCGTCCTGTCGATCAGCATCTCGCTGGTGGCGGTGTTCCTGCCGATCATGCTGATGGGCGGGATCATCGGCCGGCTGTTTCGCGAGTTCGCCCTGACCCTGTCGACGGCGATCCTGGTGTCGCTGGTGATCTCGCTGACCACCACGCCGATGATGTGCGCCTTCCTGATCAGGCCGCCGGATCCGAACCGCAGGCCGCATCCGCTGACCCGCCTCTCCGAGGGGATCTTCGGCGGCATGCAGTCGCTGTACCGCCGGGCGCTGACCTGGTCGCTGGACGCCGGGCCGGTGATGCTGGCGGTGCTGGTCGCCACCATCGCCCTGAACGTCTACCTGTTCGCCATCGTGCCGAAGGGCTTCTTCCCGCAGCAGGACACCGGCCAGCTGATGGGCGGGCTGCAGACCGACCAGTCATCCTCGTTCCAGATCAGCCAGCGCCGCCTGAAGCAGTTCGTCGGCATCATCCAGAGCGACCCGGCGGTGCAGACCGTGGTGGCCTTCGCCGGACGCAACGCCGCCGGCGGCTTCCTGCAGGTGGTGCTCAAGCCCAAGGCCGAGCGCGACGCCAGCGCCGACCAGGTGGTGGCGCGCCTGCGCCCGAGGCTGGCGCGGGTGACCGGGGCCAGCCTGTTCCTCAACCCGGTGCAGGACTTCCGCATGGGCGGTCGCCAGTCCAACGCCAGCTACCAGTACACGTTGAAGGCCGACGACCTGACGCAGCTGCGCACCTGGGCCACCAAGCTCAGCGAGGCGATGAAGACCCAGCCGTCGCTGCAGGACGTCAACACCGACCAGGAAGACCACGGCCTGCAGGCGTTCGTCACCATCGACCGCGACAAGGCCGGACGCCTTGGCCTGTCGAACAACCAGATCGACAACACCCTCTACGACGCCTTCGGCCAGCGGCAGGTGTCGAACATCTTCAAGGACGAGAACCAGTACCACGTGGTGATGGAGGTCGACCCCTCGTTCAACCAGAACACCGAGGCGCTGAAGAACATCTACGTCACCAACGGCAAGTCGTCGGCCAACACCGTGGTGACCTCGGCGAGCACAACCGCCGGCGTGGTCGGCTCCAGTTCCACCTCGGCCCAGCTCGGGGTTTCCGGCGCCCAGGCCGCCGCGGCGGGGCCGACCGCGCCGCCGTCGCGCGGGGCCTCCACCGGCACGGCCGTCTCCTCGACGCGCGAGCTGATGGTGCCCCTGTCGGAGATCGCCAGCTGGGCCGATTCCTCGACGCCCACTTCGGTCAACCACCAGGACTCGCAGCCGGCGACGACCATCTCGTTCAACCTGACCCCGGGCAAGTCGCTGAGCAACGCCCAGGCCGAGATCGCCCAGGCCCAGGCGCAGATCGGCCTGCCGGCCACGGTGCATGGCAGCTTCCAGGGCACCGCCAAGGTGTTCTCAGACAGCCTGTCGAACGAGCCGATCCTGATCGCCGCGGCGCTGATCGCCATCTACCTGGTGCTGGGCATCCTCTACGAGAGCTACATCCACCCGCTGACGGTGCTCTCCACCCTGCCCTCGGCGGGCGTCGGCGCGGCGATCGCCCTGATCCTCTTCAAGACCGAATTTTCCATCATCGCCATGATCGGCGTCATTCTCCTGATCGGCATCGTGAAGAAGAATGCGATCATGATGATCGATTTCGCCCTGGCCGCAGAACGAGACGGCGCCACGCCCCGCGAGGCCATCTACCAGGCGGCGCTGACCCGCTTCCGGCCGATCATGATGACCACCTTTGCCGCCATCCTGGGGGCCCTGCCGCTGGCGATCGGCTGGGGCGAGGGCTCGGAGCTGCGCCGGCCGCTGGGGATCGCCATCATCGGCGGCCTGGTGGTGAGCCAGTTGCTGACCCTGCTGACCACGCCGGTGGTCTATCTCTACCTCGACAAGCTGCGCCGTCGCCGCAAGCCGCGCGCCAACCCCGATCCGGCTCCGGATGACGATCCGGCCCGGCCCCACCCCGTTCCGGCGGCCTGACCCATGACCATGATCTCCCTCCGCCGCTCCCGCACCCTGGCGACGCTGCTGCTCGGGGCCTGCGCGCTCAGCGCCTGCATGGTGGGGCCGAACTACCAGCGGCCCGCCGCCGAGGTGACCCCGGCCTACAAGGAGGCGCCCGCCGGCTGGGCGCCGGCCAATCCCTCGGACGCCGCCGACCGGCGCGACTGGTGGACCGTGTTCGACGACCCGGTGCTGAACGACCTGGAGCAGCGGGTCGAGGTGTCGAACCAGAACCTGAAGGCGGCCGAGGCGGCGTATCGCCAGGCCACGGCCACGGTCAGCGAACAGCGCGCGGCGCTGTGGCCGACCATCAACCTCGACGCTTCCGCCTCGCACTCCGGCGGCGGCGGGGCGACGGTGGGCTCGGGATCGAGCGCGGGGCGATCGGGCAACGCCTTCAACGTCGGCGCTTCCGGCTCGTGGGAGCCGGACCTGTGGGGCCGCATCCGCCGCACCATCGCCAACGCCAAGGACAACGCCCAGGCCAGCGCCGCCGACCTGGCCAACGCCCGCCTGTCGGCCCAGACCACCCTGGCGCTGGACTACATCCAGCTGCGCCAGCTGGACGAGCAGAAGCGGATCCTCGACGCCACCGTGGACGCCTACGCCCGCGCCCTGACGGTCACCCGGAACAAGTACGCCGTCGGCGTGGCGGCCAAGAGCGACGTGCTGTCGGCGCAGACCCAGCTGACCAACGCCCAGGCCAGCAACACCGACCTGATCCAGCAGCGCGCCAAGCTGGAGCACGCCATCGCCATCCTCACCGGCCGCGCGCCGGCGGAGGTGACCATCGTCCCGGCGGCCTGGACGCTGAGGGTCCCCGGCATCCCGGCCGGCGTGCCTTCCACCCTTCTGGAGCGACGCCCGGACATCGCCGGCGCCGAACGCCGGGCGGCGGCGGCCAACGAACAGATCGGCGTCAACGTCGCGGCCTATTTCCCCAGCCTGACGCTCACCGGCCAGGGCGGCTTCGCCTCCAGCGAGCTGGGACGGCTGTTCAGCGCCTCGTCCGGCAGCTGGTCGGTGGGCGCCTCGCTGGCCGAGACGGTGTTCGACGCCGGTGCGCGGCGCGCCCGGGTGCGAGAATCCCGCGCCGCCTACGACCAGGCGGTGGCCACCTACCGCCAGACCGTGCTGACCGGCCTCGGCGAGGTGGAGGACAACCTTGCCGCCCAGCGCGTGCTGGCCACCGAGCAGTCGCAGCGCGACCAGGCGATGGCCGCCGCCGTGGAGAACGAGCGTATCGTCTCCAACCAGTACAATGCCGGCCAGGTGGACTACACCACGGTGGTGGTCGCCCAGACCTCGGCGCTCAGCGCGCGGCAGAATGCGCTCAGCAACCAGGCCAGCCAGCTGGCCGCCGCGGTGAACCTGATCAGCGCCCTGGGCGGCGGGTGGAACGTGTCACAGGGCGCCAAGTAGCCTGGCGCGAAGCAGACGGCGGAGGGGGCGGACATGAGACGGCTGGCGGGCGCGATCCTGAGCTTGATCCTGGGCGCCGTCGCGGGGCGCGCGGCGCAGGCCGCCGAGGCGCCCACCGTCTGGGTGGAGGTCACCGGCCGCGGGACCGAGGTCCGCGCCGTCACCGCCGAGGCCGCGTGCCCGGCGATCACGGTCGACGGCCATCGCCGGCGCATGACAGAGCGCGCCGCGCCGACCGACGCCTTCGCCAACCGCATCTGCGTCGCCGCCCTGTCCCGGGGCGTCAGAACCGTGCGCCTGGCCGGTCAGGCCCTGCCGGTCCCGAAGGCGCGGCCCCGGCGGCTGGTGATCCTGGGCGACAGCGGTTGCCGGCTGAAGGGGCCGATCGTCCAGGACTGTAACGACCCCAAGTCGGGGTGGCCCTTCGCCCTGGTCTCGGCCCTGGCCGCGAAGCAGAAGCCCGACCTGGTGGTCCACGTCGGCGACTACTATTACCGCGAAACGCCCTGCCCGGCCGGCGACGCCCGCTGCGCGGGCAGCCCCTTTGGCGACCGCTGGGCGACCTGGCGCGCCGAGGTGTTCGCCCCGGCCGCGCCGCTGCTGGCGGCTGCCCCCTGGGTGTTCGCCCGCGGCAACCACGAGGACTGCCAGCGCGGCGGCGCCGGCTGGTTCCGGCTGCTGGACGCCTCGCAGGAGGTCCGTGCCTGCCCGGCGCAAAGCGACACCTTCGCCGTCGAGCTGGGCGGCGTGCGACTGCTGGTGCTCGACAGCGCCGATCCCGACGACTTCACCCTCAAGCCGGACCAGGAGGCCGCCTTCGTCGCGCGGATGGACGCCATGGACCGGCTGCGCCGCGGCGAGCCGGCCTGGCTGGTGACGCATCGCCCGTTCTGGGTGATCGAGCGCAAGGGCGACGCCCTGTCGGACGGCCTGGGCAACGTCAACCTGCGGGCTGCCGCCAAGGGCCGCGACCTGAAGGGGATCGATCTGGTGCTGGTCGGCCATGTGCACAACTTCACCAGCCTGGACTTCGGCGCTGCGCGCCCGCCAGAACTGATCGTCGGCGCCGGCGGCGACCTGCAGAGCCCCGCCGACCTGCCGGCCCCCGCCGTGGGCCCGGTGAGCATCGACGGCCTGCAGGCCCAGGCCTTCACCATGGGCCGGTTCGGCTACTTCGTGTTCGACCGCAAGGGCGCCGACTGGATGGGGGCCTTCCACGACCTCACCGACGCGGTGATCGCCCGCTGCCGGCTGCATGCCGCGCGGCTGACCTGCGAGCAGGCGTAGGGGGAGGGCCACCCCCCCGTCTGTCATCCCGGAAAGGCGCGCCAGAGCCTTATCAGGGACCGCCAGACGCGCTGACATCCGTTGGGCACGGCAAGCGCCGGCGCCTGCCGCGGTCCCGGATATTCGCTGTGCGAATTCCGGGATGACAGACGTTGAGAAGGCTTCACCCCAACGCCACGCCGTCCAGGGTGATGCGGTGCATCAGCCGGCGGTGGCCCTGGTAGTCGTTCATGGCGTTGTGCCAGGTGCAGCGGTTGTCCCAGATCGCCATCGACCCCGGCCGCCACGAGAAGCGGTGGACGAACTGCGGTTTGACCGCGTGCTGGTAGAGCCAGCCCAGCAGGGCAAAGCTCTCCTCCCGGCTCCAGCCGACGATGCCGGTGGTGAAGGCCGGATTGACGTACAGCGCCCTGCGGCCGCTGCCGGGATGGCGGATCACCATCGGGTGGATTGCCTCCGGCGTGTCGGCGTGGCCGGCGAGTTCCGGCCGGTCGGTCTTGCCATAGACCCCCTCGGTCCCGAACACGTGCGCCGAGGCGTGGTGCGCCTGCAGCGTCTCCAGGGTGGCCTTCAGCCCGTCGGAGAGCGCGTCGTAGGCGGCGTACATGTCGGCGAACAGGGTGTCGCCGCCGGTGGGCGGGGTCTCCACCGCCAGCAGCACCGATCCCATCGCCGGCGCGGCGTCGTAGCTGTGGTCGGTGTGCCAGCCGCCGCCGATGTTGCTGGTCTGCGCCTCAGCCTTCTCCACCTTGGCGATCTCGGGATGGCGCTCGGTCTTGGGGAAGTAGCGGTTGACCACGATCGGCGCGAGCCGGCGTGCGAAGGCGATCTGCTGTTCCGGCGTCAGCGCGGTCTCGCGGAAGAACACCACCCCGCGATGGAACACCGCCTCGCGCACCGCGTCGACCTCCCGGTCCGAGGCCCGGTTCGGGTCCAGCCCCTCGATCAGAGCGCCGCAGCCCCGCAGCGGGCGGATGTCGAGGGTGGAAACGGTCATGGCGTCCTCCGAGGTCTGGCCGAAGGATAGGCCCGCGCTTGGCCGGTATTGTCACACAAGTTACATTCGGTGGATGGACGACGCCGCCCGCGCCAAGGCCGAGACTCTGCTGCGCGCCTCCGCCTGGATCAGCGAGCGCGGCGAGGACCTGATCACGCCGCTGCTGGACCACGGGCGCATCGTCGCCCTGGCCCCCGGGCAGTGGGCCCAGGGCGAGGGCGACGACGAGACCGGCGTGCTGGTGGTCCTGGAGGGGACGGTGCAGATGCTCTGCCAGGCCCCCGGCGACCGCGAGATCCTGATCGGCCAGGCCGGCCCCGGCGTCGCCATCGGCCAGACCCTGCGCTTCGGTGGCGGGCCGCGGCTGGTGACGGTGATCTGCACCCAGCCGGCCCTGCTGCTGCAGGCCTCCGACCGCGCCCTCGGCCGCATCGCGGCCAACCATCCCGCGATCTGGGAGGCGGTGGCGGCCCTGCTCTACCTGCAACTCCGCGGCCTGCTGACCCTGCTGGCGCAAGGCGCCCTGCCGCCGCGCCAGCGGCTCGCGGCGCGGCTGCTGCTGCTGCTGGCGGGCGCCGGGCGGGCCGGCGACACGGTGACGGTCAGCCAGCAGGCGCTGGGCGAGATGACCGGCCTGACGCGCAAGACGGTGAACGGCTACCTCGGCGACTTCGAGCGGGCCGGCCTGCTGCGGCGTGGCTACGGCGCGCTGCGCCTCACCGACCGCGCCGGCCTCGGGCGCATCGCCAGCCGTTGAATTTTTCTGTGGACTGACCCGACGGCGGGTCGCCAAGTGTCGCGCGACAATGGCCGTCGCCGCCGGTGGCGCGGCTGCCCCAAGGAAGGACGCGACCTATGCCCGAAGCCCTCATCATCGACGCCTGCCGTACGCCCCGCGGCATCGGCAAGGTCGGCAAGGGCGCCCTGGCCGACATCCACCCGCAGCAGCTGTCCGCGACGGTGCTGAAGGCCCTGGCCGAGCGCAACAACCTGAAGACCCACGAAGTCGACGACATCATCTGGGGCACCTCCAGCCAGCGCGGCAAGCAGGGCGGCGACATGGGCCGCATGGCGGCGCTCGACGCCGGCTATGACGTCAAGGCCAGCGGCGTGACCCTGGACCGCTTCTGCGGCTCGGGCATCACCACGGTGAACCTGGCGGCGGCCTCGATCATGTCGGGCATGGAAGACCTGGTGATCGCCGGCGGCTGCGAGATGATGTCGTACACGGCCGCCAGCGCCGACCGCTCCGGCGGTCCGATGCTGATGGACGGCGGCAACATGCGCCTGCGCGCGCGCCACCCGCAGTCGCACCAGGGCATCTGCGCCGACGCCATCGCCACGCTGGAAGGCATCAGCCGCGAGGCGGTGGACGAGCTGGCCCTGGTCAGCCAGCAGCGCGCCGACGCGGCCATCAAGGGCGGCCACTTCGACCGCGCCCTGGTGCCGGTCTACAAGGAAGACGGCAGCCTGGCCCTCGACCACGAGGAATTCCCGCGGCCGCAGACCACCCTCGAAGGCCTCGCCGGGCTGAAGGCCTCGTTCGAGGCGATGGCCGAGGTGCCGATCGACGAGAAGGGCACCACCCTGGCCGGCCTGATCCGTCAGGTCTATCCCGACCTGAAGATCAAGCACATCCACCATGCCGGCAACTCGTCGGGCGTGGTCGACGGCTCGGGCGCGGTGCTGCTGGCCTCGCCGGAATACGCCGCCAAGAACGGCCTGAAGCCGCGCGCCCGCGTGGTGGCCATGGCCAACATGGGCGACAGCCCGACGTTGATGCTGAACGCCCCGGTGCCGGCGGCCCGCAAGGTGCTGCAGAAGGCCGGCCTGACCCTGGACGACATCGACCTGTTCGAGATCAACGAGGCCTTCGCGGTTGTGGCCGAGAAGTTCATCCGCGACCTGGGCCTCGACCGCGAGAAGGTCAACGTCAACGGCGGCGCCATGGCGCTGGGCCACCCGATCGGCGCCACCGGCTCGATCCTGATCGGCACCCTCCTCGACGAGCTGGAACGCCGCGACCTGAAGCGCGGCCTGGTGACCATGTGCGCCGCGGGCGGCATGGCCCCGGCGATCATCATCGAACGCGTCTGATCCTCACCGGATCTTCGACCTGATGGCCGGCCCCTCGCACCCCGCGGGGGGCCGGTTCCGTTTTGCCTGCTTCGACGCCGACCAGGGGTCCAGGTGGGGCAAGGACGCCCCGGCCGGCGCCGCTCCGCCGCAGGCGAGCCCGGGCGGAGACCGGGCAAGCTAGGCGCCCGCCCCGCCGCTGACTTGGACTGCGCGCCCGCGGACTGGGTCTATGCGGCCCTCACCGACGATTTCGGCTTCTGCGCCGACCGCACCGCCCGCTATGACGGGGGCGGGAGGCGTGAACCGCATGTGCGACACCCTGGTCGGCCTGGCGCCGGCGACCGCCACGGGCGGCGCGATCTTCGGCAAGAACAGCGACCGCGAGCGCAACGAGGCGCAGGGCCTGGAATTCAGCCCACGCGCCCGGCATGCCGCCGGCGCGCCCCTGCAACTCACCTATGTGGCGATCCCCCAGGTCGCCCAGACCCACGCCTGCCTGCTCAGCCGCCCGTTCTGGATGTGGGGCGCGGAGATGGGGGCCAACGAGCACGGGGTGGTGATCGGCAACGAGGCGGTGTTCGCCAAGGTCCCCGCCGCGCGGCGGCGGTCGCTGATCGGCATGGACCTGGTGCGCCTGGGCCTGGAGCGCGGCGCCACGGCGGCCGAGGCGCTGGAGGTGATGATCGCCCTGCTGGAGCGCCACGGACAGGGCGGCGACTGCGGCCATCTCGCCCGCTTCTACTACCACAACAGCTTCATCGTCGCCGACGCCGGGCACGCCTTCGTGCTGGAGACCGTCGGCCGCTGGTGGGCCGTCGAACAGGTCGCGGGCGGCCTTCGCGCCCTGTCCAACGCGCTCAGCATCGGACCGCGGGCGGACCGGGTCAGCGGCGCGCTGGCGGCGCACGCGGCGGCCGAAGGCTGGACGGACGGGGACGGGCGGTTCGACTTCGCGGGCCGGCTGCTGGACGAGGAACGCGACGCCATCTCCCGCGGGCGTCTGCGCTGCGCCAGGGGCCAGGCGCTGCTGCAACGCCGGCGCGGGACCCTGGACGCGTTGGGCATGATGGCGATCCTGCGCGACCACGGCGAGGCGGCGGAGAACGACCCGGACTGGCATCCGGCGCACACCGTCGGCCGCACGCTCTGCATGCACGCCGCCGAAGGGCCGCGCCGCAGCCAGAGCGTCGGCTCCCTGGTCAGCGACATCCGCCGCACGCGACCGGCCCTGCACTGGGTGACCGGAACCTCGGCGCCGTGCCTGAGCCTGTTCAAGCCGTTCGTATTCGGCGCCGCGCTGCCGGCCCACGGCCCGCCCCCCAGCGACCGGTACGACGGCGAGACCCTGTGGTGGCGCCACGAGCAGCTGCACCGCGCCGCCTACGCCGACTTTGCCGCCTGCCTGGCCGAGTTGGCCCCGGAGCGCGATCGTCTGGAGGCGGCCTTCGCCGCACGGATGGACGAGGCGCTGGCGAAGGGCGGCCGCGCCGTACAAACCGCCGTGGACGTCTGCTGGGCCGAGGCCGAGGCGGCGGAAACGCGCTGGCGAGCCGCCGCCCAACACGCGACCGGCAAGGCGCCCGCCCCCTTCGCCCGCAGCTGGGCCCGGCTGAACCAGGTCGCGGGGTTCGACAAGGGGTGACCAGCCCCCCTCAGATTCCGTCACCTTCGGGCCCCGGGACGCGCCGCGGCGCGGCCCGCCCGGGACAGGCTACGTCCCGAGGGTCCAGGCACGCGTGTGAAGGATTGGCGCGCTTCGAAGGGCGCGTCACGACGGAGCGGCTGCCGCCGCAGCAACGCTCCGCTGCCGCTCGCGACTTCGCTTACCGTGTTCATGGATCCTCGGGACTGGCGCCCGAGGATGACGGTAGAGGGTGTGGTGAGGGCGCCGCCGGGCCGGCTCGGTCGCGCGCACCCCTCGCCGCCGCGATCAGCGCCTGGGTGTACGAATGCTGCGGGTCGGCGAACACCTGCGCCGTGGGGCCCGCTTCGACGATCCGGCCGGCCTGCATGACCATCAGCCGGTCGGTCACCGCCCGCGCGACGGAAAGGTCGTGGGTGACGAACAGCCAGGCCAGGTCCAGGTCGTCGGAGAGTCGGGCGAGCAGGCGCAGGATCTCGGCGCGCACTGGCGTGTCGAGCGCGGAGACCGCCTCGTCCAGTAGCACCACCTTCGGCGCGGTGATCAGCGCCCGGGCGATGGCGATGCGCTGGCGCTGGCCGCCGGAGAACTGATGGGCGAACCGGTCGGCGGCCTCGGCGGGCAGGCCCACCTGCGCCAGCATCTCCACCACGCGCCTGCGTCGCTCGGCGCCCCGCGGCGGATCGTCCAGCAGACCGAGCGGCTCTGCCACCAGGTCCGCCACCCGCCAGCGCGGGTCGAAGCTGCCGTAGGGGTCCTGGAACACCGCCTGCACGGTCGCGCGCCGGCGGCGGCTGGCCCGGTCATCGAAACGGACGCCGTCGACCTGGACCTCACCGCCCTGGGGCGGCTCCAGACCAAGCAGGGCGCGCAGCAGGGTCGACTTGCCGGAGCCGGACTCGCCGACCAGCCCCAGGCGCTCGCCGGGGCGCAGGACCAGGTCCACGCCGTCGACCGCGCGGAACGGCTCGCCACGGCGCCAGCCCCGGCGGGCGCCGGGATAGGCGCGCACCAGCTTGCGCGCCTCCAGCACCGGCGCGGCGTGCGACGGCGCTCGCGGCGGCAGGGCGACGCCGGCGTAGGGATCGGGCAGGCCGGCGAGGACGCCGGCCGTGGCCCCCGTCTCGATGATCCGCCCCTCGCGCATCACCGCCACCCGGTCGGCGAGCCCGCCGACCACGGCCAGGTCGTGCGTGATCAGGATGAGGGCCGAGCCATCTTCGCGCGCCAGCGACCGCAGCAGCTCCAGGATCTGCGCCTGGGTGGTGACGTCGAGCGCCGTGGTGGGTTCATCGGCGATGATCAGCTTTGGCCTCAGCGCCGTGGCGATGGCGATCACCACGCGCTGGCGCTGACCGCCGGAGAGCTGGTGCGGGTAGCGGTTCAGCGGGACCTGCGCCGGGGGCAGTCCGGCGCGCGAGAGGGCCGCCCCGGCCTCGGTGAGGGCGGCGCGCCGGGACAGGCGGCGATGCAGGCGGAACACCTCGGCGACCTGGTCGCCGATCGTCACCAGCGGGTTCAGCGCCGTCATCGGCTCCTGGAACACCAGGCCGATCTGCGCGCCGCGCACCCGCCGCATCTCGCGCTCGGTCAGGCCCAGCAGCGACTGGCCCGCCAGCCGCACGTCTCCCGAGATTACGGCGCCCGCCGGCGGCAGGCCCAGGATCGACAGGGCGGTGAGCGACTTGCCGGACCCGGACTCGCCGACCAGGCCGAGGATCTCGCCGGCCGCGAGCTCGAAGCCGACGTCGGCCAGCAGTGGGCGGCCCTCCAGCGTCAGGGACAGCCCCTCCACCTGCAGCAGCGGCGGGGTCATCGCCGCCGCTCCAGCCTGGGGTCCAGGGCGTCGCGCAGCCCGTCGCCCAGCAGGTTGAGCCCCAGCACGGTCAGGGCGATCGCCAGGCCCGGGAAGATCGCCAGCCAGGGGGCGAAGCCGATCATGGTCTGGGCGTCGTTCAGCATCCGGCCCCAGCTCGGGGTCGGCGGCTGCGCGCCCAGGCCGACGTAGGACAGCCCGGCCTCGGCGAGCACGGCGACGGAGAACTGGATGGTGGCCTGGACGATCAGCAGGCCGGCGATGTTGGGCAGGATGTGGCGCAGGCTGATCGCGGCCCGGCCAAGGCCGGCCATGCGCGCGGCCAGCACGAAATCCTGGGTCCACAGGCTGAGCGCCCCGCCGCGGGTCACCCTGGCGAACACCGGCACGTTGAAGACGCCGATGGCGATGATGGCGTTCAGCGCGCCCGGTCCCAGCACGGCGGTGAACAGGATGGCCAGCAGCAGCGCCGGCAGGGCGAACACCAGGTCGGCGCCGCGCATCACCAGCTCCTCGATCCATCCGCCGCGCGCGGCGGCCCACAGGCCGAGCGGCGCGCCGACGGACAGGCCCATGCCGACCGCCACCACCGAGACCAGCAGCGAGTTGCGGGCGCCGGCGATGATCATCGACAGGACATCGCGGCCGAAATGGTCGGTCCCGAACGGATGCGCCCAGGACGGCGCCAGCAGGCGGTGAGCGACGTCGACCTGCGCCACGTCGTAGGGGGTCCAGACCAGCGACAGCAGCACGGACGCCAGGAACAGGCCGGTGAGGGTCAGGCCGAGGACCAGGCCCGGCGCCAGGCGCGGGATCCGGCTCATCGGCGCGTCCTGAGGCGCGGATCGGCCGCCGCATACGCCAGGTCGGTGACGAAGGCGGCGCAGACCATGATCAGCACCAGCAGCGCCGCCACGCCCTGCACGACGATCAAGTCGCGCTGGCTGATCGCCTGGAACACCAGCCGGCCGAGCCCCGGCAGGTAGAACACGTTCTCGACGATCACGCCGCCGGCCACCAGCAGCGGCAGCTGCAGGCCGAGGATGGTCAAGGTCGGGATCAGGGCGTTGCGCAAGGCGTGGCCGACCAGCACCTGGCCGGGGCTCAGGCCCTTGGCGCGGGCGGTGCGCACATAGTCCTGGCCAAGGGTCTCGATCAGGGCCGAGCGCAGCACCCGGGCGAGGATCGCGCCCTGCGGCAGGGCCAGCGCCAGCGCCGGCAGGATCAGCGCCTTCAGCGCCGGCCAGGGACCGTCGCCCCAGCCGGGGAAGCCTCCCGAGGGCAGCCAGCGCAGGCCGACGGCGAACACCAGCACCAGCAGCATCGCCAGCCAGAAGTTCGGCAGCGCCATGCCCACCTGCGCGGCGCCCATGGCCAGGCCGTCGCCCAGCCGCCCGCGGCGCGACGCGGCGAACAGGCCGACCGGCAGGGCGATGGCGAGCGCGATCAGGGTGGCCAGGCCCGTCAGCGCCACCGAGACCGGCAGCCGCTCGCCGATCAGCCCGGCCACCGGCGTCCGGTAGGTGTACGACAGGCCAAGCTCGCCATGCGCCATCCCGGCCAGCCAGCCGAGGTAGCGTCGCCATGCCGGCGCATCGAGGCCGAGCTGGGCGTGCAGCGCCGCCACCGCCTCGGGGTTGGCGTTCAGGCCCATCATGTAGGCCGCCGGATCGCCCGGCAGCACCTGGATCAGCAGGAAGATCACCAGGGTCGCGGCCAGGAAGGTCAGGCTCAGCGCCAGGGCCCGGCGCGCGACGTAGGCCGGCCCGAGGGCGCGGGCGGCGAGGCCCATCAGCAGCGCCGCGACGCCCAGCGCCAGGCCGAGGCCCCAGCCCTTGGCGCCGTCGGCCGTCGGCGCCCCGGCCGCCGCGGCGGGGCCGGCCGGCTCGTCGAACCAGGCGCCGGTCATGCCGTTCTGCTGCACCGTCTGGTCGATGGCGACGCCCTGCAGATGGCGGTCCCAGACGCCCAGCGCCGGCAGTTCGAACAGGAAGACGTTGACGCTGTCCTCGGCGATCTGACGCTGCAGCGCGCCCAGCAGGACATGCCGCTGCGCCGGATCGACGGCCGCGTCGGCCTGGGTCATCAGCGCCTGGTAGGCCGGGCTGTGGTAGCCGAAATAGTAGCTGTCGCGGGCGTAGATGCCGTAGTCCATCGGCTCGGTGTGGGCGACGATGGTCATGTCGAAGTCGTGGTCGCCATAGACGCGACCCAGCCACTGGGCCCACTCCAGGGTCTCGATGTGGACCCGCACCCCGGCCTGGGCGAGCTGCGCGGCCACGATCTCGCCGGAACGCCGGGCGTAGCTGGGCGGCGGCAGGCGCAGGGTGGCGTCGAAGCCGTGCGGATAGCCGGCCTGCGCCAGCAGCGCCCTGGCCATGGCGACGTCGTGCGGATAGCGGCCGGTGAGGTCGACATAGTCCGGGTCACCGGGCGGGAAGTGGCTGCCGATCGGCTGGCCATAGCCGAACATCGCCCCGTCGATGATCGCCTTGCGGTCGATCGCGTAGGCCAGGGCGCGGCGTACGCGAAGGTCGCTGAACGGCGCCCGGGCGTTGTTCAGCGCCAGGATGGTCTTGCCCTGGGTGGTCCCGACGTGGACCGAAAACCGCGGATCGCGCTGGAATTCCGCCAGCGTCTCCGGCGCGGGAAATCCGGGGAAGGCGTCGAGGTCCCCCGCCTTCATCGCCGCCGCGGCCGCGGTGGGGTCGGCGATGAACCTGATCTCCATGCCGGCCAGGCGCGGCCGCGCGCCCCAGTAGGCCGGATTGCGCGCCAGGGTGATGGACTCGCCCCGCCGCCAGGCCTTCAGCGCGAACGGGCCTGTACCGACCGGGCGGGTGGCGTCGGTCGCCGCCGTGCGCGGCGACACCATCGCCGCGTCGCCCCAGGTCAGCACGTGGATCAGCACCGCCGACGGGCGCGAGAGCACCAGGCGGACGGTATAGGCGTCCGGCGTCTCCACCCGGTCGATGACGCTGAGATAGGTCTTCTGGGCGTTCAGCGATCCGGGCGCCCGGGCCCGGTCGAGGGAGAACTTGACCACGCTGGCGTCGAACGGCGATCCGTCCTGGAAGCGCACGCCTCGGCGCAGGTGGAAGACGTAGAGCCGTCCGTCCGGCGCGATCTCCCAGGATTCCGCCAGCGCCGGCGCGATGGTCCCGCCCGGCCCGGCGCGAACCAGCCCCTCGAAGATCGTCCCCGTCGCCACCTCGTCGATCGCCGAGGCCGCGCCGGACGTGGGGTCCAGGATCGGCGGCTCCAGCTGCATGCCGTAGCGCACGACGTCGCGGGCGAAGGCGGGGGCGGCGAAGAGGGCCAGGATGAGCGCAAGGAGCAGGGCGCGGCCGGCGTCCCGCTGGAGCCCCCTCCACCGCTTCGCGGTCCCCCTCCCCCAGAGGG
>NZ_JBMSEC010000003.1:585234-669723 GCF_049446115.1 Caulobacter sp. KR2-114
CGCTTCGCGGTCCCCCTCCCCCAGAGGGGGAGGAGAGCAGCGCAGCGACTTGCGTTCTCTTCCCCCTCTGGGGGAAGTACCCGCGAAGCGGGGGTAGGGGGCTCCAGCGGAGAGCCAAGGGTCGCGGCCAGCCCCCTGCACCCCGTCGGGGTCCCCCTCCCCCAGAGGGGGAGGAGAGGCGCTGCGCCAGCCCTCACGCGCCCGTCAGCAGGGCGTAGGCCGACAGCGCCATCACCTTGGCGGAGGCCACCATGTCGTCGATGCCGACGTATTCGTCCGGCTGATGCGCCAGGTCGAGGATGCCGGGGCCATAGGCGATGCAGTCGCGCAGGTTGCCGATGCGATCGACGTGCTTCTGGTCGTAGGTCCCGGGCGAACAGATCAGCTTGGCGGGGCGGCCGAACACCTTCTGGACGGCATCCGCCGTGCGTTGCACGACCGGGCGGTCCGGCTCGGTCATGCTCGGGCGCACCTCGAAGAGGTCGCGCAGGGCGTAGCGGAATCCCGGCCTGGTTTGGGCGAGGCCGTCCAGCAGGGCGCGCATGCCGGCCTTCACCGCGTCGAGGTCTTCCTCGATCAGCAGGCGGCGGTCGAACACCAGGCGGCAGGCGTCGGCCACCAGCGGCGCGGGCAGGCCGCCGCCGGGCTCAACATCCGGCTGGCCGCCGTGGATCGAGTTGATGTTCAGCGTCGGGGTGCGCGCGCCGGGCGGCTCGACCGGCATGGCGGTGACGTGGGCGTCCAGCGCCGGCCAGGCCTCGCGCTCCAGCGCCTCGACCACCGCGCCCATGTGGCGGATCGCGCTGTCGCCCAGGAACGGCATCGAGCCGTGGGCGATGCGCCCCTGGGTCTCGATCTCGCCCCACCAGACGCCGCGATGGCCGATGCACACCCGGTCGACGTTGAGCGGCTCGGGGATGATCACGTGGTCGACGCGGGGCTTGGAGAACCAGCCGCGCTCGGCCAGCCAGGCGACCCCGCCATAGCCGCCGGATTCCTCGTCGGCCGTGCCGGAAATCTCCAGCGCCCCCGGCAGGTCCACGCCGGAGTCCAGCAGCGCCTCGACGGCGATGATCGAGGCGGCGAGCCCGCCCTTCATATCGCAGGCGCCGCGGCCGTAGACCTTGCCGTCCTTCACCACCGCGGCGAAGGGGTCCACCGTCCAGCCCTCGCCCGGCGCGACCACGTCGATGTGGCTGTTGAAGTGCACGCAGGGGCCCGGGCGGCTCCCCTCTCGCCGGGCGATCACGTTCCAGCGCGGATGGCGGTCGGTGTCGCCGGGCGAGCCCTCGGCGCGGACGTAGTCGACGGTGAAACCGCGGCCGCGCAGCCGCTCGCCGATCAGCTCGCAGGCCTCGCGATAGCCCTCGCCGGGCGGATTGATGGTCGGCAGGCGGATCAGCGCCTGGGCCAGGGCGACCACCTCGTCGCGGCGCGCCTCGATATCGGCCAGCAGTCGGTCCTCGCGGGGATGACTCACGACACCTTCCTTCCTCGCCCCAGCATGCCGCCGGCGGCGCGGCGACGCCAGGGGCAAGGCGCGTCAGTCGATCTCGGAGATCGCCTGGCGGGCGGCCGCGAAGATGGTCTCCAGCTGCTGCGGCTGGGCGATGAACGCCGGGGAGAAGGCCAGGGTGTCGCCGGTGACGCGACCGAGCACCCCCAGGTCGAACATGCGGCGGAACGCCTCCTGGCCCCGGGCGCCGGGCGCGCCGGGCCGCGGCGCCATCTCGACGCCGGCCATCAGGCCCATGTTGCGCACGTCGATCACGTGGCGGGCGTTCTTCAGGCTGTGCGCCAGATCCTCGAACAGCGGCGACAGCTCGGCCGCGCGCTCGAACAGGCCCTCGTCGCGGTAGACGTCCAGGGTGGCGAGGCCGGCCGCGCAGGCCAGCGGATGGCCGGAATAGGTGTAGCCGTGGAACAGCTCGACCCCCAGGTCCTCGTCGCCCATCAGGGTGTCGTAGACGGACTTGCGGACCCCCACCGCGCCCATCGGCACGCTGGCGTTGGTCAGGCCCTTGGCCATGCCCATGATGTCCGGCAGGACGCCGAACTTCTCGCCGGCGAAGGACGCCCCCAGGCGGCCGAACCCGGTGATCACCTCGTCGAAGATGAGCAGGATGTCGTGCTTGTCGCAGAGGGCCCGCAGCCGCTCGAGGTAGCCCTTCGGCGGCGGCAGCACCCCCGCCGAGCCGGCCACCGGCTCGACGATCACCGCGGCAATGGTCGAGGCGTCGTGCAGGGCGACCAGGTCCTCCAGCGCGTCGGCCAGCTCCGCGCCGTGCTCCGGCTGGCCGCGGCTGAAGGCGTTGCGCGCCAGGTCGTAGGTGTGCGGCAGGTGGTCGACGCCCGCCAGCAGGGTCCCGAACTGCTTGCGGTTGGAAACGATGCCGCCCACCGAGATGCCGCCGAAGCCGACGCCGTGATAGCCCTTCTCGCGGCCGATCAGCCGGGTCTTGGCCCCGTTGCCCCGGGCGCGGTGATAGGCCAGCGCGATCTTCAGCGCCGTGTCCGCCGATTCCGAGCCGGAGTTGGTGAAGAACACATGGTCGATGTCGCCCGGCAGGATGCTGACCAGGCGCGAGGCGAACTCGAAGGCCTTGGGATGGCCCATGTTGAAGTTGGTGGCGTAGCCCAGCTCGCCCGCCTGGCGCTGGATCGCCTCGACGATGCGCGGGTGGCAGTGGCCGGCGCTGACGCACCACAGGCCCGATGCGCCGTCCAGCAGCTGCCGCCCGTCGGGGGTGTAGTAGTACATCCCCTCCGCCCGGTCGACGAAGCGCGGCGAGGCCTTGAACCGCTTGTTGGGCGTGAACGGCATCCAGTAGGCGTCGAGATCATTCGGGATCTGGGCCTGGGCGATCGGCGGCTTGGTGTGGGCGGTCATGGGATCTCCTGCCGGGAGCATGACCGACCGGCAGGCGCGCTTCAACCACTGGCGACGGTGAGCACCGCTTTGCCGGCGCGGCGCGCAACCGCGAACCACAGGATGGCGATGGCGAGGGCAAGCGCGGCGGTCAGCCAGACCGTCGGCGCGTCGCTGGTGGCCAGCAGCAGCCCGTTGAACGCGAGGGCCAGCACGGCGGCGACGCGGCTGGCCAGGCGCGCGGCGGGCGACAGCCGCCCCGCCAGCCGCCACAGCGCCACGCAGCACACCGCATAGGGGATGATCACCCACACGGTGGAGACGTTGATCAGCACCCCGAACTGCTTGCCGAGGCTGGGCGAGACGGTGGCCAGCACCGCCGCCGACATCACCGCCGCCATGACCAGCAGGATGCGCACCGGCAGCCGCCCGCCGTGCGCGGCGAAGCGGCCGGGGAACAGGTGCACGTTGGCGCCGGCCCGGGCGGACTCCGCCGACACCAGGATCCAGCCGCAGCAGGTGCCGCAGGTCTTGGCCAGGGCGCAGGCGGCGACCACCAGGGCCGCGGCGGGGCCCAGAACCTTGCCCACCGCCAGGGCGAACGGCGCCGTCGAGGCGGCCAGCTCGCGCGCCGGGGCCATGCCCATCAGCGCCGTCGAAGCGGCGATATAGACCACCGCGGCCAGGGCGGTGCCGGCGTAGGTGGCGCGCGCCACGTTACGCTCGGGATCGCGCACCACGGCGGTGGCGACGGCGGCGCTCTCGAAGCCGGTGAAGGCCCAGAACACCGAGATCATCGAGGTCTTCACCGCGCCGAAGTCCGACTGGCCGCTGACGTTCCACGAGGCGGCGAACACCTTGGGGTCGAAGACCGCCCAGCCGGCGATGGCCACCGACAGGATCGGCAGCAGGCCGGCGACCAGCGTCAGGCTGGAGAGCCGCGTCGCCGCCCGGGCGCCCAGGATGTTGACCCCGGTCAGGATCCACAACGCGGCGACCGCGGTCAGCGCCAGGGGGATGGGCGCCGCCAGCGCCGGGACGAACACCGCGAAATAGCCGGCGATCGCCACCGCCATGGCGACCGTGCCGACCCAGGCGCCCATCCAGTAGAACACCGCGATGGCGAAGCCCGCCAGGCGGCCCAGCCCCGCGCCGGCGTAGCCCACCAGCCCCTCCGGCGTGCTGGCGATGCGGCCCAGCTGGGCGAACACCGCGGTGGTGGCGAACGCCGCCAGAGTGCCGAAGATCCAGCCGAACACGCTGACGCTGCCGATCGCGCCCAGGGTCGCGGGCAGCAGGAACACCCCCGAGCCGATGATGTTGCCCGCCACCAGGCCGGTGGCGAGGCCCAGTCCGATGCGGCGCTCGGGGGTGGGGGTCATCGAACAGTTCTCCTCCCCCCTTGGGGGAGGGGGACCGCCGAAGGCGGTGGAGGGGGCTCCCGCGGAGAACGACAGGCCGGCGCCAGGCTGGAGCCCCCTACCCCCGCTTCGCGGGTACTTCCCCCAGAGGGGGAAGAGAGCGAATGCGGCGGCCTCACCCCGCCAGCAGCTCGGCGTTGCGGGCCTGGAACCAGGCCACCGCGTTCTCGTGCCGGGGGGAGAGCACGCCGGCGGTATAGACGCCGGCGTCGAGGTTCTCCTGCACCCGCTCGCAGATCCAGACGTCCTCGCGGGTCAGGCGTTCGGAGGTCTCGATGGCGCCGTCCAACTGCGGATCGCCGGCCTCGTGCAGGTAGATGTAGTCGAGCTGGGTGCGGTGCGGCCCCACCGGGCGCATATGCTCGAGCATCACCACGCCCTTGTAGAGGTTGAAGGCGAGGTTCGGGTACATCCAGGCCCAGACCCCCTCGGCGGCGCCGGCGGTGGCGGGGACCTCGTGCACGGCGATGGCGCCGTCCATGCGCACCGCATAGCGGGCGGCGTCCACCTCCTCGGCCAGGGCCGGGTGCACGGCGTCGATATGGTAGCCCTCCAGGTAGTTCTCCACATAGACCTTCCAGTTGCAGCCGATCGGGTGGCTGCGGCGCAGCACGCCGGACGGCTGCGGGCGGTTGCCCAGAAGGACGTCCAGCGGACCCAGCGTCTCCATCAGCGGCGCGGCGCCCGGGTCCAGGTTGACGAACACGAATCCGCGCCAGGCCTCGACCTTGACCGGGAACAGGCCGTAGTCGCGCGGATCGAAGCCGTCGGCGGCGCCGAAGGCGGTGGCGCTTCGCAGTCGCCCGTCCAGGGCGTAGCGCCAGCCGTGGTAGCGGCAGACGAACTCGCCGCCCGCGCAGGTCCCGGCGGCGTCGCTGACCAGCGGCCCGGCCCGGTGCCGGCAGACGTTGTGGAAGGCGCGAAGCTCCCCGGCCCTGCCCCGCACCGCGACGATCGGAAAGCCGGCGATGGTCTCGGCGATATAGTCGCCCGGCGCCGCCAGGTCGGCTTCAAGGCCCAGGAACTGCCAGGCCCTGGCGAACACCCCCCGGCGCTCGGCCTCGAACACCTGGGGATCGCGGTAGAGGGCGGCCTGGGCCGTGACGACGGGCATGCGGGAGGGGTCCTTTCACCGGCGAGTTCCTCACGCCCCGCCGGCGTCGTCAACCGAACGTGACCGTCAGAACTTCGTGCCGATCTTCAGGGCTATGGTCCGCGGCCGGTTCGGCACGACGTAGACCGCCCCGCCCGTTCCGCCGGCAACGCCGACGCCGGCGCAGAACTGGATCGTGCACTCGGCGTAGCGGTAGAGCTGGGCGCGGGTGTCGAAGGCGTTGAGCAGGCTCAGCTCCACCGTCCAGTTGTCCCGCGCGATGCCGCCGGTGAAGTCCACGGTGGTGTAGCCCGGCTGCTTGCCCAGGGACTGGCGGTCAAGCTGAAGCAGGTCCGACCAGCTGGACGACTGATAGACCAGCGAGCCCTGCAGGTGCGCCTGCAGGCTGCCCATCTCCCACTCGTAACGCGCGGTGGCGTTGGCCTTGAACTTCGGCGTCACCGGAAGCTGTTCGCCCTTCGGCGCGGTGGTGTTGCTGGAGTCGCAGACCGCCGCCCCGTTGCAGAAGTCCTGGGCCAGCTTGGCGTCCGTGTAGGCCATGCCGGCGTTCAGGGTCAGGGCGTGGGTCGGCCGCCAGATGACGTTGGATTCCACGCCATAGATGTTGGCGTTGCCAGCGTTGGCCACCACCGTCAGGGAGTTCGGACCCAGGTACTGGAACTGGAAGTCGCGCCAGCGGTCATAGAAGACGGCGCCGTTCCAGATCAGGCTGTTGCCGAACCAGCCGGTCTTCCAGCCGATCTCGTAGTTGTCCAGGAAGTCTGGCCGATAGGGCGGCAGGCCGCCGTTACGGTTCACGCCGCCCGGCCGGAAGCCGGTGGAATAGGTGAAATAGACCAGCTTGCTGCCGTCGAGGTGGTAGGTGAGGTTCAGCTTGTGGGTTTCGCCGGTGTACTTCACGTCGGTGTTCAGGTCGGTGCACGGCGTATTGGGCACGATCGGCCCGGCGAAGCACAGATTGACCCCGGTGCCGTGGTCGGCGTTGAACCCGTAGAAGCCGACCAGCGAATTGTCCGACTTGTAGACCCGCACCCCGCCGGTGAAGGTCAGTTGCGGGGTGATGTCGTAGCTGGCCTCGCCAAAGGCGGCGTAGTCGCGGTCGATCCGCTGCTGGTTGGTCAGCCACCAGGTCTGCGACCAACCGGGCACCGACTGCGCGTCGGACAGGCCCTGGATCACGTAGTCCTGGATGATGTGGTGCGTCTGGCGCTGGTAGAACAGGCCGGCCAGGAACCGGAACCGGTCGCTCGCCGGCGAGGCGATGCGGATCTCGTGACTGTCCTTGGTGAAGTGATCGTGGCCAATGATCCACTGACTGGGATTGATGATGTCGCCGTGGTTGTTGTGATACCGCGCGGCCGACATGTAGACCTGATCGTAGAAGTAGCTGTAGTCGGTGTAGTCCGCCTCGCTGGTGATCTTGCGGTCCATGTGACCGCCGGAATAGGTCAGATCCAGGTTGCCAATCTTGCCCTGCACCGTCAGCGATGCCTGATACCACTGGTCGTGGTTGGTTTCCGGCAGGAAGTGCTGCACCTGCAGGTCGCCGACCTTCGGATCGAAGCCGAAGATGCCGTTGCTGCGCTCGTCCTGGGCGATCAGGGTCGGCAGGATGGTCCAATTCTCGTTGAGGTCGACCTTCAGCTCGGCGCGGCCGCCGTAGATGTTGGCGGTGTTGTAGTCCTTCTGCACCAGCTGGGCGTTGTCGGAGACGATGCCGCTGCTGAACGTCCGCGTGCCCTGCACATTGTCGATGTAGCCGGCGTCGTGCTCGCCCCAGCCCACCAGGCGGACCGCCGCCTTGTCGCCGAGGGGCACGTTGATGAAGCCCTCGACGCTGTAGCCCTCGCCGCCGTGGTCGACGCCGTTGATCTCGCCGTCCATGGCGCCCTTCAGGACGCCGATCTCGGGCTTGTTGGTGATGATACGGATGGTGCCGGCTTCCGAGCTGGCGCCGTAGAGGGTGCCCTGCGGGCCGGAGAGCGCCTCCACCCGGGCGATGTCGTAGACGTGGATGTCCAGGGCGCCGCCGATGGTGGTGATCGGCTGTTCGTCCAGATAGGTGCCGACGCTGGGCAGGGAGCCGGAGTGGTTGGCCAGGTTGTCGGCCGCCACGCCGCGCATATAGACGTTGGAATAGCCCGGTCCGGCCGACTGGTACGACACGCTGGGCAGATACTTGATGTAGTCGTTGAAGTTGACGACGTGCAGCTCGTTCAGCTTCGCCGTGCCCAGGGCCTGCACGCTGGCGGCCACCGACTGGATGTTCTCTTCGCGCTTCTGGGCAGTGACGATCAGCTCGCCGACGGCGTTGCCGCCGCCCGCGTCGGCCTGGGCCGTCGCCTCCGCGGCGTAGGCCAGGGAGCCCGAAGCCAGCACCGTGGAGCCCAGCAGGCCCGCCGATAGCCAATAGAGGGAAGACTTCGCCGATCCGCGAACCGCAACGCGCATGTTCCACCCCAATGCGTCTTGATGTTGCGCGGACTGTGCCCCTGCATTGAGCGTAGCTGTCAAGCTCATGTCACGACGTTATCGCCGTTTCGTCACCGAGCGCGGCGCCGGCGCCACGGCCGGGCGAAGTCCATTTCAGACGGGAAAGACAGGCGCGTGCGGGTAGGCGTCCAGCACCGGCCCCAGCGCCGCCTTCAGCGGGTCCAGCCAGGGCTCGTAGTTGCGCCACTGGTCGACGCCCTCGGTGAAGATCGGCCGGCGCACCTGCTCGGAGCTGGCGGTGCGCACCGCGCGGTCGTTCTCGTAGAACCGCAGGCAGCCGGCCTCGAACGGCAGGCCGCAATAGTCCAGCAGGCGCCGCACCTCGGCTTCCGGGTCGGCCACCATCGCCTCGTAGATCACCCGGTGCACGCGCCCGGGCAGCACGGCGTCGAAGTGCGCCATCAGCTCCACATAGTCGGCGTAGTAGCGGCCGACGTCGGTCAGGTCGTAGGTGAAGCCCTGGCCGCGGGCGAAGTGCTGCTTGAAGCCCGAGAAGCAGCCGCCCATCGGATGGCGCCGCGCGTCGATGATCTTCGCCCGGGGCAGCATCAGGTGGATCAGCCCGGTGTGCTGGAAGTTGTTGGGCATCTTGTCGATGAAGAACGGCCGGCCCAGCTTGCGGTGCACGCGGGTGCGTTGCAGGAATTCTTCGCCGAGGGCGGCCAGCTCCTCTGGCGACAACGTGGCCAGCTGGGCCGGATAGGTGGCTTCCTCGCCCCGGATGCGGCCGCCGCCGACCCGGCGGGCGATGGCCATCACGTCGGGCAGTTCCATGGTGCCTTCGACGGCTGAATGGCTGGCCAGGATCTGTTCGATCAGGGTCGAGCCGGCGCGCGGCAGGCCGACGATGAAGATCGGGTCCGGCGCCGGGCTGCCCTGCCCGGCGCGCTCGGCGAAGAAGTCGGCGGTGAACAGCGCCTTGGCGCGTTGCACCTGGCGGCTGGTCTCGTCGGCGTCGTAGTCCAGGCGCTTACGCCGCAGGGCGTTGCCCAGGCGATAGTGCTCGAACGACGGCTCGAACTCGCCCGCGTCCTCCAGCGCCTTGCCCAGGGCGAAGTGCAGGTGGAAGCGGTCGTCGTCCGAGATGTCGCTGCGGTCGAGCTGCGCGCGCATGGCCGCCACGTCCGCGGGGCCGAGCCGCACGGTCTTGAGGTTGGCCAGGCTCCAGTAGGCTTCGCCCAGGTTCGGCGCCTGTTCGATGCTGCGGCGGTAGGCGGCGATGGCGTCGTCCTGGCGTCCAAGGGTCTTCAGCGCGTGGCCGTAGCTCATCCAGCCCTTCGGCTGTCGCGGATATTCCGCCAGCAGCGCCTCGTAGATGCCGATCGATTGCCGGTGCTCGCCGAGATGGTTCAGCGCCGCCGCCTTCAGGGTCCGGTAGTTCGGGTCCTGGGGACGCTTGGCCATCAGGGTGTCGAGTTCGGCCAGCGCCGGCTCGGGCTTGCCTTCGCGATAGAGCACGGTCGCGTAGTTGAACCGCGCGGCGTCGAACTCCGGCGCCAGCTCCAGGGCGCGCGCCAGCAAGACCTCGGCGTCCTCGTAGCGCCCCAGCCGCGCGCCGATCTCGGCCAGCATGCGCAGGGCTGCGACGTCGGCCGGGTGACGCTTGAGGAAGTCGCGCAGCAGACGCTCGGCCACGGCCAGGCGGCCCTCCAGCAGGGCGCCGGCGGCGCGCAGCAGCTCGGGGTCGCTGACCGAGGCCTGCAACTGACGGTCGGTGGCGGCCTCGGCGCCGCGATCGTCGCCGAGCAGCCGCTTCTGGTCGGCCAGCAGCCGCCAGGCGTCGGCCAGGTCCGGCTTCAGCGCCACGGCCCGTTCCAGCGCCGCGATGGCGCTCTCGGAGCGGCCCAGCAGCCCCAGCACGGCGCCCAGGTCCATGTGCGCCACCGCGGCCCGCGGCTGAGCCTTCGCCAGCGGCTCCAGGATCGCCAGGGCGCCTTCGGCGTCGGACTGCGCGCCGCGCGCGCGGGCCAGCAGCAGCAGGGCCTCCGGATGTCCGGGCACGGCGGCCAGGATCTCCCGCGCCTGCAGCTCGGCCAGGGCAGGGTTGCGGCCCAGCAGGCGCACGGTGTGGGCCAGCGCCGTCTGCAGCGCGCCGACGGGCTCGCCCGGGGCGGCGGTGTCGGTGGTCACGGGAGGCTCCGAAACATGCGCCGATCAGAGGGCTGCCGGATCAGGCCTGTCAAACCCTCAGTCGAACGTGCCGCGCTTGGCCAGCAGGGCCGCACGGACGTCCTCGTGGTCGCTCTTGCCGCGCCGATAGAGGGTGAGGATCGCCACCGAGACGGCGGTGATCATCGCCGCGCCCGGACCGTGTGACAGCGCCAGCTTCTGGACCGTCTCCAGGGGGATGGCGACGTGCGGCGCGCCGGGGGTCTCCAGACCGTGGGGGAAGCCGATGACGTCGAGGATCACCCCGGCGATGATGGCGCCCAGGCCGCTGGACGCCTTGGCCGAGAAGCTGATGCCGGCGAAATAGAGGCCCTCGCGCCGGGCGCCGAACAGGTGCTCGTGCTCGTCGGCCGCGTCGGCCATCATCGACTGGAAGCCGATCAGGGCGCAGGCCGCGCCGATGCCGCCGATGGTCCCGCCCACCATCAGGGTCGCGACCTCGGAGCCAGGGGGGATGACGCCGAGCAGCTTCAGGGAGACGGGGCCGAACTGGCTGAGGCCGATCATGCTGATGCCCAGCAGGGCGACGGTGCGCTTTTCCAGGCGGCCCGCCAGGAAGGCGGCGATGAACACGCCCAGGAAATAGCCCACCGACAGCACCAGGGTGATCTTCAGCAGCTCGGGCGGCTGCAGCTTCCAGAAATAGGTGTTGGCGTGCAGGCCGAGCTGGCCGGCCACGCCCAGGCCGATGAACAGGATCAGGCAGGAGCTGAACAGGATGCAGAACGAGCGGTTGCGGAACACCTCCGCCACCTCGGCCAGGATCTGGGTCACCCCGCCGCTGCCGGCGTCCGGCGGCGCGTGCAGGCGATCGCGCATGCCCAGGGTGCCGAAGCTGGCAACGGCCGCGCCCAGCAGCACCAGGGCCGAGCAGGTCCAGGCGTAGGGGGCGTAGGCGGCGCGGTTGAGCTGGCCGTCATGCCCCTTGAGGAAGACGCCATAGGCCAGGATCGCCGCCGCCAGGCCCGCCACCACGGTGAACAGCACGCGCGAGGCGACGATGGTCGAGCGTTCGGCGTAGTCGTCGGACAGCTCCGCGCCCAGGGCGATGTACGGCACCTGGAAGAACGACAGGCCGACCCGCACCAGCATGAGCATCACCATGGCGAAGGCGAACAGCCCCCAGCCGGTCAGCTGGGTGGGGATCGAGAACAGCAGGCCAAAGCCGATGGCGATGGGGATCGCGCTGAGGATCATGAACGGGTGGCGCCGGCCATGCCGGGATCGGCTGTTGTCGGAAACCGAGCCGACCAGCGGGTCGATGAAGGAGTCCACCACCAGGGCCATGCCCAGCGCCAGGCCCGCGGCCGAGCCGGACATGCCGCAGATGATGGTCAGGTAGAACAGCAGCAGGGAGCCGAGGCCGAGGCCCAGCGTGTCCTGCACCAGCATGCCCGAGCCATAGACCGCCAGCACGCCGATGCTGAGCCGCTTGGAGCGCGCCTGATGATTGTCCCCGTGCGGGCCGATGGGTGCGATGATGTCTTCCGCGTTGGCCATGCTTCCCCCGGCCACGTGGTCGCGGCCCCATTTCCCTTGTGACCCGGCCGCGCTCGCAGCCATGCCTTTGGATTCGTGCATAGGGGCGCTTTCGGGACAGCGCCAGTCCTTGCGGAATTAAGCTTCAGACAGGAACGCCCCGGGGCTCGCCGGGGGAGCGGTTGCTGGCGGCCAGGAGCTCGCGTTCGACCGATTGCGTCACCCGGGCCAGATGCGCCCGCATGGCCGCCGCCGCCAGGTCCGCGTCGCGCGCCCGCACCGCCTCGACCAGCCAGCGATGCTCGGCCAGGGTGGCCTGGGGACGCCCCGGCGCCGGCAGGGCGCTGCGGCGCAGCCGGTCCAGCGGCGCGCGCGCCGCATCCAGCAGGCGCGCGGCGCGCGGAAAGTCCACGGCGGAGAACAAGAGGGCGTGTAACGCCTCGTCCAGGTCGTGGAAGCGCGCCAGGTCGCCGACGTCCAGGGCCAGGGCCTGGCCCGACAGGTTCTCGTCGAGCTTGGCCACCAGAGTGGCGTCGGCCACCGGCGCCAGGCGGCGCATGGCCTCGACCTCCAGCGCGGCGCGAATGAACAACGCCTCGCGCACGTCCGCCGGGCGGATCGGGGCGACGAAGCTGCCGTGCTGCGGGAAGATCTCGACCAGGCCCTCGTCGGCCAGGCGGGCCAGGGCCTCGCTGACCGGCGCGCGGGAGACGCCGAGCTCGGCGGCGATATCCTCCTTGCGCAGCGGCGCGCCGGGGGCCAGCGCGCCCTCGCGGATCCGCCGACGCAGGATGCCGTGGACCCGATCGGCCTTGGACGGGCCACGCCCGGCGGCCGCCATCAGATCACCTCCAGATCGTCCCGGTCGGGCAAGGCGGGGAAGGGGGCGGTGGGCAGGGTCTGGTACCAGTAGGCCACCGAGGCGATGTCGTCCTGGCGCGGCAGGTAGCGGCGGTCCTTCTCGGTGCGCCAGCCCAGGTCCTGGATGGTCAGCCGGATGTCGCGCTCGAAGCGGATCGGATCGGCGATATGCCAGCGGTAGAGGCCGAAGCGCTGCTGCGAGGCGTAGACGCCGTCGGGACGGATCACCTGCGGCATGCCGGCATAGGGGGTGGTGAACTCGACGTAGGCGCTCTTGAGGCTGCGTTCGATCACGCCGGGATCGAAGTTGTACGCGCCGCAGAAATAGTCCTCGGTCCCGGTGCCGCAAATGGTGGGAAAGGCGTCGTCGCCGTCGAGGAAGGCCTTGAACTCCCCCTCGCCCCACCAGCCGGCGTTGTTCACCCCCCAGGCCATGTAGGTCCCGACGTAGTGGCCGCGCCCCTTCACCCCGTCCAGCAGGGTGTAGTCGGTCCCGTAGGGCAGCGGATTGGCGCGGCGAAACTGGGCGTGGAAATAGGCCGCCTCTTCGGGGACCTCGGTCAGGGCGTAGTTGATCTGGTAGTAGACCACCAGCGGCTCGGGGCTGAGGTTGGTCATGGTCACCCGCGCCCGGCGCCGGAACGGCATCTCCCAGTAGCAGTTGAAGCCGCGCCCCGGGTTCACGCACACCGCCAGCGACGAGACCTGGGCGAAGCTCTCCCAGCCGTTGGCGAAGAAGTCCCCCGTCGGGCACTCCACCGACGGCTGTTCCTGGTCGTCCCAATAGAATCGCAGGATCGAGTGACGCCAGCGGCCGCGCGCCAGGGTCATCCAGATCTGCTGGATCGCCCCCGGCCCCTCGATGTCCGCCAGGGTGAAGGTCTGGTCGGGCTGCACCACGACATAGGGCGACACCTTCCAGCCGAGGCCCGACCCCTCCGGGCCGAGGCCACGGGCGGCATTGGCCGCGGGTCCATCCACCGACCGGCCGCCCTGGCCCTTCTCGCCGGTGAAGTTCTCCGGACTGATCGAGCGGCTGCGCGCCGTCGACAGCCAGGGCAGGTTGCCCATGTGCAGGCCCAGGCCGTTGAAGCCGGTCATGTGTCGCTCTCCCGCGTGTCATTGACATGCTAGTTCGAGCTCATTCCGCGCGCCATCCTGGATATCAGCGCCTGTTCATGGCATCCTGACATTCCAATGCCCCTCGACACCGCCGCCCCCAACGCCCTGCGCCTGAACGGCGCCGACAATGTCGCCATCGCCCTGCGCCGCATCGCCGCCGGCGAGCGGATCGGCCACGAGGCGACGACGGCGATCGAGGCGATCGGCAATGGTCACAAGGTGGCGCTGGCGGCCATCGCCGCCGGTCAGCCGGTGCTGAAGTACGGACAGGTGATCGGCGTCGCCACCGCCGACATCGCCGCCGGCGCGCACGTGCACAGCCACAACCTCGGCCTCTCCGGCCTGCGCCAGGACGCGGCGGCCGCGCCGGCTTGGTCGCGCCAAGAGCCGGCGCGCAGCTTCCAGGGCTACCGCCGGGCGAACGGCAAGGTCGGGGTGCGCAACTATGTCGGCATCCTCACCTCGGTGAACTGCTCCAGCACGGTGGCGCGACACATCGCCGAGGCGGCGGAACGGACGGGCCTGCTGGCCAAGTTCCCCAATGTCGACGGCGTCGTGCCGATCACCCACGCCAGCGGCTGCGGCATGGCCGCCTCAGGCGACGGCTTCGAGGTGCTGCGTCGCACCCTGTGGGGCACGGGCGCCAACCCGAACTTCGGCGCGGTGCTGCTGGTGGGCCTGGGCTGCGAGGTGATCCAGATCGCCCGGCTGAAGGCCGACTACGGCCTGGTCGAGGACGACAGCTTCCAGACCTTCACCATCCAGGAGGTGGGCGGCACCCGGCGCGCCATCGCCGAGGGGCTGGAACGCCTCGCCGGCCTGCTGGCGGTCGCCGACCGCGCCCGACGCAGCGACATCCCGGCGGGCGAGCTGGTGCTGGGCCTGCAGTGCGGCGGGTCGGACGGCTGGTCGGGCGTGACCTCGAACCCGGCGCTCGGCGTCGCGTCCGACCGGCTGGTGGCCCTGGGCGGCACGGTGCTCCTGTCGGAGACGCCTGAGATCTACGGCGCCGAACATCTGCTCTACGCCCGCGCCCGCACGCCGGAGGTTTCGGGCAAGCTGCGCGCCCGGCTCGACTGGTGGGAAGACTATACGCGCCGCAACGGCGCCGAGATGGACAACAACCCCTCGCCCGGCAACAAGGCCGGCGGCCTGACCACCATCCTGGAAAAGTCCCTCGGCGCCGTGGCCAAGTCCGGCGCGTCGCCGCTCAACGATGTCATCGAATACGCCGAACCCGTGCGCGAGCGGGGCCTGGTGTTCATGGACAGCCCCGGCTTCGACCCCTGTTCCGCCACCGGCCAGGTCGCCTCCGGCGCCACCCTGATCGCCTTCACCACCGGCCGCGGCTCGGCGTTCGGCTGCAAGCCGTCGCCGTCGATCAAGCTCAGTTCCAACTCCGAGCTCTACGCCCGCCAGGCCGACGACATCGACATCGACTGCGGACCGATCGCCACCGGCGCCGCCACCATCGAGGAAAAGGGCGCCGAGATCCTCGACTACCTGCTGCAGGTCGCGTCCGGGGCGCAGAGCCAGAGCGAGGCGCTGGGTTACGGGGGCGCGGAGTTCGTGCCCTGGCAGATCGGCGCGGTGATGTAGAGCCCCGCTCCGCCAGGACGCCGGGCGCGTGGAAAGCCGCCGGGCGCGAAGGGGTTATACGAAAGCGGCCCGTCCTCGGTGGCGAGGCGGGCTGGATCCCAGACGGGAGAGCAAATCGGCCCCGGAACGTGGGTTCCAGGGCCGCTGTCTGCGGGTCTTAGTTGACCCGGAGGTTGGTGGCGGAGGTCTTGCCGGTGCGACGATCCGATTCCAGATCGTAGCTCACCACCTGACCTTCGTTCAGCCCACGCAGGCCGGCCTGTTCGACCGCCGAGATGTGCACGAACACATCGCCGCCGCCGTCGCTGGGCTGGATGAAGCCGAAGCCCTTGGTGGTGTTGAACCACTTCACCGTGCCCGAGCCGGAGCCGGAGGCCTGACGGTCGCCCGCGGAGGGACCGCGCGGCGGACGCGGGGCGCGGCTGAAGCCGCCGCCGCCACCACCGCCGTAACCGCCGCCGCCGCCAAAGCCGCCGCCGCTGCTGCGGGCCGACGGATCAGGCTCGCCGGTGACGATCAGGTTGCCAGCGGACGTCTTGCCCGAGCGGCGGTCGCGCTCCAGCTCGAAGTCGACCGGTTGTCCTTCTTGGAGGGAGGAAAGGCCTGCGCGTTCCACTGCGGAAACGTGCACGAACACATCAGAGCCACCGTCATCGGGTTCGATGAAGCCGAACCCCTTGGTGGCGTTGTACCACTTTACTTTTCCGCTAGGCATAGTGCGCATCCGTATATCGATCGGGCCGAAGAGAAATTGATCGGCTGCCACCCTGTACACGTTGCCAGCGCCGTCGAGAACCCGGCTTTGAAGGCCTGCTGACGCGAAGGATGGGGCCGGTGGGCGGGCGCAACCCCCGATTGGGGAACCCGCTGGTCGGAAACTTCAGTTTATTTCGCAGCTTGTGGGTCGAACCGCTTGAGAATGGCCTGACAATCGGGCGCCAACTTGTCGAAATTGTCCCGCATGCATTGTTTCTGTCTGGCGCTGCCGAGCCCCATGTGCGGGCAATAGGCGTTCATGTCGGGCTTGCAGACCCTGTAGACGGCGCGCCCTGACGGCTTGCCCTGGGGCTTGGCCGGAGACGCGGCGCTGTCGCCGGCCGGCTGGGCGGCGGCGGAAATGGTCCAGGCGAGCGCCAGGACGGTGACAAACGTCTTGAGGATCACGGAACGGGTCACTCCGGAAGGAACGGCAGGCCATATTGCATCACGCCGCGCGGAATAGACCATCCGTGGGCTTTGCGCTCGAACTGTCTGGGAACACCTCGCGTTCCAGCCTCGCCTCGTCGACGCCCATGTGGTCGCGCAGCGCCGCCTTGAACAGCGAGCGCAGGTCCGCGGTCGGCCTCAGGTCGCGCCCCTGGTAGAGGTCGTCCGGCTTCAGCCCTGGCCAGTCGGCCAGCACCCGCCCGCCGTTGACCGCCCCGCCCACCAGGAAGGCCGCGCCGGCCGTGCCGTGGTCCGAGCCGCCTGTGCCGTTCATCGCCACCGTGCGGCCAAATTCGGTGACCGCCAGCACCGCGGTGCGCGACCAGGCGTCCTCGCCCAGGCCCGCCGCCAGGGCCTCCACGCCCGCGTCCAGCCCCTTGAGGTTTCGCTGCAGGGCGCTGTACTCGCCCGTCTGGCCGGCGTGGGTGTCCCAGCCGCTGGACTCCACCACCGCCACGCACGGACCGTCGGGCGCCGTCAGGAACCGCGCGGCCGCGGCCATCAGGGCGGGGAAGTTGTCCTGGCCCTTGCCCATGCCGACGGCCTGCGCCTGGGCGTCGCTGGCGGCGGACAGGGCCGCGGCCAGCTGCGGATCAGCGGCGGCGTAGAGCGCCTGGGTGCGGCCGATCAGGCCGGCGTCCGGCGAGGGCAGCAGCGACGGCGACCAGGAGGTGACGGGGGAGGGTCCGCGCAGCATCAGCGGCATCGAGGCGGCAACGGCCACCCCGAGATCCTTGCGCCCGCCCCGCGCGGCGGGGGGCAGTCCGCCCAGCGCCCGGTTCAGCCAGCCATCGTCCAGGCCGTAGGGCCGCGGCGAGCCGTTCTCCAGCAGGTTCTGGGCGTCGAAGTGCGAGCGGTCGCGATAGGGCGAGGCCGTGGCGTGAACCACCACCAGCTGCTTGCGCGCATAGCGGCCGGCCAGGCCCGTCAGGGCCGGGTTGAGGCCGAAGAAGCCGTCCAGATCCAGCGCCCCGCCCGGCTGCCCGGGGCGGGGGATGGCCAGGCCGTTGCGCGCGCTTTCGAAGGCCGGGTCGCCGTGGGCCGGCGCCGCCGAGAGGCCGTCCATCGCTCCGCGCAGGATCACCACCAGCAGCCGGCGGTCGGTGGGGACGGCGCTCCAGGCGAAGCGCGGCAGGGCGAGGGCGGAGGCGGCCAGGCCCGCGCCGGCGATCAGGCGCCTGCGGTCGATCATCCCGGTCGGCATCCCTACCTCCTCTGAAACTCGGGGGAGACCAGCAGCAGGGCCAGGCCCTGCGCCGGGCTCTCGGCCCTGGCGATCGCGTCGCGGGTGGCGTGGGTCATCTGGGGCCCCAGGATGTCGTCGCCGACCGAGAGCGGGTTGAGGCCCGCGCTGGCCATGCCCTGTCCCACCGCCGAGGCGAACTCCAGCCGCTTCCACACCGGATCCGGACCGATCCAGTCGGCGCCGATGTCCGACCAGCCGTTCGGCCCGGCGGCGAAATAGGGTCGCTGGCCCATGCGCGAGAACAGGGCGGTCAGCTGCACGCCGGTGAGCTTCGGCCCGCCGAGTCCGCGGACGGTGGAGACCAGGTAGTCCTCCGGCGGCTTGACCTTGCCGGGCGCCGGCGCCCAGGCCTCGGGCAGGTCGACCAGGGCGGCGCTGACGGCGGAGAGATCGCCGCCGGACTGCCGGAAGGTGGTGGCGATGGCCTCCACGGCGCGGGGCGGCGGGTCATCGGCCACGAAGTGCCGGACCAGCTTGGCGGCGATGAAGCGGGACGTCGCCGGGTGATGCGCCAGCGCGCTCAGCACCGCCTCGCCCTGCGCCACCCCGTCCTGGCCGTAGCCCTGGCCGAGCACGGTCTTCGGACCCGGCTCGTGCAGGGCGTCGACGAAGTTGAACAGGCCGGTCTCGCCGCCGGCATGGCCTTCAGGCTTGACGGTCCAGCCGGTGATCACCTTGGCGAAGGTGGTGACGTCCTCCTGGGTGTAGCCGCTGCGGACGCCCAGGGTGTGCAGCTCCAGGATCTCGCGGGCCAGGTTCTCGTTCAGCCCCTTCAGCCGTTCGCGAAAGGCCGCGGGCATCAGCATCGGATGGCGCACCAGCAGCGAGTTCGGGCCCACCGAGACGTAGTTGTCGAGGTAGATCAGCATGCCCGGATGCTGGGTCGAAGCCCGCAGCATGTCGTGGAACGACCCCACCGCATGGCGCCGCGCCACGTCGCGCTCGAACGAGGGCGGCATGGCCTGGGTCTCCGGCTTGGCCGAGGAGACGGTGAAGTGGTTGCCCCAGAAGTGGACCAGGCGCTCGAAGAACGGCCGCTCCGTGGTCGTCGCCACGTCGATGCGCGCCTTGACCGCCTGCACGTAGCGCGGGCCGAACCAGGCGATGAAGGACTTCTCCACCGTGAAGCCGGGATCGTCGACCTTGAGCACCCGCGGCTCGCCCGAGAGATAGGCGCCGGGCTCGGCCGGCTCGTCCGCCGGCGCCGGTCCAGGCGCCTGGCGGCTCATCGCGGCCATGCCTTCGGCCGGATGCGGCGCGCCCGGCTTCAGCGCGTCGCCATAGGCGCCGACGCTGCGGATCAGCCCCGAGGCGACGATCCAGCGGCGGAAGGCGGTCAGATCGTCCTGGGTGTCCGGCAGGGCGGCCAGGGGCGCGGGCAGCGCCGTCTCCGGAGCCAGCTGCGCCTTCAGCCAGCCGCGCGGATCGCCGGCGATGGCCTTCAGCTCGCCGGGGCGGGCGCCCAGGCCGAAGCGATTGGCGGCGATCGCCGCGTCCTGAAGGCTCATCTGCGCCCTCCCCCGGATGCCGGGGCCTCCCCGCAGGATATTGCATCCCTTGCGCCGGTTATACGCCTGAGGGGCCGGCTTCCGGCGCGCGGTCGCCCTGGCGCGCGGCGGACGGGGCGCCTAAGAGTCGGGCGCGAGGGGAGCCGCCGCCACATGCCGATCGATACGCCGCCCGCCGACCCCGTTGTGGCGACCGCCGTCGCACCGGTGGAGGTGCGCGCCGCGCGCCTGCCCGACGCCCCGGGGGAGGCGGCCTATTCCGTGGTGCGGCTGACGCCCGGGACCCTGAAGAGCCGCGAGCGGCTGGACGAAGCCCTGGCCCTGGTCCCCGCCGCCTCGCTGTTTCGCCGCACCTCGAGCGCCGGGGCCAATCCCACCACCCAGGGCCTGTCACTGCGCGCCTTCGCCCCGTCGGGGGCCGGTCGGGCGCTGGTGACCCTGGACGGGGTTCCGCAGAACGACCCGTTCGGCGGCTGGGTGATCTGGACCGCCCTGCCGTCCGAGGACATCGGGGCGGTGAACATAGTCCGCGGCGCCGGGGCCGGACCCTATGGCGCCGGCGCCTTGACGGGGGCCGTGCGGCTGGAGGAGCGGGCCGGCCAGCCGGGGGCGATCCTCGACCTTTCCGGCGGCTCCCTGGGCTACCGGCGCGCGTCCGGCGTCGCCGAGCTGGGCGGCCCGATCGACCTGACGTTCACCGGCGCGGCCGAGCACGACGACGGCTGGATCCCGACCCGCGCCGGGCGCGGGGCCGCCGACGACGCCCTCAGCCTCGACGCCTGGACGATCGCCGCCCGGGCGCAGACCGACATCGGGCGGGTGACGGTCGCCGCCCGCGCCGGCGCCTTCGCTGAAAGCCGCAGCGCCGGCCTGGTGGGGGCGAACGCCCGCGCCGACGGCCAGTTCGCCAGCCTGACGGCCGTAGCCCAGCCGTCGACCGACGTCCTGGGCTGGCGCCTGCAGGGCTGGGTGCGCGGCAGCAATCTGCGCAACACCTCGGTCTCGGTCGCGCCGGGGCATGTCTCCACCACCCCGGCCAACGACCAGTACGATACGCCGGCCCTGGGCTGGGGCCTGAACGGCGCGCTGCGCGGCACCACCGCCACCGCCGACTGGGAGGTCGGCGCCGACTTGCGCGCGGCCTATGGCGAGGACCACGAACGGGCGAGCTTTCTCTCCGGCGCCTTCACCAAGAGCCGGGTCACGGGCGGCGACACCCTGGTCGCCGGCGCCTATGTGGAGGCCGACCGGCGCCAGGGCCCCTGGCTGCTGAGCGCGGGCGGACGGCTGGACTATTGGGCGGCCACCGACGCGCATCGTATCGAACGGCTGATCGCCACCGGCGCGGTCACGCTGAACGACCCGAGCCCCGACCGTCGCGGCGTTCTGCCCACCGCGCGGCTGGGCGTTCGGCGGGCGCTCGACGACGGCGTCCTCGGCGGTGGCGGTTTCCTGCGGGCGGCGGCCTATGCCGGGTTCCGCCCCCCGACGCTGAACGAGCTGCACCGCCCGTTCCGGGTCGGCAACGACATCACCGAGTCCAACCCGGCGCTGAAGCCGGAGCGGCTCTTTGGCGTAGAGGCCGGCGCCGGCCAGGACGGGCGGCGGGGCGGCTGGAGCCTGACCGCCTTCGTCAATCAGCTGCGCGATCCTGTGACCAACGTGACCATCGGGGTCGGCCCCGGAACCTTTCCCATCGCCGGCTTCGTGCCGGCGGGCGGCACGCTGCGCCAGCGGCAGAACGCAGGCCAGATCAACGCCTACGGGCTGGAAGGCGACGCGCGCTGGCAGGTCGCGGCGAGCCTGAGCGTTCACGCCGCCGGATCCTGGACCCATGCGCGGGTCGACGGCGCGTCTGCCGCGCCGCAGCTGACCGGCAAGCGGCCCGCCGAGGCGCCCGCCCTGACCGTCACGGCCGGCGCGGACTGGCGACCGGTAGCGGCGCTGACGCTAACCGCCGACCTGCGCTACGAGAGCGGCCGCTTCGAGGACGACATCAACACCCGTCCCCTGGCCGCCGCCGCCACCGTGGCCGTGCAGGCGCGCTGGACGGTCAGCCCGCACGCCGAGGTCTACGTCGCCGCCGACAACCTGTTCGACGCCGCCGTGCAGACCCAGGCCGCGGCCGACGGCGTGCTGAGCTATGGCCCGCCGCGGACGATGCGGATCGGTGTGCGCCTGCGGCAATAGTCCCGTCGGCCCGCGCGAATTCGCCAACCGGCCGGCGTTTCCCACAATCCGGCCAGCCCGGACCGATGCGATCCTGCCCGCCAATCCGGGAGACGCATCATGCCACAGAGAGCCGCCTACCAGACCATCGCCGCCGAGGGCATGAAGACGCTGGGCGGGGTCTATATGTACGTCGCCCGGTCCGGCCTGCCCAAGGCGCTGGTCGACCTGGTCTATCTGCGCGCCTCGCTGATCAACGGCTGCGCCTACTGCATCGACAGCCACACCCACGACCTGATCCAGGAGGGCGTCCCGCCGGAAAAGGTGGCGCTGGTGGCGGCCTGGCATGAGGCTGGCGACTGGTTCGACGAACGCGAGCGGGCGGCGCTGGCCTGGACCGACACCGTCACCCGGGTCGCCGACACGCACATCCCCGACGCCGCCTACGCCGCCGCCGCCGACGTGTTCACCGACAAGGAGCTGGCCGACCTGACCATCGCCATCGGCCTGATCAACACCTACAACCGCATCGCCATCGGCTTTCGCCGCACGCCGGAGTCGCTGCTGAAGCGGCAGGCCGGGTAGCGCCCCACCCAAAGCTCTCCACCGTCATCCTCGGCCTCGTGCCGAGGATCCATGAACACGGGAGAGGCCGTCGCGAGCGGCAGCGGAGCGACGCAGTGTCTTTCGGCAAGGAGAGGCGGCGCCGTCCCGTCGTGGCGCGCCCTTCGAAGCGCGCCCCCCATCCTGCCGTGTGCTTGGATCCTCGGCACGAGGCCGAGGATGACGGTTGGGAAGGGGCGCGTGGGACTTCAGCCCTCGCGGGCTGGATAGGGTGCGTTCGGGTCTCCGCCCGAGCCTAGTTCCGGCGCGGGATCACCACCGGCAGGGTCTCGTAGCCCTTGACGAACACCGAGTGGGTGCGGCTGGGCTCGGAGACCACGCGGATTTCCGGAAAGCGCTTGAGCATCTCTTCCCAGATGATGGTCAGCTGCAGCTCGGCCAGGCGGTTGCCGACGCAGCGGTGGATGCCGAAGCCGAACGACATGTGGGTGCGCGGCCGCGCACGGTCGATGATGTAGGCGTTGGGGTTGTCGATCACCCGGTCGTCGCGGTTGCCCGAGACGTACCACATCACCACCCGGTCGCCCTCGCGGATGGTCTGGCCCTCGAATTCGAAGTCCCGCGTGGCCGTGCGGCGCATGTGCGCCAGCGGCGTCTGCCAGCGGATGGTCTCCGAGACCATGGAGGGGATCAGGTCCGGGTTGGCCCGCAGCTTGTCGTACTGGTCGGGATTGCGGTTCAGCGCATAGACGCTGCCGGAGATGGTGTTGCGGGTGGTGTCGTTGCCGCCGATGATCAGAAGGCCGACATTGCCGTTGTACTCGTGCTCGTCCATGTCCCGGGTGGCCTCGCCATGGGCCAGCATCGAGATCAGGTCCGACTTCGGCGGCGCGCCGGCCCGCTCGTCCCACAGGGCTTTGAAGGCCGCGAAACACTCCGAGACCTGTTCGCGCTTGTGCTCCCAGCTCTTCACCGGGCCGTGGCCCGGCGCGTTGGTCATCATGTCCGACCAGTGGGTCAGCTTGCGGCGGTGTTCGAACGGGAAGTCGAACAGCGTCGCCAGGGTCATGGCGGTCAGTTCCTTGGACACCAGGTCGACCCAGTCGAATTCCTCGCCGATCGGCAGCCCGTCCAGGATCATGCCGGCGCGCTCGCGGATCACCGGGGCCATGTTGTGCAGGTTCTGCGGGGCCACCACCGGGCTGACCGTGCGCCGCTGCACATCGTGCTTGGGCGGGTCCATGGAGATGAAGCTCGGCCGCACCGGCCGGGTGGCCGCCTCGGCCTGGGCCTCCAGGCTGGACAGGGTGATGCCGTCGGCGGACGAGAACACCTCGTGGTTTGTGTCCACCGCCATGATGTCGTTGTAGCGAGTGACCGACCAGTACGGGCCGTAGTCGCTCTCGGCCGTGTAGTGCACCGGCGCCTCTTCGCGCAGGCGATCGAAGATCGGCCACATGGCGTCGCCGCTGAACAGCTCCGGTTGAGCCGGGTTCAGCGCCTCCAGCGGCTGGGCGTAGGCCTGGGCGCGAGCCTCGCGCGCGAGATCGATCGAACCGTCACTCATGGCGACCTCCTGGAATTTCACGCCCGCCGCTGTGCGGTTCGGACGCCCGTCAGCGTGTCCTGACGTCAGGACACGCCCCTGGGCAGCCGATGTCAACCGACAATGACTTGAGGCGGCCTACCAGCTGGCCGCGACGCCCTGGGCCTCGGCGGCGCGCGTCTGCGCCGCGCGAGCCAGCGCCAGGCTGGGCTCGTCCTGCAGCCGCCGCCAATAGGCCTTCGCCGGCTCCGGCAGGTCGTCGCCGAGCCCGACGTGGTGCGCCAGCATGAAGGCGTAGCCCATCGAGATGTCCGCCGCGGTGAAGCGTCCGGCGCAGATGTAGCCCTGGTCCAGGGCCGGTCCCACGGCGCGGGCGCGGGCCAGGAACCACTTGGCGTAGTCGTCGGCCGCGACGGCCGCGCGATCCGGTTCGAAGCGGCGGTAGCGCAGCACCAGGGTCTGCGGAAACGTCAGGGTGGCCTCGCCGAAGTGCAGCCAGTTCAGATAGGCGCCGTAGTCCGGCTCGTGCGGCGCGACGCCGAGACCGCCCGCGCCATGACGGTCGGCGAGATACTGGGCGATGGCGGCCGATTCCGTCATCCGCAGACCGTCCTCGATCAGGCAGGGAATGGTGCCCAGCGGATTGATCGCCAGGTAGTCGCGCGCCAGCACCCGGGGCGGAAACGGCAGCATGTTCAGCTGGTAGTCGAGGCCCAGCGCCTCCAGCGCCCACAGCGGCCGGAACGAACGGGCGTTGAACGCGTGGTACAGCGTGATCATCTTGGGCCCTTCCCTTCCCTCGCGGCGCCGCTGAAAGCTGCGTCCCCAAGGACCGATGAGCCGTAAAGCCATGACATTCAAGGTCGCCGACGGCCGCGCAGAACTGGCCCGCATGATCGCGGAGGCCCGGCGCGTGGTGGTGTTCACCGGAGCCGGCATCTCGACCGAGTCCGGCATCCCCGACTTCCGCAGTCCCGGCGGGGTGTGGAGCAAGATGAAGCCGATCATGTTCCAGGACTTCGTGGCCAGCGAGGCGATGCGGCGCGAGGCCTGGGGCCGCGCGTTCAGCGGCCGCGCCGGCTGGACCGGCCGCGAGCCCAACGCCGGGCACCACGCGGTGGCGCGCCTGGTCGCCGGGGGCAAGGCCTCCAGCGTGATCACCCAGAACGTCGACAACCTGCACCAGGCGTCCGGCGTACCGGCCGGCCAGGTGATCGAGCTGCACGGCAACGCGAGCTACGCCAGCTGCCTGGAGTGCGGCCTGCGCCACGAGCTGGAGGACCTGCGCCGCCCGTTCGTCGAGGACGGCGAGATCCCCAGCTGCCGCGAGTGCGGGGCGATCGTGAAGACCGCCACCATCAGCTTCGGCCAGCCGATGCCGCCCGGCCCCATGGCCGCGGCCGAGGCCGAGACCCTGGCCTGCGACCTGTTCCTGGTGCTCGGCTCGTCGCTGCAGGTCTATCCGGCGGCCGGTTTTCCCCTGATGGCGGCGCGCAACGGCGCGCGCCTGGCGATCGTCAACCGCGAGCCCACCGACCTGGACGTCTACGCCGACCTGGCGCTGCACGACGAGATCGGCCCGACCCTGAGCGAGGTCACTCCGGCGAACGGCTGATCAGGAACACCCACGACAACGAGAACGACGGCAGGGAGGCCGCAATGACCGCGCATCACATCAAGTACGCCGTGGACGGCGACGGGATCGCCACGATCACCATCGATCGCCCCGAAAAGCGCAACGCCATGACCTACGCCATGCTGGGGGCCTTTATCGAGACGGTGGCCAAGGCTGGCGCGGACGAGGCGGTGCGCGTGGTGATCGTCACCGGCTCGGGCGGCGCCTTCTGCGCGGGCACCGACCTGGCGGACCTGGCCACCGTGCCCGGCGAGACCCGCGGCGTGCGCGGCCGGGCCGAGGACGACCATCGCTGGTGGCCGCTGGTCGCCTGTCCCAAGCCGGTGATCGGCGCCATCGACGGCGTCGCCGTGGGCATGGGCGCGGAGTTCACCAGCCAGTGCGACGTGCGGATCGTCTCGACCCGCAGCCGCTTCGCCTGGAACTTCGCGCACCGCGGCCTGGTGCCCGACACCGGCGCCGGCAGCTGGCTGCTGCCGCGCATCATCGGCCCGCACCGGGCGCTGCGACTGCTGTATTCCGGGGCCTTCCTTGAGGCCGAAGAGGCCAGGGCGATCGGCTACGCCGCCGAGGTGGTGGCGCCCGAGGCCGTGGCGGAGACGGCGCTGGCGGAGGCGCGGCGCTACCTGACCTCGTCGCCCTTCTCGCTGAAGCACATGAAGGCGCTGGTCTGGCAGGGACTGGAGCGCGACGTCGGCCAGCACATGGCCGCCCACGTGGAGACGTTGACGGCCTGCTTCCGCTCGGCCGACCACAAGGAAGGCGTCGCCGCCTTCCTGGAGAAGCGCCCCGCGAACTTCGTCGGGCGATGAGGGCGCGCCCTCCCCCTTGCGGGGAGGGACAGATCGCGAAGCGATCAGGGTGGGGGAGTCAGGCGCCGCGCAAGGGCTCACGAGACTAGCCCGTGCACCGGCAGGCGTTCCCCACCCTGACGGCTTCGCCGCCTTTCCCTCCCCATGAAGGGGAGGGTGAAGAAAGCCCCCCTACCGCCGGCGGCGCTTCTTGCCGCCGAGCAGCTCCTGGACCTTGGTCAGCGGCAGGCTGTCCAGGGTCAGGTAGCCGCGGTCGTCCTCGTCGAGGGCGCTGAAGTTGCGCTCCGCCTGGGCCATGTAGGCGGCCTTGGTCACCACCCCGCGCGCATCGAGGCCGCCGGCCGTGATGGGTTCGGGGATCGGCAGCAGGCTGTAGGGCGAGGCGCCCTGCAACGTCTCGTCCAGGGTCTGCGGCTTCTTCGGCTGGTCGGAGTCGCCACTGCCGTCGGTGACCGGCACGTCGTCGTACTGCGCCAGCCACAGGCGCGCGGCCTGACCCGCGCGCGGGCCGAGGTCGCCCACCCGGACCCGGCCGCCGATGATCTCCGGCGCCGTGCGGTGCTCGTACATGGCCACGTCATAGGGGTCGAGCAGGCCGGAGTTGTTGAGGTCCAGCTCCTTGAAGAAGGCGGCGGCGTCGGCGATGAACTCGGCGTGGTCCAGCTTGCCGTCGCTGTTCTTGTCGGCCTGCCTGAACCAGTCGACCACCGGATAGGGCGCGCCGTGCGGGGCGCGGAACGGCTTGCCGGCCGGGCTGATGAACACGTTGGGCAGGCCCTCGTCGTCCTGCGCCAGCGCCGCGGGCGCGAGCAACACAAGAGCCGCCGCGACGCCCAGAAGACGGCGGGAAACCTGGGCGGCCATGCTGTCACTCCATGCTTGAACGGCCGCCATCTTAGCCGTGGGGGAGGCCGGCGGCAAATGTTTCACCGCTCTCGCACCCTTGCGTCGGAAATGAAAAACTTCGTTATTCCAGAGACTTGTCTCGATCGCTTGGGCCGGCGCCAGTCCCCCCCAGTTCGTCGAGCACGGCCTTGAGGTCCGGGGTGCGGCTGCGGTCGGCGATCAGCACCTTGCCGCCCTCGACGACGATCACCAGGTCGCGCACCCCCAGCGCCACCACCGTCGCCCCCGCCTCGGCGCGGATCAGGCAGCCGTTGGCGCCGGTGGCGAAGGCCTGTCCCGAGAGGGCGTTGTCCGCCTCGTCGCGGATCGAAGCGTCCCAGATCGCCGCCCAGGACCCGACGTCGGACCAGGCATAGCCCACCGGCAGGACGGCGGCCGCGGCGGTCTTCTCCATCACCGCGAAGTCGATGGAGATCCGCGGCGCCCGCGCAAACTCGGGGCCAAGCCTCAGCAGGGCGCCCTCGCGCTCGGCGCCCGCCAGGGCCGCCCGCACCGGCCCCAGGAGCGAGGGCGCGTGGCGCTCGGTCTCGGCCAGCAGGGTCGCAGGCCGGAACAGGAAGTTGCCGCTGTTCCACAGGAAGCCGTCGGCGACGTGCGCCGCGGCGGCCGCAGGGCTGGGCTTCTCGATGAAGTCGGCCACATAGGCGACGCCCGGAACACCCGGCGTCGGGGCCCCGGGCCGGATGTAGCCATAGGCCGGCGACGGCGAGCTCGGCCTGACCCCGAAGGTGACGATGGCGCCCTCGGTCGCCGCGGGCGCGGCCTTCAGGACAGCGTCGGCGAAGGCGGCGATGTCGGGCAGGTGATGGTCGCTGGCCACGACCAGGGCGATGGCGGACGGATCATGTTCGGCGATCCAGGCCGCGGCGGCGAGGATGGCCGGGGCGGAGTCGCGGCCCTCCGGTTCGACGATCACGAGGGCCTCGGTCCCGAGTTCCGCCAGTTGCTCGCTGACCGGGGATACATGCCCTGCGCCGCAGACCACGATCGGGGCCCGCGCGCCGGGCAGGCCGCCGACCCGCAGCACGGTGTCCTGGAACAGCGACCGGTCGGCGAACAGCTTGAGGAACGGCTTGGGCCGGTCGGGCCGCGAGGCCGGCCACAGGCGGGCGCCGGCGCCGCCGCAGAGGATCACGGGCCGGATGACGGGGGGCGGGGCGGTGTTGGGGCTCGTCATGCGGCGAACGCCTGACGGTCGCGTTGCGTCAAAATGAGGACGCTGAGCGCGGCAATTGCAACGACCGGGGCGGTCCACGCCAGGGTTTCACCAGGTCCGGCGTGCGCGGCGCGCAGGGTCCCGGCGAGAATCGGCCCGAGAATCGAGCCGATCCGGCCGGCGCCGACGGCGGCGCCCGCGCCCGTCGCCTGCGCCGCCGCGGGATAGTATCGCGGCGCCAGCGCATAGAGGCTGAACTGTGCGCCCATCACGCCCAGCCCGGCGAGCGCCGACAAGGCCAGCACGGCCCCGGGCGCGGCGGCGGCGGCCAACAGGCCCATCCCGGCGGCGAGCAGGGCCAGCGCCGTCAGCAGCGGCCAGCGCGCGCCCCAGCGGTCGATCGCGCCGCCCACGGCCAGGCCACCGACGATCCCGGCGCCGTTGAACGCAAGCGCCGCGCTGGCGCCGAGATCCTTGGGCAGCCCCTTGGCCACCACCAGCAGCGGCAGCCAGGCCAGCATCATCGACAGCACCACCAGGGTGGCGGCAAAGGCGCTCCAGAGCAGCAGGGTGGGAAGCGCCCGGCCATCGCCGAACAGGGCGTTCAGCGGCCGCCCCCCGGCGGCGGCGGCCGGCGACCGGGAGCGCGACAGGGTCTCCGGAAGGACGAAGGCCGCGAGGGGCGCGATCACCAGGGGGGCGACGCCGCCCACCACGAAGATCAGACGCCAGTCGAACCCGGCCGGCAGGAAGCGCGCGAGCAGGGCGGCCAGGGCGCCCCCGGCCGGCATGCCCACGAAGATCGCGGTGACGGTGGAGATGCGCCGCCGCGGCGCGCTGGCCTCGCCGGCCATGGCGATCATGTTCGGCATCGCCCCGCCGAAGCCCAGTCCGGTCAGGAACCGGCTGAGCAGCAGCGTCTGTGCGTCGCCGGCCACGGCGGTCATCAGCGAGAACAGGCCGAAACAGGCGGCCGAGACGACCAGCACCGGTCGCCGGCCGACCCGGTCGGCGATCCAGCCGCCAAGCGCGGCGCCGAAGATCAGACCGACCATGGCCATGCTGCCGGCCAGGCCCACGGCCTGCGGCCCCAGCTTCAGCGCCGGCGCCAGGGTGGGCGCCGCGACGCCGATCGCCTGGATGTCGTAGCCCTCCAGGACGGCGATCAGGATGCAGACGCCGACCACGCGGGTGGCGCTGAACGGACGCGGCAGGGCGATGACGTTGCTCATGAGTCTCCCATCGCCACGCAATCTAGGCCAGGCGCGCTCACGTCAGATAGGCATGCACGATCGCCACCAGCTCTTCCGCCGCCTGCACCCGCGGATCATCGGGCGACGCGGAAGGATCCACCATGTGGTCGCGGATGTGGTCCTCGATGACCTCGGCGATGAAACCGTCCATCGCCCCGCGGCAGGCCGTGGCCTGCTGCAGCACGCGGGCGCACTCAAGATCGGCGTCCACGGCCCGCTCGATCGCCTCGACCTGCCCTCGAATACGCTTCAAGCGATTGAGAAGTTTGGCCTTTTCACGCGCGACATGGCTCATCCGATTTCCTCTTGTACCATAGTCCCCTAGGGTATATTCCCCGCCGCGTCCGATGGCGAGGGTTATCCTTCCCACGGACGCGGTCCGCGCGTCGGCCGACGCGGCGGACCAGACAATCAGTAGACGGAAGAAATGAGCGACCGACCTAGTCTTCCGCCGCCGGGACCCTGTCCCCGTGGCGGGTCACATCATGGTCTTCGGCGCCTGACCGGCGGCTGAGGCGCCTTCGCGCCATCGGTCGTCGCCAGCCTCGGAGGCCGCAGTCCAGAGGACTCGAACCCGAGGAGATGGCGATGGCCTTCCACGAGCGCATTCCTGCGGCATGCCTGGCCGCAAGCCTGGCGGCCCTGGCGGCCGCGACCGTCACGCCGGCGCGGGCGGCGGACGACGGCGACGCCTTCGCCCTGCACGCCCAGACCACCGTGGTCGGCCAGGCGCACCCCGCCTTCGACGCCGCCTACAGCGGCGCCAACAGTCTTCAGCCGGGCGCGGACGCGCGCGAGACCTGGGACGTGACCCTCTACGCCGGCGCACATCCCTGGAAGGGCGGCGAGATCTGGATCAATCCCGAGATCGACCAGGGCTTCGGCCTGTCCGACACCCTGGGCGTCGCGGGCTTTCCCAGCGGCGAGGCGTACAAGGTCGGCAAGTCTCACCCCTACGTGAGGCTGCAACGCCTGTTCCTGCGCCAGACCTTCGACCTGGGCGGCGACGCCCAGCCGGTCGACGCCGACCTCAACCAGTTCGCCGCCAGGCCCACCGCCAATCGGCTGGTGGTCACGCTCGGCAAGTTCGGCGTCACCGACGTGTTCGACACCAATCCCTACGCCCACGATCCCCGCCGTGACTTCCTGAACTGGTCGCTGATCGACACGGGGACCTTCGACTACGCCGCCGACGCCTGGGGCTATTCGGCCGGGGCGGCGGTGGAGCTGTACGAGGGCGACTGGACCGTGCGCGCCGGCGCGTTCGATCTGTCGGACGTCCCCAACAGCGCCAGGCTCGACCCGCACTTCGACCAGTACCAGGTCGACGGGGAGATCGAGCGCCGCTTCAGGCTGCATGGCCAGGACGGCGCGGTGGCGATCACCGGCTTCGTCAGCCACGGGCGCATGGGAAGCTTCAACGACGCCGTCGCCCTCGGCCAGGCCACCGGCCAGCCCGCCGACCTGGCGCTGGTGCGCAGGATGCGCAACCGGGCCGGAGTCAGCGCCAACCTGTCGCTTGGATTGTCGAAGGACATCGGCGTGTTCGTCCGCGCCGGGACGGCCGACGGCGACGTCGAGCCCTACGAGTTCGCCGACATCGACCGCACCTTTGCGGCAGGCGTGTCGGTGAAGGGCGGACGGTGGGGCCGCGCGGACGACACCGTCGGCCTCGCCGGCGTGGTCAACGGCATCAGCCGGGCGCACGAGCGCTACCTGGACGCCGGCGGCCTGGGCATCCTGGTGGGCGACGGGCGGCTGACGCATCCGGCGGCCGAAGCGATCTTCGAGGCCTACTACGACATCGCGGTGACGAAGATCGTGCATCTGTCCGTGGACGGACAGCTTGTCGACCACCCGGCCTACAACGCCGACCGCGGCCCCGCGCCAATCATCGCCGCCCGTTTCCACGCCCAGTTCTGAGTTCCCCAGTCACCGGAGGCCGGCCATGACCTTTCCTTCGCTGGACCGCCAGTCCCCCGCCCTCGCCGGACCTGAGGGACGCGCCCGCGTCTTGAACCTGGCCGACGTGATCGTCCTGATCCTGATCGCCGCCGCCGCGGTGCTGGTGGTGCACGGGGTGCAGCAGATGCAGCGCCCCCTGGCCGCTCTGAAGCTGTCGCCGGTGACGCTCGATCTGGCCCGCCTGCCCGGCTACGCCCTGCTGACCACCCTGCGCATGTTCGCCGCGATCCTCTGCTCGCTGCTGTTCACCTTCGTGGTCGGCTCGCTGGCGGCCAAGAGCCGCAAGGCGGCGCTGATCGTCGTGCCGGCGCTGGACATCCTGCAGTCGGTGCCGGTGCTGGGGTTCCTGACCTTCACCGTGAGCTTCTTCCTCAACCTGTTCCCGGGCCGCGAGATGGGCGCGGAGTGCGCGGCGATCTTCGCCGTGTTCACCGCCCAGGCCTGGAACATGGCGTTCAGCTTCTATCAGTCGCTGCGCACCCTGCCGGGCGACCTGGACGAGGCCTGCCGGCTGTTCGGCCTTTCGCCCTGGCGCAGGTTCCTGCGGCTGGAGCTGCCGTTCGCCATGCCCGGCCTGATCTGGAACACCATGATGTCGATGTCCGGCGGCTGGTTCTTCGTGGTGGCGTCGGAGGCGATCACCGTCGGCGACAAGACCGTCACCCTGCCCGGGATCGGCTCCTGGCTGGCCGTCGCCATCGATGCGCGCGACCTGAAGGCCGTGGCCTGGGCGGTGGGCGCCATGGCCGTGGTGATCCTGCTCTACGACCAGCTGCTGTTCCGGCCGATCATCGCCTGGGCCGACAAGTTCCGCTTCGAGCAGACGGCCTCCACCGAGGCGCCCCGGTCATGGGTCTATGACCTGATCCGCCGCACGCGCCTGACCCGGGTGCTGATGTCGCCGCTCGCCTGGCTGGGCGCAGCCGTCGCGGCCCTGGAGCCGCCGCGCCTGCCCCGCGCCCGGGTTCGGCTGGGCGCCCGCGCCGCCAAGGCGCTGGACGACGTCTGGGCGGTGGCGGTGGCGATCCTCACCGTCGGCGCCGCCCTGATCGCGGCGCGGATCCTGTCGAAGACCCTGTCGCTGCACGACGCCGGCGAGGCGCTGGCGCTGGGCGGCCTGACCCTGGTGCGGGTGCTGGTCCTGATCGCCGTGGCCAGCGTTATCTGGGTGCCGATCGGCGTCTGGATCGGGCTTCGGCCGGCCTGGGCCGAGCGCATCCAGCCCCTGGCGCAGTTCCTGGCGGCCTTCCCGGCCAATGTGCTGTTCCCCGCCGCGGTGGTGGTGATCACGGCCCTGAAGCTCAGCCCGGAATGGGCCCTGGCGCCGCTGATGGTGCTGGGCACCCAGTGGTACATCCTGTTCAACGTCATCGCCGGGGCCAGCGCCATCCCCTCGGACCTGCGCGAGGTGGGCGCCATGTTCCACATGCGCTCGTGGCAGTGGTGGCGTCAGCTCGCCCTGCCGGCGATCTTTCCCTACTACGTCACCGGCGCGATCACCGCTTCGGGCGGATCATGGAACGCCAGCATCGTCGCCGAGGCGGTGAGCTGGGGTCGGACCCACCTGGAAGCCCATGGCCTGGGGGCGTTCATCGCCAAGGCCACCACCGCCGGCGACCTGCCGCGCGTGGCCCTGGGCGTGGCGGTGATGTCGCTGTTCGTCATCGCCCTGAACCGCTCGCTCTGGCGGCCCCTCTACGGCCTGGCCGAGCGGCGGCTGCGCCTCGACTGACCCTTCCGATCCTCGCTCGCCACAGGAGGCGTCCATGCTGGAAACCCTGAACCGTCCGCTCGTCGAGGTGGCCAAGGTGCGCCACTACTACGGCAAGCCCGATCCCGGCCGCACGCCGGTGCTGGACGACGTCAACCTGACCCTGCGGGAAAACGAGATCGTCGGCCTGCTGGGCCGCTCCGGCTCGGGCAAGTCGACGCTGCTGCGCTCGATCGCCGGCCTGATCCGGCCCAGCGAGGGCCAGGTGGACTTTCCGCCCGACCCGGAAGGCGGTCCCGCCACCAGCGTCGCCATGGTGTTCCAGAGCTTCGCCCTGTTCCCCTGGCTGACCGTGGAGCAGAACGTCGAGCTGGGGCTGGAGGCGCAGCGCGTCCCGCCCGCCGAGCGCCGCCGCCGCGCGCTGGCGGCCATCGACCTGATCGGCCTGGACGGCTTCGAGAACGCCTATCCCAAGGAGCTCTCCGGCGGCATGCGCCAGCGCGTGGGCCTGGCCCGCGCCCTGGTGGTCAATCCGTCGATCCTGCTGATGGACGAGCCGTTCTCGGCCCTGGACGTGCTCACCGCGGAAACCCTGCGCACCGACCTGCTGGATCTGTGGGGCGAGGGACGCATGCCGATCAAGTCGATCCTGATCGTGACCCACAACATCGAGGAGGCGGTGCTGATGTGCGACCGCATCCTGGTGTTCTCCTCCAATCCGGGGCGGGTCGCAGCGGAGATTCGCGTTGACCTGCCACAGCCGCGCAATCGCCAGGCCCCGGCTTTCCGGGCAATGGTGGAGGACATCTATGCGCGCATGACCGTCCGCGTGGGGCCCAGCCCGGTCGGCGACGGACTGTTCCCCGGCATGGGCATCGGCATGGCCCTGCCGGAGGTTTCCACCAACACCCTGGCCGGCATGCTCGAGGCCATCGCCTCGCCGCACTTCAATGGCCGCGCCAGCCTGCGGGCCCTGGCCGACGAGGCGGTGCTGGAGGCGGACGAGCTGTTCCCCACGGCGGAGACGCTGCAACTGCTGCGCTTCGCCGAGCTCGATGGCGGGGACATCCGGCTGACCGCGTCCGGCCGCCGATACGTCGCCGCCGAGGTCGACGACCGCAAGCAGCTCTTCGCCCAGCATCTGATCGGCTACTGCCCCCTGGCCGGACACATCCGCAAGGTGCTGGAGGAGCGGCCCGGCAACAGCGCGCCGGCCCGGCGGTTCCGCGACGAACTTGAGGACCACATGTCCGACGACTACGCCGAGCAGACTCTGAAGACGGTGATCGACTGGGGCCGCTATGCCGAGGTGTTCGCCTACCACGAGGACACCGATCGCTTCTCGCTGGACGATCCCGGTTAGGCTTGCGGCGGAATCTGTCGCACACTGAGGGCCATGGGCGCCAGCGTGACCGAGATCGTGACCAATCTGGCGGCCGCCTGGGCGGCCGGCGGCCTGATCGGACTGGAACGCAGCCACAACGGGCGCGCGGCCGGCTTTCGCACCCTGTCCATTGTCTCCATCGCCGCCGCGGCCTCGATGGTGTTGACCTTCGAGCCGCAGCTCGTGCCCGCGGCCCTGCTGGGCCAGGCGCGGCTGGACCCCGGGCGCATCGCCCAGGGGGTGATGACCGGCGTCGGCTTCCTGGGCGCGGGGGTGATCTTCAAGGAGGGGGTGAGCGTCCAGGGCCTGACCACCGCGGCGGCGATCTGGGCCACCTCGGCGATCGGCCTGCTGATGGGCCTGGGCATGATCTGGCCGGGCGCCCTGGTGACGGGCGCGGTTCTGGCGACGCTGATCCTGTTCCGCTGGATCGAACACGTGATGCCCGAACGCACCTACGCCCTGCTGGTGCTGCGCTTCCATGCCGGCGTCGCCCCGTCGGAGGCGGCGCTGATCGAGGACCTGAGGCGGATCGATGTGACGTTGAGCGGCCTCAGCTACGCCCTGCGCCAGGACGGCGATGTGTACGAGGTGCGCGGCATGCTGCAGACCGGCGTCCGCCACGGCCTGTCAGGAGCGGCCGCGCACTTCCGCGACACACCGGGACTGGTGGAGTTCACGCTGGACCGCATCAGCAAGTGACCCCGTCGCCGGCGCCGGCCTGCATTGCTGGCGCGGCGTCAGTCTGGATTTCGCAACGCTTTCCCGGCATGGCGGAGGCATGAACCATCCCACCTTCGTGCTGACCCTGTCGTGCCCGGACTCCATCGGCATCGTCGCCGACGTGGCCAACGCCCTGGCCGACGCCGGCTGCAACATCGTCGAGAGCGCCCAGCATGGCGACGCCGGCAACGGCCGCTTCTTCATGCGCACCCTGCTGGAAAGCACGGGCGGCCTGGGGCTGCAGGACCTGGAGCGTCGCTTCGCCCCGCTGGCCGAGCGCCGGCGCATGCAGGCGCGCCTGTTCGACGCCCGCCGCAAGACGCCGACCGTGCTGATGGTCTCGCGCTTCGGCCACTGCCTGAACGACCTGCTGTTCCGCTGGCGCACCGGCGCCCTGCCGATCGAGGTCAAGGCGGTGGTGTCGAACCACGAGGACTTCCGCGACCTGACGCTCTCGTCGGGCGTGCCCTTCCACCATCTGCCCGTGACGGCTGACAACAAGGTCGCCCAGGAGGCGGCGCTGGAAGACATCCTGGCCCGCGAGGGCGTCGAACTGGTGGTTCTGGCCCGCTACATGCAGATCCTGTCGCCAGCCTTCTGCGCCCGCCGGCCCGGGCAGGTGATCAACATCCACCACTCGTTCCTACCCAGCTTCAAGGGCGCGCGGCCGTATCACCGGGCCTACGAGCGGGGGGTCAAGCTGATCGGCGCCACCGCCCACTACGTCACCGAGGATCTCGACGAAGGCCCCATCATCGAACAGGCTGTCGAGCGGGTCGGCCACCAGCTGTCGGTGGACGACTACATCGCTGTCGGCCGCGACGTGGAGGCGCTGGTGCTGGCCCGGGCGGTGAAGTGGCACGCCGAACACCGGGTGCTGCTCAACGGCGTGCGCGCGGTGGTGTTCCAGTAGCTCAGGCGACCGCGCGGTGGCGGTCGAGGCCGCCGAACGTGATCAGCTCGTGCGCCAGCTCGCTGTCGCCGCTGATGTTGCGGATGACGGTGTTCAGCACCTGCAGCAGCTCGACCTGCTGGCGGCGGCCGACCCCGGCGAGGGCGCGGCGATTGAAGTCGTCGATCAGCTGCGTGGCCTCCCGATAGAAGGCCTCCCCCTCGGGGGACAGGCACATCTGCACCTTTCGCCGGTCCCCGGCCGGGGTCGAACGCTCGACCAGCCCCTGCTCCACCAGCTGGTCCACCGCACGGGTCAGGGTGGTCCGGTCGATGGCCGTCAGCCGGGCGAGATCCTTCATCGTGCAGCCATTCAGACGCTGGATGACCGACAGGGTGCGAAGTCGGTTGATGTTGAGACCGACGTCAGCCAGGGCGGCGTCGAAGGCCATTTCCCGTTGCCGGGTCGCGTGGAACATCAGGTAGAACAGGTAGTCCGGAATCTTGTCCGCGATCGGCTTCAGGACCTCGGGAAGCTGCTCTTCGGATTCCATGGCCGCTCTCCCACGCTGCAGGACCGCCGGGCGAAACGCGACGGCGAGTTCCCTTTACAACTCCCGGGCCGGCATCGGGTGGCGCCGGGGCGCGCCGCCGTGAGGACCAGCAAGGTCGCTTTTACAAGCCCTGTTTCGCGACCCCGGACAAGACGCAAATGCAGCTGGTGCGCCCGGGACTTGTGCATTCGCACCAGTTGTGCACCGCACCCGTGCCCGGCGTCCAGAGGTTCTTCAGGCCGCGGCGCGGCGGGCCGGCCTTGCGGCGCCGCCGACCTCGAAGCCCTCGATCAGGCGGGCGAGCGTCATGGCCTCCTGGGCCAGGGCGTGGCTGGCCGCGGTGGACTCCTCGACCATGGCCGCGTTCTGCTGGGTCACCTGGTCCATCTGGTTGATGGCGGTGTTGACCTGGTTCAGACCCACAGCCTGTTCCTGCGTCGAGGCGGCGATCTCGATCACCAGCGCCGACAGCTGGCCCACATGGCCGACGATCCGCTCCAGCGCCTGGCCGGTCTGGCCCACCAGGTCCACCCCGGCGTCCACCTGGGCCGTCGAGGCCGAGATCAGGGTCTTGATCTCCTTGGCCGCCTCGGCCGAGCGCTGCGCCAGGGCGCGCACCTCGGAGGCCACCACCGCGAAGCCGCGGCCGGCGTCGCCCGCCCGGGCCGCCTCGACCCCGGCGTTCAGCGCCAGCAGGTTGGTCTGGAAGGCGATCTCGTCGATCACGCCGATGATCTGGCTGATCTGCTGCGCCGAGGCTTCGATGCCGCTCATCGCCTGCACCGCCTGGCGCACCACCACGCCCGACTGTTCGGCGTCCGCGCGCGCCGCGCCCACCGCGTCGCGCGCCGTCGCCGCGCCCTGCGCCGTCTTGCGCACCGTGGCGGTGATCTCGTCCAGCGCCGCCGCCGTCTCTTCCAGGCTGGCCGCCTGCTGTTCGGTGCGCCGCGACAGGTCGTCGGAGGCGTGGCTGATCTCGTCGGTGCCGGTGCGGATGCCCACCGTGTTGGCGGCGACCACCGTCATGGTCTCCTGCAGCTTGTCCATGGCGGCGTTGAAGTCGGCCCGCAGCTTTTCGTAGGCCGGGGCGAAGGCCTCGGTCAGGCGCCAGGTCAGCACCCCGCCGGAGAGCTTCTCCAGCCCGTCGGCCAGGGCGCCCACCACCAGAGCCTGCTCCTGCGCCACCCGCGTCCGCTCGGCCTCCGCGGCCCGGCGAGAGGCTTCCGCCGCCTCGCGCTGCTGCGCCGCCTCGGCCTCCAGCCGCAGCTTCTCGATCGCCGCGTCCTTGAAGGTCTGTACGGCCCCGGCCATCCGGCCCACCTCGTCGCGACGGCCCACCGCCGGGATCGCCACCGTGTGGTCCCCCGCCGCCAGGCGACCCATCGCTCCCGTCATCGCCGACACCGGCGAGGCGATGCCGCGCGACAGCAGCCAGCCGATCGCCGCTGACAGCAGCATGCAGGCCAGGCCGCCGCCGATCAGCACGATGCGCGTGGCCGCATAGGCGCGCGCCTCGTCCGCCGTCCGCGCGGCCACCAGGGCGTTCTCGTGCTTGAAGATGCCGGACATGATCTCCCGCGACTTCAGCACCCGACCGGCGGTGAGCAGGGTGGCCTGGGCCTGGGCGGCGGTGGCGGGGTCGGCGCGCAGCGCCATCTGGGTGTCCCACTCGCCCTTCACCTTGGCGGCCTCGGCCTGCAGCGCCTCGATCCGGGCCATCAGGTCGGCGTCGCCGGCGGCCTGGCCCTTCAGGCGGGCGATGGCCGCCTCGAAGTCGCGCTGGTAGGCGGCCAGCCGCGGCGGGAAGCTGGCGTCACCCGTGGCGACGTAGCCGCGCACGGTGGAAAGCTCGTTCACCTGGGCCATCAGGGCGTCGTTGGCGCTGGCCAGGGTCGCCGCCTGCTGGTCCTTGGCCGCCGCGGCGGCCTCGATGGCGCCGATGTTGGCCAGCACCGTGACGCTCATCGCCAGGACGATCGATACGACCGCCGCGAAGCCGAGCGTCAGCTTTCTCGAAATACTGATGTTATTCAGAACCATGTCGCCCAGAGTCTCTCCGCCGTCGGCGCCGCCGGCTTAAGAGAAGGCGTCAGGGCTCGACCGGGCTGACCTGGCCGACATACGCGTGGTCACTGATCCGAAGACACCAACTCCGCGGCCAGAGGCGCACCAAAGTCTCGCCCCTGATGTTTCAGTTCACGCTGAAGAATTGGTAAAATCCGGGAAGTCAGCCCCCGCGACCATCCACCACAAGCAACGCCCGGGCGGGCGCCGCATCGGCCCGCAAGACGGCGAATCCAGCTCGGGCGTCGAAGTACAGGCTGTCGCCGGCGGCCAGTTCCGTCGGCGCGTAGACGCCGCCGTGCACCCGCACCCGGCCCTCCAGCACCAGCAACCAGGCCTCGCCGCCAAGCTCCTGCAACGGCCCGTGTTCCTCGAGGCTGGAGGGCTGCACGTCGAGCATCACCGGGGTGAAGGCCTTGCCCAGCAAGTCGGCGGCCGGACGGCGCGCAGCATGCGGGCCGAAACGGGTGGCGTCGCCTTGTCCGCCGGGGGTCAGCGCGCGACGCCCCAGCACCGGCGGGCCGGCGTCAGCCTCCCGGGCGACGAGGCCGTGCAGGTCGACATCGAGGGCGCGGCACAGGCGAACCAGCTTGTCGTAGTTCAGCCGGCTCTGGCCCAGTTCCACCCGCGACAGGCTTGAGACCGGCACGCCGCACGCCTCGGCCAGCTGCTGCAGGGTCCAGCCCTTGGCCATACGAAGCTTGCGGATCGCCGCGCCGGTGACCGCCGGGGATGGGGACGCCATGAAAGCCTGACAACAAATGCCTGCGCCAAAACGACGCGCCTGAAATTTCGCGCGGACGCTAGGCCGATTTGCCCGGCCGGGAAAGGCAAACTCCGCCATCCACAGGTTGAGAATCCTCAACCTGGGGGCCTCAGATTCCGAAGCCGATCGAGGGTGTCAGGTGCCGTGGGCCTTGGACGAGGAATCCAGCGCGCCGGGGCGCCTGGGGGTCATGTCGTCCAGGTTCCAGTCGTCCGGATTGAACGGCCGGCTCGTCGGCTTCGGCGCCGGGTAGCCGCGCAGGTCATCCTGGCTGTTGATGATCGTCCCCCGCCCCTCGGCGACGTCGGCGACCAGAAGCACGTCGTCCATGTCCCGGTCCCAGGGCCGGGCGCCGACGTTGGCCTGGATATAGCGCTGCACCTCGGAGGCCGGCATCGGCGTCAGCCCCTCGGGCCACAGCGGCGGCTTGTCCGTCTCGAGGATCCTGGCGCCGCCGTTGGTGTAGCTGCCCAGCATCGGCAGCGGCCGGCCGATGCGGTCCACGGCGACGTTGTCCTTGCCGTAGTACTGCAGGTCGCCATAGCCGCCGATCTCCAGGAAGGCGAGCTGGTCCGGCGTCGACATGCCGGCGCGCAGCACATTGCCCACCGCCGCCATCTGCCCGACCTGATACGGGTGAGCGCCCCACTCCTCGGACATCAGGTTGTAGTGGATCGCCCGCTGGCCGGGGTCGAAGATCATGTTGTTGACGATCACCCCGCGCACCCCGCCCTTGAACAGCGGGTTCCGCTCGTAATTGTGCGCGTACAGATTGTTCACGATCAGGATGTCGCTGACGTTGTCGTGGATCAGCGAGCCCTTGGAATGCTCGATCTTGGTGTGGGTCGCGTACGACAGGCCGTGGGCGATGATGTCGTTCGAGAAGGTGATCCGGTGCGAGGCGTGCTGGCGCCACTCGTCCGGCGTCGCGCCGACGAACCGGCGGCTCGACATCGAGGCGTTCTCGTCGGTGGCCCAGGTCAGGGTGCAGTGGTCGATGATCACATCGTGCGCCTCGCCCTCGGTGGACATGGCGTCGACCTCCCAGCCGCTCTTCTTCGGCTTGCCGACATCGCCCACCCGCACCCGCACGTGCTGCACCACCACGTCGTGTGCGGCGATCTGGAAGCCGCCGCGGATGAAGGTGATGCCCGGCGAGGGCGCGGTCTGGCCGGCGATGGTCAGGAACGGCTCCTTGATGTGGATCTCGCGCGCGCCGAGATCGATCACCCCGCCCACCTCGAACACGATGATCCGCGGGCCCGGGGTGTTGACGGCCTCCAGGAAGGAGCCGGGGCCGTCCGGGTTCAGGGTGGTGACGCGGATGATCCTGCCCCCGCGCCCGCCAGGCGTGGTCGCCGCCCAGCCGAGGGCGCCGGGAAACGCCAGCTTCGGCGCCGCGGACGGTCCTTGAGTCGGCGACGTGACCGCTGCGGTCGCCGGTTTCGTCGCGGCGCCCGCCGGCGGCGCGGCGCTGACCATCGCCATGCCGCAAATCCCAGACAGGGCAAGGCCCAGCACGCTGCTGCGGACGGCGCTCATCGATGTTCTCCCTGATGTTCGAACCCGTCTGCGCGGGGTCGATTGAAAATGACACCGGTTTCCTATAAGCACAAGCCAAGCCCGCCAAGGGCGAAAAAGTAGCGTGTTCGGGAGGGTCATCCGCGTGACGTCACTGGCGGCGCCAGCCGCGACATATGCCGAGGCGAAGGATGTCGCCCGGCGGCTCGTGGAGGCGCGGCTGGCCGCGCGGCCCCTCGCCGGGATCCCCGGCCCCCTGCCCGACACCCTGGACCAGGCCTACCAGATCCAGGACGCCGCCATCGCCCTGTGGCCCGACGAGATCGCTGGCTGGAAGGTCGGCCGCGTTCCCGCCGCGCCGGGCGAGGAGGCCTCCAGCGAGCGCCTCGCCGGCCCGATCTTCCGCCGTCAGGTGCGCCAGGCGACCCCCGGTGAGACGCCGTTCCCGGTGCTGGTCGGCGGCTTCGCGGCCGTGGAGGCGGAGTTCGTCATCCGCCTGGGCGCCGACGCCCCGGCGGGCAAGGTGGACTGGAGCCTGGACGAGGCGGCGGCCCTGGTGGCCGCCTGGCACATCGGCGTCGAGACCGCCGGCAGCCCGATGGCCGAGATCAACGCCATCGGCGGCGTCGCCGTGGCCGGCGACTTCGGCAACAATGCCGGGGTGATCCTGGGACCCGAGGTCCCTGGCTGGCGGGAGCGGCCCCTGGACAGCATGGCTTGCGAAGTAACCATCGACGGGCGCCGCATCGGGACCGGCACGGCCGCCTCGATTCCGGGGGGTCCTCTGGAATCGCTGGTGTTCCTGCTGGGCCACTGCGCCGGGCGCGGCCTTCCCCTGAGGGCCGGGGCCCTGGTCGCGACCGGCGCGGCCACCGGCGTGCACGACATCGTCTCGGGGCAGTCGAGCGTGGTCAGCTTCGGCGCGCTGGGCGCCATCGCCTGCCGCGCCGAGCCGGCCAGACCCTTTGCCCTGGGGACCCTGGCCCCATGACCAGCACGACGGCCCAGGCCCAGCAGACGGCGCGGATGACCTCGGTGCGCTGGACGATCTGCGCCCTGCTGTTCCTGGCCATGGTCTGCAACTACATCGACCGGCAGATGCTGGGCTTCCTGAAGCCGACCCTGTCGCGGGAGTTCGGCTGGAGCGAGACCACCTACGCCGACTTCGTGTTCTGGTTCCAGGCGGCCTATGCAGTCAGCTACCTGCTGTTCGGCCGCATCGTCGACCGCGTCGGGGCAAAGCTGGGCTTCGCCGCGGCCTTCGTCATCTGGACCATCGGCCATGTCGGCCACGCCGCGGCGCGCAGCGTCGCCGGGTTCACCGCCGTGCGGATGATCCTGGGCGTCGGCGAGGGCGGCAGCTTTCCGGCGGGCGTGAAGGCGGCGACCGAGTGGTTCCCCAAGTCCGAGCGCGCCTTCGCCACGGGCCTGTTCAACGCCGGCACCAACATCGGCGCCATCGTCACCCCGCTGGTCGTGCCGCCGCTGGTAATGGGCATGGGCTGGCGGGGCGCCTTCGTCGTCACCGGGATCGGCACCTCGATCTGGCTGGTGCTGTGGCTGCTGCTCTATCGCCGACCCCGCGAGCACGCCGGCGTCAACGCTGCCGAGCTGGCGCACATCCAGTCCGATCCGCCCGACGCCACGCCCTCGACCCCCTGGTCCAAGGTGGTCGGCGTGCGCGAGACCTGGGCCTACGCCCTGGGCAAGTTCCTGATCGACCCGATCTGGTGGATGTATCTGTTCTGGCTGCCGGACTTCTTCGCCAAGCGCTACGGCCTGGATCTGAAGAGCTTCGGCCCACCGATCGTCGCGGTCTACGTGATGAGCGACGTGGGATCGATCGCCGGCGGTTGGGCGTCCTCGCGGCTGATCCGCCGCGGCTGGAGCCTGAACGCCGCGCGCAAGACGGTCATGCTGGTCTGCGCCCTGGCGGTCACGCCGATCGCCTTCGCCATGCACGCCGACAACCTGTGGCTGGCGGTCGGCATCGTCGGCCTCGCCACCGCCGCGCACCAGGGCTTCAGCGCCAACCTCTACACCCTGCCCGGCGACGTGTTTCCGCGTTCGGCGGTGGGGTCCGTGGTGGGCGTCGGCGGCATGGTCGGCGCGATCGGCGGCATGCTGATGGCCAAGTACGCCGGCTGGGTGCTGGAACGCCTGCACACCTATACGCCGATCTTCATCCTGGCCGCCGTGGCCTACATCCTGGCCCTGGCCGCGGTGCACCTGCTGTCGCCGAAGCTGGCGCCGGCGAAGCTTTGAGGGCGCCGTTCCCCACTCGCTCTGTCATCCCGGAATGGGCGCCAGCCCATATCCGGGACCGCCGGAAACGCTGACGGCAGCCCGTCGTGGCGGGCGCTGGCGCTCGCCGCGATCCCGGATATCCGCTGCGCGGATTCCGGGATGACAGAGAGGGAAAGCGCCCTGCCTACCGCCGCACGTCCAGGCCTCCGTCGGACAGCAGGCTCTCCACGTCGGACTCCAGCGCCAGGTTGAAGTCGCCGGGGATGGAGTGTTTCAGCGCCGCGGCGGCGAGGGCGAACGCCACCGTGCGCGCGTCCGGCAGGCCCCGGCGCAGGCCGTGGATCACGCCGGCGGCGAAGGCGTCGCCGCCGCCGATGCGGTCGACGATCGGGGTGAGCGGGATGGCCGGGGTTTCCCAGACATCGCCGGAGCGGTCGAACATGAAGCCGGCCAGGTCGTGGTGGTTCACGCTGTGCTGGATGCGGCGGGTGGAGGCCATGCGCTGCAGGCCGGGCCAGGTCTCGAACGCCAGCTTCGCCGCCGCCGCGCGCGGGGCCTCGCCCTCGCCTTCGAAGCGGCGCCCCAGGATCAGGGCGATGTCGCGGTGGTCGCCGAACACCACGTCGGCCAGGCCGAGGATCTGGTTGAGAATCGGCCGCGGGTCGCCGTCCCACGCCGCCCATAGCTTCGCCCGGTAGTTGCAGTCGAACGAGACCGTCACGCCGGCGGCGCGCGCCGCCTTCGCCGCCGCGATGGCCGCGGCGGCGCTGGCCGGGCCAAGGGCGGCGGTGACCCCGGAAAAGTGCAGCCAGCCCGCGCCCGTGAGCGCCTCGCTCCAGTCGATGGCCTCAGCCCCCGCCCGCGCGAAGGCGGACTCGGCGCGGTCGTACAGCACCTGGGAGGCGCGCCGCACGGCGCCGGGCGTGAAGAAATAGAGGCCCATGCGGCCCGGGGCCGTGCGCAACGCCGACACGTCGACGCCATAACGGCGCAGCTCGTCCGTGGCGGCGCGGCCGATGGCGTTGTCCGGCAGGACGCTGAGCATCCGCACATCGTGGCCGAACCGCGCCAGCGACACGGCGACGTTCGCCTCGGCCCCGCCGAAGGTGGTCTCCAGCCGCGGGGTCTGCAGCAGGAACTCGGCGCCCGGCGCCGACAGGCGCAGCAGGACCTCGCCGAAACACAGGATGCGGGCGTCCCGTCGGATGGCCATGGCAGAGATCCCTCCCGTGATCGTGTGGCGCCGTGGTTACAGGCCACCGTCATAATTTCGTAGACCGGCTTCTATTGCCACCGGTGTCATGATAAATGATACCGGTATCATAAGACGACTGCCACGCCGCGACGACGGAATGTGGCAAGCATGGGGAGGGAATGATGAAGCTTCGACAGCGCAATCGCGTCTGGCTGCGGGCCAGCGTCTCCGCCGGGGTGCTGAGCCTCACGGCGATGGGCGGCGCGGCGTGCGCCGCCGACGCCTCGGCCAACGCCGCCTCCGCCGCGAACAGCGACCAGGTCGGCGAGGTGGTGGTCACCGGCTTCCGCTCCAGCCTCGCCAAGGCCATCGAGCTGAAGCGCGAGGACGTCACCCAGACCGACACGATCCTGGCCGAGGACATCGGCAAGTTCCCCGACCTGAACCTCGCCGAGTCGCTGCAGCGCATTCCCGGCGTCACCATCACCCGCGAGGGCGGCGAAGGCCGGCAGATCACCGTGCGCGGCCTGGGGCCGCAGTACACCCGCACGCGGATCAACGGCATGGAGGCCCTGACCACGGTCGGCTCGCCGGACAACGACGGCGGGGTCAACCGCACCCGCTCGTTCGACTTCAATGTGTTCGCCTCGGACCTGTTCAACTCGCTGAGCGTGCACAAGACCGCGGAGGGCGACGTCGACGAGGGCTCGCTGGGGGCCACGGTGGACCTGCACACCGCCCGGCCCTTCGACTTCAACCGGCCGACCCTGATCCTGTCCGGCAAGGGCGACTACAACGCGCTGAGCGGCTCGGTCGAGCCGCGCCTGTCGGCGATGGCGGCCAACACCTGGGCCGACGGCAAGTTCGGGGCCCTGGCCTCGGTGTCCTATTCCAAGCGCAACTTCCTCGACGTCGGCGCCAGCACGGTGCGCTGGGACCAGGGCAACGTGCTCTCCACCGGCGGAACCTCGGCGGCGCCCCTGGTGGGCTTCGGCTCGGTGCTGGGAACCAACTGCCAGGCCTTCCCGCTGCCGGCGGCCTGCGTCGCCACCGACAGCGCCCTGCACCCGCGCTTCCCGCGCTACGACTACTACCAGAACGACCAGAGCCGGTTCGGCGCGACCCTGTCGCTGCAGTGGCGCCCCGACGAAAACACCCTGTTCACCCTTGACGGCCTGCACTCGTACTGGAAGGCGACCCGCCAGGAGCAGTACCTGGAGGCCCCGGGCTTCTCCGGCACCGGCAAGTGCACGACCCCCGCCACCTGCACCAGCATCGCCAACATCGCGGTGGTGGCCGAGAACATCGATTCCCAGGGCGTGCTGCGCTCGGGGACGTTCAACGGCGTCGACGTGCGGGTCGAAGACCGCTTCGACCTGATGCACACCAACTTCAACCAGATCACCTTCGCCGGCGAACACCGCTTCAGCGACAAGGTCAGTATCGACGGGTTGATCGGCGCCTCGGTGTCCGACTTCCAGAACCCGATCCAGACCACGGTCGGCTACGACCAGTACAACGTCCAGGGATTCCAGTACGACTACACGAACGGCAAGGTGCCGATGCTGAGCTTCGGCAACGCCAACCTGTCCAATGCCGGCCCCTGGGTGCTGACCTCGGTGCGCGAACGGCCGCAGACGACCAAGAATTCGTTCACCACCGCCGACTTCAACGCCCACTGGACCTGGAACGAGCACTTCAAGCTGTCGGCGGGGGCCAGCTACAAGGAATACACCTTCAAGACCACCTCGATGCGGCTGGTGAACGGCGAGTCGGTGAACGCGACCAACGCCTACAAGGCGCTGCAGTCGATCCCGATCTCGACCTACACCGAGACCGTCGACCTGACGAAGGCGGGGCTCAACATCCCGGCCGGCAGCGCCACGTCGTGGGCGGCGCCGAACGCGGCCCTCGCCGCCCAGGCGCTGGGCCTCTACAGCAACAGCGCCCTGTTCGCCCTGTCGATCCAGGGGGACCTGGGCAACAACGCCGGGGTCATCGAGCGCGACGTGGGCGCCTATCTGCAGGGCGACTTCAACGTCGACATCGCCGGCCATCCGCTGAAGGGCAACGTCGGCGGACGCGAGGTGCGCACCGGCCAGTCGTCGGTGGGCTACCTGTTCATCGGCGGCGTGCAGACCCCGGTGAACGCCAGCCGCGTCTACCACGAGTTCCTGCCCTCGCTGAACATGTCGTGGGAGCTGCGCAACAACCTGCAGCTGCGCTTCAGCGCCGCGCGAGTGATGAGCCGGCCGAACCTGACCGACCTCGTCGCCTCCACCTCGGTGTCGGTGTCGGGCACCAGCTATTCGGTGAAGACCGGCAACCCGAACCTCAAGCCGTTCCTGGCCAACGCCTACGACGTGGCCCTGGAGTGGTATCCGGGCAGCGGCTCGCTGGTGTCGCTGGCGCTGTTCCGCAAGGACATCGTCAGCCTGGTGACCAGCAACACCTACAACATCCCGTTCCACGACAACCCGTTCGGCATCCCCGACAGCGCCGCCATCGCCGCCTGCGGCTCGACCCCGGGGTGCAGCCCGGCCGCCACCTGGGCCTTCTCGACGCCGACCAACACCGCCGGCGGCCAGATCAACGGCCTGGAGCTGAACGTGCAGAAGCCCTTCACCTTCCTGCCGGGCATCCTGCGACACACCGGGGCGCTGGCGAACTTCACCTACGTGACCTCCAGCGTGCTCTACCCGAACGGCGGGAGCTTCGTGTCCAACCAGCTGCTCGGCCTGTCGAAGTACGCCGCCAACGCCACCCTCTATTATGAGGACGAGCACTGGAGCGCCCGCGTCTCGGCCGCCTATCGCAGCAAGTATCTGATCCGCGTGCCGGGCCAGGAGGTGGGCACCGACGCCGACGGCTTCGACCGCACCTTCAACCTGGACGCCAGCGTTCAGTACACGGTCAATTCGCACATCAAGGTCAGCGTCGAGGGCGTCAACCTCACCGACCAGTACGAGAGCGAGTTCAACGACACGGCCCGCGACCTGCCCTACTACTACCACCACACCGGCCGGGAGATCCTGTTCGGGGTGCGCTACCAGTACTGAGGCCCCACCGCCTCGGCATCTCGCGAAGGGCGCCGGCCGCGGCCGGCGCCCTTTGTCGTCGCGTCCCTGGCAAAGCCGGCGTCGCCCGGACTCAGGCTCAGCGGCCGGCCCAGGCGATCAGCGCCGCGCGCGGCCAGAACAGGGCGTAGCAGACCGGGCGATAGGCGCCGCGGGCGATCAGGTCGGCGCGGGTGGGCGAGGTCTGGGCCGCGCGGCGGGTGTGGATATCGCCTTCGCCAAGCCGGATGGCGACCGCGCCGCGCTCCAGCGGCCGGTCCTGCAGGTAGGCCAGCCGGGGGCTGATCGTCCTCAGCTGCGGATCGTAGAACCAGCTGGCCCCCCACATGCCGGCGATGTCCGGATTGAGCGCCAGCAGGTCGGCGATCCGTCGGTAGCAGGCGTCCCACCCAGGCTCGCTGAAGTCGGCGAGGTCGCGGCTGTCGGTGTGGATCTCGACCCAGTGGCCCAGCCCCTGGCCCTTGAACAGCTGGGTCGCCGCCGCGAGGCCGGCGCCGGCAATGGCCAGGCGCCCGCTCATCGCGCCCATCTGGGCCAGATGGCGCAGGCCCGCCCGCGGCCCCTGGGCGAAGGCGATGTCGACGATCTGCGCGCCCGCCGGGACCGACATGCCCGCCACGAAGCGCGCGTCCTTGGCGTAGGAGTCGGAATCGTAGGGCGACGTGTCGTCGGCCAGGCTGGCGGCCAGGGCTTCGTAGGCGCGGGGATAGAGGGCCTCGATAGAGTCCGGCAGCGGACGGCAGGGGCCCCGCGCCGGCAGGCCCAGGGCCAGGCCGGCGATGGCGGCGCGACGCGCCAGATCGGGATCGAGATCGCGGTCGGCCCGACGCAGGCGCTGGTCAAGCAGCCGGCCAGGGCCGACCCCCTGACGGTCCATGCCCAGGCGCATGTCGTGAACCAGGGCGCGGCCGTGGGCGCGGACGAAGGCTTCCAGGTTGGGGCCGGCGCTGCGCGAGACGGCGTCCAGCGCCTCGAGCGCGCCGCCGTGCGGCCAGGGCGTGCGGCCGCGGGCGAAGGCGGTGTCGACCCTGAGCGCGCCCACGGTCAGACGATCCCCTGTTCGGCGGCGGCGCCGCGGGTGGCGGGCCGCAGGCCCTTCCAGAAGTCCAGGTAGTCGCGCCAGATGTCGGCGCCAACCCAGGCGCCGTGCCGGTAGGCGGTCTCGACGCCGATCACCAGGCGCTGGTCGGCCTCGCCGGCGTCCGGACGCCAGGTGCCGAACAGGTGGTCCCAGACCGGCATGAGGGCGAAGTGGCCGGTGGGCAGGCTCATGTCGAGCACATGGTGGAGGCGATGATGCACCGGCGACTGCACGATCCAGCGGCCGACCCAGCCGAAGTCGCTGTCGATCCGCGAATGGATCACATAGCGCAGGGTGATGACGAACAGGTTCACGTCGGCGATCACGTCCGGCGAGGCGCCGAACAGCATCGCCGGCAGGGTGGCGCTGAGGATGCTGGTGAAGGCGGCCGGATGGATGCGGACCGAGTTCAGCACGGTGAATTCCTCGGCCGCGTGATGGAATCGGTGCAGCGGCCAGAACAGCCGGCTGTGATCAAGCCGGTGGTTCCAGTAGTCGAGGAAGCTGAACACCGTCAGGAAGACCAGCACCTGCACGGCGGCGGGCAGGGCCGCGACGCTCAGCGAAACGCCGGTGAGGCGCGCGAGCCGGTCGTGCAGCCAGGCGCCGGAGATGACGGTCACGCCGAGGCTGAGGACGGCGATCAGCCCGTTCATCAGCGGCGTCTGCCACAGGGCGAAGATCGCCAGGTCACTGCGCGCGGTGGGGGAACGCACCGCCAGCAGGTGGCGCAGCGAGGTGCCGCGCCAGCCGGTGAAGACCATTTCGGCGAACAGGACGCCGGGGACGATCAGCACCAGGATCGAGCCATGCTGCAGCACGCGGCGATGAAGCTCGCCAAGGCTCACGGCATGGCCGAGCGCGGTGATGGCGATCCGGTCGGGCAGAAGGTTGACCACCGCCCACCCGGCCGCGGCGACGAGGGCGAGATAGGCGGCAAACAGGCCCAGCAGCGGCAGGCTGACCGTCGCGCGGGGCGGGCGGGCCGCGGTCACCGGCGGCGCGGCGTCTACCCGGCTCCCCTGCGGCCGGATCCATCGGCCCGACCGGGCCATGATCGCCACGACATCCCCGTTGACCATGTGAGCGCTTCCCGAGCAGACGGTCCCAGCCCGGCACACACGCGCCAGGCGAAAAACCCAGCAGCAAAGCTCAGGCCAGGGGCGAGTGGAGAGCGCCTCGATTTGGCGCCTGCGGGGCGCTAGAAGCCACGGCGCATGACCCTTCGCCGCCTTGCCACGATCCTGTTCGCCGTAGCCGCCGCCCTCGGCGCGCCCTTCACGTCGGCCTGGGCGCGCGCGCCCAGCGGCGCGGAGGTGGTCGCCTTCCACGTGCCGTGGGATCCGGCCAGCGCGCCGGACCTGGCGGCGCACAAGGACCGCATCGACGTCTTCGCGCCGCAGTGGGTGGCGCTGATCGCGGCGGACGGGACCTTGCGCCTCATGCCCGACCCCGCGGCCCAGTCGGTGCTGAAGACCGCGCCGGGCGTCGCGGTGATGCCGGTGGTCAGCAACGCCCATGACAGCATCTGGGACACCGCCTCGGCCAGCGCCATGCTGGCCAGTCCCGCGGCCAGGGCCAAGGTGATCGCCCGCCTGACGACGCTGGCCAAGGCGCGTGGCTGGGCCGGCTATGTGTTCGATTTCGAGAACCTCACCCCGGCCGGCGTGGCGGCCTACCCTGGCTTCGTGGCCCAGGCGCGCAAGGCGCTGGGCGGCCAGGGGCGCAAGGCCTGGGTCACGGCCTTCCTCAGCGCCGACCCGTCGGTGCTGCAGCCGCTGTCGAAGGCGTCGGACCGGCTGGTGCTGATGGCCTATGACGAGTGCTGGTCCACCTCGACGCCGGGCCCGGTGGCCGGGGAAGACTGGCTGGAACAGCTGCTGCCGGCCAAGCTGGCGGGCCTGGACGCCGGCAAGGCGATGCTGGCGGTGGGGACCTATGGCTACGACTGGCCGATCGGCAAGCCCGCCACCGTGACCGGGGTCGCCCCCGCACAGGCGCTGGCGGCCTCGAAGGGCGCCGCGATCACGCACGACCCGGCCAGCGCCAACGCGGTCTATCGCTACACGGACAAGGGCCAGAAGCACACGGTGTGGATGACCGACGCCCACGTCTGGGCCTACGAGCTGGCGGCCGCCAAGGCCGCGGGCCTGAAGGGCCTGGCGATCTGGCGCCTGGGGCTGGAAGACCCGGCCATCTGGACGACGCCAGCCGCCGCCGCGCCCTACGGGATCGGCAATCCGCCCGCCAAGCTGCCGCGATGCTTCCTGCTGGGCAGCCCCTGGGCCAAGGCCGCGCCGCAGTAGGGGGCCTCGCAGCCTTTCTCTTCGTCACCCCGGGCGGAGCGAAGCGTAGACCCGGGGCCAGCCGTGCGGTTCCCCAGAAGTCGGGGCTTGATCGCCGCCCGGCAACGCGACCCGCTGGATGTCGTCTCGGCAGGGGAACCGCCGGCCCCGGCTCTCCGCTGCGCTGCGGCCGGGGTGACGAGAGGGGATGGCGGTGCGCCGCCTACCCCGTCGTGCGCAGGCCCGCGGCGATGCCGGCGATGGTCAGTTCGACGCCCAGGACCACAGCCTCGGACTCGTCGCCGCCGCGGCGGCGGCCCATCAGCTCCAGCTGCAGCTCGTTGAGCGGGGCGATCGCGGCCAGGGCCCGGGCGATCGAGGCCTGCAGATGCGGCTGGTTCTCCAGCAGGGTGGTCCCGCCGCGGATCTTCAGGGCCAGGCCCACGGCCGCCTCGTATTCGCGCCGCACCGCCTGCATGATCCGCTCCGCCGCGGCCTGATCCGACGACAGGGCGGCGTAGCGGGCGGCGAAGCCCATGTCGGCCTGGGCCAGCGCCAGCTCCATGTTGGCCAGCAGGGTGGCGAAGAATTCCGAGCCGCCGGCCAGGTCCTGCAGCGCGGTGGCCGACAGCCTGGCGCGCTCCGCCCCCCCGGCGAAGCCGTACCAGCCCGGCAGCAGGAAACGGGCCTGCGACCAGGAGAACACCCAGGGGATCGCCCGCAGATCCTCGATCCGCCGGCCGGCGCCGCGCGAGGCCGGCCGGCTGCCGATGTTGAGGTGGGCGATCTCCTCGATCGGCGTCGCCGACCAGAAGAAGTCGGCGAAGGCCGGGTCGTCGTAGACCAGGGCGCGGTAGGCCGACAGCGCGCCGGCCGACAGCGCCTTCAGCGCCTGTTCCTGGCGCGCGCCGCCGGTGCGCGGCTCGGGCGGCTTGTGGCTGGCCAGCACGGTGGCGGCCACCAGGCTCTCCAGGCTGCGCCGCGCGATCGGCTGGTCGCCGAAGCGGTGGGCGATCATCTCGCCCTGCTCGGTCATGCGGATGCGTCCCTGCACCGAGCCGGGCGGCTGGGCGAGCACGGCGCGCGGGGCCGGACCGCCGCCCCGGCCGATCGAGCCGCCGCGGCCGTGGAACAGGCGCAGGCCGACGTGGTGGTCCTCGCAGCGCTCGGCCAGGCGCTCGGCGGCGCGCACCACCGAGAACCGGCTGGTGACGTAGCCCCCGTCCTTGTTGGAATCGGAATAGCCCAGCATCACGTCCTGAACCGCCGGCTTGCCCAGCAGGCTGCGCGCCTCCGGCAGGCGCAGCCACGCCGACAGGATCGACGGCCCATGCTCCAGGTCGTCGATGGTCTCGAACAGCGGCGAGACCGGCAGCTGGGTGCGCGGCTCGGCCCCGCCGGTGACCAGGCCGACCTGCTTGAGCAGCACCAGGGGCTCCAGGATGTCCGACAGGGAGTCGGTCTTGGAGATCACGTAGGCGCACAGGGCCTCGCGGCCATACAGCCTGACGGCTTCCGCGGCGGCGTCGAGGGTCGCCAGTTCCTTGGACGTCTCCGGCGAATAGGAGGCGAAGGGAGAGCGCAGCGGGCGCTCGTGCGACAGCTCGGCCAGCAGCACCTTGACCCGCTTCGGCTCGGGCAGGACGTCGTACTCGACCCCCGTCGCGGCCCGGTCGAACAGCTCGGTCAGCACGCGCTCGTGCACGTCGGCGTTCTGCCGCAGGTCGAGCCGCATCAGGTGGAAGCCGCAGGCGCGGGCGAGCGCGATCAGGGTCGACAGGCGGTGGCCGACCAGGCGCGCGTCCCCGTTCTCGCTCAGCGAGCGGCTGACCACCTCCAGGTCGGCGACGAACTCGCGCGGATGGTCATAGGCCGGGGCCCGGGCCGGATAGGCGCCGCCGGCGAGACGGTTGGCCGTGTCGGACAGCCGCTCCCAGATGTGCTCCAGGGCCAGGCGATAGGGTTCGTCGCGGCGATGCGGCGACATGTCCGTGGCGGTGTCGGCCAGGGCCTGCAGATCCGGCGAGACCGGGCTCAGGTCCGAGGAGATCGCCAGGTCGAACCACAGCGCCCGCACCTCGTCGGAATAGTGGTTCAGGATCACCCGGGCGTTGGACCGCAGCGCCGCGCGCAGGGTCTCGCCATTGACGCCGGGGTGGCCGTCGCGGTCGCCGCCGATCCACGAGCCCAGGCGCAGAACCGGATGCTCCGGCATTTCCCTGGGCAGTTCGCGGCTCCAGGTCTCATAGAGTTCGGCCAGGGCCGGCAGCACGCTGTCGCGGACGATGGCCAGGGCGTTGCGGATCTCGTCGGCCACGGCGATGCGCTCGGGACGGTGCAGGCGCATGCGCCACAGGAGCGCGATCTCGCGGTACAGGTCCTCGCGGAAGCGCACCTCCTGCGCCGGCAGCAGGCGGTGGCGCGCGCCCAGGATCAGGCGCGAGATCTCGAACTCGCGCTCCACCACTGCCCGACGGCGCACCTCCGTGGGGTGGGCGGTGAACACCGGGGTCACATCGAGACCGTCCAGCGCCTTGCGCGCCGTCGGCCCGCCGGCCTTGCGCACCGCCTCGACGGCGGCGGGCAGGGAGCGCAGCGGATCGGAGGGATCGGCCGCCTCCGCCTCGGCGCTGCGCCGGCGACCGGCGGCGTCCTCGGCGATCGACATCAGCAGCGAGCGGCAGGTCATCGCCCGGGCCACGAACTCGGCCTGTTCGGCGGACAGGTCCTTCAGGTCGACCTCGCCGGCCTGGACGTTGGCGACAAGCTCAACGGCCGGCGCGCCGTCCGCCTCGGCGATGGCCTCGGCGAGCAGCCCCTCCAGCAGGGCGGTGGTGGTCTGGGCTAGCGCGCGAGCCAACCGCCATCCACCGCGATCAGGGATCCATGCACATAGTCGGAGGCCGAAGAGGCCAGGAACACGGCCGCCCCGCCGAGATCCGACGGACGGCCCCAGCGGCCGGCTGGGATGCGCGCCAGGATGTCCCGGCTGCGCCCTTCGTCGGCGCGCAGCGCCTCGGTGTTGTTGGTCTCTATGTAGCCGGGCGCGATGGCGTTCACATTGATCCCCTTGGCGGCCCACTCATTGGCCAGCAGCCGGGTCAGTCCCGCAAGCCCGCTCTTGCTGGCCGTGTACGAGGCGACCCGGATGCCGCCCTGATACGACAACATCGAGGCGATGTTTATGATCTTCCCGCCGGTGGTTTGCCCCAGCATCCGCCGGCCCGCCGCCTGGGCGAGAAAGAAGGCGCTCTTCAGGTTCACGTCGACCACCGCATCCCAGTCGTCCTCGGTGAAGTCCACCGCGTCGGCGCGGCGGATCAGGCCGGCGTTGTTGACCAGGATGTCCAACCGCCCGAACCGGGCGACGGTTGCGTCGATGATCGCCGGGATCGGCGCGGTGGTGGCCAGGTCCGCCTCGACGGACAGGAAGCCGCGGCCCAGGGCGGTCACCGCCTTTTCAGTCTCGACCGGCGGCGTGCGCCCGACCGCGACAATGTCCGCCCCCGCCTCAGCGAGGGCGATCGCAATCCCCTGGCCGATCCCGGTGTTGGCGCCGGTGACCACGGCGATGCGGCCAGAGAGCGAGAAGGGGTTGGTCATGGGGAGCTCCGCTCTCCCCTCCCCCTCGCGGGGAGGGGTCGGGGGTGGGGGCGCCGCGCCGGCTCGACCGGTTGCCAGCGCCCGGATTGTCGAAGGTGGAGCTTCACCCCCACCCCAAACCCCTCCCCGCAGGGGGGAGGGGCTTTACTTCAGCTGGCAGATGTCCAGCACGTTCATGTCGGTGTAGTCGAGGTTCTCGCCGCCCATGGCCCAGATGAATGCGTAGTTGGACGTGCCCGAGCCCATGTGGATCGACCAGGGCGGGGAGACGACGGCCTCCTGGTTGGCCACCACGATGTGGCGCGCCGCATCGGGCTCGCCCATGAAGTGGAACACCCGCTCGTCGTCCTTCAGGCCGAAATAGAAGTACACCTCCGAGCGCCGGTCGTGCAGGTGCGGGGGCATGGTGTTCCACACGCTGCCGGTCTTCAGGATGGTCAGCCCCAGCAGCAGCTGGGCCGAGCGGCAGGTTGCCGGCACGATGTACTGGTAGATGGTGCGCTCGTTGGAGGTCTCCAGCGCCCCCCGCTCCAGCGGCACGGCCTGGTCGATGGAGATGTGCTTGGCCTCGAAGCGGGCGTGCGCCGGGGTCGAGGCCAGGTAGAAGCGGGCCGGGGTGGCGGCGCTCGCGGAGGTGAAGCTGACCTCGGCGCTGCCCATGGGGACATAGAGCCCGTCGCGCGGCTTCAGGACGTAAGCCGCCCCGTCGACGGTGACCGTCCCCTCCCCGTCGCCGACGTTGACCACGCCCAGCTCGCGACGCTCCAGGAACGGACGCCCCTTGGCCGACTCCGGCTCGGTCTGCAGCGGCAGGGAGACCGCGCGCGAGACGGGCGCCGCGCCGCCGATCACGAAGCGCTCGTTGTGGCAGTAGTTCAGCCGCACCGCGTCGGTCTCGAACAGGCCCTCGATCAGGTAGCGCTCGCGCAGGGCGTCGTTGCTGGCGCCGTCCATCATGTCCGGATGGGTGGCGTGGTAGGTCTTGCGGAACATGGGCGGCCTCCCGGGTCGTCGTTCTTGTCAGGTCAGAGCTTGTAGGCCTGCTTGGGCAGGCGGTAGGCGAGATCGCGGGCGGTCTCGGCCGCCTCGTCCTCGTCCAGGCGGTGTTCGGCCACCAGCCGGGCGAGGAAGCCGCAGTCGATGCGCCGGGCCACGTCGTGGCGCGCCGGTATCGACAGGAAGGCGCGGGTGTCGTCGTTGAAGCCGACGGTGTTGTAGAAGCCGGCCGTCTCGGTGGTCTGCTCGCGAAACCGGCGCATGCCTTCGGGGCTGTCGTGGAACCACCAGGCCGGCCCCAGCTTCAGGATCGGATAGTGGCCGGCCAGGGGCGCCAGCTCGCGGGCGTAGGCGGTCTCGTCCAGGGTGAACAGGATCAGCGTCAGCGCCGTCTCGTTGCCGAACCGGTCGAGCAGCGGCTTCAGCGCGCGGACGTAGTCGGTGCGGGTGGGGATGTCGGCGCCCTTGTCGCGGCCGAAGCCCTCGAACAGGCGGGCATTGTGGTTGCGGAACGAGCCCGGGTGGATCTGCATCACCAGCCCGTCGTCCAGGCTCATGCGCGCCATCTCGGTGAGCATCTGGGCGCGGAACGCCTCCGCCTCCGCCGGCGTCGCCCGGCCGGCGATCACCGTCTCGAACAGCGCCTCGGCCTCCGGCGGCGACAGGTCCAGGGTGGCCGCCGTCGGGTGGCCATGATCGGTGGAGGTAGCGCCCATCTCGGCGAAGGCCGCCCGGCGGATGCGGTGCGCCTCCAGGTAGCCCTTCCAGGTCCCCACATCCTGGCCGCTGAGCGCGGCGAAGGCGTTCAGCGCCTCGGCGAACGCCTCGTGCTCGCAGTCGATCACCGGATCGGGGCGATAAGCGGTGATTACCCGGCCGGACCAGCCGCTGGCGCGGATCGCCCGGTGGTGGACCAGGTCGTCGGAGGGGCTCTCGGTGGTGGCGATCACCTCGATGCCGAACCGCTCGAAGAGGGCGCGCGGGCGGAAGGCCTCGGTCTTCAGCGCCGCGTCCATGACGTCGTAATAGTGGTCGGCGGTGGCCGCCTCGAGGGCGACGGTCAGGCCGAACACCTCGGCGAACACGTGGTTCAGCCACAGGGCCGACGGCGTGCCGCGGAACAGGTGGAAGTTGGCCGCGAACAGCCGCCAGGCCTCGCGCGGATCGCCCGTCGGACCCTCGCCACGGCGCGCCACCCGCAGGCGGTCGATGCCGACGCCCTGCGAATAGAGCATGCGAAACAGGTAGTGGTCGGGCGCCAGCAGCAGGTCCGCCGGGTTGGCGAAGGCCGCGTTGCCGGCGAACCAGGCCGGGTCGGTGTGGCCGTGCGGGCTGAGGATCGGCAGGGCCCTCACCTCGCCGTAGAGCCGCCGCGCGATCGCCCGCGTCGCCGGATCGGCCGGGAACAGTCGGTCTTCACTGAGGACGAGGGGTCGGCTCATGGCGCTTTGGTAACCGGTGTCATTGTTGAGGGCAAGGGTGGCGTTCGGGAGCTTGTGAGAGCCGCCGAGGGCGCGCGCGTTAAGATCATGCCAGCGCCGCGCGGATTTCGTCGAGGGTGACCATGAGTGTCATCGGGTCCACCGGCGACTCTCGGAAGCCAAAGTGGATGTAGAAGCGCCGGGCCGCGTCCGAGAGGGCATGGACCAGCAGGACGCGCACGCCGATCGACTCTGCCGCCGTGGCCGTGCGCAGCACGGCGTTCTGCAGCAGGTCGCCGCCGAGGCCCGTCCCGCGCAACGCGACATCTACGGCCAGCCGGCCGAGCACGACCGCGGGAACGGGATCGGGCATGTTGCGCCGCGCGCGCGGCGTGGCGACGTCGCGCAGGATCGACGCTGCCGCCAAGCTGTAGTAGCCGACGACCCGGCCGCCGGCGCAGCTCACGAAAGTCCGGGATGCGCCGCCCGCCTGGTTCGCGAGCGCCCGGCGCCGGAGCCAGTCATCCAGGGCGGGAACACCGCAATCGAAGGCCGCCACATCGTGATCGGGGCGGAGCAGTTCGGGATCTGTCGGCCGGCTTTCGCTCACGCTCTCCAGCCTGGCTTGCGCGCCAGGAGCGCACGAAGGCCAGGATTGTCGGACGCAGGCGCCGACAATGCCGCCTGGAACTGCTCCCACCTCGCATCGTCGAGCTGAAACACGCGGCGATCGGCCAGCGCATCCAAGGCGGCGTTGAGACCGCTATCCAGCAGGAATTCGCTGACCGACTTGTTCAGCACGGCGGCGGCCTGCTGCAAGGTTCGCTTGGCCGCCGGCGTGAGCCGGACATCCACGCGATCGGACCGGGTGTTGGCGTCATCGGCCATGGGAAACCTCTCTGCCGTCATCATACTCGACCGTACATTGTCCGGACAAGGCAAAAGGGTTGAAACGGTCACACCTCGAAGCGAAACGCCTCGCCATCCTTGATCACCCGCCCGGCGGTGGGGGCGGCGAAGTGGGTGCCGATCACCAGGGTCTGGTCGCGGGCGAAGTCCTCGAACATCCGCCGCCGCGTGGCGCTGGACTGGCCCTTGTCGTAGTCGAAGTGACTGGCCCAGCCGGTGTGCGCCATCTGGCAGGGGTGGTGGACGAAGTCGCCGGTGATGATCGCCGCATGACCGCCGGACGCGATCGCCACGCTGACGTGGTCGATGGTGTGGCCCGGCGTCGGGACCAGCCTCACCTCCGCACACACCTGGTGATCGGGCGCCACCAGGTCGACCAGGCCGGCGTCCCACACCGGCTGCACGCTGTCGGCGAAGATCTGCGCGTCGGAGACCTCGGAGTCGCCCTCGTCGCGCCAGTATTCGAACTCGGCCTTGCCCATCAGGTAGCGGGCGTTGGGGAAGGTCGGGACCCATTTCCCGTCCACCAGCCGGGTGTTCCAGCCGACATGGTCGACGTGCAGGTGGGTGCACAGCACCACGTCGATGCTCTCCGGCGGGAAGCCGGCGGCCGTCATGTCCTCCAGGAAGCGGGTCTGCATGTTGGCCCAGGCCGCGATCTGCCGCGGCTTGTCGTTGCCGATGCAGGTGTCGACGACAATCCGCTTGCTCGGCGTTTCGATCACCAGGGCGTGGATGCTCATCTTCAGCCGACCGTCGGCCTCGGCGAAGTGCGGCGCCAGCCAGTCGATCCGCCGGATGGCGTCCGGCGTCGCCTCGGCCATCAGGAAGGTCCCGCCGCTGGCCATTTCGAGCTCGACGATGCGGGTGACGCGGACATCGCCGATCGTCCAGGTGAGGTTGCTCATGCCGGTCTCCTCCCAGGGCGCGTTCCGCGCTCGACGACTTTTTCTGTGGGCCGGCGCGGGCTCTCTTGGCGGCGCTGCCGGGCTCCGCCCCGTATCAACACCCCTGCGCGGCGATGCGCAATCGCCCCCTGCGCCCCAATGAAGCATTCGCTTTTTGCGGCCGAAAAGACTATGTAGCGCCGTTCGCCCCGCGCCCTTCCGGCCGGCGACCAGGATCTCCATGCCCTTCCCGACCCTAAACCGCGCCCTTGAGCGCGCGCTCTTCGCTCAGCAATACCTCGAGCCCACCTCCGTCCAGGCCGCCGTGCTGGAAACCGCCGCAGACGGCCGCGACCTGCTGGTCTCGGCCCAGACCGGCTCGGGCAAGACCGTGGCCTTCGGCCTGGCCATGGCGCACGAGGTGCTGGGCGAGGCCGAGCGCCTGCCGCCCGCCGGCGCCCCGCTGGCGCTGGTGATCGCCCCCACCCGCGAGCTGGCCCTGCAGGTCAGCCGCGAGCTCGCCTGGCTCTACGCCGAGGCGGGCGCGCGCATCGCCACCTGCGTCGGCGGCATGGACGCCCGGCGCGAGCAGCGCGCGCTGGCGGACGGGGCGCACATCGTCGTCGGCACGCCTGGGCGCCTGCGCGACCACCTGGAGCGCGCCCACCTGCAGCTGGCCAGCATCCGCGCCGCCGTGCTGGACGAGGCCGACGAGATGCTGGACCTCGGCTTCCGCGAGGACCTGGAGACCATCCTCGACTTCACCCCGCCCGAGCGGCGCACCCTGCTGTTCTCGGCCACCATCGCCCCCGGCATCGCCGCCCTGGCGCGGCGCTACCAGAAGGACGCCCTGCGCATCGACACCGCGCGGCGCAACGAGCCGCACGGCGACATCGACTACCGCGCCATCCGCGTCGCCCCGCACGAGGTCGAGCACGCGGTGGTCAACGTGCTGCGCCACTTCGAGGCCCCAGGCGCCCTGGTGTTCTGCGCCACCCGCGAGGCGGTGCGGCACCTGCACGTGTCCCTGCGCGAACGCGGCTTCCAGGTGGTCGCCCTGTCCGGCGAGCTGTCGCAGAAGGACCGCAGCGAGGCGCTGCAGGCCTTGCGCGACGGCCGCGCCCAGGTGTGCGTCGCCACCGACGTGGCCGCCCGCGGCCTCGACCTGCCGGACCTCGGCCTGGTGGTCCATGCCGAGCTGCCGCAGAACAAGGCGGCGCTGCTGCACCGCTCGGGCCGCACCGGCCGGGCCGGCCGCAAGGGCGTCTCGGTGCTGCTGGTGCCCCACTCGCGCCGCCGCTACGCCGAACGTCTGCTGGACGAGGCGCACGTCAAGGTGACCTGGAGCGGGCCGCCCACCGCCGAGGCGATCCGCGAGCGCGACCAGCAACGCCTGCTGTCCGACCCCGCCCTGGCCGAGCCCGCGAGCGAGGAAGAGCTGACCCTGGCCCGCGCCATCCTGGCCGGCCATGCGCCCGAGCAGGTCGCCACCGCCCTGCTGCGCCTGCACCGCGCCCGCCTGCCGGCGCCGGAAGAGCTGATGGACGATGGCGGCTACGAGGTGCGAGACCAGCGCCCGAACAACCGTGAGCGCCGCGCCGAGCGCCAGAGCTTCACCCGCGAGCGCGAGGGCCAGGCGGGCGCCCACCCGGGACAGGGTCGCGGCGCCCCCGGCGGCTGGTTCCGCATCAAGGTCGGTCGCCGCGACGACGCCGACCCCAAGTGGCTGATCCCGGTGATCTGCCGGCTGGGCCACGTGGCCAAGGCCGACATCGGCGCGATCCGCATCTTCGAGCGCGAGACCAAGTTCGAGATCGCCCCCGAGGCGCTCAACCGCTTCACCGCGGCGATCAACGCCCAGGGCGAAGCCGAACGCGAGCGCATCGAACCCGCGGCCGCGCCAGGGCCGCGGGAGTCTGGCCCCCGGGACGGCGGCCCCCGCGAAAAGCCAGCGTTCAGGGGCGGCCCCAAGCCGCATCGCGGCAAGCCTGGCTTCAAGCCGAAGCGCAAGGGCTGAACTCGCCCTCCCCCTTGCGGGGAGGGAAAGATCGCGCAGCGATCAGGGTGGGGGAGTCCGACGCTTCCGCCAAACCCGACGAGTGCATTGTTCCGGCAGGTATTCCCCACCCTGGCGGCTTCGCCGCCTGTCCCTCCCCATGAAGGGCAGGGCGGGCCACCTGTCCCTCCCCATAGAGGGGCGGACGAAGCAGCCCCTACGACCCGTGCAGCGTGTTGACCGGCCGCGTATCGCCGGCGGATCGGACTTCGCGCCGCGTGATGATCGCGGGCCCCAGCGCCTCGAGTTTCTCGATCTCGGCGGGGGTGCGTTCGCGCAGCGCCTCGGCGCGACCGGAAATGAAGATCTTCAGCAGGCTCATGTCGGGGGACGGGTCCACCGGGTCGCCGGCCAGGTCCTGGCTGGCGGTCAGGCAGTCGCCGGCGTTCAGCCGCACCAGCTCGCCGTCGTCGCGCACGACATTGGCCGATCCCTTGACCATGTACAGGATCACCAGGCCGCCGCGCTCACCCGGGATCGCGAGCGGGGCCGGGCTGCCCGTCGCACCGCGCGCGGCGCGCACGATCCAGACGGCGCAGAGTTCGCCGCTGGGCGCCCAGACCCCGCCGTCACGGGCCTCGAGATCAGGCCGGCCGGCCACGGGATGATAGGCGGCGGCCGGATCGTCCGCCGCCTGCAGCGAAAAGGCCGCGCCCTTCGCGTGGTAGGGATGGTCCCAGGCGCTGCGCTGGTCGCCCTCGGTGACCTGGGTCGGCGGCACGATCTCGACATTGGCGAAGCGCAGCGGGACGAACAGCTCCAGGAAGCCGAACGACTGCAGCCGCGCGCCCGGCGGCAGGGGCTCCAGGCTCTGCGGCGTGCGCCGGGTCTCGGCGTCCGAGCCGCCGGCGTAGGAATAGTCGAACTGGTCGTGGATGGTGCCGCCGTGCTGGTGGATCACCACGCCCGGGACCGCCTCGGTCGTCACGCCGTCGTAGGAAAACACCCCGCGCCCCGAGGTCGGAATGACGGCGTGAACATGCGCGAAGTGGCCGTGCACGCCTGTCCGGCCGGCATCCTGGGTCGCGCCGAACGACACCACGTGCTGGAAATGAGCCAGGCCATCGGTCGCGGCGTCGACACCCAGGGTCTTGTAGCCGGCCCAGGCGCGGAACTCGCCAAGCTGATAGTCGCTGTCGGCGGCGCGATGCAGGTGGAAGATCGGCCCTGGCGGCAGGGCCAGCATCCGGCCGCTGATCGGCACCTCGGCCAGCAGCGCCTCATCGTGCAGGGCCATCGTCCGCCTCCTTGCGACCTCGCCAAAGCAGGCTGCGCCGAGGGGGACGGTGACGCCAGCGTCCGCCACGACAGCCCCCGCGCCGCGCCGCGTTTGCCCGCGGGACAGGCGGCGGCGAGGCCCGGACAGGTCAGCCCGCTGGAATCTTGGTCACCTCGGTGAAGGCCACCTGCCAGCGGCCGTCCCGCCGCGCCCAGACGTCGGCGAAGCGGATGCGCGCCTTGAAGGGCGCGCCGCCGCTGACCCCCTCCAGGGTCACGGCCCCGGCCAGCACCGCCCCATCCCTCCAGAGCCTGATCACCTCGTCCTCGACGACATAGGGCTTGAGGGTGTCGCCGGGGGTGGTGTCATCGCGGATCAGGTCGGCCTTGGATTCCACCTGGGCGCGGCTGTTCACCAGCACATAGTCATCGGCCAGCAGTCGGTTCAGAGCCGCGCCGTCGCCCTTGACCTGCGCCGCATCGTAGGCGGCCACCGCGGCGGCAAGGTCCGGCGGCAAGGCGGAATGGTCGCCGGCATACGCGGGCGGGGCGCAGGCGGCGGTGAGGGCGGCGGCGAATATCGTCAGGACTGGTCGCACGGGCGTCTCCGAGAGCGGGTCTCGCCCAGGGTGGAACGCCCGGCCGCCAGGACCGGTCAGCATAGGCGCGGCGTCAGGCCTGCGGCGGTCCGGACGACTGGCGCACCACCAGCACCGGCACGGTCTCTTCGGCGGTGGGCGGGTGTTCGTCCTCGAAGGCCAGCAGCTTCAGCGCCGCCAGCCGGCCCGTGACCCGGGTCGGCGCGCGCACGGTGGTCAGCGGCGGCCACAGCCGCGAAGCGATCTGGAAGTCGTCGAAGCCGACCACCGAGATATCCTGCGGCGAGCGCAGGCCCGAGCGCAGCGCCACCTGCAGCACCCCGGCCGCCATCTCGTCATTGCCGGCGAAGATCGCCGTCGGCGGTGGGTCGAGCGCCAGCAGCTGCTCGGCGCAGGCGATGCCGCTCTCGAAGGTATAGGCGCCCTCGCGCACGTATTTGGGATCCAGCGTCACGCCCGCGGCCTTCAGCGCCTCTTCGAAGCCGGCCCGCCGCTCGTGCGACGAGCGGAAGCTGGGCGGCCCGGAGATGAACCCCACGCGCCTGTGGCCGAGCTCGGCCAGATGCCGCCCGGCGGCGGCGGCGCCCTGGCGGTCATGGCTGACGATCATCCGCTCGGGCGTATCCAGCTCCACCGAGGCGATCCGCACATAGTCGCAATCGAGCTCGGCCAGCAGCTCGGCCACCCGCTCGTCCTCCGACACCGAGGGGGTCAGCACCACGCCTGCCAGCCGCTGCCGCTCGATGAAGCCGCGGATGTCCGCCAGCAGGGTGGGGCTGCTGCGGTCGCACGGATGAACCACCAGCTCGAAGCCGGTGTCCTTCAGTCCGTCCAGGATGCCGAGCTGCATGTTGACCACGTACTGCGGCGTCGGATTGTCGTAGATCAGGCCGATCAGGAACGAGCGGCGGAACGCCAGGCCACGGGCCTGGGGATCCGGCGCATAGCCGGTCTGGGCGATCACCTGTTCGATCCGCTCGCGGGTCTCCGGCTTGACGAACGGCGAGCGGTTGATGACCCGCGACACGGTCTTCTTCGACACCCGCGCCAGGCGGGCGATGTCGTTGATGGTGGCGCGCCGCCGGCCGGCGGCGAAATCCTGAATCTCGTCGAGCTCCTGGGACGAGGGGGATAAGGTCACGAGCGCTCCACCAATGCCGTCCGGGAAGCCGTCCCGGCGCTGCGGTTCTCTTAGACGACGGCGGGGCGAAGCGACATCGCGCCGGAGCCGGGCTTTGTCACGCAACATGACACCGGTTACTGATTGAGCAAGAGGCCGCGGGGCCTGAACGGGAGGCGAGCGGGGATGGCGGAACGGTTGTCGATGCAGACGCTGGACGCCCTGGCGCCCGGTGTCGAGCGATTCGCCTACGACCGCGCCGACCTGGCCATCGGCGTGGCCCATCTGGGCCCCGGCGCCTTTCACCGCGCGCACCAGGCCTGGTACTTCGACCGCCTGCTGGAGATCGATCCGAGGTGGGCGATCAGCGGCATAGCGCCGAAGTCGGCCACCGTCCCCGATGCGCTCGCGCCGCAGGACGGGCTCTATGCCCTGGCCGAACTGGAGGCGGTCACCCGGGTGCGGGTGATCGGCGCGGTGACCGAGGTGCTGGCGGCGCCGCGCGAGCCGCAACGGGTGCTGGCGCGGCTGGCCGCGCCAGCCACACGCTGGCTGGGACTGACCGTGACCGAGAAGGGCTATGGCCTGTCGCCGTCCGGCGACCTCGACGCCGGCAATGTGGACGTGGCCGCCGACCTCGCCCCGGGCGGCGGCCAGGCGCCGCGCAGCGCCATCGGCTGGATCGTCGAGGGCCTGGCGCGGCGGCGCGCGGCGGGGCTTGCGCCGTTCGTCGTCGCCAGTTGCGACAACCTGCCGGACAACGGCGCGAAGCTGCGGCGCGGCGTGCTGCAGATGGCCGCCGCGCGCGGCGCCGACCTGGCCGCGTGGATCGAGGGCGAGGTCCGCTTCCCCTCCTCCATGGTCGACAGCATCACGCCGGCCGCCGACGACGCCCTGAGAGCCCTGGTCGAGAACCGCATGGGCCTGGTCGACGCCGCCCCCGTGCAGCGCGAGGGCTTCACCCAATGGGTGCTGGAGGACGGCCTGGGGCCGGACGGTCCGGATCTGGGCGCCGTCGGCGTGACTCTCACCTCGGACGTGGCCGGGTACGAGGCGGCCAAGCTGCGGCTGCTGAACGGCGCCCATTCCAGCCTTGCCTATCTCGGCCTGGGGCGGGGACTGGAGACGATGGCCGAGGCGGCGGCCGATCCGGAGCTGGGCGCCTTCGTGCGCGACCTGATGATCATCGACATCGCGCCCACCGTGACCGCGCCGCGCGGCATGGACGTGGGCGGCTATATCGAGGCGATCCTGAAGCGCTTCCGCAATCCGGCGATCCGTCATCGCCTGGCGCAGATCGCCATGGACGGCTCGCAGAAGCTGCCGATCCGCCTGCTGGCCACCACCCAGGCGGCGCTGGACGCAGGCCGGCCGGTGGAGCGCCTGGGCCGGGCCGTGGCCGCGTGGCTGGCCTTCGTCGCCCACGAGACGGCGGCGGGGCGAGCGCTGCAGGATCCCATGGCCGAGCGGCTGGCAGGCGTCGTGCGCGAACGGGGCGCGATGGCCCTGCTGGACCTGCGGGAGATGTTTCCCGCCCGGCTGGCCGAGGACCCGCGCTTCCGGACGGCGGTGGCGGCGGGGCTGGAGGCCTGAAGCCTATCCGCCGAACCGGGCGTCCAGCATCGCCGGGGCGCTTTCCGCCAGGCCGGCCAGCGGGCCGGAGGACAGCAGCAGCACCACCTCGTCGCCGGTCAGCGAGCCCTGCAGGTCGGCCAGCACGTCATCGCCGCCCTGGATGGCGTCGGCGCTGACCCCGGCCGCGCGGATGCGCTGCAGGATCTCGTCCTGGCTCAGCTGCTGGTGGCTGGCCGCGCCGTGGCCCGGCGGCGGCAGCAGCAGGACGCGCGACACGCCCTGGAACACGGTGTCGTACCAGGCCAGCGCCTCGCGATCGCGCCACGAGAAGGTGTGCGGCTCGAACACCACCACGGCCGGGCGGCTGGGGAAGTGCAGGGCGATGGCCTCGATCGCCGAGCGGGCCTTTTCATAGGACGAGCCGAAGCCCTCGTAGGCCGGAACCCGCGAGACCGTGGTCTTCTTGTCCAGCCGCCGGGCGACCCCGCGAAAGCGAGGCACGGCCGCGCGCAGCTCGAACGGGTCGATGTCGCCGCGCTCCAGCAGCAGGGCCGCAGCCCCGGCGATGTTCTCGATGTTGTGCAGGCCCAGGAGCTGGGTGGACAGCGGGATGACCTCGCCCGACGGCGTGGCCAGGTCGAAGGCGGTGGTCTCGCCCACCTGGATGTTGTGCGCCCGGTAGTCGGCGCCATCGCCCAGCCCGTACCAGACCACCTTGCGACCGGCCGTCAGCCGCTGGATCGGCTCGTAGCCCTGGGCGCAGACCAGCAGGTTGTCCTTCGGCAGCAGGGTCAGCAGCTCGGCGAACGGGGTCTCGTAGGCGGCCATGGTCGGAAACACGTTCACATGGTCGTGGACGATGGAGCTGATCAGCACCTGGGCCGGGTGGTAGAGCAGGAACTTCGAGCGCCGATCCTCGCCCGAGACGATGTACTCGTCGCCCTCGATGACGAAAGCCGGATCGCGGCCCCAATGGCCGGTGGCCTCCAGATCCAGCGGGATCGCGCCGATGAAATAGCCGGGGTCCCTGTTCGCCTGCCGCATGAGGAAGGTGATCAGGGCGGTCAGGCTGGATTTGCCGAAGCTGCCGGCGACGACGATGTTTTCGCGCGCCGCGGTATGGACGCCGAGGAATTCGGCGAAGCTGTAGCGGGGAACGCCGCGGGCGATCAGTTCCTGAAGTTCCGGATTGTCGCCCAGGTCCAGCTTGGCGCTGGAGCCGACGATGGCCACGTCGATGGCGGCCGGGATCTGCGCCGGGTCGAAGCCCACGTGGTACGGAATGCCCATGCGGCTCAGGTAGGTGCTGACCGGCGGGAAGACGCCGTCGTCGGAGCCCGAGACGGTGTGGCCTTCCGACGCCAGGACCGAGGCCAGGGCGCTGACCCCCGCGCCGGCGATGCCGAGGAAATAGACGTGCATGCCGCCCTTGTGCGGCGATGCGGGTCGCGATGGAAGGGGGTCTTGCCGCTCGCCGTCCGCCGCCGCGGCGGATAAGACCCCGTCCAGAGCCCCCGTGGAGGACGTTCGCCATGAGCGACGCGCGCAGACATCGTCACGCCATCGTCGGCCTGGGCGCGCGCTCGTACATGTACTCGCGGGCGATCCTGAAGACCTATGCCGACCGGCACGACCTGGTGGGCCTGTGCGACACCAACCGCACGCGGATGGCGTGGTGCAACGGCAAGTACCGCGGCTGGGGCGCGCCGGCGGACATCCCCGCCTACCACGCCGCCGACTTCGACCGGATGATCGCCGAGACGAAGCCGGACACGGTGATCGTCACCAGCGTCGACCGCACCCATCACCAGTACATCATCCGGGCGATGGAGCTTGGTTGCGACGTGATCACGGAAAAGCCGATGACCACCGAGGCGGCCACCTGCCGCGAGATCCTGGCGGCGGTGGAGCGCTCCGGCCGGCGGCTGCGCGTGGCCTTCAACTATCGCTATTCGCCGGTCCGCGCGGCCGTGAAGGCGCTGTTGCAGGAGGGCCGCATCGGCAAGGTCAAGGCGGTGCACTTCGAGTGGCTGCTCGATACCGTGCACGGCGCCGACTATTTCCGCCGCTGGCACCGCGACAAGCGCAACTCCGGCGGGCTGATGGTGCACAAGGCCACGCACCACTTCGACCTGGTCAACTGGTGGCTGGACTCCTCGCCGGAGCTGGTGTTCGGCCTGGGCTCGCTGGGCTTCTATGGGCGAGCCGCCGCCGAGGCGCGCGGCGTCACCCGCTTCTACGACCGCGGGACCGACCATCCCAACGCCAAGGGCGACCCCTTCGCCCTCAGCCTCGCCGATGGCGGCATGCTGGAAGGCCTCTACCTGAAGGGCGCGGAGGAGGACGGCTACCGGCGCGACCAGAGCGTGTTCGGCGACGGCGTCAGCATCGAGGACACCATGAACCTGGTGGTCCGCTACCGTAGCGGCGCGCAGATGAGCTACACCCTGAGCGCCTATGGCCCGTGGGAAGGCTATCGCATCGCCTTCATCGGCGACGCCGGCCGCATCGAGCTGGAGGATTTGGAGAAATCCTACGTCAGCGCCGCCGGCGGCGAGATCGGCCAGTCGTTCAGCGAAAGCCAGCGGGTGACGGTGTTTCCGCACTGGGCGAAGCCGTGGGACGCCACCCCGCCTATCGCCGCCGGCGAGCATGGCGGCGGCGACGCCCTCTTGCTGGAGGACATCTTCGGCGCCGCCCCGCCGGCCGATCCCCTGGGCCGCCGGGCCGACCACATCGCCGGCGCCCGCTCGATCCTGACCGGCATCGCCGCCAACCAGGCCTTCGCGACCGGGCTGCCGGTGCGGGTCGACGATCTGGTGCGTCTGCCGTGAAGCTGGCGGCCCCGGCGCGCCTCAGCAGCCCGGCTTGATGATCCCGGCCCGCAGCATCTCGCGCCCGAGGCGGCGCAGATAGCCAAGGTTCTCCAGACGCGCGGCCTGGGTCCGCTCGTCGTTCAGCACGCTGGCGGGCACCACGACGCCGCCCCGCACCCGCTCGCAGCGGCCGGCGGCGATCATCCGGTTCACATAGCGGCGCGTGGTCTCGAACGGCATGCCCAGGGACTGCGATAGCGAGAGCACGCTGACCGGGCGGCGCAGGTCGTCCGGTGGCGAGGCCTCCGAGCCGCGGTAGTCGCCGGCGTCCAGGTGCGCCGTGTTCGCCGTGACGATCGCCTGCCAGATGATCGCAGCGGTGATGTCGCCGCCGTGCAGGGACGAGATCAGGCCGAGCGCGCGGAAGAAATAGTCCGAGCTCAGCCGCGTGGCGACACGCGACAGATCCTGCTCAACGGCCATGTCCATAGAAATCCTGCTCCACACCGCCGTCATCACTCGCTGGAGAATAGACGCCGCGACTTTCGGCACGCCGCGTGCGGCAAGCCGCCGCGCCGGACCGGGAACAGCCCGGAGCGAGTCGAGAGGAACGCCTCACTTCCGGGTTGGAGGAAGTCCCGCCGCCCCGATACCCTGGCCTGCCGTCCCCCTCGCCGGAGCCCGCCATGACCGACGCCCTCGCCGACAATCCCGTGCTCGCTCCCTGGACAGGACCGCACGGCGGCGCGCCCGCCTTCGGCGCGCTGCGGGTCGAGCACTTCGAGCCGGCCCTCGAGGCTGCGATGGCGCTCTATCGCGCCGAGATCGCGGCGATCGCCGCCGATCCCGCGCCACCGACCTTCGCCAACACCCTCGAGGCCCTGGAACGTTCCGGCCGGGCCTACCGCCAGGCGACCTCGCTGATGTCGGTGTTCACCTCGACCCTCAACACGCCGCAGATGCAGGCGGTGCAGCGCGCCGCCGCCCCGCGGCTGGCGGCGTTCCGCGACGAGATCATCCAGAACCGCGCCCTGTTCGAACGCATCCGGGCGGTGTTCGAGGCGCGCGAGACCAGCGGTCTGACCGCCGAGCAGCAACGCCTGGCCGACGTGGTCATGCGCCGCTTCACCCGGCAGGGCGCCGCCCTCTCCGATCCCGACAAGCGCCGCCTGGCCGAGATCAACCAGAGGCTGGCCAGCCTCTACACCGCCTTCAGCCAGAACATCCTGGCCGACGAGGAAGGCCTGGCGCTGGTGCTGGACAGCGAGGCGGACCTGGCGGGGCTGCCCGCGGCGCTGGTCGAAGCCGCCGCCGCCGCGGCGCGGGAGCGCGGCCTGGACGGCAAGTGGGTGATCCCCAACACCCGCTCGTCGATGGATCCGTTCATGACCCATTCGGCGCGCCGCGACCTGCGGCAAAGGGCGCTGGCGATGTGGGCCAGCCGTGGCGACAACCCCGGGCCGCACGACAATAACCCGATCATCACCGAGGTGCTGAAGCTGCGCGTGGAGAAGGCGCGGCTGCTGGGCTTCGCCACCTTCGCCCACTGGGTAGCGGACGGGCAGATGGCGCGCACGCCGGACGCCGCCATGGAGCTGCTGCGCCGGGTGTGGACCCCGGCGGTGGCCCGCGCCGGCGAGGAGATCGCCGAGATGCAGCCGATCGCGGCCGCCGAGGGCTTCAACGAACCGCTGGAGGCCTGGGACTACCGCCACTACGCCGAGAAGCTGCGGCAGGCGAAGTACGACCTCTCGGACGATGCGGTGAAGCCCTACCTGCAGCTGGGCAAGCTGCGCGACGGCATGTTCTGGGCGGCCGGAGAGCTGTTCGGTCTCGCCTTCACGCCGGTCACCGACCTGCCCGTCTATCACCCGGACGTGGAGGTGTTCGAGGTGACCCGCGGCGGGGACCGCGTGGGCCTGTGGTACTTCGACCTCTACGCCCGGCCGGGCAAGTCGTCGGGCGCCTGGATGAGCGAGTACCGGACACAGCAGCGCCTGGCTGGCGACACGCCCATCGTCTCCAACAACTCCAACTTCATCCCGGCCGCGCCGGGCCAGCCGGTGCTGATCTCCTGGACCGACGCGGTGACCCTGTTCCACGAGTTCGGCCACGGCCTGCACGGGCTGCTGTCGTCGGTGACCTATCCTTCCCTGGCCGGCACCAGCGTGGTGCGCGACTTCGTCGAGCTGCCGAGCCAGCTGAACGAGCGCTGGCTGCCGACGCCGGAACTGCTGTCGCGCTTCGCCGTGCACCACGAGACCGGTGAGCCGATGCCGGCCGCGCTCAAGGACAAGCTGCTGGCGGCGCAGAACTTCCGCCAGGGGTTCGACACTACCGAGTACCTGGCCTGCGCCATCCTCGACCTGGAGGCGCACCTGGGGGCGGACGAGGCTCTGGATGCGCGCGACTTCGAGCGTGAGGCGCTGCAACGGCTGGGCATGCCGCGCGAGATCATCCTGCGCCACCGCCTGCCGCACTTCTCGCATGTGTTCTCGGGCGAGGGCTATGCGTCCGGCTATTACAACTACATCTGGGCCGACGTGCTCAGCGCCGACGCCGCCGAGGCCTTCGCCGAGGCGCCGGGCGGCTTCTACGACAAGGCGCTGGCCGACCGGCTGCTGCGCGAGGTGCTGAGCGTCGGCAACACGGTGGAGGCGGCGGAGGCCTACCGCCGGTTCCGCGGCCGCGACCCCGCTGCCGACGCCCTGATGCGCAGCCGCGGGTTCGAGACGGCGCGCGGCTAAAGCGGCTCGTCGAACAGCGCCGCGCGGGCGAGATGCGCCGGCGGGGAGCCGAAGCTCAGCACGGCGTCGTGGTAGCGCTTCAGGCTGAAGTCCGCGCCCCAGCGGCGCTCCGCCTCGCGGCGGATGGCGGTGTGCTGCGAGAAGCCGACGAAATAGGACGGCAGCTGGGCGGAAGAGACGCTGGCGCGAATCCACTTGCCGGCCGCCTCGCCCTCCTCCTGGAAGGCGTCCCGCATCATCAGGGTCATGGCCGCCTCGCGGGTCATGCCGTCGACGTGTATGGCCTGGTCCAGGATCGCGTTGGTGATCGAGCGCAGCCGGGTCTTCAGCACCACCAGGCGGTACAGCGGGTCGCCGAAGCCCTCGTCGGCCATCATCCCCTCGGCGTAGACCGCCCAGCCCTCGACGAAGGCGCCCGACCACAGCACCGAGCGCAGCACCGACGGATAGGCGTTGGAGTGGGCCAGCTGCACATAGTGGCCGGGCATCGCCTCGTGGGTGGCGATGTCGCGGATGCCGCGGCGATTGTACTCGCGCAGGAACGAGGTGGTGCGCTCGGCGCTCCAGTCGTCCGGGATCGGCGAGATGGCGTAGAAGGTGGGCTGGCCCTTGTCCAAGGGCCCCGGCGGATCGCAGTAGGCCACCGCCACCCCGCGCTTGAACTCCGGCATGACGATCACCTGCACCGGGGCCGCCGGCAGGGTGATCAGGTCGTGCGCCTTCACGAAATCCGTGGCCTCGGCCAGGGCCTGCCGGGCGAAGGGGACAACCCCGTCCCGCGCCGGGCGGTCCTCGGCGGCGAGATCGAGGGCGAACCGGATCGCGACCTGCTGCTGATCGGCCGAGGGTTTGTCGGGGGTCGGCGGCGCGCCGGTTCGGCCGGCGAGGATGCGGCTCGCGAGGCGGTACATCTCGGCGCGCGTCTCGGCCAGGGCGGTCTCCGCCCGGTGGCGGATCTCCTGGCGGGTGAGCGGGGTGTTGAGGGCAAACGCCAGCTTCTGGTCGTAAAGCGCCTGTCCCAGACGGAAATCCCCGCGGGCGTTCGGCACGAGGCTCGTCTCCAGCCAGGCCTGGTGCGCCGTCACCGCCCGGGTGAGCGCCTCGGACGCCACAGTGAAGCGGGCGCGGACGTCCGGCGGCAAGTCGCCGACGTGTGGCGCGATCAGCTCGCCGACCAGGCCCAGCACGCCCTTGTTCTGCCGCACGGCGGTCTCGGCGTGGACCCGCGGCGTGCGGGCGGGATCGAGGTTGGCCCGCGCCTGGTCCAGCAGCCGTGGCAGCTTCTCCATCCGCGACACCGCCGCGGCGAGGCGCTGCGGCGCCGGCGCATAGTCCCGGGCCAGCAGGCCATAGAGCGCGTCCCCGGTGAGGCCCGTGTAGATCAGCGGATCCCAGGCCCAGGATTGCAGCGTCTCGTCGGTCCACAGGTCGTAGCGGATCTGGTTGGCCAGGATCGCCGCGTCGATCTGCATCGGACGGGGCAGTTCGGCCTGCGGCAAGGCCTCGATGCGCGCCAGCAGCCCCCGCAACTCGGCGACGCCCGACGCCCGGGCAGGGGCGGACAGGTCGTCCAGCTCGGCGTCGAAGCGATGATCGCCGATCTGGGTGGCGCCCACGGGCGACAGGCGGTCGGCCGTGTCCAGCCATTCGTGGGCGATGCGCAGCCACTCCAGCTCGTGCCGCCCCTCGCCCCCGGAGGGCAGGCTGAGGCCTTGGGCCAGGGCGCCAGCCGGCAGGGCCGTCGCGGCGAACAGGCCGAGCACGGCGCGGCGATGGGGGAACTGGATCATGCGAACTCCCTGCCGCCGCGGTCAGGTGACCCGGCCAGCGATACGGTGAGGCTGGTCGCGCCAGGCGCCGGTGTCCAGCACCTCGGCAATCAGGCCTGCGGCGCGCCAGACGTCCTCGTAGCCGAGGTACAACGGCGTCAGGCCGAAGCGCAGGATGTCCGGCTCGCGGAAATCGCCGATCAGGCCGCGGGCGATCAGGGCCTGCATGATGCGATAGCCCTCCGGATGGGCGAACGAGACGTGGCTGCCGCGCGGCCCGTGGCGCGGCGTGACCAGCGCCAGCCCGTGGCCAGAACAGCGCGCCTCGACCTCGGTGATGAACAGGCCGGTCATCCGCTTGAGCTTGTGCGCCAGGGCGTCGGCGGGCGCCTCCAGGGCGATGTCCACGCCGGCTTCCAGGGCCGCCAGCCCCAGGACAGGCGGCGTGCCGCAGAGGAATCGCTCGATCCCGTCCGAGGGACGGTAGTCGTCGGCGAAGTCGAACGGCGCGGCGTGGCCGAGCCAGCCCATCAGGGGAGAGACCAGGGTCTGCTGATGACGCCGGGCGACATACAGAAAGGCGGGGGCCCCGGGCCCGCCATTCAGGAACTTGTAGCCGCAGCCGACGGCGAGATCCGCGCCCGCCGCGGTCAGGTCCACCGGGATCGCGCCGGCGCTGTGGCTCAGATCCCAGAGCGCCAGGGCGCCGACGTCGTGCGCCGCGGCGGTGAGCGCCGTCATGTCGTGGGTGTGGGCGCTCTTGTAGTGGCTGTGGGTCAGCAGCAGCAGGCCGACATCGGGCGTGAGCGCGCCGGCGATGTCCGCGGCGGGAACGGTGCGCACCTGCGCCTGCGGCAGCAGATCGGCCACGCCCTGCGCCACGTAGAGATCGGTGGGGAAGTTGCCGGGCTCGGTCAGGATCACGCGGCGGTCCGGCCGCGCCCGCAGCGCCGCCACCGCCAGCTTGAACAGGTTCACCGAGGTGGAGTCGGCCACCACCACCTCGCCGGGGGCGGCGCCGACCAGGCGGGCGATCTTGTCGCCGACCCGGCGCGGCGCGGCCATCCAGCCGGCGTCGTTCCAGCTGCGGATCAGCCCCGCGCCCCATTCCTGGCTCACGGTGCGCTCCACGGCCTGGCGCGCGGCTTTCGGCAAGGCCCCCAGGGAGTTGCCGTCCATGTAGATCACGCCCGGCGGCAGCGCGAAGCGGTCGCGGAACGGTCGGAGCGGATCGGCGGCGTCGAGCGCCTGGACGGCGGCGCGGTCCAGGCTCACAGGGCGAGCTCGCGCAGCACCGCACGCACCGGCGCGGCGTCGAGACCCGCGAGCTTGAGCGGCAGGGCGATCAGCTCGTAGTCGCCCGGCGGCGCCTCATCGAGCACCAGGCCCTCGAGGATGCGCAGGTCGGCGGACAGAACGGCGTGGTGGGCGTCCATGGTCTTGGAATCCTCCGGGTCCAGCGACGGGCTGTCGATGCCGATCAGCCGCACGCCGGCCGCCGCCAGCGCCGCAATCGCGCCCGCCGTCACGACGACGAAGTCCGACCGCCACGCCCCGTGGGGGAAGCGCTCGTAGGTGCGAAACAGGACCCGCGGCGGAAGCGCGCCGAGCGCGCGGACAAACGCCGCGTCGATCGCCGGCCCGGCGCCGCGCGCATCCACCAGCCGGCAGGGCCCCAGGTAGACGTCAAGCTCCAGGTCGGCGGCGGACGGTCCGCCGACGGCGTAGTGCAGCGGGGCGTCCGCGTGGGTCCCGGCGTGGGTGGAGGCTTCGAAGGCCGAGACGTTCACCGGCGAGCCGGCGGCCATGTCCCAGGTCCGGCGCGAGGCGAAGGCGGTGTCGCCCGGCCACACCGGCAGGTCGGATGTCAGGGTCTGGGAGATGTCCCACAGGCGGCGCATGCGCCGAACCTAGGTCAGCGGCTTCGGGGCGCCTAGCGCAGGGCGATCGTCACCACGCAGAAGATCACCACGGCGATCGACAGCGCCACCCAGAGGAAGGCCTTGAAGCTCATCTTCTTCGGCTTCTCGGGCTCGGTCGCCCAACGGATCGGCATCTCGCGCATGAGATGAGCCTCTCATCGCAAGTGTTTATCGAATCTGAATCTGGCCGTCATCGTGCCGAATATTCAAGTCGCCAGCGCAACACTCAAGCGAAGCGCCACAATTGCCGCACGCGATAAGCGAATTGCGGCGACAAAAGGGCGCGAAAACTACCGGATTCATGTCGTCGGCCCGACGCCCAAGGCCTGGGCGACGCCGCCCCGAATCACATCCGGCGCGCCACCGGCGCTTGCCAAGGCGCCGCCCCGGGCGCCTCATGTCCGGCTCGACGACGCTGTGAGGGGCGCATGGACATCGGTGTCTTCATCCCGATCGCCAACAACGGCTGGATCATGTCGGCGACCTCGCCGCAGTACCTGCCCAGCTTCGATCTGAACAAGGCGATCACCCAGAAGGCCGAGCGCTATGGGCTGGACTTCGCCCTGTCGATGATCAAGCTGCACGGCTTCGGCGGCGAGACCCAGTTCTGGGACTACGCCCTGGAGAGCTTCACCCTGATGGCGGGGCTGGCCGCGGTGACCGACCGGATCAGGCTCTACGCCTCGGTCCCGGTGCTGGCGATCCCGCCGGCGATCGCCGCGCGCATGGCGGTGACCATCGACTCCATCTCGCACGGCCGCTTCGGCCTCAACATCGTCTCCGGCTGGCAGAAGGCCGAATACGATCAGATGTCGATCTGGCCGGGCGAGGCGCATTTCCTGCGCCGCTACGACTACTGCGCCGAGTACGTGACGGTGATGAAGCAGCTGTGGGAGACCGGCCGCAGCGACTTCAAGGGCCAGTACTTCACCATGAACGACTGTCGCCTGCTGCCTCAGCCGAGCGCCCGGATCGACATCATCTGCGCCGGCCAGAGCCAGGCTGGCGTCGACTTCGCGGCGGCGCATGCCGACTACAATTTCTGCTTCGGCATGGGGCTGAACGAGCCGACCAAGTGCCAGCCTTCGGTGCAGCGCAACGTCGAGGCCTCGATCGCCAGCGGGCGCCGGTGCGAGGCCCTGCTGCTGTTCATGATCATCGCCGACGAGACGGACGAGGCCGCCCACGCCAAGTGGGAGCGCTACAAGGAGGGGGCGGACCTGGACGCCATCGCCTGGATGAACCACCAGGGCGAGGCTGATCCGCGCGGGGCGCTGGACGTCTCTGCGATCTACATGAGCCGCCCGCCCAGCGCGATGAACCTGAACATCGGCACCCTGGTCGGCTCCTATGCGACTGTGGCGCGGCTGATGGACGAGATCGCCGAGGTGAAGGGGGCCGCGGGGGTGATGCTGACGTTCGACGACTTCCTGGTCGGCCTCGACCAGTTCGGCCAGCACATCCAGCCTCTGATGAAGACGAGGGCCCATGTCGTCGCCGCGGTCTGAGGTTTCACGGTCCGACCTGGGGCCGGGGTCGGTCACCCTGCCGGCCAGGCCCGAAGCCCTGCCGATCACGCCCGCCCAGACGGCGCTGATCGTGGTGGACATGCAGAACGCCTACGCCTCGGCCGGCGGCTACCTGGACGAGGCCGGATTCGACATCGGCGGCGCGGCGGCGGTGATCGACAGGATCCGCGCCACGGTGGAGGCGGCGCGGGCCGCCGGCGTGCTGGTGGTGTTCTTCCAGAACGGCTGGGATCCGGCCTACGCCGAGGCGGGCGGCCCCGGCTCGCCCAACTGGTGGAAATCCAATGCGCTGAAGACCATGCGCGCCCGGCCGGAGCTGCAGGGCAAGCTGCTGGCCAAGGGCACCTGGGACTACGCCCTGGTCGACGCCCTCAAGCCGCAGCCGGGCGACATCGTCATCGAGAAGCCGCGCTACAGCGCCTTCTACAACACACCGCTGGACTCCCTGCTGCGGGCGCGCGGCATCCGCACCCTGGCGTTCTGCGGCATCGCCACCAACGTCTGCGTGGAATCGACGCTGCGAGACGGCTTCTTCCTGGAGTACTTCGGCGTGCTGCTGGAGGACGCCACGCACCAGGCGGGGCCGGCCTATCTGCAGGAGGCCAGCGTCTACAACGTCGAGGCCTTCTTCGGCTGGGTGTCGAGCACCGCCGACTTTTGCGGGACCATCGGCCAGGCTCCAAGGGACTGAAGGGGAACAGCATGCCGAAGACCGTGATCACGCCGCCCGGGACCGGGATACCGATCGCCCCCTTCTCACCCGGAACCATGGCCGATGGCGTGGTCTACGTCTCCGGGACGCTCGCGTTCGACAAGGACAACGGCGTCGCCCACGTGGGCGACATCGAAGGCCAGACGCGCCAGGTGCTGCAGACCATCCAGGGCGTGGTGGAGACCGCCGGCGGGACGTTGGCGGACGTCACCTACAACATGATCTTCCTGAAGGACTGGGCCGACTACGCCGGCATGAACAAGGTCTATGCCGAGTTCTTCCCTGGCGAGAAGCCGGCCCGGTTCTGCATCCAGTGCGGTCTGGTGCGCCCCGATTTTCTGGTGGAGATCGCCTCCATCGCCCACGTCGGGAAGACCTGATCGGCTACCTCGCCGCAACAATGCTCCCTGAAAGGCGAGTGTCCTTATCCGTCGACGGCCGCCCCAAGACCCTGATGGTTACAGAGAACTGGACAATTTGATCGCGCGGTCGGCGGTAACCTGTGCGAAAGCATAATTGAGCCATCAGCGGACGCTACCCAGCTTGGCCATGACTGGACGGACCTTCCGCATGCCCCTCGCCCGCTTCCGTCGCGCCCTGGCCGCGGCCGCCGTCGTGGCTCTCCTCGCACCGGTTGCGGCCCACGCTCAGGGCGCAGGCTGCGACGGCCAGCCCACGGGCGTGAAGATCGTCGTCAAGGTGGAAAACGTTCGCGACAGCCAGGGACTGATGGCGGCGACGTTCTACAACGATGCGTCCAAGTTCCTGAAGAAGGGCGGCTCCATCCGCGTGATGCGCGAGCCGTCGCGCGCGCCGGGCCAGAGCCTGTGCTTCTGGGCGCCCGGCCCGGGCGACTACGCGGTGGTGGTCTATCAGGACCGGGATTCGAACCACAAGTTCGCGTTCAACCTGTTCACGGGCCCCAAGGAGCCCTGGGGTCTGACGCACAATCCGCCGAACATGTCCTTGCTGCACTGGCCGACGTTCGACCAGGTGAAGTTCACCGCCCATCCCGGCGAGAACGTGGTCACGATCTCGCTAAACTATCCGAAATAAAATCTGATCGGCCTTGCTGCGGCGCAGCAGGTGACATCCGCACGGCAAAGGCCCATCTAGGGCGCTCGAGCGAGACGGGGACTATCATTCTATGGCTGGCGTGACCTTGCGCGACGGTGTGAAGGTGGCGGCGAACGTGCTGCTGTCCACCCGCAAACCGATGCTGGCGCACCTGGTGGTCACCCGCTACTGCAACCTCGATTGCGCCTATTGCAGCGAGTACGACAAGGTCTCCAAGCCGGTGCCGCTGGAGCTGCTGCTCGAGCGTGTCGACCGGCTGGCGGCGCTGGGCACCCAGATCGTCACCCTGACCGGCGGCGAGCCGATGACCCACCCCGGCCACAACGAGGTGATCCGCCGGATCCGCAGCCACGGCATGGTCGCCACCACCATCACCAACGGCTTCCTGATGACCAAGGAGTCGATCGCCGGCATGAACGAGGCGGGACTGCAGGAACTGCAGATCTCCATCGACGGCGTGAAGCCCGACGCCATCTCGAAGAAGACCCTGAAGTCGCTGATGGGCCGGCTGAAGCTGCTGTCCGAGCACGCCCGGTTCCACGTCAACATCAACTCGGTGCTGGGCATCACCGAGGAGCGCACCCAGGACGCCCTGGAAGTGGCCGAGACCGCCAAGGCGCTGGGCTTCAGCCACACGGTGGGCGTGCTGCACGACGCCGAGGGCACCCTGGCCCCGCTGTCGGACACCCAGCGCGCCGTCTACGACAAGCTGACCGACAAGCGGTCGATCGTGCACCGCATCAACTACCTGATGTTCCAGAAGAACCTGATGGCCGGCCAGCCCAACAGCTGGAACTGCCGCGCCGGCGCCCGCTACCTGTACATCTGCGAGGACGGGCTGGTGCACTATTGCTCGCAGCAGCGCGGCAGCCCGGGCGTCCCCCTGGCCAGCTACACCACCGCCGACATCGTCCGCGAATACTCCACCGCCAAGAGCTGCGCACCGTTCTGCACGGTCAGCTGTGTGCACCAGGCCAGCTTTCTCGACGCCTGGCGCGGCGGCCAGAAGCGCACGGCCACGCCCCTGCCCGGAAGCCACGCGCCCGGCCAGGCCGCGGCGGCCTGATCCGGTCCGTTGCGCCGTCCGGCCTCAGTCCACGGGGTAGTCGTAGGCCCCGCGCGGAACCCCGCGCACCGCCGAGACCACGCCCTGGGCGAACTTCAGCTGCAGCAGGCTGAGCACGCCCGCCAGGGCCGAGGGATCGTGCGCGCTCGAGGGCAGGGCCTCGAGCACGGCCGGTTCGACGATCCGCGCGCGGAAGTCCGCGATCAGCTGGGGGTCGGCGATCACCGCCACGATCTCCTCCTCGGCGCCCAGGCTGACGAAGTCGAAGTTGGACGAGCCGATCACCAGCCGCTCGTCGTCGATCAGCATCCCCTTCAGGTGCGACATGTGCGGCTGCAGCCGCACGGTGAGCCCGCCCGCCTTGGCGGCCCACAGCAGGTAGTCGCGCACCAGGCGCTTGTTGTTGGCCAGGGGGGTGATCAGCTGCACGTCGACGCCCCGACGGCGCGCCCGGGCCAGGGCGCCGGTCACCGGAAAGGTCAGATAGGGGCTGATCACCGTCACCTGACGCTGCGCGCCCTCGATCAGGGCGGCGACCTCGGCGAATGCGGCGCGGTTGCGCCGCCCGTCCATCGAGATCAGCCGGACCGGGCCGAAATCGCCGGTGCTGGCGCGGGCACGCCCCTCGAATGTCGCCAGGAAATCGGCCGCCGCGGCATCGGCGAAGTCGGATTGTTCAATCCTCAGCATGAAGTCGTGCCAAGAGAAGTTGTGGTCGCTGAAGTTGATCCCGCCGACGTAGACCGCGTCGTCTGCAACGATGAGTTTCTTGTGGTTGCGGGCCGGATAGCGACTAAAAAGAGGTCCGACGGGATTTGTCACGCGGACGTAAACACCGTCGGCTACGAGGCTGCGGAACATCTGGTGCGTCGCGGCCACTTCCGCCTGGAACGCCGGGTCCGCCTTGGAGCTCTTGGCGTGAACCGAGCGATCACTGATCATGTGCAGGGTGTACTCGTCCACCAGCACGCGGCGGTCCGCAGCGCCGCTCGCCGCGATCCCGGCCGCCACCTTGAGCCCCGCCGCATCGCCCTCGAAGGTCATCGCCTGGACGAAAAGCCGGCGCCTGGACTGAGCGAAATCCTCCGCCGCGCGCTTCCAGAAGGCGTCGGCGCCAACCAAGAGTTCGAAATGCATCAGACCGTCCTCACCCCCGCGCGAAGCGGCCCGATCGGGTTGCCGCTCGCCGTGGTCCACGGCTAGGAAGCGCCCGATGGGGGACGGATTCGCCACCGTGATCGATAGCACGCCCGCGCCGCCGGTGCGTGTGAGCCTGCTGCTTTCCTCGCTGCACGGCGGCGGCGCCGAGCGCGTGGCCGTGCACCTGCTGAACCGCTGCGACCCCAAGCTGGTCGACGTGCGCATGGCGCTGCTCAACCGCTCGGGCCCGTTCCTGGCCGACGCCGACGAGAGCCGCATCGACGTCTCGCCGATCGGCCAGAACCTGCTGGCCTTCGAGGGGGCGAACTCCACCTTCTACCGGCCGCACAAGCTGGTGGCCGGCGCGGTGCTGGCGCCGCTGAACCTGCGCAAGATGATCAAGGCCCACCGCCCGCACGTGGTGATGAGCTTCCTGAAGGGCATGAACGTCATCACCGGCCCGGTGGTGGCCAGCCTGGGCGCCGAGCGGCCGCGCTGGATCGTGCGCGAGGGCAACAATACCGACGCGGTGATCGAGAACGAGCTGCAGAACGGCCTGGCCCGCAGCGCGATCAAGAGCCTGACCCGCACGGCCTACCGCGCCGCCGACTGCTTCCTGGCCAATTCGCACGAGATGGCCGCCGGGCTGCAGGAGCGACTGGAACTGGATCCGGCGCGGGTGCGGGTGATCCACAACCCCATCGACCTGGCCAAGATCCGCCAGCTGTCGCGCGAAGCCGCGCCGACGCCGGAGCGGCCGTTCATCCTGACCGTGGGGCGGCTGGAGTACCAGAAGAACCACGAAATGCTGCTGCAGGCCTTCGCCGCCAGCGAGGCGGCCAAGGGCTACGACCTTGTGATCCTGGGGCGTGGCAGCATGGAGGCCGAGACCCGGGCCATCGCCGCCCAGCTCGGTGTCGCCGACCGCGTGAAATTCCCCGGCTTCGTGGCCAACCCCTGGGCGTGGATGTCCCGCGCCACCCTGTTCGTGCTGCCCTCGCGCTGGGAAGGCTTCCCGAGCGTGGTGGCCGAGGCCCTGGCCTGCGGCGTGCCCGCCCTGGTCACCTCCTGCGACTTCGGCCCGGCCGAGGTGGTGGAGGCCGGCAAGAGTGGCTGGGTGGTGCCGCCGGAAAACCTTCAGGCGTTCAGCGCCGCGATGGACCACCTGCTGGAGAACGCCGCCCTGCGGGCCGAATTCTCGCACAACGGCCGCATCCGCGCCGAGGAGTTCGACATCGACAAGATGGTCGAGCGCTATTCCTCGCTGTTCATCGAACAGGCCATGTCGGCGGGCCGGGCGCGACAGCCCTATGCGCCGCCGGTGGACGTGGGCGCGCCGGTGGGCGTCGCCGAATAGACTTGCCGGCGGCTGTGTCTCCGGCTGCGGATAGGGGTGGATGACGTCCAAGGTCCAGGTCTTTGCCCTCGGCGGCACCATCGCCATGGCGCCTCGCCGCGAGGGCGGCGTCGCGCCGGGACTGAACGGCGATGATCTGGTGGGCGCGGTGGCCGCCTGGACCGGCGGCATCGATGTCGCCGCCGAGACCCTGTTCAGCCTGCCCAGCGCCAGCCTCACCTTCGCCCAGGTCGCCCAAGTCGCCGCCCGCGCCCGCGCGGCCGCGGACGCCGGAGCGAGCGGCATCGTCGTCACCCAGGGCACCGACACGATCGAGGAGACGGCCTTCCTGCTGGATCTGCTGCTGGATCTCGATGCGCCGGTCGTCGTGACGGGGGCCATGCGCGCGCCGTCGCAGGCGGGACCGGACGGCCCGGCCAACCTGCTGGCGGCGATCCAGACGGCGGCCAGCGACGAAGCGCGCGGCGCCGGCGTGCTGGTGGTGTTCAACGACGAAATCCACACCGCCCGTTTCGTGGCCAAGCGCCACACGCACAAGCCGTCGGCCTTCGTCTCGCCCCTGGCCGGGCCGATCGGCTGGATCGCCGAGGGCCGTGTCCACGTGCCCCTGAGGCCCGCCCGTCCCGCGCCGACCTTCGCCTGGCCCGCGGCCGGCCTGCCCGAGGTGGTGCTGCTGGCCGGCCCGCCGGACGACGGCGGCCGGCTGGTGCGGGCCCTGCTGGCCGATCCGCCGGCCGGGGTGGTGCTGCAGGCCATGGGCGCGGGCCACACACCGCGCCATCTCGCCCCGCTGCTGGGCGACCTGGCCGACCGGATCCCGGTGGTGCTGGCCTCGCGCGCCGGCGCCGGCCAGACCCTGCGCCAGACCTACGGCTTCGACGGCAGCGAGATCGACCTCACCCGCCGCGGCCTGATCCCCGCCGGCATGCTGGACGCCCCCAAGGCGCGCATCCTGCTGGCGCTCCTGCTGGCCGACGGCGCCGACCGGGCGCGGATCGTCGCGGCGTTCGACGACTGAATTGGGCTGAGACCAGGCCGACAGCGCGCCTCGCAGTGGGCGCCTGAACCCCTCACCTTCCCACGCGGCTTGCGCCTGCAAGCCACGCGGGCCCCTCCCTCTCTCCATGGGAGAGGGAGGCTAAAGCATTGCCAAGACTAAGCAATTTACCTCTCCCATAGGGAGAGGAAGGGGCCCGAGCTCGGCGCGTCGGCGCTGAGCTTGGGAAGGTGAGGGGCTCAGGTCCCTCCGGCGCCGCTTTGTTCAGGCGTCCTCGTCCTGATAGTATTCCTGGCCCAGGTGGGTGATCTGGTCCTCGCCCATCAGCCAGCGCAGGGTGTTCTTCAGCTTGGTCTGCTGGATGAACAGGTCGTGCTCCGGATAGAGGCCGGGGGCGTGCTGCGGGCTCTTGAAGTAGAACGACAGCCACTCCTGCACGCCCTTCAGCTTGGCGCGCTTGGCCAGGTCCATGAACAGGGCCAGGTCCAGCACCAGCGGCGCAGCCAGGATGGAGTCGCGGCACAGGAAGTCGATCTTCAGCTGCATCGGGTAGTTCAGCCAGCCGAAGATGTCGATGTTGTCCCAGCCTTCCTTGTTGTCGCCCCGCGGCGGGTAATAGTTGATCCGCACCTTGTGGTAGATGTTGCCGTAGAGCTCCGGATGCAGCTCGGGCTGCAGGATGGTGTCCAGCACGCCCAGCTTGGACTCTTCCTTGGTCTTGAAGCTCTCGGGGTCGTCGAGCACCTCGCCGTCGCGATTGCCGAGGATGTTGGTGGAGTACCAGCCGTTCAGGCCCAGCATGCGGGCCTTGAGCATCGGCGCGATCACGGTCTTCAGCAGGGTCTGGCCGGTCTTGAAGTCCTTGCCGCAGATCGGCACGCCCAGCTCGTTGGCCAACTGCACCATCACCGGGGTGTCGACGGTGAGGTTCGGCGCGCCGTTGGCGAAGGGGATGCCTTCCAGCATCGCCGCATAGGCATAGATCATCGACGGCGGAATGGAGATGTCGTTGGCGGTCAGCGCCGCGTCGAACGCCTCGCGGGTCAGGTGCGTCTCGGCCCCTTCCATGAAGATCTCGGTCGAGGCGGCCCAGACGAACACCAGCCGGTCGCAGTTGTTCTTGGTCTTGAAGTCGCGCATGTCCTGGCGGACCATCTCCACCAGGCCCATCTTGGTGTTGGCGCTCTTGACGTTCTTCCCTTCCAGCCGCTTGACGTAATACTGGTCGAACACGGCCGGCATCGCCTTGACGCTCTTCAGGAAGTCGCCGATCGGCTCGATATGCTCGTGGCGATCGAGCACGCCGCATTTCAGCGCCGCCTGATAGGCATCCTCCTCGATCGGATCCCACGCGCCGAACACGATGTCCTCGAGAGCCGCGAGCGGGACGAAGTCCTTGATCAGAGGCGACTTGCCGTCGGTGCGCTTGCCCAGCCGGATGGTCCCCGTCTGGGTCAGGGCGCCGACCGGGGTGGCGCCGGTGCGCCGGGCGTGCTCGACGCCGGCGATCAGGGTCGAGGAGACGGCGCCCAGGCCGCCGAGCAGGACGCCGAGCTTGCCTTTCGCCGGGGCGATGTCGTGCCGTTGGGTTTCCACGAAGTCTCTAGCCTCCAAACTGACGCCCCGAGCGCGGGCCAACGAAATCAAGGGCTGTTGCCACTGGGCCGGCACCCGTCCGGTGCTCGCCCAGTGCTCGATCGTGCTCTGCCGCTTGCCGAGCAGGGCCGCCAGGGCGCTCTGGCCGCCGAACCGGCGGATGATGCGCTCTGCGGGATTGCCCTGTTCCATGCCGCGATGAGCTAACGAAATTTTCGTTAGGCGGCAAGCGGCAAAGCGGAAACGACCTCAGGCCGTGCGCGACCCGGCCCCAGGCTGGCCTGTCTCGGGCGCGCCGACGATGGCGGCGATGGCGGGCGTCAGCACCGTCGCGGCGGCGCTGAGGGCGCGCCTGGGACCGGCTGCCGCCAAGGTTCCCACCGCGGCCATGCCGGACCTGGTGTTCCGCGGCCTGGCCGCCGTCTCGCCGCAGATGAAGGGGCTGCTGCCGCTGTTGGGCCGCACGCAGGCGTTCAGCCACGACAAGGCGCGCCGGCTGCTGGGCTACGCACCCCGCCCGCCGCGCGACACCGTCGCCGACTGCGGCGCGAGCCTGGTGGAAGGGTAGCCCCGCACTTCCGCTCATCCCGGCGAAGGCCGGGAGGTGGATTCTCGTTCGAAGTGCAACACCTGCTGAGAGAAGACCTCAGCGGGGGTGCGGAAGTCCAGGCACTGTCGGGGGATGTGGTTGGCGGCTGCTGCGGCTTGCAGGATGAGCCTTGGGTCGAGGTGGTCGAGGTTGGTTCGCCTCGGCAGGACGCGCCTGAAGCGGCCGATGGCGTTT